>DAHWKJ010000054.1 GCA_027343695.1 Sulfobacillus sp. | reverse complement strand
TCGGGTGTGGCTTCGCTGGGCCTGCCGACACCATCGCTGCGGGCAACATTGCCCGTAGGGCCGCCGTCAACCGGCCAGACGCGGGGTCTGCTTTGGGGCAGGCACCTGCAAGCTCCGCCCTTTAGGGCGGGGTGGTTGACAATCCACAATCCCCACGTCATGCACGACCACGATGGACGGGCACGACCGCATATGCTTTAAAATTTGCGCACCCGTTATCTGGGGTATGAGCAAAATATCTGCGTCGGGCGGTACTATTACCTTAAGCGGATAGTTCCTGAGTAGCGGCAATGGTGATCGCACATACTCGGCATTTAAAACCCGGCACTGCTCGCCCCAAAATCGAATTAACGAGGTAATATGGCGGCCAATACCTGTTTTAGGAGTATACGCGCGGAGCGCAGGCACCGCGATGGTTGGAATGTTAATTTCGCTAGTACCATTAACCTTTAAATCATTCACGAGATTTCCTCCCACGGATTCCCAGACATAAGAACCTCGCCACTTCTATTGTTGTTCATTTCCTCACTTAGAGACCGAGTTGGCAATTCCGCTTACACAAAGAATTTTAGTTCAAATGGGAATAAAGCGAACCAGCCGCATAGGCCTCTGTACCAACTCCCGCCAAGAGTCGGCATTGGAAGATGATTGCGCTGTACGGGCCGCCTCTTAGGTCAATCCCAACATGGGAGAGAGTCTCTGCCGGGTTCAGAATTGGCAAACCGACCCAATGACCGCCGCGCTCCGCCAAGCCGCGCCGGTCGATCCCAAGCTAGTTAACCCCAGAAATTCCTGGGTTCAATGATCGGACGTTCAAGCACGCTCACGCTAGAGAAAGTCCCTTTGAACCTGCGCTCCGGGCGTGTCAAACCCGCTGAAGGCCCGCCCGCAGGCATGGGAAAATTCGCGGACCAGCGGTCAGATTTTCTTGGCAAATCCAAATGCAAGATCAAAAGTTATAGGTGAGTAGCATTGAAGGTTGTCGCGCTCCAAGGTCAGTTTTGAAACATCGTGAGAGGACGGATATGATAGATTTGTGCTTCCCCAGCGTCAAAGACGCGGTCCTGGGCAAGGTAATTGGGAATGGCCATACCCTGAGCCACGGTGTTTGCCAGTACCACGGGCGATCGAAGCCAATCTCGTTCTCGATCATTGATCGCGTAGCCGACAATACTGTTGTTATAGGGGTCCGTCGTGGTCAAAGTATTCCAAATGTCGCGAACACGATTATCCGGCCCCGTCCAGAGCGAGGAATCCCGAGCATGCGCCCAAAAGAAGCTCACGGATTGCTTTTCCGAGGGACGATAAAACATCCATTGATTGGAGACGATGGGGTCCAGGGTCGCTTTGAACAATCCAATAACGATGAATCCCACCAACATGGCAGGTGCCACCATGCCCCCCAAGGGACGATATGCTCCAAGCCACCTTGTCAAGTTCCTTGCCGGACCCTCCGACATCCCCCACACCAACAGAGGTGAGGCGAAAAGAACAAAGAAGGTAAAATTCCTTACTTCCAGGTTGGTTCCTGCGCCAAGTCCGGTAAAATCCATGGGAATCGCGACGGCAATGGTTAGTCCGAAAGCCCCATACAGTCCAATAAGCAGGATTCGCGACCAGGCAAATCTCTGTTTTTGGACAACAACCTGCCACAAGGCTGCAACCCAGATTAGGAACGAGGCAAGAGAAATCGTCCACCGGAACGCTGCCACTAAAGCGACGATGGTGGGATTGGCCCATTGCGACTTAGCTAAGGTGTATGGATTGCTACCAGCATGAAAGGTCAAGAATAAGCTAAGCAGCTTCGTAACGGCACTTCGCAAAAGTTGAAAGTCTATTCCCGCCGGTGTGAAAACAAAAAACATGACCCACAAAATTAAAAGCCAGCTAGCCGCCACGACTAGCGTCAAACGCCGAAATGCCGGATGAACGGTCTGTTCATTGTGGCTACGCTTCATTAGCCACGTTCCGACGGCCAACGCCACAGCCGTGGCCGCGACAAAGGTCGAAGCAAAGTAATCATTGACGGTAGCGTTGGTAAAAACACTCAGGTAGAGAACCAATGCCCACGCTAAGTACTCTCCAATATGTTGGTTCCCTATCGACTGGATGCCTCGCATCAAGGCGTAAAAGGCGGCTAAAGACAGCAGTAGCGTGAGTTTCTCATGGTTACCTCGCAAGACGCCAAATAGCAGGTCCGGGGCACCAAACAGCAATAACGCTCCAATCATGGCCATCCGTGGAGTTTTAAGCCATTGGCAATAAGCCAAATAGGCGAAAAACAACAAGAACACCACGCCAATAAACGGGGTAACCACGGTGCTCAGCACCGGGACCGCTAGCCCCGTGAGAAGGCTGAGACTACCAAGCCATGCTGGATATGCATAGCCATGAACATACTGTCCAGTAAAGAGCACTGACCCGGCGCTGAGCATACGGGTGGTAATATTTGAAAATACACTGGTGTCATTCTCACTCCACAAACCACCAAATCGTAAAACGAAGTAGGCGGCATAGGAAAGGGCCACCGTCAGAAGAAGGGCAAGAGACAGGTTCGGCTCGCTTCTCCTCGCTTTCGCCCTTAAATCGCCGTCAATCGTCGCCATGCTACCACACTTCCTCCAAGAGTGATAAGTCCTATCAAACCAACCACAATACCGTCGGCGGCGCTGCCTTTGGGCACACTCAACGGCCCAAGACTCTGCACACTTCCTCTCGGAGTCGCGATCACCAAAATCTTGTCATGGGCCAGGCTGCGACCGTCAGCCTCAAGTGACAATGTCTTCCGGCCGGCGGTGCTCGGAATCCACCGTAGCCCAATGGTTTTGGCATGAGCCCCTCCAATCCAGGTCCTATCGGTTGCGGCAGTTTGGCTTCCCATCTTCAATCGAAGCGTTCCGTACCATTCACTGGTCCCATGGTTGATCACCGTGGCCTTGACGGAATTGGCGTATAGACTATGTATCGGCCCCGAAACGATGCTTGCAGATAATTTCGGTACGCTTGCCGCCCGTATCGTCCAATTGGTTTTTTGGTTGTAGTTCAACACATACACTCCTGGGAGAATCGAGGTAGCTTTGTGCCTGGTATTCCCCACGACCGCCATAAGCGGCGCTGCCAAGGTTTTGGCGGTGAGCTTTAACGGTCGAGAGATATGGACGACCAGGCTAAAGCGATTTCCTTGGATGCGCGGGGGCGACACCCGCGCAACTCCATTCAGCTCAAAGGCTGGTCCCCGAAAGGCCGATAGCCAAGCACTCATGTTCTGGGGATTCCGACCGCTCTGGTATGGACCAACGCGACGGTTGAACGATAGCCATGAAGCACGGTTGGTTGGAGGGGATATCGAAAAGGCGGATAGGGATTCCGAAGCTTTTTTAACCACGATGGCGTGCCCCTTCATGGAGATGAGGTAAGGAGGAAGGGCATAAATGCTTTGAATAGGATCTCCCCGGCGTGCCGTCTTCGCGTTCTTAGGCGTCCGTTCCAAAATCCACGCGTCAAGATACTGGCCACCCGATAAGCTTTCCTCTCGGACAAATTCATGATGTCCTAGGTTCCATATGCCCCCTTGGGCTCCAATAAGATGAACCAAATGGTCGACGGGACTCACATAGAGCTTCGGAGCCGTTAAAGCGTTAGCCGTGTAATCGCCTCGAAAACCCACCGGAGGACCATTCGCAGAACTCAACAGAAGGTTGGAAGGTAGGGCAGGTGCTGACAGGTAGGCCGGCGGCGACGTGGCGAGGCCCTCCAACCACGGCCACGTTTGGCCCACCTGGGTTGTATAAAAATAGATGCCCTCAGAACCTGAGTAACCGTGCATCGCCTGTACAAAGGTTTCCACCGGCCACGATTTATGGATTACCCAGCTCGGCAACCTATTCGGGCCCACACCTTTGATGGCTACCGGCCCAATGTGGACGGTATGGTGAAATGAAAATTCACCGGCAACGTTCAAGCTGTAACTCCATAATTCAGGATTATTTCCAGCCCAAGAATACCTAAATGACATTCTCGGAAAAGGGGCTTCCCCGGGAACAAAACCGAATCGATCCCCTCCGGGATAATTTTCAGCCCGTACTACCAATTGTGCATAGCGGCTATTAGCTAGGAAGTTGTAGAAGGCAAAGGGAGATTCGAAGTCCACCCGGTTAGGGTAGACCAGCGAATTTATTCGGTAGTTCCCCGCGTTCTCAAAGCCAACGACCGCGTTCACTGCAAGAGTACTCGTTAGAACGTCGAAATACATGGGCCTGGGCGTGCATACGTAAAGACCACACACATTGCTACCACCTATGGAAAGATAAGGGAACCCTGGTATCGAGGGCTTCTCTGTTTTAAAAGGGGGAGCTCCCTGCATACGCACAACAGCGTTAAATCGATTATAGCCAGAGGTGGGAACGAGATGGCCCAGGAGACGACTGGTTTCCCACTCTGGGACTCCACCCTTGCCCTGCACTCGAGATATGTCGTTTAGTCCAGTTGGCAATCCCACGCCGGCTGTGTGCGTCAGAAATTCAAGATCGTAATTTGGCTTTCCGGCCGTCACCCACCCGCTGCGCAGATCCTTCATGATGACATTTGGGGTTGCATCCACGGTCACCATTGCGTTCAAAATGCGATAGTCAATCGGTGTGGTGCTGGAGTACACTTGGGCTGAAGGGTGTCCCGCCTTACGAGTCAGTTCGACAACGAGTCGGACATCCGTTCTCGTTTTCAAAGCGAAAAGGTAGTCGGTGCTTTCTTTGCTCGATACCGACCGCTCCCACACCGTGACCCCACTTACGTTGAACCGATGCCATCCCGACCCTAATCGGCCCAACATATTTGCTAGCAATATTCCTGTCGCATACTGATACATAAACCCCTCCGCATACTCACCATAAGATTCGACCCACATTACGACGCCTCAGAAGAGTCTTTCGTAGTCGGCACCTAGTCATCGTGCCACCTGCGCTACCACCACGAATGGTGATCACCATCGATTGTCTTCCAATATGCCTATATTTTCCAGTCGTATTTTACCATATTTTCTCGCAAATGGTATCTTTGCTCGGTGGTTGTGAGTCGGATGCTGCGCGGCTAAATTGTTGACCATACCCGCGCGGCCAATGGGCTCGAAGTCTTCCAGGGGGTCCGCGAAACGGGGATAAATCAACGATTAGTATGGCTTACGTCAGAACGGACGAATTGCGCGGCAAGGCGGTTGGCCGATAACATGGCCAAACACTCGGACGACAACAGTTTTGCCAAGGCGGCACATCAGACCCTTTCGCCTTCCCGCGCGCCCCCTTTAGATTCGTTTTTTCCACGGTTACGCCGGCTCATGGCACCGCCAGCCCTTAGCTAAGGTCTGCCACTGCCCCTCTTCGATTTTGGAATCTCTCCAGTCCGTCACAGCAACGTCCTCGATGGCATCCCCAACGACGGAAATGCCAAGGTTGTCACAAATGTCCCTGGCATTCATGCTAGCCTTTTAACCGATCGACCCCTTTAATCACGGGCCTAGCACTGGTGATTTATCGCCAAGCCACGGGCTATGGCACCTTTTTCCACGGTGGGAGCCACCACATCCCAGGTCATGCGCCGATCGATTTCTCGGGCAACAACCGAAGTTGTCCGTGCTTCTTAAAGTGTATGGTGATAGACTGTCATTGAATCATGGTAGCCACCTGAATAGGTCGAGATCTGATTGCGCATCACAGGGTAATCCCATGGGTAGAGCATTCAGCCCTTGCGTCGGATGCAGCTCGGGATGATCCAGACTTTGGATTCCGTACTTAACGCCCCCTTTTCACAGAAACGCGAAAGGCTCAACCAAGAATAATGCGACGAATACCTGGCGCGCGGTAGACTGTTAGGAGGCGCCGGTAAATGCACAGGTTGGTATTCATCAAGAATAATTAAGCCATGCGTATCTGAAACGGGCCACATTGAGATCGCATCGTCTCGGTATTTATTGGTTACTAAAACAGCATTGGCTTATGGGTTTCTCTTCCCGAAACACTTCACAATGACGAATATTGCGCTCGACTGTTGACCAAGGAGATTGTGCATGTCCACATGAACGTCGAATCTATTCGAAAGGGAGATTCCAGTGCGCATATTACATTGGGTCGGACCAGGCACGATTCCACCCAGGTTGGATGGATACCCGACGAGCGGAGTCGTTCGGGTCGCTCTAGAAATCGCTAGTCGCCAGGCTCAAAAAGGGGATGACGTAACCGTGGCCGGAATACGGAGCGACGCCACGTCGTACCAATGGAAAGGGGTCGAGATTCGAGGCGTCAAACCCTTACGTTGGGCTAAAGCACACGCCTTGGGAAGAGAATGGGACTTTCGCCAGCATGTGGCTTTGCTACGTGTAACAAGGGAACGACATTGGGATATTGTCCATACCCATATGTACCACTACGTGCGCTTTGTCCCTACAGACTTGCGCGTAGTCCATATCCATAGCAACCCCGATGTGAATGGGGACGCGCAAGGATTTCAGCGCCTAGACAAAGATGCAGATTTAATAGTTGCCGTAAGCCCATTTGTCGCCAATAGGCTTCGCGACGTTATGAAGACCCCCGTGGTCGTGGTATCCAACGCGATTGACCAAGTCTTAGAACTATCCGAAGCGCAACGAGTCGAGCGGCGTAAAGCTCTTAGGGCTCAGGTGGGACTGGCTGATGACGCCTTCCTCTTTTTCTTTGCAGGAGCTTTCGTGCCCGAAAAAGGACTCGACATACTAATTCAAGCATTTGAACCAACGGCCGCAGCTGGCGCACATTTGTTACTTGCCGGGGACGAAACCTTGTGGGGAAACGCAACATCGCGGGTTGCCACCCCTTATGGTGCGCAGATCAAGCGCCTGCTCAACTC
The DNA here is from genome assembly GCA_027343695.1 of Sulfobacillus sp. Lineage (GTDB taxonomy): Bacteria > Bacillota > Sulfobacillia > Sulfobacillales > Sulfobacillaceae > JAKADJ01. Next base: position 4,833 of record DAHWKJ010000054.1, on the reverse strand, counting down.
AGATAGGCTAGCCGGACACGTCCATTTGTTGGGCAAGTTACCACCAGAAGACATGGCCTTGTTGTATGACGGAGGTGATGTTGCCGTGATACCATCCACGTGGGATGAAGGATTTTGTCTGGTGGCGCTAGAAGCTATGGCTCACGGGAAGACCGTCGTGGCTTCTCGATCTGGGGCGCTTAATGACTTGGTAGGTAACGGCCGAGGTATATTAGTCGATAAAGCGGATGGAGAGGCGCTTTCTCGAGTGCTTTTGCATGTCATGAGGGACGGTGCCTTGCGCGCTCGCACGTCCCGCTTGGCTAGAGAGTACGCACGACAGTTCTCTTGGGAAGATTCGCTTGATGGGTTGTACAAATCCTATCAAATGGCCATGACTAGGCAAAGCCGGACGAAACGACCCGTATGAATTTGGAGACCGGGCGCGGTTATGGAATAAATGGCTGAGAGGTCTGAAATCGAGGCCACTCCGAGAGAATCTTGACCTTTAAGGAATCTGGTGCTTTCGACAACGAGTCGACGTAGCGAATTGCACGGGAGATCGAGCTTCCTTTATGGGGAACAATCATCGGTCGTCGTTGGTACAACGCTGTTCCGTAAGATGGGTGCGTCCGATTAGCGTAGCTCGAACTTACAGGCTACGCCAAGTATGGCCCCGAGCAATCCACAGTTTATTCCGTGTCATAAGCCGAAGAATGAAGTTTTGCAGCGCTGTTAGTGCGCCATGTGATCATTCGAAAGGTTTTGCGGGGCTTTACATGCGCTACAACCGGACCAACAGATCGCTTGCGCGTCCCAATTCCGATGGGAATCCGTGGTCAACTTCACGGGAAGACGCTAAAATCATTCCCCGAACAAGGAAAGACCCGAGCTAAACCATCGAAATTTCCATACCACCAGGACATAAGCCAACCCTCCCACAACCATGCTTAACGCGAACGAGGCAAGATTCGAGGGAAGCAGCGCACTTGTCACGCGCGGAATCAGATACATCGTCAAAAATCCCGCCACCCCAATCCGAACGATCGCCCAGTAAGGAAGGTCCACATGGTGCCGATGGACTACCATCCACCCTAACAGAAGGGTATTGATGATTTGCGTCACGGTACTCGCGGCAGCGGCACCAACAGCCATGTGTCTAGGAATCACTAGTAAATCGAGACTCAGATTCAAGATCGCCATGATGGTTCCGATTTTTACATTTTGCCAAATTTCTCCACCGGCATTGAGAGTCACCGCAAAAATAGAGGAGGCTACTCCCGGCACGAGTCCGACTAAGAGAATCTCTGCCACGGGTATCGCTGGGGCCATCTTTAGCCCATAGACCAGTTTCAATGCCGTTCCAATTCCTACCAGCCCGCCATACATGACAGGAGCCGAGTAAAGCACAAGGATGACTAGCCCTCTACGAACTTCCCTAATGATAGCCGAGGTTCGACCCGCCCCAAAATAGTTGGACACCGCCGGATAGAATCCGTTAGCCAACGCCCAACCTAGGCTAAGCACCATGCTGTAGAACGTATAGGCCAAGCTAAAATATCCAATTTGCGCATCAGACGAATATTGCTTCAAAAAAAACAATCCCGATCGCTGCCACACAATCACTTCCGAAACTAACACGATGGACGCTGGCAGGAGATAGCGAACATATTGCGAAACCACCTGCCGGCCTGGATTTCGAGTGCTCTGCGTGCGCCATGGACGTAGTCCCTGGGCCAGAATTACCGTAGAAGCCAGACCAGGAGCTAACAGCGCGAAAAAGAATTCTGGGATCTTGGGGCGAACCCACGCAAAGAGAATCACGAGCAATACCTGGGCCAGGGAGGTTGCCATCGAACTCCAGGTCACGCGGCGATATCGTTGTTGGGCATAATATCGCGAGCAAAGTACCCTATTCACGGCATTGACTACCAGCACCCCGCCGATCATCGACAGATAGGTCATGTTCCGCGCCGATACAATGCCAAACAGCACCACACCCATTCCGATGACCACATTGATGATCAAAAGCCAACGAAAAACCCAGTATTCCAACCGGTGCGCGTCATCTGCCCGACCCGCTCCTCGTAATTCCGCACTGATTTTGGTGAGTGCGTGCGGAAACGCCAGCATCCCCAAGGCCGAGAGCGTAGCGCTCAACCATAGCAAGTAACTTAAGTGCCCATATTGGGTGGCGTCCAATGACCGCACGATAATAATGGAACCAAGCAGTCCCACCAGCCCGCTAGTGAGATTAGACGCCGCACTTAAGAATCCGTTTTGCAACGCGAGTGGTATCGCAAGCTTTCGTTGTACGGGTTCAGTCTGTAACCTCATAGGACTAGCCGATTTGGCATTTTCCGCGCGCTATTCCATCGTCGCGATTGGCCTTGGGCTAGCCGCGGTAGCCGTATCATCATTTCAGCAAGCCAAGCATCCAGTCGACGGGATGCTTGGAGCCCTTTGGACGCCAAAAGATATTCTCCCCCCTCACCGGCACTGCCCCGAGTCAGCCGTTTAAAATCCAGAATAGCACCTCGCACACTGGCCGCCTCCCTATGGATTGCCTCCCATCGGGATGATATCAACTCGTTAACATTTTTCCGAAACATCGCCACTTCTTCTAAAGGGGTTACTATGTTCCATTCGCTGGCGTGTTGACCGCCGTGCTTTCCAGAGGATGCGAATCGTCCATCAGCATGTACCCCATGCCAAAGAAGCTGAAGCGGCAGGCAATAATCGCCTACATAGACCAATGAAGGGTCAACCGGTGCAGAGGTCGGATATCGATTCGCGATGCGCTTGCGGTTTACCACCGCAGTATGCGTGGCCAAGTAACCGTTTATTACCAACTCCTTTAGCGCATGATGAACACCCTGTAGAGAACGACGAGAAAAGATATGGGGACACCGTTGTCGTATTTGCTCATCCTCAAGGGTGCGATACAAATCGCGGAGCATAACGCCCACTCCCGGGTTGCGTTCCGCATCATCCGTAAAGGCTGCCGGCAGGCGGCTCTCCCACCAGTCGTCGGGGTTGAATGCTATGAGAACCTTTGATGGTGGATGAGCATACGCCATAACCCCACTCACCTCTGGACTTTTCATTGATCCACCCCAAATTTGAAATCACACGACGCCTAAGATCCTTTACCGGGACATCTCAACCCCATTCCAAGCTCAACCCATTTATCCATCGCGTTGCCTCTGTTACGAATGTCCTTCCAATCCGCCAACGCCCAGGGGTCCATGAGTATACCAAACCCAGAATCCACACGGCTGAGTCCAAAGCCTTACTACGTGCGGTGTTTAACACCGTCGGCTAATAATCGAGTAATTAATCCATATCAATGCACCAAGGTTCCTCACTAATCCACTACGCTCCACCATTAGTGCCTAACCATTTGACGTGGATGCTGATCGTTCGCCAGCGGCATAAAGCGCTCGAGAACCCACCAAGGGAGACGCCAACTCCTTCTATTCAACGCTCGGCCTTCAAAGCCAAGCCCAAAGTTTCCGCGTACCTGTCCTCCAAGTCGTCTCCGATACATTCCCAGGAAAAACGTTCTCGCGCCACCTTCATCACCGCCTCAACCTTTCCACCCAAGTTGGAAATCTGGGCACTCCGCCGTAAGGCACCAGTTAGAGCTTGAACGTCCCCTGGGGGAACGACCTGGCCAAGGTTCAGCGCCGTAGGCACCACACTTCGAACCCCGGGCAAATCGGAAGCGATTACCGGAGTCCCGCAAGCCATAGATTCGACAAGGACCAAGCCAAACGCTTCCCCCAACGTCGTACTGGGCAACACCGTTACGGTGGCCTCACGATAGAGATCTCTTAGCTCAGTCTCCGAAGCGGCTCCCATCCAGTGTACACGATTTTGGCATGATTTTCCATATGTTGCCGAAACATAGGTTTGTTTGCGATCGCCTTCCCCTATTACCGCAAGGTGCCAATCGGGTAATTGCGAAATGGCTTCGATGAGAACGGGAAGGCCCTTGAAGTGATGTGCCTTGTCCAATGCCCCCACGAAAAGGGCCAGAGGTGCCTCGCTAGGAATTTCTTTAGGGCGAACGCCTTCGCCCGGTGAAAAAAATCCCACATCCACCCCGTTTGGCACTTCCTGAACCATCAAACCTCGAACATCTTTTAAGAAGCAGTGCCGTGCATAATCATCACTCGTCGCCATCACCAGTTTGGCCGCCCCTAACACCTGGGGTTGCACGAGTCGGGTGTATGCCCTAAACAATAACCCGCGAACACCGCCGGCAATGAGGTCGTTATGGTAGGTAAGCACGAAAGGTGTTTGGTGGCGCCGTGCGGCGAGCATGGTCAGCTCGGCTCCAAAGATATAGGGATGATGCAGGTGGATCACGTCGAACCCTGCCAACTTGGCCCATAGACTGGGCGTCCACGGCGCGTTGCCTAGGCGAAATCTAACCGGCAGATACTGCACCTCAAAGGGAAAATTGGGCTTTGGCACCTCCTTGGGTTGAGCAGCGGTAAAAACGGTAACCGTATTCCCCCGTTCGTGCATCAGACGGGCATGATGATAGGCCACATTGCCTGTCCCTCCCCGGTAGGGAGGAAAGGTTGCCGTAACAATGGCTAGCCGCATGCCGCACACCCCCTCTCGATCACCAGGACGCGATGCATGGCTGTCATAAGGTGAGACCACTGGCTGGCATTCAGCCAGAAACCACCCGGTAGCCCTTTGCCAAACGTCCTCCTGTCAACCACCCCGCCCTAAAGGGCGGAGCTTGCAGGTGCCTGCCCCAAAGCAGACCCCGCGTCTGGCCGGTTGACGGCGGCCCTACGGGCAATGTTGCCCGCAGCGATGGTGTCGGCAGGCCCA
>DAHWKJ010000010.1 GCA_027343695.1 Sulfobacillus sp. | reverse complement strand
AGTAGATTTCGGGAACTTAGTGGCGCACCCCGGTATCTATGGTCTGTTGGGGATGGATATCTTGTTGCAGGGACAGTTTGTGATCGATTTGCAGGCGATGACCATTAATCCCGATGGGCGGATCCGACCCTGAGACAGCCTCAAAGCTTGTCCCTTGGACGTGGCATTTTCCTCACATCGCAGCGCAATACTTTATCACACGAATCATGCGCTCTTGGGGGCAATAGCACCCTAAGTGGGTTCGGACGGCTATCCCGCCGGTATGACCACGGTGCTAAAAGAGATGGTTACCCATGTATGGTACGGTCCCCGCGACGCGAACTGGAGCATCAAGGTTTCATGCGGATTTGATCTCGGAGACCATGCCAGCCAGCGATACAGAATATACCCGCGCCCTCCAGTGAACCCGTTACCCGACGGCTTCCATGGCCCACCCATGTGACGTTGAGCCCACCGCATGGCGACTTTCATTGGCAAGGGCCAGAGGTAGCTGTGTTTTCCCACCCACCACTGCCCCGTCCCGGGTCCCGTCGACAATATGGGGTGGTAGGGTAGTCTGAAGCCGCCGGTCGTGGAGTAGGTCCCATGGGGCAGGGGGATGGGCGGCGTGGTGCGCTCAACAGTAAAGGGCGCGATGAATGACGGTACGGGAGAGTACGGCAACCGGATGGAGTGGTGCTGGATGGGAGGCCCGGCCACCCAGATACCGAGACCGATGACAAAAACGGCGGTCAAAGCCGCGATAATGTACCGCATACGATCTCCTTTCGAGTCCAACCGTGTTACGGCTCGCCCGGCCAAGAATAAATAGCGGCTACTTCTAGGGGCTGAATACGATCGAAGGGGTAAAAATCTGTGAGGATGGAGTCCGCCCATTCGTCGGCTTCCCACCAGGAATCAAAAATCCTGTGTCCGACGGGATCTTGCTCATCGATCCACGTGATTTCCACAGTCGCCCCCCCTTTGGCGTGAGACTCAGATTCAACGTCTCACCGTCGCTCTAACCCGATCGGGGTCGAAAGATGGTCGGTGGGATCGGTTGGGGCTCTGGTTCGTCGGATGGCCGCCTCCGGATCCTGCCGTCTGATGCGACGCGGATCGTCATGCCGAGGGTCGCTGCTTGATCGTCCGGGACCACGGGGGTGACGACAAACTCTTGGCGCCAATAGCCCCGACTGCCACCGCCGCCATGCCGCTGGCACTCGTATCCCGCAATATCCAAATCAACCGTCACGGGACCACTGAGGTGCGGGCTAGCCAGCAACACCTCCACAATGCTGCAGTTATTGTATTGGCGGAGATAGGGCACCGTGACCCACAGGTCCTGCTGGTTCTCGGCGGTCATGATGGGCACGAAACGCTCAAACTGGTCGGGTTCCACCCGTTCGCGCACGATGTCCCGCCAGCCGAAGAGCAGGGCAAAGGTTCGCTGCAAGAGGGGGATCGGCACAGCATATTGTTGCGCCCATTGTTCCATGTAGGCGTCTTTGGGAAAACCCGGTTGTCCATGGGATAGGTGCTGGCGTGTAGCGATGGACGCGACGATGTTCTCATCCACGCTCTTGATGCGCTCGTCATAGTATTCCGTGGGCGGTTCAAATTGTCTTTGCATGCAATATCCCTCCCCAATAAACTTGCCAGGATTTGGATGGAGTAGCAAGGTCTACTTTGCAACGCGAATCTGCAGTTTCGGGGGCGTATGTCCGGGAGGGATTCGCCAAACATTCTCGAATTCTGTTAGGTATTCCTGGTTGTGCGTGAAACGGCTGAGCGAGAGGGAGCGTGGCAATCTGAATCAGATCCGCCTTATGACCACCGCGTACCTCTGTCACGGGGACCGCATGTTGCTGATGCAGCGGTCGGCCGAGCGCGAATTCCTCCCCAGCATATGGTCTGGGGTCGGCGGACACGTTGAATACCCGGAACACACCGACCTCCGGGCCGCGTGTCGGCGCGAGATCGGTGAAGAAACCGGGTTTGG
>DAHWKJ010000009.1 GCA_027343695.1 Sulfobacillus sp. | reverse complement strand
AAATCATAACGACTGAGCCGATCCGGACCCACGATGTGCAAGATCCCTTCAACGTTGGACTCTACCGCTTTCAAAGAGCGAGTGACCAGATCCTGGCTATTGGTCGGGGTGTTTACCTGATCCGTGGCTGCTTTCACCGGCTTTCCCGACTCTAGCTGTTGGAGAATCCGGTACACAAAGTTGCGCGGATTAGGCTCGTCACTGTAGATCCAGGCCGGGCGGATGATTAAGGCGTGAGGAATGTGGGTGAGAAGATATTCTTCGGTCCGCACCTTATGCTGCCCATAGGTCTGTAGCGGATGCGTCGCATCCGTTTCTCGGTAGGGCCCGTGGGTCCCGTCAAAGACGTAATCGGTAGAGAAAAATACCACCTTCATGCCGAACTCCTGAGCGACATCGGCCACCCCTGAGGGTGCCTCCACGTTGAGTCGGTGACTCAATTCAGGTTCACGCTCACACCGATCCACATCCGGTAGCGCAGCCGGTAGCCACACCACATCGGGATGGTGTTGACTTAAGATTGTATGGACTGCTTTGCGGTTCGTGAAGTCGAGTGGGATTTGACCCAAAACCGGGGTTGCAAAATAGGTACCGATTGCCTCGTGATCGGGGTTCGCTTCGAGCGCCCGCCAGAGATATCCCCCCACCTGTCCCGATGCCCCAATAATGAGATGCCGCATAGAGCTATTCTCCTCACTTTCTACATACCCGTCTCCAACCTCTTAGTTGGATAGAAGCTTACTCCGAAGAGCTTGGATTAGCGCGGGCTCGGCAATCAGCCCTTGGTGATACCAAAGAATCCGTCCTGTCGAAGACACCAACACTTGGGTCGGGAGTCCGACCACGCCATAGGCATCGGAAATATTCCCCGTGGCGTCCAGCGCCACCGGATAGGGAATATGAGACCTGGTCACATAATGGATCACATGGGCAGTAGACGTTTCCGAAAGTCTTAGATCCACCCCCACAACGGTTGGCAGGTGATGCGCCTTAGCATAGCCTTGATACGACTTCAATACGGGTATTTCCTCTTGGCAGTCCGGGCACCACGAAGCAAAGAAATCTAACAATAGCGGTTTCCCCCCGTGTCCTACCTTGAACGAGGCCAGGCGTCCTCCCGGGAAAATGGTTTGTGCGGTAAATGGATGGCGATGTTGGGTAGGCCCTAGATTCCCGGCCAAATACGTTAACTCCCGGGCCGCCGGAAAGCGCGTCAAGGGCGGATGACCTGGTAAGAGCGGCGTCACATGCACCAACAAATTATGCACTTCGGCCGACAGCACGGGCTGGTTGCCGACTGCCGCATTGATATAAAGCCAACGTTCTTGTCCTGTGGGGCTAATGACCACCACGGCCGGAATATGCTGGACTAAATCTCCTTTAAGGACCTGGGTGGCGACGTAGTACGAGGCCCAAACCTTTTTAAGAGCCGCGGCGGAGCCCGTGACATATTGCCAATGGTGCAACATGGCGTGACTCTTAGACCAGGCATAGACGTCCTGAACACTGGTAGCCACCGGGTTGGCATTGACTGCCACCAACTGGAGGTTCTTTTGGTAAGGCCCCAGATCGTGCTGCAGGTTCTTTAACACCACCGCCGTCAAGGGACACACGGTGGTACACTTGCTATCGATGAAAGTGAGCACCACCACTTTACCTCGAAACTGCTTGAGACTCACCGTCTGGTTAAACTGATTGGTCAAGGTAAAGTTTGGTGCGGCGCGCTTTAAGGTCACGCCCGGATCCACATTCGCGGCCACCGATGAGAGTTGGCTTATCGACGTCGGCAGATTGCTCGTCTGGGGATGCCATCGGCTCACCACCCGGTAGGTCCCGAGCACCACCCCCACTAACAACACCATGAGGCTCCCGAGGATCATGAGATTACGAAATTTAGGCATCTTGTCCACCTCTACTTAAATGAGACCCACATGGAGTCCGGGTCCGCCAATCCAATACCATAAGAGATAAAAACTCGCGGCTACCATTACCACCGCACTTAGTTTGTGAATGCTTGGCATTACGGCTTCAATCAGGCGCTCGGCCAGAGCGCGGGCCTCGACTGTAACCAGCGACAGGCCCGTCACGATGATACCCATGCCGCACGCGAACACCACATAGCGGACTAATCCTACCAGAATCCCCTGATGAAAGCCCACCGCATCGACGGCCAAAAATACGGGAAGACTGCAGGTTAAAGATACCAGTCCGTAACTTAACCCATAAAGAAAAAATGGCCATCGTCCCGCTTGTCCGCTCCACCGTTGAACGCGGGAAGAGAGCCCCCAAAGGCCCGTGCCAAACCCTTTGCCCCGCCATAGAGCCACTGCCATCCCGAGCAACAAGAGCGCCATCATCACCGAGGTAATCGGGGCCAGAATAAACAAAAGTCGACCCAGGCTGGCCACGATAAGTCCAGCCAGCCCAAACAACACCACAAACCCGGCCGTCATCGCGAGACCTGCACTTAACCCCTTGAGCCAGGTCGTTTCTCCCCCTGGGCGGGACAACAGCAAAGCCAAGTAACTCGGTAACAGGCCGACTCCACACGGGTTAAAGGCGACCACCATGCCAGAAGATAACGCCAACAAGACTCCCATAGCTCGCTCCTCCGGCGCAAAAAGTATCCTGAGATCCCAAATCTACAGTTCAGCCACAACCGTCTTAGCCATCCCATTGACCCCAAGATGAAGGTCTACGTGCATGCTGTGCAGCATGTGTTCCATGCCATGGCCCATATGCTGGGCCGCCACATCGGTGACCTGATGGTCTATCAAAAACTTAGCAACTCGGGCATGGTGCTGCCCTTCACCGCTCTGTCCGTGGAGTTCATCCCATCCTACTGGAATTTCCTCCCAGGACTCTATTTTGCCCCCCTCGACTTTCGCAATCGCGACTTTTGGTGCCTTGCCCCAGCGCGGTTCGACCGCGCCCGCGTCATCAATTGGAATACACACCGTACGCATGATGTAGCCTCCTTGATTTATCCAAAATTGCCCCTTGGTGGGCATACTGCTTATAGCTTTCCGGCTTTCTTCTTTTGCATGTATACGATCATGCCTTGCGAATCGAGGTCGATATCGAGCGCCATCGGTTCCAACGAAGGCACGCTGTGCCCTCCCTCGGCCATATCGTGGGCCAGATACGCCTTTAACATGATGGCGGCGGTCTCTGGGGTCGCATCATCGGACAGCCGGGCTAACATCGCCTGAATCGCGTGAATCCCTTTGCGTGAAAATCGAAACGCCTCGGAAGCAGGACGCGTCGGCCCAAAATGCGTATGATACACCACTTCCGGCTCTAAGGCTTCCAAACGGTCTAAAGTCTCGAGCATGACGTCCGGATCAAAGTCGGACGGCGAGGTCGTGGGAAACCCGTAATCAAAGTCCCAGCCGGTCCCGGCCTGCCGATAATGAATCCCAATCGTATCCCCTGAAAAGATGCCACGCGTTACATTATCCCACACGCAAAAATGGTGCTTGGCATGCCCGGGGCTATCGTAAAACGTGAGCACCCGCCCCGCCCCCAGATCCAAGGTGGACCGGTCCTCTTGAATTCGAACCCGGTGTGAGGGCACGGCCACGATGGCTCCATATAGGGTATCCATCACATCGCCATAGACCGCTCGCACGCCTTCTTCTAAGCGGCCTGGATCGATGAGGTGCCGCGCTCCTTTGGGATGGGCATGCAAGACAGCGTGGGGAGCCCTCTCCATAAACATCCCCGCCCCTCCTGCGTGATCCAGGTGGACATGGGTCACGATGACATGCCGGATGTCATCGGGCTCATAACCAAGCTCCTGGAGTCCTTTTAGTAAAGACGCCTGGCTGGCACTCGATCCGGTCTCAATCAAGGTCGGCTCCGTCCCCCGGATCACATAGGCCGATGTTCTAAACGGGTGGCCGTCTTCAAATAAATCGACTGCAAAAAGATTGTCACCGACTTCAAACACTGACACGCACGTCACCTCCTTCTAATATTTTGGCCTCGATTGGCCGTCTTGGCAAGACAAGTCGGCACGAGCGGACCCGTGCCGACACCAGGCATTCCTCTCCCAACAGAGCATCACCGAACAAAAATCAAGATCGAGAGGCACGCTAAGACCACGGCCGCCAGGTAAATCCCATCTTTGGGCTTGACCGGAGTGTCCAAATAATAGGTGCGGGCCTTGGGATCCCCAGCCACCCGGCCCCGAAAACCGCGGCTCTCCATGGCCACCGCCACCCTCTCGCCGATTCGGATGGCTTGTGTCATTAAGGGCAAGGCATAGGTGACGATGCGGGTAATGGGAGAACGCCGAACTTCTTTACCACGCAAGTGGCGTGCCTGCCTGAGTTTATTCCACTCTTCCTCGAACAACGGAAACACCCGGATTCCGGCCAGACTGCCGTAGCTAAATTTCGGCACCACTTTAAAGTTGCGGGTCAGACTGACCACGAGCCCCGTCACATCGGTCGTGGATACATACACCACGCCAAAGGCCACCGACGCCAACATCCGAAAAGCGAGCACGAGGCCGTTATGGAGCCCTACCCAACTCAGGCGAAACCACAAAAACCACACGGTCGGGGTGTGGGGTCCCACCCGAGAATAGGCGGTGAGGGTCCAAGTATAAAAGGCAAAAAAGATTACAAAGGGCGCCATCCGTTTGGCAATCTGCCAGGGCGTCATCCGCGCCGCGAGCCACATTAACAAGACCGGGATCACGCCTAAGAGTACCCCTTGCCAGATGTGGGTCGCAAAGATCGACAGCATCATCACTAAGATGGTGGTCACCAATTTAAGGCCGGGGTTGAGTTGGCCCAGGAACGACTCGGATTGGCGCCGGTCGACTTGAATAAAGCGCGGCTTTGGTGCTGCCGAAATAGATTCCGTGGCATGGGAATCGGCTCCGACTAAAAGTTTCGCGACACGCATGAGTTCCGGTTCATGGTATAAGCTTTGGGGGCTTCCATCGAACAGGATTTTACCCTCGACCAGCACAATCACCCGGGTGGCGTGCCCCCATACCAGGTCCATATCGTGGGTGGTCAAGACGACGGCGCGGCCCTCTGCCTGAAGCCGCTCAAGACGTTCGACAATTTTTTTCTGAGTGCCGGCATCCTGACCAAAAGTCGGCTCATCAAGCAAATAGGCGGCATGCGGGTCCCTGACCATCACGGCCACCGAGAGCCGACGCTTTTGGCCCTGACTCAACGCAAATGGGCTCATTTCGGCGTGTCCAGTTAAGTAAAATTCCTCTAAGAGAGCCGTCACCTCATGCGGAACCTGATCGCCTACGTAGCGATTGCCTAATTCGTCAATAACGCGCTCATAAATGAACTGATGTTCAGGGTTTTGAAACCCAAATGCCACCGGAACCGGCATTTCGACTGTGGACGGCGGGGTCGTGACGAGACCCTTGGTCGGCTTCTTGAT
>DAHWKJ010000104.1 GCA_027343695.1 Sulfobacillus sp. | reverse complement strand
ATGTGGTTTAGCCCAAAGCGGTGGGTGCCACATGGCCATTACGATAGGAGTAATAGCCGAACATGAAGGGGTTTGTACGTAACCTTGTTTCTGGGTTAGTAGATGTTTTAACCGTAGGTGCTGGCTGGTATTTAGACTAGTAGCCCGGTTGGTCGATAATTATTTGTAACGCTAGAGGAGGAACCGGTGTGTATCCCAAACCAATGAAATTATACTTGGCGGCCGTTACATCATTAGCAGCGATGCTCTTAGTACTAAGTATAAAGGAATTTGTTCCATTAACGGTTGGAATGTTGGTGATGGCAGTGGGCACAGAGGTTGGTGCCTTCGGAGGCATCTCTCTTATTAGGGGACAAGGGGGACTTTCCGTGACGCTACCTATTCTGGTAGCGATTTCCGTTGTCTTCGGTCCGTTTGTAGGGGTGTGGACTGGATTACTAGGGACATGGACTCAAGGCGAACTCACCGGTCGTATTAAATGGCCCTCAGTCGTTTTTAACCGTGCCCAGTATGCCGTCATTGGATGGGTGGTAGGATACGGTTTTAAATTCATGGGTGGGAGCGTTTCTGGTCATAGTTTACTGGCCAACATGGTACCATTGACGGCGGTTATAGTGATAGGTTTTGCTCTTAATACCATCATGGTAATGATAGCGGTGGCACTCCGAAAAAGGCGATCGTTGCGTGAAGTGTTTCGGGTTAACTACAAATCTTTAACACCTAGTTTTCTCCTTATGATCCCAATCGCATTTCTTATGGCAGGCTTATACCATAGCCTCGGTTTTGTCGGCGAACTAGCATTCTTTGTCCCCTTAGCCGCGGTGCGCTGGACCATCACCTTAACCAAGGCGTTGCGGTTCGCGTACTATAACACGATTCGCGTGATTTTGGCAGGCCTCGATGCGAAGGACCCCTACACCTATGGGCATAGCATGCGGGTAGGGCACTACGGGATGCTGTTAGCTCACCATATGAAAATGCCTGAGGATCAAGTGGAAGAAGTACGTTTCGCTGGGATACTGCATGACATTGGGAAGATGGGAACACCCGACCATATTCTGAACAAACCCGGGCGTTTGAATCTAGATGAGTTGTTGATTATGCAGCGCCATCCGATTGTGGGGAACGCAATGTTGACCTCAGTGCAGATGCAGGGCTGTGCGGCTAATGGGGTATTGCACCACCACGAACGGTGGGACGGGACTGGCTATCCGGATAACTTGCGCGGAGAGGAGATTCCTATCGAGACTCGCTTAATCACGGTAGTGGATGCGTACGATGCTATGACCTCGGACCGGCCATATCGACGAGCTATGCCCCATCAAGCGGCGATAGAAGAAATTCGAGCTGGGGCAGGTATCCAATTTGATCCGCGTGTCGTGGAAAAGTTCATGGAAATTGCCGAACGCACGGATCTATCGAAAGTGGAAGGCGCGGGACATGGCTGGGACCTCAGTTCGGTAATGTTCTCGGAGACGGGAAAAGGTAGTACCCGGCAGTAGCCGGCCGGTTGAACGTGCCCTAACCTTCATGGTACAATGCGATAATGAGGATCGGCGTAGGAACCTTTCATGGTTCCTTTTACGTTGAATGGGGGAAGTCAGGGCATGCTTAAGATGTTGTCCAATTGGGTCAATCGGTTTAGCGATCGAGAGGTTCGGCGCTATCGCGGACTCGCGGAAGATATCAATTCGTTGGAACCGAAAATGGAAGCACTTTCGGATGATGCACTGCGCAACAAAACGGTGGAATTTCGGGAGCGCTTGGGGCAAGGAGAATCGTTAGACGACCTCCTCATTGAGGCCTTCGCGGTCGTGAGAGAAGGTTCACGTCGTGTGTTGCAAATGCGGCATTTTGACGTGCAACTCATTGGGGGCATGGTGCTGCATGATGGGCGCATTTCCGAGATGAAAACCGGTGAAGGGAAAACATTGGTAGCGACCCTGCCGGCTTATCTGAATGCGCTTGCTGGCAAAGGCGTTCATGTGGTCAGTGTGAATGACTATCTGGTCAAACGTGACTCGGAATGGATGGGTCAGCTGTATTCATTTCTCGGGCTATCGGTGGGGTTGATTCAGCATGATATGGAACCCGAAGCGCGACGGGCTGCTTACGCCGCCGACATTACCTATGGGACCAATAACGAATTTGGATTCGACTATTTGCGAGACAACATGGTAAATACCATGGATGAGATGGTGCAACGTGATCTCCACTATGCCATCGTCGATGAGGTCGACAGTATTCTTGTGGACGAAGCACGAACTCCCCTGATTATTTCTGGGCAAGCCGACCGTTCGCCAGATTTGTACTACAGTTTTGCTCGTATCACCAAGAATCTCAAAGAAGGCATTGACTATACCATTGATGAGAAACTCAAGGCCGTGGCGCCTACCGAAGCTGGCGTAGCGAAGGTGGAGCGGATGCTGGCGGTACCTAATTTATATGATGATGCGCACTTAGATTTATCTCATTATCTCAACCAAGCCCTGCGGGCTAAGGCTATTATGAAACGCGATCGGGACTATGTGGTCAAAGATGGTGAAGTAATTATCGTCGATGAATTTACCGGACGACTGATGTTTGGTCGCCGGTACTCGGATGGTCTTCACCAGGCTATTGAAGCCAAAGAGGGAGTCAAGATTGAAGACGAGACGCAAACTTTGGCGACCATTACCTTTCAGAATTACTTTCGCATGTACCAAAAACTGGCCGGCATGACCGGTACTGCCGTGACCGAGGAAGAAGAATTCCGCAAGATTTACGGATTGGACGTCATTGTGGTACCCACTCATCGCGAAATGATTCGAAAAGATTATCCCGATGTGGTGTATAAGACGGAAGCCGCCAAGTTTCGAGCCGTGGTACGAGAAATTCGCGAGCTTTACGAAGCGAAACGTCCGGTCCTCGTCGGTACGGTGTCTATCGAGAAATCTGAGTTGCTAAGCGAAATGCTCAAAGCAGAAGATATTCCGCATACCGTGCTGAACGCGAAGTATCACGAACAAGAAGCTGAAATTATATCCCATGCTGGGCGGATCGGGTCGGTGACGATTGCCACCAACATGGCGGGTCGCGGTACCGACATTGTGTTGGAACAAGGGGTTCCCGCCCTGGGGGGGCTCCATATTATTGGGACCGAACGTCATGAGTCACGCCGCATTGATAACCAGTTGCGAGGACGTTCAGGACGGCAAGGTGATCCTGGTTCCTCACGGTTTTATCTGTCACTGGAGGACGATTTCCTGCGCCTCTTCGCGGCACCGACTTTGGCCGGTCTCATGGACCGGCTAGGGGTTCAAGAAGACGAGCCCATTGAAAGCGGTGTCCTCAGCCGGGCCATTGAATCGGCTCAAAAAAAGGTAGAGGCGCGTAACTTTGATGCCCGAAAGCAAGTGCTGCAATATGACGACGTGATGAACTTGCAACGAGAAGTGGTTTACAAGCAACGTCGGGATATTTTGACCAAGGAAAATCTTCGGGAAGATGTGCTGCACATGCTCGATGGCCTGATTGAGGATGGTATTGCCATGAATTGTCCTCAAAACCTCCATCCAGAAGAATGGGACATTGCGACACTACTGGATAGTTACGAAGAATTCTTTTTGCCTAAAGGCCTCATTGATCCAAGTTCGTTACTGGGGAAGAGTCGGGAAGAACTCCAAGCCGCCATCTTTGAAGTGGGGCGCGAGATATACGAACACAAGGATGAGGAGTTCGGCGCGGAAGCCATGCGCGAACTAGAACGCATGATTCTCTTGCGCGTGGTGGACTCCAAGTGGATGGAACACTTGGATGCCATGGATGCGTTGCGAGAAGGTGTGGGGCTACGCGCCTATGGACAGCGGGATCCGTTGGTGGAGTATAAAAAAGAGGCCTACGAGATGTATCAAAATATGTTAGGGGCGATTCGAGAAGAGGTCGTGCGCGTGCTCTTTCATCTCCAAGCGGCACCCGATGAAGAAATCGCGATGATGCAGCAGCCGGTGGCGACGGCGGTGGTAGAACAGCATGGGGATGAAGTCCAGCCGGCCGGTCGTCCTTTCCAAGTGATCCAAGGCGGGCAAAGCGCGAAATCTCATGCGCGGGGAGAGGGCGAGCCTGGTCGGAACGACCCGTGTCCTTGTGGAAGTGGGAAAAAATATAAACGGTGCCATGGCTCGACGGTCGAGGATTAGATTTGGGGATCGCTCGTTCGTTGATACACACCAAAGGCGGGGAACTCATTGCTACAAGATGATATCGTATCAGTGCGAGAAGATATCGAGGCCGTATTAGCCCGTGTCAGGGGGTCTCTTTGACCACGACGGTCGAGAAACCGAAAAAACGAACTTAGAAGCGGCCATGTTAGAGCCGGACTTTTGGGGCGAGCCAGAGCGAGCGGAACGGATAACCCGGCAACTGCGATTGGTAGCCGGACCGCTAGAAGAGTTTACTCGTCTTCAAGAAGGGGTATCCGATTGGTGTGAGCTGGTGGACCTGGCACGCCAGGAAGACGACGTGCAACTCCTGCGCCAACAGTTGACGGAGGCCGAATCGCTGCTGGTAGCCTTGCGGCAATTTGAGTTGACCCTTATTCTACGGGGTCCCTACGACCACGAAGATGCCATTGTTACGTTGCATGCAGGAGCCGGGGGCACAGAGGCGCAAGATTGGGTGCAAATGTTGTTGCGCATGTATTTACGCTGGGCTGAACGACGAGGATTTCGCACCGATATCATTGACCAACTTCCGGGCGAAGAAGCGGGGCTGAAGAGTGTCAGCCTCGAGATCCGAGGCGATAATGCGTTTGGGTTTCTGCGTCCGGAGCGGGGCGTCCACCGGTTGGTGCGCATCTCGCCATTTGATGCATCGGGACGACGCCATACCTCCTTTGCATCGGTGGAGGTCATTCCAGACCTGGAAGCGGATGACACGATTGAAATTCGTTCCGATGATTTAAAGGTAGATACCTATCGCGCATCAGGGGCCGGTGGCCAGCATATTAACAAAACGGAATCTGCTATCCGGATTACCCATGTTCCTACGGGTATTGTGGTGAGTTGCCAATCCGAACGATCTCAGCATTCCAATCGCGAAACCGCGATGAAGATGCTACGCGGAAAACTCGCTGAATTGAAGGAACGGGAGTGGGAGCAGCACATGGCGGAGGTCCGTGGGATTCAATCGGATATCGGCTGGGGATCTCAGATTCGGTCGTATGTGTTTCAACCGTATACCATCGTCCGGGACCATCGGACTCGGTATGAGGTCGGCAATGTCCAAAGTGTGATGAATGGCGAAATTGACGGATTTATCGAAGCCTATCTGCAAGACGAAGCCAAGGGATTGCTTAACCCTGAGGACACCAGTTCATGAGCCGTGCCATCAAAGTTTTGGTGGTCGCCGTATTGTTACTGGCGGGGCTCCAGTGGTACGTGCCCCGTTGGGTATCTGGCCAAGTGGCCACCGAAATCGCGGCATTTGATCATGGGCCCAAACCGACCGTCTCGCTTACGGCGATTCCTTTTTGGTATCTACTCCAAGGTAAATTTCAAGATCTTTATGTGAGTGCGCATCAGGTGAAGCTGGGTCCCGTGGCTCTGCAATCCATTCAGTTGGACTGGCAAAATGGGGGATTATCGACCAGTGCATTGTTCGCCCAACATGTTAAAGTGACGCGGGTCGGCAAGGTGGCCGTGACCATTACGGTGGACGAAGCGGCATTAGCCACGTTTTTAGCCCACCAGGGTAAGTTTCAGAATCCTACCGTGCACATTACGCGCGCGGGAGTTGCCATTACCGGACGGGTATTGCTCGGTGGGGTGTATATCCCTCTCGATACTGAAGGCAATTTAGTCGTCTCGCCAGACAAAAAAACCCTGATTTTCCATCCCACCAGCATTGACGGGGTACATTTGCCTGTGGTTACCGACGTGCAAATTTTTAGCGTCGATAGCTTGAAATTGCCCGTGCCCATGGTAATCCAGTCGGTCGCGTTGCTACCCGGAGCCATTGTGGTGAAAGCGGGCACGCCATGACTAAAAAACGCCGTGTGGTATGGGATTATATCCAAATCAGCATCGGCACCGTGATTACGGCCGTGGGCATTAACGGCTTTTACGTGCCGAACCGCATCTCGGATGGAGGCGTTTCGGGTCTCGGGATTATCTTGTTCTATGTGGCACACGTTCCGCTGTGGGTAACCTTATTGCTGGTGAACTTACCGCTTTTGTGGTTAAGTCATAAGCTCTGGGGCGGCCGCGTTGGCAGTCGGACAGTCTATGGGACGCTCATGTTATCGCTAGCGGTGGCTCTGATTCATCTCCATGCGTTGACACATAATGTTCTCTTGGCCGCTGTGTATGGAGGAGTCTTGTCGGGTGTGGGCCTTGGTCTCGTGTTTCGGTCACGAGGCACCACCGGGGGAACGGACGTCGTGGCGCGATTTTTGAGCCATTGGTCGCCGGTCAGCATGGGACAAGGCATGATGTTAATCGACTTCTTTATCATCGCGGGATTTGGATTTGTCTTCAATCCGACCCTTGCGATGTTTTCGTTGATTGCGCTTTTTATCTCGTCTCGTGCCATCGATGTGGTTCAAGAGGGCGTTTCTTACGCACGAGCGTTTACCATTGTGAGTGCAAAAGCGGATGTGGTAGCACAGAAGATCTTAGATACGATGAACCGTGGCGTCACCAGGATGGGGGCGACCGGGGAATACACCGGAGAGCAACGGCCCATCCTTTACGTGGTGGTCACGCGGTCCGAGGTGACCACCCTCAAAGACCTCATTTATGAGGTCGATCGGGAGGCCTTCGTGGTGGTCGGTACGGTGCATGAGGTGGTCGGCGAAGGATTTCGTAAACCTCCGATGGAAGGCTAATAAGACGATTCCGCTGGTTGTTAGGGCTCGTTATCTAATTGCGTGAGCAGTGCATCGGCTTCGTCTACGGTAAGGGTTCCCTCTTGTAGCTGGGTGAGAATTTCAAGGCGTGGATCAACGTCGTCAAACTCCGTTGGGTTGGGTGCGTCGACCGTGGCATCAAAATGGCCCAGGGTGACAGTGCCACGACGTGTGTGCAGCGACACCGGCGTCGCACCGTCACCCACGGTACCCACTAAGCGCTGGCCCCGAGAAGGGCCCGGATTGTTGACCTCCACGAGATCCATTTGAGACACGATGCGGCCTTGGTCGGTAATGGCCTCGACTCGTGCACCTTGGTTTACCGGAATAGCCACATGAATATCTCCCCGATTTTTCACCTCTACGGTGAGTGCGGACAAAGCCGCTTCGACCGTGACGCTGCCAATGCCTGCCTCGCAATCGACATCTAGTAAGGTTCCGCCTAACACTTCAATCTTGCCGAATCCGCTATTGGCTTCCAGCGAAAGTTTTTTGCTGTCCCGGACCAGGATAGCGCCCATGCCGCTATTCGCCTCCAAGTGTCCGTTGAGTCCCTGACAACGAATATCGCCTTTGCCGGCACTCACCTCGAAAGTGCCTTGCGACTCTTCGATAGCGATGTTACCTAGTCCGTCGTTAATATCGGCATCGCCTCGGATTTGGTGTAAATTGACACTGCCCATACCCGCATTGAGGTCAAACCAGCCCGTGAGGTCCTTCATTGTAATATTGCCTTTACCCACGTTGACATCAAAGCCGCCCGTAGAGGTTTCAATGACAAGGTTACCCAGGCCCACATTAACATCAATGGCTTTAGTGACAAGGTGCTGGATGGTCATAGGGCCCCAACCCAAATTGGCATCCAATGAGGTAACGCTGGCTGGCACTTGTACCTCCAATTCGATCGTCTTAGACTGATCGGACTCTACCGTGAAGGTACCGTCCACGGTTTCCTGGACGATGGGGGCGCTCGCGGTGACATGGGGTTCGGCGTCGGGGCTCGGAATGACAGTCACCTTGGCCTTCTTTAACTTCAGAACAATTTCCGTGATCATGGTGTGGTTTCCTCCGATACCGTAAGGTTTTGGGACCGCAATAACTTGAGTCCGTCTGCCACAGATACTTCTCCGCGCCGAATTTGTTCCAGCACGTCTCTTCGACTGGACGGTGACGCCGGGGAAGCCGTCGTGCTCGAGGTGTCTAGGTTGGGTTGGAACGCCTCAACCAGTTGATCGAGCTTACTCCGCACCGTCGGATACGAGATGCCTAGAATGCGTTCGATCTCCTTCAGGTTACCTCTGCTGATGATGAACACTCGCAAGAACGATAGCTGTTCTTCGCTTAATTCCAGGGTGGGGTGGCTATTAAATTGACCGGTTATGGTAATGTGACAGTGCGGACATGCAAGCTCGGTGATTTGCAACGAGTGGCGACAACTCGGACACGTCGTGAGCATCTTAGCCATATGACACCTCCTTGGACTTAATCTTAAAGATCATTAATTATAACGTCAAGAATACGAATATTATAATTGATAATATTTTAAGGGTTGGCTGTGGAACCCAATTCGGATTATGGGATGGGTTGAGCCGGCGTCGCGGATTCGACGAGAGCCATGATTACGGAATTAACGGCACGGCTGGCGACTTAGTATAATATTCTGATATGATGCAATCGAGTCGGATTCCAATCGGGCCTAGGGAGTCATAGCATGAAGAATGCCGAACATTGATGGAGGAACTCTACGACAATGAAAAAACAACGGCTGGCTACGCTGGTCTTGGGCGGTTTACTCCTTGCCGGGTGCGGTGCAGTCAGCCAGTCCTCGGCTGCGCCCAAGACCACGCGCCCTACATCTACTGCGCCGTCAACCACGCAAACCTTGGCTCAGATGCCGTTGGTCCGCCAGTTAAGTCTTAACTTAAATAACGGCCAGCTGACGGCTCGTATGCCGCAATCTCACGGAAGCCCATTGGTATCGCAACCGCTGTCGGTAGCGGCAGCTCTTCGCCAACCCACGACTCACTACGGAGTGCTCGATGGGCCAGGGTGGACGTTGACATTTGGGGCCGAATCGCAAGCTGGGGCTGCGGCGATTTGGGTCGATGGCCACCCGGCGATGCAAAACCTCACCCCTGCCACCATAAAACCCGGATACATCTTATGGGAATATTTTCTTTCGGGTCATGTGAATCGGCCATCGGTCAAGATGGCCCATCACTCATAATTGAGTGTTGGTCACCGGGGCATCGCGGAGAAAACGGCGTGGCAGGAATGGGCTCGCCCAGGTGGCTGGGGCTTTAAGAGGCACGGTGGAGGCTTGCAGCGTCAAGACGCCCAGATGGAGGTGTGTCCGGGGGTCACGACGACGGCGGTTGAGTCGCGAGGCGTCGCCTTTAAACATTAGAGCGGGATGCTTCGCGATATGAATCAAGAACATTTGGGGATATTCGCACACCAAGGGACGGACCTAGCGCTACCTCTTTTGCTCAAAAGTCTTCACGACAATCACGGCCCCGATTAACCTGAAACGGTCCACGCGGAACATGAGGGATAAGATTAATCATGAAGTTCTTGATGGCACTAAGCGGCCTACTGATTGTCGCTCTAGAGGGATAGCTTCATCGGCGAAGGAGTGGCTCCACGCCGCGAGAATCGTTGGAATCCAAAGGCCGCAAGGAACGCAAAAAGACCCGTAGCACCTAGCCACGGTCCTACGCCGAGACTCATTAAGAAGCCGCCAGTGAGCGGCCCCACCGCAAACCCTGCACGGTTAGCCAAACTGAAAAACCCCATGTAGCGTCCTCGCAGATGTTCTGGTGCCCGATCGGCCACCCAGGCTGAAGCAGCAGGGTTAATCATGTTTTCACCGAGGGTGATCACGACGACCGCGATGATAAACACGGGTCGCGCATGTCCTGTGAGCATCACCCAAAATCCTATGCCGTAACATAGGGTGCCAAATGCCATCAAAATGGGCCGGGCAATAGCTCGGGTGAGCCGGGTGATGGGAAGCTGTAAGGCGACGACCAAAATCGCGTTTTCGGCGGCTAGATAGCCGAAAAAGCTCGGTCGATACCCGAGTTGGAGATGTAAATAGGCGGGCACTACCATGAAGAGCTGCGAGTACACTAAGCTGGTAAGACTCCATAGCAGCGCAAATCGGATAAACATCGGATCTCGCGCCACGTCCCTAAGACTTCCTGGGCTGACCGTCGCAACGCGCTGGGTGGGGCGCGTTTCGGGGATGGCAACAAAGATAATGACGAGAAAGATCAACATGGATACAGCGTCTAGGCAAAAAATCCAAAAGAATGAGTGGTCAGCGAGGAACCCACCGAGCATGGGGCCGATGATAATCCCCGCATTGCTAGCCATGCGCATCAACCCATAGGCATAGCTTAAACGCTGGGGTGGCACCATATCGCCAACCGCTGCCATCGATGCCGGTTGAAACAATGGGACGGTGAAGCCCATCCCGGCTAAAAAGATAATGAGGAGCGATGGTGTTGTGGGTAGTCCGACGAGGAATGTTAACAAGGCTCCTGAGATTAAGGACAGTAGCATCACGCGTCGGCGGCCAAACTTGTCACTCCACACGCCACCGACTAACACCGACAACACCTGGGCCCCGCCGTAAAAGACCATGACGAGTCCGACAGTGCTCATTGGGGCGTGAAGCCGTGTGGCCAGATAGATGGTGATAAAGGGAAATACCAACGAGTTCCCGACTAAATTAAAGAATCGACCAATGAGCAATATGTAGAAAGTTCGTGGTAGGGTGGGATCAATGAAGTGCTTAAATATCCGCACAAGAACCCCTCCTTCAACCACGATGCTCGGATGGCCAGTATAGTATCCGGGAGCCATTGTAACAGAATTGAAGTACAATAAAAATGGAAGTCACTGGAACGAGGGGGAGCCATCGTGATTGCTAAAGAAATCATGACGCGGGATGTCATCAAGATTGCCAACAGCGCCTCGATCGGCGAGGCCGTATCACTCCTGAAGGAGCATACCATTAGTGGGTTGCCCGTGGTAGATCGAGAGGACCATCTGGTCGGGGTGATTACCGGCGGCGATGTGCTTCGCTCCGTCCAACAGCGGGCTCAAAAGGTTTACCATACCCTGCTCGGGCCTACCCATGTCATCATCGATGAAAACGTTTGGCGTCAGGATCGAGATCAATTGTTAAAGCAGTCGGTAGCTAAGATGATGAGCCGTTCGCCGATTACCGTGACACCTGATACTCCGGTCGGAGAAATCGTGGACCTGATGCTCCGCCAAAGTATACGTCGGGTATTTGTCATCGAGCATTCCCGGATGATCGGGGTTGTGACGCGTAATGACATCGTGCGATGGCTGGTCCGCCGGGTTGGTACACCCTAGGTGGCCGCTAACGCAACAGGGCGGGTAATGCTCGGCCGACTCTTCGTAGAATGGGTGCGAGCTTATCGTAAGGGGCGCCTTGGCTCATAAGAGCTGCAGCATAAGAAAGGCCGTCACTCATATAGACGACCCCTACGTCATGGCAGGCATCGGAGAGCGAGCCGGTCTTGTGCGCCACCGTAACGGTTGGGGGCTGTCCCGTGTAGCTTTGTTGAGGCGCGACGGTCGTGATACTCACCGGGGCCTGGCAGCGCTTCATCACCTCAATCATGCGATTACTGACCGCGAGCGAGATGGCTTCGCCTTGGGCTAAGCGGACCATGAGTTGGGCCATGTCGTAGGCGGTGGCTCGATTCACCGAGGCTCGCTCGGTCGGAACGCGTTGCAGACGTCGCACCAGTTCTGTGTCATGGATTCCGAGTCGTCGCATCGTACTGTTAATCGCGTCAACACCCAAAAAGTCAATGAGTAAGTTGGTTGCCGTGTTATCCGATACCGTAATCATTAATGTATTTAAATCCCGTAAGCTATAGGCGTGTCCCGGGGTTAGGTCGAATAATACGCCGGATCCATCCACCTGGTCCTCGGCACGCATGGTGACCATGGCATCCAATGAGAGGTTTTCCTCTTCAACTCGGCGATAGAGTTCGATCATTATGGGAATCTTGATGGTACTAGCCGAGGGGAAAACGTCCTTTTCATGATAGGCGACCGTCTTCATAGTGCGAAGGTTCACGGCAAACACGCCATAGTTACCGGGGGCGTTATCCAACAGTGGGGTGAGGGTCATCACTGATAACCGCCTTTCTCAGGGTCCGTTTCATAATTCCAATAATATCATCTCTCTCGAGAATAGGGACAGCAAACAGGAAATTCGTCCAGCAAACGCGAATGGTACGTAAGAAGCAGTAACAGGAAGAAGGCGACTGAGGCATGAGTGTGGTGGTTTTGGGGAGTATCAACCTCGACTTAGTAGCGCGGATCGATCAAGTGCCAAAGGCTGGGGAGACCCGATTGGCTCGGTCTATGCTATTGGTGCCCGGGGGCAAAGGCGCGAACCAGGCATTAGCGGCACGTCGAATGGGAGCGACCACTATTTTGTTGGGCATGATTGGCGAGGATGCGTTTGCCATGCAAGCCCTAAAGTTTTTACGGCAGGATGGGGTCGACCTGAGCCATCTCGAGGTGAGCAAGACAAAGGCCACGGGACTCGCGTTCATTACCGTCGAAGACGGTGGGCAAAATGCCATCACGGTAATCCCCGGCGCCAACGCCGAGGTGGGGTCCGATGCCTTGGCCGATCTCCAACAAGTGCTAGGTCCGAACGATCTGTTGGTGGTGCAATGTGAGATCCCTCTCGAGGTCGTGGAGCGCGCGATGCTGATGGCCAAAAAAGTCGGGGCTCGCATCCTCTGGGATCCCGCACCGGCGGACCGGGGATTTCCTCAGTCATTGTTTAAAGCCGATCTGGTGATGCCGAACCAGGGGGAAGCCGAGATTGTGACTGGGGTCGAAGTGAGCGATGTGCGGTCAGCCAAAGTTGCCGCGCGGCACTTGCGGTCGCGGGGGGCCCAAGTCGGGATTGTTAAATTGGGCGCAGATGGCGTGGTCTGGGCGACTTCCCGGGGGCTTTTCTATGAACCCGGGGTCGAGGTAGAAGCGATCGATGCAGTCGGGGCGGGCGACACCTTTGCAGGTGCCCTCGCAGCACGCCTGGACCACGGAGACGGCCTAGGCGACGCGATTCGCGTCGCGAATCATGCAGCGGCCCTATCTACCACCAAGGCCGGTGCCCAGACATCTTTTCCGTGGCTAAAAGAGGTGGTGTCTTAGAGATGTTTGGCACTGTAGAGAACCTCGGGCGTCCCAGAAGATCCGGCTGGGTCGGATCTTCTTCATCGCAAAAAATTCAAGAGGCGCTGTGCTTGACTTCTGCGGCAGCTTAAAAATATCCGAAAAAGGCTCCGACTCGCGGTAACCTTTTTTGTAGGGAAGCGTTATACCTACCAAAGAGGTTTTATGAGGAGGCGGATTCATGAAGGCAACCCGAGATCAAAAGCGTGCGGACTACTATCTATATACATGGCAAATTCGTGAGGTACAACGTATTGCCCGGCAGACGAAGACCCCGCCTTCTGAGGTGATGCGTTCTCTCTTAAGCCGAGCACTTGAGAATCAGGGTCAGACCGCTATGGCGGAATAAAGACCCACCGACAATAAGGCCCGGATCCCGCCACACATGGGATCCGGGCCTTATTGTATCCGGGATCGAGGTTTCTCATCGACGTTGGCCCGTTTTAGTGCTCAAAAGATATCTTGGTGATCGCAGACGTATAAAATGCCTGCGGAAATGCCACTCCACGTGCAGGCATCGAGAGAGTACAATAGATCTGGGATAACCACCGGATGGAAAATAGGGTGGATCATTCGATTCGAAGGAGTGGTTTCGGTCGTGTCAGAGTCATTTCGTGTTAGTAAAGATTCTTTGGGCGAGGTAAGAGTACCAATAGAGGCCTATTGGGGCCCACAAACACAACGCGCTGTACAGAACTTTCCCATTAGTGGGCTGCGGTTACCTCGGCGCTTTATCCGTGCTCAAGGCGTGATTAAATGGGCGGCGGCTAAGGCCAATCGGGATGCAGGAGTGTTGGACGCGAAAGTGGCCGACGCAATCATGCAGGCCGCCGACGAAGTGATTGAGGGACGTTATGATAGTCATTTTGTGGTGGATGTGTATCAAGCCGGAGCCGGTACTTCCCAAAATATGAATGCGAATGAGGTTATTGCGAGTCGGGCCCAAGAAATTTTAGGCGGCCAGCGAGGCGACACTGAATTGGTGCACCCCAACGACCAAGTCAACATGGCGCAGTCGACCAACGATACCATTCACGTGGCAATCCATATTGCGGGAGCCGAAGCGATTGTTCATGACTTACTCCCTGTGATCGATAAGGCGGCGCAGGTTTTGGAGATGAAGGCAGAATCGTGGATGGGGATCGTTAAATCGGGCCGAACGCACTTGCAAGACGCGGTACCGATGCGGCTTGGTCAAGAGATTGGAGGATATGCAGGTGCACTCAGGTATTGGCAGGAGAGCTTAGCGGAGCGGGTGCAACGCCTTTTTGCCATTGGCCTGGGTGGGAACGCGGTGGGAACCGGCATTAACGCGCACCCGCAATATAAAGAATGGGCAACCCGTGCTGTGGCAGAAAAAACTCGATTGCCGTTTAAGCAACCGGACAATATGTTTACCTTCATTCAAAATCTTGATGCGGTGTTGGAGGTGTCTGGTACCTTACGAGGGTTGGCGACAGCCGTGGGTAAAATCGCGAGTGACCTGCGACTCTTAAGTTCTGGTCCCCGGACAGGAATTGGGGAGTTGAAACTGCCCGCGGTTCAGCCTGGTTCCTCTATCATGCCCGGTAAAGTCAATCCGGTGATGGCAGAAATGATGAACATGATTTGCTATCAGGTGGTGGGAAACGATACCACGATTCAAGCGGCCGTCAGTGGGGCACAATTGGAATTGAACGTCATGATGCCGGTCATTGCGTACAATTTATTGCACGCGGTGACGATTTTGGCTAATGGCATAAGAGTCCTGACCGAATTTGCATTGATGGGACTAGAAGCGGACGTGGAACGAGTGACCGGATACGTCGAGATGAATACCGCCATGGCGACGGCATTGAATCCGTTTATCGGATATGACCAGGCTGCGGTGGTGGCAAAAACCGCATTTGCCGAAGGGAAAACCGTGCGTCAAGTGGTTCGGGAACAGAAGCTCATGGATGAAGAAACCTTAGATCGTGCGTTAAATCTCGAAAAGATGACTGAGCCTCAGAGTTAGCGTGTCATCTGACGCGATTTTTGTATGAGGAAGTTGTCGAATCTCCTTGCATCTTGATTGGGAGCGTGGTAAGATACATTTTGCTGTTCGAAAGAACACTGATTGCCCGGTCCTTGAAAACTATATCGTCAGTCACGCAAAACGTAAGACCATAAAGAAGTCAGCAGAGTCATGGAGAGTTTGATCCTGGCTCAGGACGAACGCTGGCGGCGTGCTTAATACATGCAAGTCGAGCGGTCCCGCGTC
>DAHWKJ010000101.1 GCA_027343695.1 Sulfobacillus sp. | reverse complement strand
TCTCGTCATCTCCTTCAGTATGAAGTCGCGCAACATTTCACGATTCCCTCCATTGTATGGTCGAACTGGTAAGATGTTCCTGAGGTTGAAATGTGGGATGTGATCTTCGGCATGTTGGTCTAGAGGCTCTAGGGAGTTGGTAGAAGCACTCGGGATAGTGTGCAGACGCCGGCCTTGGGGAACTGGACGGAGCACATGAAAAAGGAAACCACCTGGGCCCACGCGCTCAATCGACGAGACAGATGGATCAGTCTTCAATAAGATGAGCTTCGGCTCGAATCCACAAGCATTGATGGCGGTTTGGGACCTAAACCATCGATTGACCAGGGCTTGAAGAAGCCAAGACGCCATGGTATACTACACGAGGCGTTGCCGAAGTGGCGGAATAGGCAGACGCGCGCGACTCAAAATCGCGTGTGGTGATCCCACGTGCCGGTTCAAGTCCGGCCTTCGGCACCAAATTTTTGAGGGGAAGTCTTCGGACTTTCCTTTTTTGTTCTATGAGATGAGTGAGATGAGCCATGTGAGACTTCCCCAAACCACGGTGATGACCAGAATAGCCACAAACCACTGATCTTGATCATCGACTGGGCGCTTACGTAGCTTTTTTGCGGTACCGAATAAGCTCCACGCTAACCATGTGCCGAGGAGGCCTTCGCCCACAGTCATCGAGTGGATACGGGGGAGGGTGGCCGATGCCAAAATTACTAAAAAACATCCTAGACCCAGTGAGGCCCAGGACAAGGCATGGATCCCTTTGCTAACAATGTGTTGTTGAAGTGTCGACACCGGGTGTCTCACTCCTCCATTAAAGCCGTGACTTTATGGTGTCCAAGACGTCATTAAATAATACGGGCTGTTCCAGCATCATAAGATGGCCGGCATCGGGGATCGTAAATCCTGGGACATCCGGCCAAGCTGCGAGAAATTGGTTAGAGAGTGCCTCGGGAGTCATCTTATCATCGCTACCCCGGATGACAAAACGTGGGCACTTGATGTCGTTGAGACGATGTCTGACATCGAAAAATTGGCATGCGGTAAACTCTTGGAGCGCACGAGCCGGAGGAATGCTAACGGCAAGCTCGAGGCTGGTTTTTATAAGCCCGGGATCTGCCGCGCGACTGAGTGACCACCGAGTAATTTTTTCTAAGGCGGCTTGGGGCTGGTTGGCGAGTAAGTCGAGTAGTTCGGAATTGACGGGAAGATGAGGGCCAGTGCCCACTAAAACCAGCGCTAAAACCCGATTCGGATAGTTGAGTGCCATGGTTTGGGCGATCGCACCACCCATCGAATGGCCGACGATGACACTGGGTTCGGGTAGGGAGGATGCACACCAACTGGCTAAGTCGTTAATGAGGTGGGCTGGCGTACTGTGGGTCAGGGTGGGTAAGTCGGGCACCCACTTATCGACCGGGAATCGATGTTGTCGGGACCAAGTTCGGTGATTCGATGCCGCTCCGTGAATAAATGTCCAGTGCACTAAAAGGAACACTCCTTTGCTGATTCTTGTTGATTGAACCATTTCTTGCTACCATAGACTATATCATTGAAGGAGCCCTCCACGATGGCAAGCCAGTTGTTGATTGACGGACATAGTCTACTTTTTCGTGCGTACCATGCCTTACCGCCCTTAACGACCCAAGATGGCATTCCGACTGGAGCCGTGCATGGCTTTTTCAGTATGCTGTTCAAGGTGGCTGAAAGTGAACGGCCAGATCGGCTCGTGGTCGTATTTGATGCCCCGGCCAAAACGTTTCGTCACGAGCAATACGCAGCCTATAAAGGGACACGCCAAGAGACTCCCGAAGATTTTCGTCCGCAAGTGGGGGTGGTTCAAGAAATCCTGGCGGCCCTAGGAATTCCCATGTTGTCAGTGCCGGGCTATGAGGCCGACGACGTCTTGGGTACTCTCGCTCAAATCGGGCGACAACGCCAGTACAAGACCCGGATTATCACGGGTGACCGAGATTTGTTGCAGTTGGTTGACGATCAAGTGGAGGTGTTGCTAACCGCACGGACCGGCACCGATGTCGATCGTATGGACCCTGTTGCGGTTCGCCAAAAAATGGGCGTGGACCCGGTCCGAGTTCCTGACCTCAAGGGTCTTATGGGAGATAGCTCGGACAATATTCCTGGGGTCGTCGGGATTGGGCCGAAGTCAGCGCAAGCACTTTTAGAAGAGTTCGGCTCGCTTGACCGTCTCTTGGAAAACGTGTCGCAAGTGACCAACACGAGGTGGCGCAACTTACTGACTGGGCATGAAGATGAGGCGCGAACCTCCCGAGATCTCGCCACCATCGTGATAGACGCCCCCATCACTTGGCCAGAGGTATCGGAACCTTTTCGGGTGCAAGTGACGCCCGAGCTTATCCAGCTATTAGACCGCTACCAGTTGGCCGCTTTGCGTCGACGGCTGGCACCGACCGAGAACTCCGCGGTGACTCCCACGGTGCCCCTCAAAAAGACGGCGGCGTTGACTCAAGGCGCTTTAGGGGATTTGACGGCAGATGGTTCCTATGTGTTGTTGATGGAGTCTATTGATCGCATATGGATTTTAGACACCAAGACCCGGGTTTATGGATCGCTAGAGTGTAAAGACCTGTCGAGCCATCTCAAATTGGTGACATGGGGTGGCAAGGATGTGTTGAGGCAAGCTTGGTTATTGGGCCAGACACCTCCCTTGATCATTGATGATGGGAAAATCCAGGCGTACTTACTGAATGCCGAATCGGGGAAATACGACCTCGATGACATCGCCATCGCTCGTGGTTATGAAGTGTCCGATATACAAACGAGGCTTTCCGCTATCGAGGCGCTTGTCGAGAGCCAACGACAAGAAATCTTGGAAAAAGGTCTGGATACGCTTTATCGGACGGTGGAACTTCCACTGATGCAGGTTTTGGCACGGATGGAAGCCACCGGTATCCTGGTCGATCGAGAACAACTTAAGGCGCTCGGTAAAGAGTTGGAAGCGGCCATTCAAACACTGTCCCAAGAAATTTATGAGTTGGCCGGTCGGGAATTTAACATTAACTCCCCGTCGCAATTAGGAGACATTTTATTCAACAAATTGAACCTACCGACTCTGAAAAAAACGAAAACCGGATTTTCGACAGACGCAGAGACACTGGAGCAACTGGCTCCGTTGCATCCGTTGGTAGACAAAGTATTACTCTATCGTCAACACATGAAAATCCAGGGCACGTATGTGGATGGGCTCTTACCCTTGGTGAAACCCGATGCCAGGGTGCATACCACGTTTCATCAGACCGTGGCGGCTACCGGTCGGTTGTCATCGAGCGATCCCAACCTGCAAAACATTCCGGTCCGCTTACCGTTAGGCCGGCGGGTTCGTGGTGTCTTTATTCCGTCCCCTGGGCGCGATTTGCTTGCGGCCGACTATTCCCAAGTTGAATTGAGGCTCTTGGCGCATCTCTCGCAAGATGAGAATCTCTTGGCCGCGTTTGCAGCAGGAGAAGACATCCATCGGCGTACGGCCGCCGAGATTTTTGGGATCCCCATCGAAGACGTGGATTCGGTGTGGCGAAATCGGGCGAAGGCGGTCAACTTTGGCATCGTCTATGGAATTTCGGACTTTGGACTCTCGCGAGATACGGGGGTGTCGAGGGCGGAAGCCAAAGACTACATCACGAAATATTTCGCGCGGTATCCCAAACTGCGTTCCTACTTCGACGAGGTGGTGGGAGACGCCCGTAAGCACGGTGAGGTGGTGACCATCCTCGGAAGAATTCGCCCATTGCCTGATATCAATGCATCAAATCGGGTACGGCGCCAGTATGCAGAACGCATGGCGGTGAACACGGTGATTCAAGGCAGTGCGGCCGATTTGATCAAGGTGGCGATGGTTCAGATTGATAGAGCCATGGCCCAGGCTCATCTCGAAAGCACGCTACTATTGCAGGTTCACGATGAATTGATTTGGGATGCGGTGCCAGATGAAACGGCGCGTCTCTGCCAGCTTGCAACGGAGCACATGGTGGGCGCATTGGATCTTAAAGTACCACTGGTCGTGGAGTTTAAGTCGGGCTCCAATTGGGAGAATATGACCCGCATCGTAGAACCCGGGGGGACGCACGGTGCCTGAGTTGCCCGAGGTCGAAACCATTCGTGTCTATCTCCAAGCGATTTTACCTGGCCGTCAGGTCACGGCCGTACACCATCTCGATGGACGGATGGTAAAAATGGGATCGTGGGATTCCGCCGGGATAGCTGCGCATCTTCCAGGGCTTATGGTACAATCGATGGAGCGTCGAGGTAAGTACCTTTTACTGCGATTTCGGGGCAATGTTTGGCTGGTGGTGCACTTGGGGATGAGTGGCCGTCTGGTCATGGCAGAGACTGACCAACCATGGAAAAATCATACCCATATGGTGCTCGAATTCTCCGGCGGACAAGAACTGCGACTGGTGGATCCCCGTCGATTTGGACGGCTTGGATGGTTCGAGGCGGAGAACCCCGATGCATTTCTTTTCCTAGGACCCGAGCCCTTGGGACGCTCCTTTACCGGCAGATATCTGAGGAGCCGCTTAGGGAATCGGACCACCGCAATAAAATCGTTACTGCTTGACCAAGCACTGGTGGCTGGCCTCGGAAACATTTATGCGGATGAGGCGTTGTTCAAGGCACGGATTCATCCTCTGACCCCGGGCCAAGACTTGTCCGAAGATGCGGTGATACGACTAACGCGGGCAATCCGTTCTGTTTTGCGCGAGGGGATTCGACACCGTGGTACATCATTTTCGGATTATGTCGACGCACTTGGGCACCCTGGGGAAAACCAGGAGTACTTGACCGTGTATGGACGAGCCGGGCGACCGTGTGTTCGATGTAAAGAGCCCATTAGAAGTATCGTGATACATCAACGAACCAGCCATTTCTGCCAACATTGTCAGTTACCATAAGAACCCTGGGAGGCCTAACGGTGCAACAATTTAGTCTAGTATTGGAATCCAAAGATGAAGCCCATGAAGTGGTCTCTATGTTATGGAACAAACTCAATATACGGGGAGAAATTGAGGTCATTCCGTTAGAAGATAAAGTGAAGTTGGATGTGATTTCAGAAAAAGATTTGACGCCACAACAATTGGAGAAATTGCCAGGGAAACGTGCCTAATGAATATTCGTATTTGGCCGTGGTTTCTCTTGGTGTTGGCCTTGATTCCGGCTCTCCTCATTAATTCGCCCAAGACCCAGGTCAAAGGGCTAGGGTCGAGGTCTAACACGATAGTGGAGGCTATTTATCAAATGCCCGGGAACTTAGATCCGGCTTTGGCCACCACGCCATCGGAATGGCAAGTGATCGACAATGTGTTTGAACCACTATTAACCGAAACTCCCCAGGGGCAAGTGGTCCCGGCGGCTGCGTCGCTGGTGACGATGTCTGGGAACACAGTCACGGTGAAGGTTGGGAATCATAGGTTGTCCAATGGGCAACCGCTGACTGCATTTGCGGCCGCTGGGGCGTTGGACCGACCGCTGTTGCCCCCGGTCAATTCGAAGACCGCCAGCAATCTCTTATCTGAAGTGGTTGGTTATCATGCCTTGATGTCAGGGCATCAAAATTTTCTAAGCGGGATTAAGGTGCTCAACTCTAATACCTTTACGATCACCTTGAAACATCCTGCGACTTTAGGATTTTTGCGTAATCTTGCCAATCCCACGTTATCTTTAGTACCTTTAGCCGATCAACAACACGGGGGTGCTAACTGGCAGTTTACTAACTTGATTGGGACCGGCGGCTACGCGCTTACTGGGTGGGTTCCGGGGGATCATTTGACGTTTAAACGAGTCGCGGGCTTTGGGCCTTCCAATGTCACTTTAGCCTATTATTCAACATTTCAGTTAGCCCTATTAGGTTTTTTAAACCACATCATCACAGTACTCCCGGTACCGGTTGACCAAATTGCCGGTATGAAACATTCATTACAACACCGCGTGCACTTTCTTTCCACGCCGGGGAGCCTTGCCTTGTACCTGAGGTCGACCACCCATGGAGTGAGCGCCTATCCGGCCCTTGCCCCGGTCAGCACCTGGGTTCACGACGCATTTTCGGGAAGAGAAGCATCCATGGGTCAAAACTGGCCGAGTGGTTTACCGACGGGGCGTCCGATGACGGTGTGGGTGAACTCACAAGACTCGGCCGCGGTGAGACT
Source organism: Sulfobacillus sp. (assembly GCA_027343695.1). Classification (GTDB taxonomy): domain Bacteria; phylum Bacillota; class Sulfobacillia; order Sulfobacillales; family Sulfobacillaceae; genus JAKADJ01. The sequence goes on along the minus strand of DAHWKJ010000101.1, from coordinate 22,693 downwards.
GGCGAGCACTCTCGCGAAACTGACGAAGGGGAAAGTTACGGTGCAGGAGGGGACATCCGCCCAAATTCATGCCGCGGCGACCGCGGGCAGCATTTCAGCATATTTGGGTACCCAAGCGTGGTTCAAAACAGGGACCAGGGTGACGCTAGCCCGTCGTGGAAATTTTTGGCTGTGGAGTTCTGACATTACCGGCGCAGAGGCGTATGCAAACGGCGGCTTAGACTGGCACACCATAACATTTCGAAACTAGGTGGGAGATGCGGATTATAGGATTGACAGGGGGCATTGGGTCGGGAAAATCACAGGTGAGTTCTATCCTTCATGGCTTGGGGGCACCGATTATTGATGCCGACTTGTTGACCCATCGGAGTCAAGAACGAGGGCAAAAAGTCTGGCGCAGGATTTGGGACGATTTTGGATGGGATGTCATTGGAGCGAATGGCGAACTCTTTAGGCGGAAATTGGGTTACAAAGTGTTTCACCAGGCAGAGGCCCGAATGCGTCTCAACGAGTTGGTGCACCCGGTGGTGCGCCAAATGATGCGTGATGGTGTGGACAGATTACGGGCAGCAGGAGAATCGATAGCGGTTTTAGACGTGCCTCTCCTAATTGAAGGCGGTCTGCATAAAATGGTGGATGAAGTCTGGGTTGTCTATACGGATCGGCCGCGTCAGATTGAACGGATCATGGCCCGAGATCATGTGGATCGGACGGAAGCTGAGCGACGGATTGCGGCACAAATGCCGCTGGAAAATAAACTCCCTTATGCCCGGCGAGTCATCGACAATCGGGGTAGCTTAGAGGACCTGAAAGAAGTGGTGACGAGACTATGGCAAGACGCACGACACTCGGGAGACCGGGACGATGGATAGCGATTGGTGTGCTTGCCATCATGGTGACTTTTGCCTATCGATATTTGGCGCCTTGGCCGTATCGGGAGACAGTCACCCTAACGGCTAAAAAGAACCACTTGAGTCCGTATTTGGTAGCCGCTGTGATTCGCGTCGAGAGTAGCTTTAGACCCGGAGTGGTTAGTGGTCGGGGAGCCGTCGGCTTAATGCAGTTATTACCCGGGACGGCGGTTTGGATCGGGAGTCAGATGGGGGAGCCGACACCTATCACGGTGAACGCATTATCGGATGTGACACGGAACGTGTCACTCGGCACTTGGTATCTTCATCACCTTTTGAGTCTCTATCATGGTAATTTAATTTTGGCCTTAGCCGCTTATAATAGTGGCCCCCGTACGGTTGCTAACTGGATTCATGCGGGGGTGTTAAATGCTCAACATCCCAATTATCGAGACATTCCGTATCCCGAGACCCGAAACTTTGTCTACCGCGTACGATTTTACGAGAGAACTTACCAACTCATGTATGGTTGGACGGTTTCTACAAACACTGACGGTGGGGGTGGTTAAAGTGGCCAAACTAATGTCCGAAGAAACCAAGCTTAAGCTTGGTGAGCGCATCGGAGTCGCCCAAATCGTCCGTCAAGAAGGATGGGGCGGGGTTCCGGCACGGCAGTGCGGTATGTTGGTAAAAGAGGCAATCCGTGTGGCAGAACAACAAATGCAACGGCGTTAGGCATTTAAGAGACATAGCTCACCTTAGGTGGGCTATGTCTCTTCCCCCCACAAAAATTGACAGAGGCCGTATTCATCTAAGGCTTCCTGACTGAAGCCTGGTGCCACAATGGCATAGGACCCGAGCCGCTGAAGTTCTCCCGGCAGCCCTAATGGGAGCGACTGGTCTGGGTCGTGGGTAAAACAGACATAACGGGACGTCGCCTGCCGAATCGGGTAATGGCCGGGGGGTGGAGGATTCAGAGATCCGTTGTGGGTGCGGATTCGGAAGATATCGGAGATGACGCTGGTGGCCGTGGCATAGCCTCCAGCTCCGGGCCCCTGAAACCAAAATGCTCCTGCTTGAGAAACGACTCGGATGGCATTGTCCGGACCCTCTAGGTCCAAAAAGGGATGAGGCACTCGATACACGGTAGGCGCCACTCTCAAGGATAGGGAGTCTTTATCCCATATCGCGGACCCCACTAGACGGAGCCCGAGGTGAAACGTTTCTAATCGGGCCAGATGATGCGCGGTGACCCCAGTGATTCCTACCGTGTCGACCGATTCGATAGCGGCCTCCAGATGAAAGCCTAGTTGTGCTAAGAGCAATACTTTACGGGCCGTGTCATCCCCTCCGACATCCGCCGTCGGATCGGCTTCGGCATAGCCGAGGCGTTGGGCTTCGGCCAAGGCTTCGGTATAGGAGGCGCCGTGTTCCATTTGGGACAGGATAAAATTGCAGGTGCCGTTGAGTACGCCATCGATACGCCGTAAAGGGACCACGCTGAGGTGATGCGTTAGGGCATCCAAGATAGGGACCCCACCGGCGACAGCTGCTTCATAACGGAGCTGTCGTCCCGATTGGCGAGCTGCCGCTAAAAGCTCGCTGCCGTAATACGCCATCACTTCTTTATTCGCCGTGACAACGTCCTTGTTGGCTGCTAGTGCCTGGGTAATCCACTGACGCGGCAGCTCCCGTCCTCCCGTGACCTCTACGACTAGGTCAATCTCGGGATCAAACAGGATCTCTTCAGGTCGTGTGGTCATGGGAATGTCGATCGTGCGGTGGCGATTTACGTCACGAACCAATGCCTTGGCTACGTGGAGATCCGGATGCACCTCTTGAATGATGGAGACCAGGGCTTGTCCCACAGTGCCCAATCCCAGTAATCCGATAGTTCTACTCCGCAAAATGTTTCGCCTCTTTCGCGTGGTGTATGTTATGACGTCTCCGTGACGTTCCGCAACTCTCCGATGAGTTCGGTCCGTTCCGGCTCCCTCACGTGGGGTAGGTTGGCGGCTATGATGAGCTGCGTGCTATGCTGGCACGCCAAGAACAGGGCCTCAGCGGTGCCAAAGTCGGGCTCGGCTTGAGAAAGCAGAGATCGCGCGGGATGCCTTGCCGATAAGGAGCCGGCGTGGGCTAACTTTAAGATGGCCAAGGGGATCCGCGTGGCTTCAATGATCGCCTCACCGGTATGGTCGCGGGACAAGGATCGGACCGCGGCGACGTCGGATTTCGCTAAGATCAGCAACTGATCGCGTGACGTTAAGGCTTGTGCGATTAATTCTTCGATGCCCGGGTCCGGGTGCTTTCTTTGAATAATCGCAAACGTCATGGCTAAAAGAGCCCATCCCGAGGACCCGGCAACGGCTGCGGCTGCTCCACCCGCCCATCTAGGGGTGGGCTGCGACAGCCGTTCTATAAATTCGCGTAGCGGGGTATCGGGCCAGGTCATTGAACACCTTCGACGTGACCATCATCCCCAATATGGACATTAAACGCGGCAGGATCTTTCGGAAGCCCAGGCATACGTACCATGCTGCCCGCTAAGGGTACGATGTAGCCAGCGCCCCGCGCAATCTCGATGTCTCGGATATGCAAGGTAAAGTGTTCCGGTCGGCCTAGCAATGCGGGGTTATCGCTTAAGGAATATTGCGTCTTAGCGATGCAGACACCGAGTGAACTCTCTCCCCACTTGGTGTAGCGGGCTAATTTTTTGGTCGCGATCGGGTCGTAGTCCACGGCGTCTGCACCATAAATGTTGTGTGCAATCCGGAGAATCTTGTCTTTAAGGGGTACGTCTGGGGTATATAAAGGCACAAACTCGGCATGACGTTCCAATAACTCTTCGACAGCCTCGGCCAATGCTAAACCTCCATGGCCACCTTCTTGGAATACTTGGGACACGACGACCTTTACATTACGCGAGGCAAAGTGACGTTGAAGCCAGTTAATCTCATCGGGAGTATCGTCGGCAAAATAATTCAAAGCGACCACATGCGGAATGCCGTAGCGAGCGAGGTTTTCCACGTGTTTTTCGAGGTTGGCGGTTCCGGCCTCTAGTTGTTGATGCGGGGTGCGGTCGGGATCGAGGCTGCCTTGGTAGCGCAGAGATCGGAGGGTGGTGACAATGACGGCGGCGTCTGGTGGTCTCCCCGTCACGGCGGTTTTGATATCGAGAAATTTCTCGGCTCCTAAATCTGCCCCGAACCCGGCCTCAGTCACTACAATGTCCGAAAACCTGAGTCCGGCTTCGGTGGCCAGGACGCTGTTGCAACCATGAGCGATGTTGGCAAAGGGCCCTGCGTGTATGATGGCCGGGGTATGTTCGGTGGTTTGCACGAGATTGGGCATGATGGCGTCGGTTAAGAGAGCGGTCATAGCGGGGGCAGCGCCTAGATTGTCTACGGTGGTCGGTGCAGTAGTGCCTCCCGCGATTACCATCCGTCCTAAACGGGCGGTGAGATCAGCAAGGTCTGTAGCTAAAGCTAAGACGGCCATGACCTCAGATGCCGCGGTGATGTCAAATCCGGTTTCTCGGACCACACCATTACTGCGACCAAGCCCCGTGACAACTTGACGTAAGGTGCGGTCGTTGACGTCTAGCACCCGTTTATAAGTAATGTCAGCTGGTTTGAGGGAGATCCGGGTTCCGTGAAATAGTTCGTTGTCGATGAGTGCTGCCAGGAGATTATGCGCTGCCGTAATGGCGTGAAAATCTCCATTGAAATGCAAGTTAATATCGGTAGACGGTAGGATTTGCGAGAGTCCTCCGCCGGTCGCGCCTCCCTTAAGGCCAAACACGGGTCCGAGGGATGGCTCTCGAAGGACGGCGGTAGCACTGTGGCCGCGACGATTCAGAGCCTGGGCGAGTCCAATCGAGACCGTGGTCTTGCCCTCTCCTTTTGGCGTAGGGTTGGTGGCGGTGACTAGCACCATCTTGGCGCGTCGGGGTCGCGAATAGATCACCGATAGCGGGATTTTAGCCTTGAAATGTCCATAGGGAATGAAGTCATGCGGGGAGATCTCCAAACGTTGGGCAATTTCGCTGATGGACTGCAATGTGTCGTTCACGATTCCCTCCTAGTAATCTCGTCGTTACACTAGCATCGCTGTTTTGCGCACGAGATTCAAGCCAGCAAATTCTTTGCGCCGTATGTCGTTATCTGCAGGGGTTCAGGACCCTGGGGCACCTAAGGCACCCAGGCACCGGCATAGGCATAGCGCCCCTTATCTACAGCGAGCATGGTGCCCCGATTTAGATGTACGGCACCGTAGGGGGTGTGCACGATAAAGGGAGCCGAACGCAGGGCGTAAGGTGCCGGCCGCAGATGGCTCATCAGCACGAAACCGATCCCGAAATGGGCACCCCACCACTCGACTTGTGCCCAGACGATTCCGTGCGAGGTATATTTGGCGTCGAGTACGGTGGTGCTGGCAGCTGGGGCTTCTGCCAACGTCGGAGAAATGGTGGTGGGAGCCAAATGGATTCGTGTTGCAGTGCTGAAGGTTACGGCTTTTGGCGAGACACTCATCCAGATTGTGGAGTGCTGGGGCAGGCGCGTTTCAAGAAGGGCCCCCGAGCCTGTCCAGGGAGGTATCGGAAGTGCGTGACCGGACAACAAATAGCGGGCATGCGGGGTAAGACCGAGGATTGCCAAGGGTCCCACAGTTGGGTGGTAGGGAAGATGACGTCCACTGGGCCACGCAATCTTTTGAACCGGTAAGCCGTTTGGTAATAGCGGCGAGGTAGGACTGAGCGGAACAAATCCTACGCCCCAATAACGGCCGGGGACTCCTTGCAACCGGAATTGACCCCACCGTGTCGAGGCAGCGATTCGGTACAATTGGTTGCGGTAGAGCTTCGGGCCCTTCCCGATGGCCGGAAAATTACGGTAGTGTACCGCCACGGTGGTGCCCGGTTTGGGGTGCCATCGGTAGGCTTGACGATGGCGTGCGTTAGAGAGGCCGAGAAAGCCGTGGTCGATGGTTCCCCCGTCTAATTGATGCCAGAGGATGTTCTGGTGTGCGCTGTTATGGGTGTCTAATAAGAGGGGGTGGACATGGACGACAATCCCCATGTGAGACCAATAAGTGGGACTTTCAGGATGCCCTAGGTTTCGGTATCGGAAGAGTGCGACGTCGCCGACTTTGACGCGCGATTTGGGGATGAAAGTGGCATAGCCCGTTGTTTGGAGAAAATAGCTTTGACGATCGACGTTGACGAGAATGGGCCACTGCGAACTACTGGACCCAACCAACGGAATCGGGATGCCCCCGGCCGCTAACGATCGCCCCACGAACTCGGCGCACTGAAAACCGGGTTGAAACCAACCCGGTCCTGGAACTTGACGCGAATGAATACTGTTAGACCCGACGAATGCGGGCCCGACTTTGCCTGAGGGGCGTGTCCATCGCCAGTGGCGCGAGGCATAACGGACGGCCTTTTGCGGCTGGTAGGCTTTCGGACCCCAGAAACCAAGCAGAGCTAAGGCTACGACCAGGGCACTTTCCATCACACGACGCATGGTAGCATTCCTCCCGACTTTAGTGTGATCCGCTGGGCCTTCGGTCATGCTCTGGACTCAAATGGTGCATGCTATCCCAAGACAGCACATGGAGGAGGATCTTTAATGTGGCGTTTGTGGATACTGACTATGTGGATGGCCCTATGGCCCAATTCACCCATACCGTCTGTGATTGCACCCGATGGCGGGGCCCTTTGGGCTCGTCTGGAGTACCATGCGGCAAGTCCCATCATTGGGCAACGACCGCCCGGAGAATCTCAGGCCAAGCGGCTCAATCTACCCTATCTGCTGGGGATGCGGACAACCAACTATTTTCATGCGAGTCCAAGTCAGGAGAAGAATATTGAACTGGCAGCGTCGAGGCTTAACGGATTCGTAGTCAAGCCCGGCCATATATTTTCCTATTATGCCGTGGTCGGCCCGTACTCGGCTAGTAATGGCTACGGGTGGGGACGTGCCTTTGTGGGAGAAAGGATTGTACCGTCCGTGGGAGGGGGGGTGTGCCAGGGGGCTAGCACGCTCTATGCGGCCGTGCTTAGAACCGGATTGCCAGTGGTCGAGCGGCATCAGCATGGGCTGACCGTGCCCTATTTACCCCCTGGTGAAGATGCGACCGTCGCCTCGGACTATTTAAATTTTCGATTTCGTAACAATCGGACCACCCCGGTGGTCATCACCACAGCTGCCGGCGACAGACATCTAACGGTGGCCCTGTGGGGAGCTGCTCCAGGCCCGCAAATTTCTGTACACCATAAAATTTTGGCGAAGTATCCGTTTCGTACCGTTACCCAAATTAACCGGAAGTTAAAACCGGGTGAGACCAAGGTCCTAGCCCCGGGTCAAGACGGCGTTAAGGCACAAACCTGGCTAGAAATCGAGACACCTCAAGGAGTTCACACCCAGAGCCTAGGCATTGACCAGTATCGGCCGAGCCCTCGGATCATTGAAACCAACCCCGTCCACTAAATGGCGGCTAAATCTTCTCGGCCGTCCATAGAGTAAACCGGGGGGATGTCTTGTGCTGTTCTGGATTATTGCACGCTTGGGTCTCTTAAGTAGTGAACGGGTGGCGTTTCATGGATTGGGACACAAGCAGTCTTCGTGGTCGACGATGGTGGTGGCATACGGCGGAGCGGCACTGGTGCTTTGGCTAGGCGCCCTTATCATGGGCTCTGCGCATTTCATCGCGGCGGCATTTTGGCCGGGTTCGGTGTATGCGGTGTCGTTTGCGCTCTACACCATAGCCTTGTCCCGAGGCGAAGTGGGTCAGGTCAGCGCCTGGGCCAATGCGACACCCGTCCTCTTATTTTTGTGGAACCCGACTGGCACCGGATGGGCCTGGGTGGCGGTAGCGGGATTTGCGTTAGGGGCGGTGTGGTTGGGAGGGCTACGGCGGGGGCATATCGATGCCTCGGTGGTCTGGATGTTATTAAGTGATGTCGTGCTGGTGATCGGGCGTCTCCTTGATGCGAGCCATACGGGTTTTAACCCTATCGCGTATGCGGCAAGCCTTTATCTGGTAGTTACCGGCTGGATGCTGCTGACGATGTTTCTTTTGGGACAGGGGCGCGCCACCATAAAACTCGTCCAAGGGCGGCCTCTATGGAGCCTCTTTGCAGCTGCTGCCAATGGGGGGTCGTATCTGACGTTGTTTTCCCTATTAAAACTGATGCCGGTCACGTTAATTGAAGCGGTATCTGCTCTCGCGGGTGTCGGCGCTACCGTGATTGGGGTGTTATGGTTTCACGAAAAAGGGAGACGGCGGAAAATTCTTGCCTCGAGCATGATGACTCTGGCTACCATTCTACTTCTCTATGACCATCGGGGCATGCTTCGGGTACAATAGAAACGGTAATGGCTAGCCCACTAGGTTTTGGGACTGAAGGAACGAAGGAAGGAAGGAAGCGAGACCCGTGAAAATCTATACACGGACCGGCGATTTAGGACAAACCAGTCTTTGGGGACGTTCAACCGAAAAACGGGTAGCCAAAAATTCGGCGCGGGTTCGGGCTTACGGCGCGGTTGATGAGGCAAACTCCGTGATTGGTGTGGCCCGTGCCTATCTGCATGATGCGACCGAAATCGATGCGACACTAGAGCAGGTACAACATCGATTGTTTGCCATTGGTGCAGATCTTTCTAATGTCAGCCCGGATCGAGAGAACCGCACCACGGATTCTGACGTAACTTATTTAGAGACTCAGATTGATGCGTGGGATACAGAGCTTCCCCCGTTGCGCCAATTCATTTTGCCGGCGGGATCGTTAGCGGTCGCCCATCTACATCAAGCGCGCACCGTCGTGCGTCGGGCCGAAAGGGAGTCGGTGGCACTCTTGGAGACGGACCCTATGCTGTTGCCGATTGTCAAATATCTGAATCGGTTGTCCGACCTCCTATTTGTGGCCGCCCGGTATGTGAACCATCTTGACGGCACACCCGATTGCACGGCAAAATTTTAGGCGAGTCCCGAGAAGGAGGCTACGATGACAGTACGACACTTTACGGTCGATGAAGCAAATACCGTGCTTCCTCAGGTTGCAGAATTGATGCGAGCGCTGCGTGACATGCAGGGGCAGGCACGTGCTAAGTACGAAGAGATGCGAGACATCCGTGAAGTGGGTTATCGCAAGGATGGCAACCTGATTATGATGACGGACTATCACGGGGCCAAGCGGGAGTTTGACGAGGTGGTCGCGGAGGCAAATCGCGTGTTGGCTGCGATCCACGAGGTCGGGTGTCGGGTCACCGACGTCGAAGTGGGCCTCGTTGATTTCCCTGCGGTGATTGAACATCAGGATGTTTACCTGTGTTGGCGCATAGACGAACCCGTCGTAGGGTACTACCACGGGTTGGATGAAGGCTATGCCGGAAGACGGCCGCTGCCGGAGTGAGACCAGGTTTAAGGATTCAGGCCGAGTACTTCTGCGTGAGGCTTTAGGGCTTGGAGAATAAATGCGACGTAGTCCTCGAGCGTAACGCCGAGACCGGCCACTCCATCGTACACATCGTGCCGATTCACCCCGCGCGCGAACCCTTTATCCTTAAGCTTCTTGATCACGGATGAAGCGCTCACTTCGGACAGGCTCTTATTGGGCTTGACTAACGTCACGGCCACGACAAAGCCAGTTAATTCATCGGAGGCGTAAATACCGCGTTCTAAAAGGGAATCTCGGGAGATGCCATTCTCCGTGACATGGGAGCGGATGGCCCGCACGATGATATCCGGGAAGCCATGTTGCAAAAGAATTTCCCCACCCTCAATGGTATGTTGGCCAATCTCTGGATATCGCTCATAGTCGAAGTCATGGAGTAACCCGACTAATCCAAAGAGATCAGCGTCTTGTCCGTGTTCGTGAGCTAAGGCACGCATCACGGCTTCCACCGCCACACCATGTTTCACCAACGATGGATTCTTCGTGTATTCGTTCAAGAGTGCCCAGGCCAATTCACGATCGGGCCAGGTTTGTGTCATTACGGTGACCTCCTTAAGGATGCTCAGACTTGTCGAAATTATAGCAAATTCTGACGAGTGCGTTGGGTTTTGACAGGGGCTTGGCCGGTTGGGTACACTTAGCAACGGTAGTGACCGAGACGGCGGAGTCGCCTGGTTACCAGAATGACGAAGGGGCAAAAAATGTGTTAGATGACATTATTATTATTGGCGGAGGCCCGACCGGTCTCTTTAGTTTGTACATCGCGGGACTGCATCGAATGAAAGCGACCCTGATCGAGAAATTAGACCGCGTGGGCGGCCAGTTAGAGCACTTGTATCCAGAAAAGCCGATTTACGACGTGGGCGGCTTTCCGATGATTCGCGGCCGTGAATTGGTCGAACGGCTGGCCCAACAGGCCGGTCAGTATCCAACGCGGCAAATCACAGGGCAAGCCGTGACGGGTATTCAGCAAATGCCCGAAGGATGGCGGGTCACGACTGACAAGGCCCACTATGACACCCGATGTCTCGTCATTTGCGGCGGGATTGGTGATTTCCTTCCCCGAAAATTTAACGATCCAGGCATCGACAGTTATGAACATCGAGGTCTCTATTATGTGGTGGATCGTTTGGAGGACTTTCGCGATCAGCGCGTCTTGGTGATTGGAGGCGGCGACTCGGCTGCCGACTGGGCGATGGCGTTGGCCGATATTGCGCAAGATCTCACCATGATTCATCGGCGCAGCTCGTTTCAGTGTCATGCCGACAGTTTGGATAAACTCCAAAATGCTCAGAACATCCATCTTGTGCCGAATGCCGAACTGCAGTCCATTGAGGGGACCGATCGCGTCACCGCCGTGCGTATTACCCGGGATCGGGTCCGCACCGAAACATGGCCGATGGATAAGGTTATTGTGGCGATTGGATTAGTCCCGGGTACCATGGCCTTCCGATCCTGGGGTCTCGAGATGCAGGGCCACGAACTAAAAGTGTCGTCAACCATGGCGACGAATCTGCCGGGAGTCTATGCTGCCGGAGATATTGTGACCTATCCCGGAAAAGTCAAGCTTATCGCGTCCGGATTCGGGGAAGCGGCTACCGCAGTGGAAGCCGCACGAGATGCTATTAAGGCGACCCTAGCGTAACGCGCTGACGGGATGGCGGGTTGGGGATAGGCGAATAAATGATCATGAATTGGACATGCTTCCTCTCAACGAAGGCTCTAGAGAGGAGACTAAATTATGACGCGAACCATGTCGTTGGGATTGGCTGCGCTAACGATGGGATCCGTGCTGGCAGGGTGCGGCTTAGGCGCCTCGCCAGCTCCATCCCACGGGGGAGGTAAACCCCGATCTTCAGCGAAAAAAGGTCCGACGGTCTTAGATACGAAACATCCAGGGAAAACCTCTTTAACTAAAAAAGCAAAAAGTTTGAAGCCCTTTCACACCATGGGCGGCAAGAGTCATGCGCATAAGCCTAAGCCGATCCCGGTTAATCTGGCTTATCTACCCCCTCTGAAGGCTCTCAAAAGTTTCAACCCGGCCTTAACGCATTATCATCAAATTTCCACCTTCATACCGGGGATGGGCTTTCATTGGGCGTCCATGGTTCCCGGTGTGGTGTTAATGACGAATACACATAAGGATGTCACGGCGGTAGAAGCGGCTTTTCCACAAAAACTCGGCATGTTTTCGTGGTTCGATCCCCCCACTACGGTGCCGAACGCCGGGGTCGCGATGACCAGTGAACACCTCTATTTTACGGCGCCCACTAGCATTACCCCGACGATGGCCGCCATGGTTCCCTCGGATCTCACCTCATGGGCCAAGTTCTTGGCGGTAAATCCGCGGCTTAGTGTCTACGTTAAGCAACCAAAGATGTTTCATGGATTTTCGGTGTATGCGCCTCCTATGGGACCGAGTCTTAAAGTTCTGGTATCCAGTAAAGGAACCATTTCAGGGTTTATGGTGTCAGAGCCGGCGAAGTGGGGGTGGTCCAAGGAATATTGGGAATCCAAAGGCAAGCCGTCAAAGTCTAAGTTATTTGGCAAGGCGTACCATAGCGTCTTGTGGCTGACACCGATAAAGGGCCTAGGCAAAAAACCGTAAATTTGCGTGGGAGGACCAAGAGACTGGTACGGACCTATGGGGCCGTGCTGGTCTCTTGTCATGGCCCCGAATACTCTTGAGCGCCCGCCTAATGGAGACTCGTCTCCGAAATCGTTCTTGAAACATGCAGCTTAGTCTTGTCTCATCGAGGCAAGTGATGGACATAACGTACACTGCGCCGCAAGGGTCTGGCCACCACACTCTTGCGGTGCATCCCGTACATCAGAGAAGCCTAGTCTGATGAGCACAATCCCTTTGGATTTCTCGTCGATGGCGATAAAAACCCTATAGCTTTTCACGATGAACTGCTGACACCCCATTGATGCTAGCCGTTCGTCGGGCACCAGTGGGAATTGTTTCGGCCAGCATCGGCCCATCACAAAATCCTCCTATCCAACATTAAAAATCTCTGCTCAATTTTCGGCGTTCGATTGCTATGGATCCGGTTATGATGGCCGTAGAGATTGTAAAGAGAGGTTATCGTACATGATTTCTCCATCTACCGCCCAAGAGTATTATCAAGCCCTACTGGAGAGGCAAACCAGTTACGAAGGAGTTTTCTATGTGGGGGTCACGACTACCGGGGTGTTCTGTCGTCCAACTTGTAGCGCCCGTAAGCCGAAGTTTGAACACTGCGAGTTTTATCCCACCGCACAGGCGGCTCTCCTTGCTTCATTTCGACCGTGTAAGCGTTGCCGTCCCCTGTCTCATCCAGATGACGTCTCGCCGACGATTCGTAGATTGGTCGACGCGGTGGAAGCCAATCCTGAGAAGCGGTGGACAGACCATGATTTTGATGAGTTGGCCATCCATGCAAGTACTGCGCGCCGACAGTTTCAAAAGCGCTTTGGAATGACCTTTGTAGAATACGCCCGATCACGGCGCATCGGCATGGCGATGGAGCAGATTCGTTCGGGGGCCAAAGTCATCGAAGCTCAATTGGCTGCAGGGTATGAATCAGGAAGAGGTTTTCGGGACGCCTTTTCCCGTATCATGGGAGCGGCACCAAGTCTATCGGATAGGTCTCGAGTGCTCCATGCGACTTGGATGGATACCCGCCTTGGGCCCATGCTGGCGATTGCCGACGAGGTCGTGCTTTATCTCTTGGAATTTGTGGATCGGCGAGGGCTTGAACGAGAAATCGAACGGCTCCGGCAAAAGACCAACGCGCCGATTCTGCCTGGGAAGACGGCCATCACGGCATTAGTGGAACGGGAAATCGCCGAGTACTTTGCGGGGCATCGCACCGATTTTGAGACACCATTTCATGCGCTAGGTAGCCCATTTGAACGGCGGGTGTGGGATCACCTGCAAAAAATCCCGTTGGGAGAGACCCGGTCTTACGCCGAGGTAGCACGTGCCATAGGCGAGCCGTTGGCGTATCGGGCGGTTGCCCGGGCCAATGGAGCTAACACCTGTGCCATTATGATTCCGTGCCACCGAGTAATTAACGCCAATGGGGAACTGGGCGGCTATGGTGGAGGCCTCGCCCGCAAGCGATGGCTTTTGGATCACGAACGCGCGATACGAGGGAAAAGTGACTGACTTAGAGAGTCTATGAGGTCTTTCGGAATATAAACCGGTAGCTATGTTAAGTGCAAGCCCCCTGGATGGGTGAGCCGAGTCGGCCCACCAGACCCCAAAGAGGCTTGCAGAAAATGTCTATCCCCCGTCGATCTTAGGCTTTATCGAATGGATAGGACCTCCCGATCCAACTTTCAAACCGGGCTTTGGCGGCTTTGATGTCAGGGCTGTCTATGGCCACGAAGTGCCACCAATCGGGCTCGGGCTCGAAGACATTGAGATCCACAGTGGTGAGGATCCCCTGATGAAACGCATGTAGACGCATTTTAGGACCTAATTGTGTGGTGAATACGGGCCAGTTGTCTTGGGTAATCCGGTATCCGTTGGCAGCGATCAAGACATCGTCGGGGGCCAATCCGGCAGCTTCAGCAGGACTACCAGCCAGAACGGACTGGATGATGGGAGGCTCGGTTTTGGCTCGTAATAGGATGCCGGTAGACCCTAGAGAGGGGGTCTCCGACGGCTTCTGGTCTCGAGATAGTTTGAGACCTATACTCGCCAACACCGATTCATCGAACCAGTCCGTGCCCCGTATATAGCGGTTTAGAATGGGCCTTAGAGATTCGCCACCGACTTCTACGATGGTCTCCTCGAAGGCCTCGGTGGGGTAGCCTTGGTCTCGATACTGCTCCCACAAGTGGCCCATGACGGTATCTAAGCTCTTTTGGTTGTGCGTGGCTTGTCTAATTTCCAAGTCGATAAAGAGGCCAGCCAAGGCTCCCTTGTGGTAATAGCTCACGGTCGAATTGGGGCTATTGCTGTCGGGGCGATAAAACTTAATCCAGGCATCTCGTGAGGATTCCTCCAAAGACACAGAGTGGCGCGCAGGTAAGGCGGATAACTTGGCGAGCGCATCGGCCCAAGCGGTCAACGTCGCTTCCACCGGGAGGATCTCACTACGGGCGACGATAAGGGGGGCGTAGTAATCAGTGATGCCTTCTAACGCCCATAGTAGAGGCGTGTAGACTTCGGACTGATAGTCAAAGGGGCCGAGATTTTGAGGTCGCAGTCGCTTCACATTCCACAGATGGAAATATTCGTGGGCGAAAAGACCCAAGAGTCGTCGATACCCTTCCGGTGTGTGGGATTGGAAGCGCGGGATGTCAATACTTGAGGAATTGCGATGTTCCAATCCGCCGCCGTTCTTTTCGGTCAGGTGCACGATAAATAGGTAGTACGGATACGGGAGAGTGTTGTCAAAGATGGCCGCCGTGGTTTGGATGATTTTTTTCAAGTCGGGGATCAGGCGGTCTATGTCGAGTTCTTCCGGATGGCCAGTGACGACTAAATCATGCGGGACGCCGAGGGCTTCAAACGAAATGCGTCGGAAGGGACCAATTTCCACCGGTGAATCAACGAGAATGTCGTAGTTTTCGGCATAGTAGGTATTCTGGTGGGGGTCACCGATCTGAGGTAGGCCACAGGCCACATCCCACTCCGCGGGAGCGACGACGGACAACGTACACGGTAATTGCTGCCATTCGGGGCGATAGAGAAATAGGTTGGCGCCGTTAAAATATCCGCGCAAGGCATCTAAATAGCTGGTCCGCACGGAGAGTTCGTAGGCATAAACGGAATACGCGACCGTGATTTCCTGGGTGTTGGCGGGACAGTGTATCGACCAGGTGTCTTTATTGATCTTGGGGCAAACGGTATCAGGTTGCCCGGCTATCTGTGCTACCACCGGGCCTACATGTCGTGAGAATTCTCGGATCAGATACGATCCGGGAGTCCATGCGGGGAGACGTAGTTCGAAATCGGGGGGTACCTCCCCTTTGATGACCAAGAACACCTCGAATTGGTGGGTGGTTGGTCGGGGCATGGTGACGGTGTAATTTAGGGCTATGTTGGGCATGGTTAAAAGCATCTCCTTAACGGGACCACCAATTATGGTACAATCTTCATATTCTCACGAAGTTCCATACCGCTCTCACGGTTCATCTGTGTGTCCCAGATCATGATACCCGAAAGGATTGAGGATATGGCAGCGCATATTGCACGTACTCATTTGGATCAGTTAAATCTTGCGACAGGGAAGAAAGCCCGATTACATCGATTGCTCTATGGATCCGGTCCTGCCAACGGTACCCTCATGATTCTCCCCATCGATCAGGGGCTTGAGCATGGACCGCGTGACTTTTTGGAGGCGCCGGACAGCGCTGATCCTACGTTTCAGTTTCGCATTGCGGTAGAAGGACGCTATTCGGCGATTGCTGTGCAAGTGGGGCTGGCTTTGAAGTACTTTCCGGAATATGCAGGGAAAATCCCCCTGATTCTTAAGCTCAACGGCAAGACCGAAATCCCGTCCGATGAAGCGCCGTTGTCTCCGCTTAATGCGTCTGTGGAAGATGCCGTGCGGCTCGGAGCGGATGCGGTAGGATATACCCTCTACGTGGGCTCGGAACGTCAAGACGAGGACTTTGAACAATTTCGCACCGTTCGCGAGGAAGCTGACCGCTACGGAATGCCGATTGTGGTATGGTCGTATCCACGCGGAGCTGCCATTGAAGCAAAGGGTGGTAAGGATACTATCTATGCCATCGATTATGCCGCTCGTGTAGCCCAAGAACTTGGAGCTGATGTGATCAAGCTCAACGTGCCTAAAATTGATCCGGAGAAATTGGCCAAGGCACCTAAGGCCTACCAACGGGAGTGGACCGTGGAATCAGCACTTGAAGAAGTGGTGCATTCGGCAGGAAAGTCTCTGGTTATTTTTGCCGGGGGTGATAAAGGGACCAAAGCGGCGAGTCTGGCTAAAGCCGAGGCCTGCATGAAAGCAGGCGCTACGGGTCTCATCTTTGGCCGTAACGTGTGGCAACAATCCTACGCGGACGCTATGGAACTGACCCAAGAGATTCATCATTTGGTCGCGCAGTATCCAGGATAATCGTTTTTCGGATAAAAAGCCTGGGCTCCCTTATGGAAGCCGGGCTTTTTTCTTTGCGGGGTGAGAAATCAAACCACAACGCGTCGACGAGGGCTTAGAACTCCATTGAAGACGATTGCGGATGTGCTAGGAGTCCTTAGGGTCATCACACCTGGGGTAAATTTCCATCCTTGCCAAGAGGTTCGAGGCTTTTACCGTGTGGCAAGGTATCCGTGTCGGCATAGGGTAGAGTACGAAAGCTACTATGTGACGTAAAGGAGTCGAGGTCTATGGTACATGAAGGACCAGACGCAATGGAGGATCGGTCTCGCGGAGAATGGATTGAAAAACCATCACGTGAAATGGGATCCCAAACTTATCAAAGGTTTGTGGTGCGCACGCATCTGGTTAGGGCCGGAGAACGGTTAGAACGTACCTTGCTCCCGTATTTTGTGGGAAAGGTTAAACCGCAGGATATCATTGTCTTAGGAGAAAAAATTGTCGCGATATCCGAGGGACGAGCGGTATTAGTCAAAAGTATAAAGCCGCGGCCCATGGCGAGATTTCTGTCACGGCATGTGCGGCAACTGGGTTACGGCATGGGACTACGCCGCGAAGAGACCATGGAAATGGCGATTCGAGAGGTGGGGATGCACCGGATTTTGTTTGCGGCCATAGCGGGTGCGGCCGATCGGGTGCTCGGACGTTCCGGAGACTTTTATCGGATTGCAGGGCGGCAAGTCGCCGCAATCGATGGGCCTGGGCCTACCACAATCCCACCGTTTAACCAGTATATTGTGCTAGCGCCGAAACGCCCGCAAAATCTCGTCGACGCTTTGAGTAAACGCCTTGGCGTAGAGGTTGCGGTAGTGGACGTCAACGATGTCGGGAGTGAAGTGTTGGCCTGCTCATCCGGGCTCCAAAAAGAGATGGTTGAAGAGTTATTACGCGATAATCCGATGGGGCAAGGGGCAGAGCGTACGCCAGTGGGTATCTTGCGTCCAGTGACGGTGACGCGTTCCGAAAAGCCATGGCCCGACGTCCTTCCGTTGTCGCAATCGGGCGGCTACCTGACTCCCGTGCCTGGTTTTGGTGATGGGGATTTTGTCTGGGCTGGTAACGAAGTGGCGTCTACCAGCAACTCGAATCACGAGCCTTCTTCGGGGAGACATGGGAAAGTGGATCGACCTCGGCTATAATAGAGCAGAAACGACGAGGCGATGGTCGTGAAAGGTTTGCGACATCGAGAGGAAGAGAGACTACTCTAGGGTGGTGAGCACTACCGATGGAAATCTTCAAGGAGATGGAAAAACGCGGACACGAGCAGGTGATTTTTAACTTTGATAAGGCGAGCGGACTGAAGGCGATTATTGCCATTCATGATACCACCTTAGGCCCTGCGCTCGGTGGGTGTCGCATGCTACCTTATGCGTCTGAAGATGCGGCGCTGGACGATGTGCTCCGTCTTTCGGAGGGTATGACCTATAAGTCTGCCGTAGCAGGACTGGACTTCGGTGGAGGGAAGACCGTCATTATTGGGGATCCCGCAACTGAAAAAACCGAGGCCTTGTTTCGGGCTCTGGGCCGATTCATTGAAACACTCAATGGACGATATTCCACTGGGGAAGACGTTGGCACCACCGGGGATGACTTTGTCTATTCCTTACGCGAAACCCGGCATTTGGTGGGGCTACCCGAGGCCTACGGCGGGGCTGGAGATACGGGAGACATTACCGCCGAAGGTGTGATGAACGCCATTCATGCGGCCCTAACCTACCGCTATGGAAGCGCTAGCCTTGAGGGTCGCACGATCGCGATTCAGGGATTGGGCAAGGTCGGCTACCATTTGGCCAAGCGGGCGGTGGCGGAACGGGCCCACGTGATTGCAGCCGACATTAATCCGCAGTTAGTGGGGAAAGTGGTGTCAGAACTCGGTATCGAACCGGCAGATCCGTGGGGCATTCTGGAAACGCCTTGCGATGTTTTGTCGCC
The DNA here is from genome assembly GCA_027343695.1 of Sulfobacillus sp. Lineage (GTDB taxonomy): Bacteria > Bacillota > Sulfobacillia > Sulfobacillales > Sulfobacillaceae > JAKADJ01. The sequence continues at coordinate 4,331 of DAHWKJ010000101.1, read as the reverse complement.
GTGCGCACTGGGTAATGTCATCAATGAAGAGACGATTGATCGCCTCCAGTGCCAAATCGTAGCAGGCTCCGCTAACAATCAGTTGAAGGATCGGTCGTTCGGCGATCAATTGAAAGCGCGCGGGATTACATATGCACCGGATTTTATCGCAAACGCCGGGGGACTTATTCAAGTGGCTGATGAATTGCATGGCTATCGGGTAGAACGGGTTCGCCATCAAGTGGACACTATTTATGATTTGATGTTGTCTATTTTTCAAGAGGCTGAGCGCGACAATCTCTCTACGGTCACAGTGGCCATGAAGACGGTGGAAGAGCGTCTTTCGTTATACCATGCGATCCACCGCATTTATACGAACCCTGTGCGCTAAGATTCTTGGATTAAGGTCAGCGCCATGGCTTCCAAGGCTTGTTGCTGGCGCGGCGTGAGGCTCTTCCACCATTTCGGTGCGGATTCTACCACCGGTGGCGGAGTCCGGTCTAAATGGGTCGTGACACTCAGGGCATTGACAATGTCATCGAGAGACGTGGGCAGCGCTTGACGTAAAGCCGGCACTGCCAAGGGCTGCCAGCGGTCTCTTAAGAATCCGTAGAGGGCGATGAAACCATAGTCGCGGAGTTGAGCTTCTAAATCGGGTTCTTGTTGATACAACCGGGACAACCATGTGGGCTCGGCAAAGAGGCTTTGAGCCAAGGTGTAACGGTGGACGACATCAGCAATTTCTATCCACTGATTGGCGAGCGCGAGCCAACCGGATAAGTCGTGAAGACTAGGCCAATTGGGATACGGGATTTCCACGTCGGTCAAAAGAGCCAGTTCGAAGACGGGCCAGTCAAATACATGGGATAGAATGATTACTTGGCGAGGCCGAGGGTAGCGATAACCATCTTCCATGTAGCCGATATAATAATCTTGTACCGCTAAACGATTAGCCAACTGTTGGCGGGTCATCTGATGAGATTCGCGAAGATAGCGGATCACCGACGCGTAGTGGGGAGTTTTTCGTGCCAAGCGGAACACCTCCATAACTATTATAATGGTGGCATCAACGATAAGCGATGAGAAAGGAGTATGGCATGGCAACCGAACGTAAGCTGGATGCATCGGATACTAAGGCGGCGTCTAGTGGGGATCCCTATCGGGGCAATCGAAGTTTTCGTACCATATCGGGGATACCTATTAAGGAGGCGTACACCGCTGACGATGTGGGCAACCCTGATGCGATTGGTGAAGCCGGACACTATCCGTTTACCCGCGGGATTCATCCCAATATGTACCGCGGACGCGTGTGGACGATGCGCCAATTCGCGGGCTTTGGGACCGCGGTCGAGACCAATCAACGTTTTCGCTATCTATTAGACCAAGGTCAAACAGGGCTCTCGGTGGCTTTTGATATGCCGACTTTAATGGGCTATGACTCGGACGATAGCCATAGTCTTGGAGAGGTTGGGCGCGAAGGCGTTGCAATCGATACGGTGGGAGACATGCAACGATTGTTCGACCAGATTCCTTTGGACCAGGTGTCAACATCGATGACTATTAATGGACCCGCACCCATCATTTGGGCGATGTATCTGGTGGCAGCGGAGCGCCAAGGGGTGTCCTGGGACCGCCTTAGAGGTACCCTGCAGGCCGATATTTTGAAGGAATATATAGCACAAAAAGAATGGCTATTCCCGCCGCGGCCATCGATGCGGGTGATGACTGACATGATGGCCTTCGCGACCCATGAAGTGCCGCAGTGGAACTCGGTCAGTATAAGTGGCTATCATATCCGAGAAGCTGGATCGACCGCGGCACAGGAGTTGGCGTTTACTTTAGCCGACGGTTTTGCGTATGTCGAAGCCGGCATTAAAGCGGGCCTCGACGTCGACGCCTTCGCTCCCCGGTTATCGTTCTTTTTCAATTCGCATATAGATTTCTTCGAGGAAATTGCTAAGTTTAGGGCTGCACGAAGAATTTGGGCGCGGCATTTGAGAGAGAAATATGGTGCGAAGAATCCCCGATCTTGGACGATGCGTTTTCACACTCAAACGGCGGGATGTTCTCTGACAGCTCAGCAACCGGAAAACAATATTGTGCGAACGGCATTTGAGGCGCTTGCGGCGGTGCTGGGAGGAACCCAGTCTTTGCACACTAACTCGATGGATGAGGTGCTCTCACTTCCTACCGAGAAATCCGTTAAGATTGCACTGCGGACGCAACAAGTGATTGCGTACGAAACGGGAGTAGCAAACACCGTCGATCCGTTAGCGGGATCCTATTTCGTGGAGTCTCTTACAGACCGCTTGGAAGCCGAAGCCGAGGCGTATTTTGCACGCATCGAGGAAATGGGTGGTGTGCTCGAAGGCGTAGAAAATGGCTTTTTCCAGCGAGAAATTGCAGAAGCTTCATACCGCTATCAAAAAGAACTTGAAAGTCATGAACAGATTATGGTGGGGGTCAATGCGTTTGTGGAAGAAGAAACCGAACGCATTCCCATTTTAAAGATTGATCCCGGAGTGGAACAGTTACAGGTTGACGAGGTCGTGCGCTGGCGTCAGCATCGTGATAGGACACGGGTCACCCACGAACTTAAGAAGTTGACCTTGGCCTGTCAAGAACCCGATGCGCCCCTCATGCCCCAAATTATTGAAGCGGTAAGGGCTGGTGCAACGGAGGGGGAAATTGTACAATCGATGAAAGAGGTGTTTGGCGGATGGCGTGAGCGTCCGGTATTCTAACGGGGAGCGTGACGAGCCGTGCCATTGGGTAACATGTCTGGCGTGATGTCACTGGGGACCATATTAATTGTGTTGGGTTTGATGTTAGGGGCGGTCATGTTGTTTGAGCGCAACACCCCTGGATACAAAAAAGCTTCAGCTTTTTACGGGATTTTAGGGGTCGCCATGGCCGGCCTCGGCTTGGCTATCGTAGCACTCGGACTCTAATACCCGAATGACTGGGTTATAAGACCTTATAGGCCACGGCCATGGAGCTTTCATGGCTATGGCCTATTGTGGCTTGTTGTAGTACCCCGCGAATTTAGGGAGTCTGGTTTGGTTTTGGGACCAGGAAGGAGACCCGTGATGCCCCACCCAAAATTTGGAGGAGCCCGGGAGAGACTAGGCTCTTGGATTGGTCAGTTCGGCCAACAATGTCGGCGATGGTTGGTCGGTATGATGGGACGCTATATGGGACGCCGACTTATGCAGCGCGTAATGTGGTGGACCCAGGCTAAATTTGTAATGGCGATTGTGGCGATAGTGTTTTGGGATGAGCGGGTACTCTTGTTGGAACACAGCTATCGTCCTCGATACCCGTGGGGATTACCGACCGGATGGATTCGCTATGGGGAATCTTTGGAGCAAGCGGTGCGTAGGGAAGTACTGGAAGAGTGTGGTCTTAACGTGGGTGTTTTGCAGTGGATTGATGCCGGGTTTCCTGCACGACGTCACTTCGAATGTATCTTTTGGACGGAGGTTTTGGGATCTTCCCAAAGTAAAGATTCCGAGCCCTCCGGCGATGGGGAAATTACGTCGTGGGGCTGGTTTGATGGGAAAGATGGCCTACCTGATCGATTATTGCCCACGCAACGCCCGCTGATCAGAAGAGCTATCGTCGAACGACAGCGATTTTATCAAATGCTCGGTAACGCGCAACGTGATGGTGGGGCTATCGAGGACCGTTAAATTTACGATGTGCAACTTGAGGTGGGAATTGCTCCTGGTCGCTGGTTGGAATTTTTGAACAGGGGACGATTAGTCGTCCAGACTTCCGGCATTGACACCGGAATCGGGCCGATAATCCCAGTAGCCTAGTCAGTAAAAGACTATTACGAGTGTTGTATCAGGGCAATCATGACCTGCGTGATTTGTCAGAGTGGAACACCGGGAGTGGGCGTTCTAAAATCAAGCGCTTTCGGGGGCGAGTGTCCCGAAAAGCGTGCCATACCTCTGCCGAAAAGATGGGTCTCCCCTCGCCGTCACATTCAGAGGTCCTCATGGAGCGTCGTTCCCAGCTCCGGTCCCAACCCAAAATAGTGGCGGAAGCTATAGATGAAGGGACGCTAACCTCTCGGATCGATATGTGAATCGTCGGCCACAATCGTCTCATGGGCATGGACTCGAACGGTTTCGACCTAGATAGTGCAAAACGGGTATCGGTACCAGATATCCTATGGTCCACAAGTTTGGCCTCGATGTGGACCGGACATTCGGTAATACGATGCGGGCGCCCGATGGGCGACCGGGCAGCCGTTAGGCCGCAGACCCCAAACTTATCGGTGTCGGAACGGAATACACCCTGCTTGTGATTGGGGACAGGTTGTGCTCCGATGAGTGGAGCCAAAC
>DAHWKJ010000081.1 GCA_027343695.1 Sulfobacillus sp. | reverse complement strand
CAATCCGACCAAGAGGGGAGGGGAAATCTCGAATGGGGGAGTGAGAAGCCACTAAAATGGACGTCGCGGATTCAAAATTGAGGCGAAATCATGGGGCCACTCGAAATCCATTCCGCAAGTCCAGGACCTCGCGAGTGCGACATCGGATCTGCCGTTTACAAAGCCGTGCCGCTGACGCGTTTCTCGTCGGACATGGCCATCACGACTTCCAGAATCCGGTGGATTATGCTCAGGGGCGGCACACTAAGAGCGCTAAGATTGGACTGTGGGCGCACTAGCGCCACGAAGCAGCCATATGTGCTTACTTAAATGTAGCCGCACGGTACGTAGATGTCAGAAGGGTTACTTCCCAAGGGTTAACAACTTTAATTCCCTGTACAATCGAGATCATGACGGTATCCGTCGTGATGGGACCGTTGACCCCCATTTAGTTAACATAATCTTTCTTATCGGACATTGTTCCGCTAGTCACCCGCTACCCCTTGCCATTGCCTCCATTTATTACTATATCGTTCGCCGCACTTCCTCCTTATCGACCTTCTTTTTCTTGGTGTCGCGGGCGCTCTTCTAGTAAAATCCACATGTGCAGTCCCGTTTATGTCGATGCCCGTGGGCCATCGCAATTCCCTCCATCCTAAAATAGTTGGGCCGTCCATAGTGCTTTGATCGGTTTACCCCCGGCGTGTCTACACAATTAGAGTACCCAGTCCTGACCACGGGTTGAGATTTTGTCCCCATGACAGTGATCAACCGATTCCCCGAAAATTCAGCCGTCTAGAGATTCGGTCCCGATTCGATGGATGCGAGCGCCACACTCTTAAGTTCTTCCAAACATTCCTGACCCACATATTCCGTCTACCTCGACACGAATACTGTAATAGTCAAAGACACCAAACGAAAGGCGGTGCTCCATGATTAGCGTAGTCAAGTTTCCCGCGGTTCTAGCCTTACTAGCAGGAATAGTCATTTTAATTCGCCCCAAAATTTTGAACTATGTTATAGCCATCTATTTGATAGTGGTGGGCCTCATTGGAATTTTCGGATAACCTAGGGTTCTGATTGGTTAACATGTTTCTTTTGGGGATAAACCCCGGCGCGTTGCATCACCGTATGCACATCGTTCTGGTGCGACCAAAATCGAATGAGACCTCCACATTGGTGCCTGGGTAATTGCAGACGATCGTGGTTAGAAAACCTTGGTGCAGATGAATCGTACTATATTTGGCATGAAAGGCCCCCTCCCTTCCTCCGGGATTGGTAGAGGGTCTTTCGTCGTTCACCTCCTCACCGGTCTTTTCCTGTGCTTGCGTGCCGCCCTCTCCAGATTGTCATACGAGCTTCGATGCGGATTGGTGATGGGCACATCGTAGGCCTTGGCCCATTGCAGCAGTTCCGAGCGCGGGTATGTCCGACATCGTTGGTCATTGGTCACATCCCCTATGGGGTATATCCGCAAGGGCTTGTCAGCGCCGCACCCCAGGATCAAAATGCGCTATAATGCCTCTAGGAGGGTCTGCCCATGCTGTGGCACATATCCTTTTGGTACTGGTATTACGGTGCGGGAACCGTGCTATTTCTTGTCCTATGGATAGCGCTCAAGAAAGTGCTGCATACCCTTCGTGCCAGTGAGGGCCGTGAGCCGCATGTGGGACCCGGTTACGGGCCTGATTAGTGATCGAATTCGAGGGAGGACCCAGTGCACATGCTTGATGTTGGCTCACGCATTCGAGACATGCGAGAGGCGCGGGCATGGACCCAACAACAGTTGGCTCAATTCATTCCGTTGTCGCAAAAACAGATGTCTCGTATTGAAAACGGTGAAGTCCATCAATTAAGCCGAGACATTGTTGTCCGATTGGGCACCATACTTGAAGATCCTGTCTTAACGGGTGAAGTCAACCACTGGCTTCATCAGCTTGGGTATCGGCCTATGGTCGCGCCTGATTTGCCGTTGCCCACATCGGCACATGAGATTACCGACCACTTTGCTCCCTACCCTGCTGCCCTATTGGATCTCGGCTGGTTTCTCCGAGATTGGAACGTTCCGATGCAACAACTGTTTGGGAAAAGTTCGACCCACTTGGTTGGCCTTGAACGCAACTTAATTGTCCAACTATTTCATCCGCGTAGTTGGCTCATCGGGTATTTTACTCCCGAGGTGGTCAAGGACATGCTATACCGCCTAGCATGGGACTGGGCCCCCCATTATGAGGAACCATGGCAAAAGGACCTAGCCTGGAGAATTTCTCAGCGTCTGGGCGCCCACTGGTGGCCATTCTTACGTAATCTCCCCGAGCCACCTGATGAGGTCGCTCCCTTAAGTGAGGTAATTCGAGTACCCGCTAGCCGACACGGTACCAGCTTGATCTTTAGAACGGCCCGAATGCCGGTGTCCAATCGACCAGATCTTCGTGTGACCGTCTACTATCCCTTAAGTGCTGAAACATTAGACTGGTGCCAACATATAGAGAAGGGAGCCTCGCAATGACCTATGTAAAGGAACCCGATGAAGAGCTCTTGGTCGAACGGCTAGGATCGCTCGGTGAACGGTGCGAGCTCATCGTCAGCTCGGGGACATCGGACTCATCATCTGCTGCGATGCTGGACCTGGTCGACTATCTCGTCACATTAGCGCCAACCTGTCTACATCGCCGATTCGAAGAACCCAGGGTGCACGGCCAGGCCCCAACCTTACGGATTGCAAGCCCCCGATATCCGGACCTAGGCATTGAGTTCTTGGGTACCCCGAGTGGCCACGAGTTTCTCAACCTCATTGACGGAATAGAACTCGTTACAGGACGTGCTCACGCGCTCGATCCGGTGACTCTCGCGTTACTTGCTCAGATGACTTCTTTAATCCCCTTGAAAGTTTTTGTAACACCGACCTGAACATTTTGTCCCCAGGTGGTTCATCTGGGTATGGAAATGGCTATAGTGCAGTCTAAAATTCGGCTTACTGTGATCCAAGTCGAGCAATTTCCAGCACTCGCCCAAAGCTATCAGGTCTTGAGTGTTCCTACCACCGTGATGACGCGAGACTTCCGCTTTAGTGGGGTTATCCCCGCTCCTCGATTTGCCAGTATGCTTACGCACGCATCAATAGCTTCCGCGAATCAGACGCAACGCTAGTTCGATTTATTTTCTTCCATAAGCACATAAATTCTTTTAATGCCCTTGTGCCATACAGCCACTGGTCCTTGGCCCCCTGGGTTTAAATAGGTCTCACCAGTCGGTTCCCATCCTTCTGTAGGATCGGGTGATTCGGCCTGCACTCGTTGGTATCGGGACTTCCATGACCACGTAAATGCCCAAAATATTAAGCCCGAACCCACCAGATAATAGCCAATGGTCGGCAACTGCGCGATAAAGAACGCAAGTCCTCCCAAAATCGCCACCGTGCCTACCGATCTCACAATGACACGATCCACTAACACAAACAGAGACCTCCTCATTATTTAGCTACCTTGCCTGGCCACTGGTTCATCCCGCCTGTCATGTTCTGCACCTCAAACCCCTTACTTCTCAACAATCTCGCGGCTTGGGCACTACGATTTCCGGAACGACATACGGTAATGACCGGCCGATCGTCCCGAATTTCGTGGGTGCGTTTGGCCAATTGTCCTAGTGGAATCAATTGGGCTCCTTTAATATGCCCGGCTCGAAACTCTTGTTGCTCGCGGACGTCTAGAATGGTCACCTTGGCCCCCGTTTGCAAAAGACTGAGTACATCCGTCGGTGCGATGTTATTAGACTTACTCATACTACCCGCTGTATTGCGTCGCTTTCCCAATAGCCACTCAAACATCCCAAGTCCATCCTCCTGGTCACGTCTCATAAGTTCATACTGCGTTATGCTATTCTAACATGGACCATTCTAGGATACATCATTCGACTGTCGCGGAGGTTTCGACTCGTGGTGTCTCAACAACGAATATTAGAACACTGTGTACCGCACCTCGCACAATGGGTGCCCCCGGAGTTTGGCCGCTATGTGGAGCCCCATATACGATCAGGCTTATTTTTTACCTACTTGCGCAAAAATCACAAAATGGATGGCCATCCGTTTTTGTTATTGACCGATAGAGAAATTACCATCCGGTCAGCCCAGTTAGCGACGCCAGGTAGTCCATTCCAAGTGGTTGGCCTCTCGGAGGCGCATGATCTGATTTTCTTTGGTCGGCCTGACCCCGGATTACCCATGAATGAGGTAGCACAACTCACGCTTGCATTGTCGGCTAAAGGATGTTACGTCATGATAGCCCCAGTCAGTCCACGCCAGTTCGAATTCTACTTCGCGGAGTATCTAGCGCGGCCTTTGGTCGGACCTTGGCTCATGGTCACCAACTGGGATCCGGATTTATTTTCCTGAATCCAAGCTTCTCATGACGCGCGGCGGGGTCTCCCGCCGTGCCCCGTCCACTGTGTAGGCCCTCATCCGGACGGGGAAATTGCCAGCAGTTCGCCTCGGGCAAAATCTGGTCCGAGTCCCTCCCCATGGGCTAGCCATCGTCATGAATCCGCCGTTCGAGGACACTTCCGGGAATCTCCCTAAAAGGCGGTTTCGCGACCTATGGCTTTGGTATGGATCACGTTTACGCAGGATCGGCGCCAATCCCCGGTGGCATCGAGCCGCTTTGATACCATGGGATACACCCGGCGGATCCAAACACCCCAGCCCTCGTCGCGCTTCATGGCTTCAAGGCGTGTTGCCTGCCCGCTCTATGGCGCTGAACCAGTGCCATGGTCCCAACCGATACAAGGAAGAGGCCCAGCGAAAGTCCAAGGAGGACGTGATAAATCTCGGCAGGATAAAAAGGTCCGCCCATGAGCATAAATAGCCCCGTTGTTGGAAACGCCAGGATATCGCCGTAGAATTCGAAAACCCACGGGTAGACCCAGGGATTGGTGATGGTCGCACCGATGAGCACCCAATAGCCCAATACGGCGAGTACGCGAATGGGTAGCGTCCAGTGCCGGCTCAATTGACGCCCCAGGGCACTGAATGCCAGCCAAGCCACTGCCATAGCCATCGTGGCCACGATGGCCGCGGTAGCCATGGAGACCGTGGTGACTCTGGCAGCCATGAAGGGCGCGGTAAAATGTGCAAAGGGATGAAGGAGAACCGTATTCCGAAAAAACATCCCGCCGGTGCTCGCTATAGCCGTGACCCAATAGGTGGCGAGAAAGACGGTCGTGATCACGCCCACCATCCACACGGTGCCGTTCTTCCAGAGGATGCCCGCCACCGGAACGGCCAGGCACGGGACGACGAGTGACCACCAGAGTATTTGGTCCGGAAACAAGTTCGTCCCGGGATAGGCGATGGCGAGCGTCACGGCGCCCGCGACGGCCATCGCAAACCAGACCGCCACCGCCACGACGATCGTGAGGATATAACGGCGCATTGTACTATCCTCCCCAGAACTCTAACAGTGGGAGAACGGGCGTTTCCACGCCCCCCACCAGCCGCGCACGGACCATCGTCACTGCCATCCTGATTATTGCCCGCCTCGCATCTTTAACTATTTGTCCTCGATTTGTCGGGCCCTTTTTGCATCGTGGCACCCCTCCCCTTATCGCACTCACGAATGGGTTTTCATCCGTGGGTGGAGGATTGCAGGAACAAATGACCAAACCACATGGTGGGGTCCTTTCCCTCAACATGTCCACCGTCATCGCCAGTTTTTACGATAATTCATACAATATCTATTTATCATTCTAACAGATCCATTGAGCGCAATGTACACTTGCCTCGGATCCTCTTATCGCAGGGAGACGCCCATGCCGGACATCCCATGAAAAAAGCCCGGACAGTGTCCGGGCTTTTGCTGTTAGCCACCGATGCATACGACTAGCGCGATAACGCTTGAATGACCGCCGCGTAGCTAGCGTCATCCCCAGGCTTGAAAGCCAGATCTTGATACACCAGTTCATGGTCTTGTCCCAGGACAAATACTGTACGCTTCGCGTAGCCACCCTTTTCATCTAGCACGCCATAAGCTGCTGAAACATGTCGCATCCAATCCGACAATAACTCATAGGGTAGACCGCCTAAAGAGGCTTTAAACACGCGTTGTGCGTAAGTTTGGTCCGTGCTCAATCCTACAATCGTCGCATGCGCTTCCTCGATCTTTTTGAAGTCCCCCCGCCAGGTGGACAACTCGTGAATTCAGCCTGGTGTAAAGGCAAGCGGAAAAAAGGCTAACACTAACTTGCCGCGTTTGACGGCATCACGTGAGCTGAACTCTTCGCCATCGGTTGCTCTCAAGACAATTTCTGGTGCTACCGAGCCAATATCCATAGAATTATCCCTCCTAAGGCGTTTCTGAAAAAATGCTATTCAAGTAGTTGCGGCCGGTATCGGGTGCCACTGCCACCACCAATTGGTCGGACGACAACTCTTGGGCGACCATTTGAGCCACCACGACCATGGCACCAGTTGAGCCACCGGCCAAAATACCTTCCTCACGGGCCAACCGCCGGGCCATAGCAAAGGCGTCGTCATCCGACACCGGGATCCACCGATCGACGAGACCGATATCCAGCGTCTCTGGAATGTAGTCCTCGCCCATCCCTTCAATCTTGAATGGATGATAGGATCCTCCACTTAAGATTGAGCCCTCGGGATCGGCGCCAATTACCTGAATGGTGGCATCCTGGCTCTTAAGATAACGCGCAATCCCGGTTATCGTGCCTCCCGTACCCGCGCCGGCAATGACTGCCGCCACATTCCCACCGGTATCCTTCCAGATTTCCGGACCAGTGCTCAAAAAATGGGCCTCCGGGTTTGCCTGCCTCTCAAATTGTCCCATGTAACACCCTCCGGGCAGTGACTGGGCCAGTTTTCTGGCAATATTTTGATAGTTATCAGGATCCGAGCGCGGCTTGTCCGCCACCACTCGCACCTCGGCCCCGTAGGCCTTCAGGATGCCAACTTTTTCGGGGCTCATCTTATCCGGCACCACAAATATCGAACGGTATCCCAACACTGCGGCAGCCATCGCAAGCGCTATCCCGGTATTACCCGCCGTTGCTTCGACGATGGTCCCGCCTGGTAAAAGCCTTCCAGAGTGTGCGGCGTCCTGAATCAAGGCGAGCGCGATACGATCCTTAATGCTCCCCCCGGGATTAAATGACTCAAGTTTGAGGGCAATCCTTGCTCCGCCGGGAGTACCAACGCGCTGTAACCAAACCATGGGGGTGTCCCCCACCACGTCAAGAACCGTGGTTTTGATGCGGGCCCATCGCTCCACAGGACGCCTCCTCTTAGCAATCTATTGCCATTATAGCGGATCCCTGTCTTGAACCCAACCGATGGCCGGAAAAGAAATGTCCCACCGGGCGGCACTGTTGCAGGAACCACACCTGGGCCCGTGGAATATTCGCGTGGCCCCAATTCACTGGAAATGAGGTTTCCCTATGAAGCCACATCTGTCCACCCTACAGAATATCTACCTAAGCTTTTACTGGTTCGCATCCAATGTTCAATGGACCGCCCTTATCATCATCGTGGTGCCCCGTGAGGTCCTCTATCTCGTTGGAAAAAATCATTCAGCGAGCGTGCTATCCATACTAGTCATCATTGGATCGTTAATTGCCACAGTCGTGCAGCCCTGGGGCGGGTTGGTCAGTGATCACCTGCGCCATCGGTGGGGACGCCGGCGCCCCTATATCCTTGCCGGCACTTCCGGAAATATTGCGGGACTCCTTCTGATGGGCTACGCCCGACATAACTTCTGGATCTTTGTTACCGGATACATGCTGGTTCAACTCTCATCGAATTTTGCTCAAGCCGCATACCAGGCGCTCATTCCAGACTTGGTTCCTGATACCCAAAGAGGCACTGCAGCGGGCTATATGGGGTTTATGACGCAGTTTGCCATCATATTTGGCGCGCTTTTGCCGCGTCTCCTAGGAGACACCACCGTGTATTGGGCTATGGCCGGCTTTCTTGTTGTCGGCTGGGCCATCACGCATTGGGGCGTTCGAGAGCAAAGTTCGGGACAGGCAGTTACGTCCACAGAGCCTACTCACTGGATCCGCGACATGTGGATCTCTCCCCGGCAGCATCCAGATTTTTGGTGGGTGTTCGGAACCCGATTGTTGGTCATGTTGGGATTTGGCACACTCGAAAATTACCTCTTTTACTATCTAAAATTCACGGCGCACATTAGTAATCCAGAATCCACCGTGTTTGACCTGTTGGCTCTTCTCACCGTGGGCTCATTGGTATCTGTCTTGGCCGCTGGATGGCTTAGCGATCGCCTTGGCCAGCGGAAAAGTCTAGTGGTAATCGGCGGAAGCCTTATGGGCCTCACCGCTCTAGTATTCGCCGTTACCACAAACATCTCTTTAATTATGGTGATGGGCGTGGTGTTTGGATTCGGCTATGGCATCTACCTCTCCACCGACTGGGCCCTAGCCGTGGATGTCCTGCCGCCAGGCCGTTTAGAGGGACGTAGCATGGGTCTTTGGCAAGCATCCTTTAACCTGGCTCAGGTTGGGGCCGGCTTAATTGCCGGAGCCGTGGTCGCCCCACTCGCACTGCTCATCAATCTCGGTGTAGCCTATCGGATTTTGTTTATTGTGACCTTCCTATACTTTATCCTAGGGTCCATCTTCATTCAAAAAGTCAAAACAGCGCGCTAGCTTTAACATTACGACACCGAGAGGTCTCGCCCCAGGGGACCTCTCTCCTTCCCATAACGCTGAACCAAAATGACGCCTACCAGCACCAGTGTGCCTCCAACCCAAACCGGGGCGCCGGGCATTTGATGGAGCATAACCCAACTCAAAGCCGCCGCGAGGATGGGACTTAGATAGAGAAACGGGGTGACCTGAGTCGCGTCCGCGTTCGCCAGCGCAATATTCCACGTGAGGTAAGCCAGTGCGGCGGGAAAAATCCCAATATAAATTATCCATCCGACGGCATCGAACGAAGCCCGAGATAACTGGCCGAAAAAGCCATGCCAATAAAAGAGCATGGGGACGGTACCCGCCCACGTAACCCAAGCGGTCACATCTAGGGTTCGGTATGTCGCCAGAAGTGGTTTCTCCACCACGAAATAGACTGAGGTCGCTACGGTAGAGAGTACAATCAGGAGTGCGTCACGATGAAAAGAAGACCCCACCCCTGTGATAATTACTACTCCGAGAAAACTGATTAAAACACCCAACCAACCCCAACGAGTGTAACGTTCTTTCAAAAAACACGACGCCAAAATGGCCGACATGATAGGGGCTCCAGCAATGATGAAGCTTGCCGTCGCAGGGTCCACAGTCTGTTCCCCGATGGATAAAGCCGTGTGGTAAATCGTTAAGCCCACTAATCCACTCATGATGACACGCAACCAGGACCGCCGAGGCAGCGCCTTGATCTTAAAGATCGGCACCAAGGCCACAAACACCAAACTCGCGACCAAAAACCTAAATAAGACCAAGTGATAGGGGCTAAACGATCCGAGCCCAATTCGAATTCCGACAAAGGCTGAGGACCAGAACACCACGGTAATCAGTGCAGCCATATACGCCTTGCGGTTCGTCATCAATGGGCTTCCCCCTCGGTCCGCCACCGTACCTGGAGCGGCCCCCGGCAATTTGCCAAAACTCTCGCACCTTTAACACTTTCTCACCGATTGTATCATCTGTGTGGTGAACCTGCCGCTGTGCGCTTAATGCCAATGGGTGAGAAATCTCTCGAAAGGTCCAACAAGCATTGTGCATTACCCCTTATAGGACTTTAAGTAAGATTCAGGTTGCCAGGCAGGATTTTTCGATCCCGGGGCCGAAATATACCATCGCAGTATTATCCAGGAGGGGACGATGCGCTGTGAGTCATACTTCGCGATCACGACAAGTCTTAGCAACATTCGTGATGGGCGCCACACTCCTCACCGGTGGCAGCATTCCGCACGCTAGTCGCGGCACTACAACGCGACGATTTCTTGCCATCGCCAACGTCGAATCGCCAGCATTAGTGACCGTCCAAGCTACGCCTGCTACCGAAGTCATCGGATCCGCCAACTTGATGCCTGGCGTGCAAGTACGGGTTGCAGGGTCCATGCGCGGCAACACCTTAAGGGCGACCCGGATTGAGGTTCTTAGTTAATCCTGCCCCTTAAACTGGTCTCTCGGTGACCAACAGCTAAATGTCCATCGCGGCTTAGTTTCCCAGCCCAACCGAGAACACAAAAAGACCCCGGGCTCCTGATGCCGGATCCAGATACACGTAGCGCAGTAGTGTACCGAACGGGCTTTGCTGGGCATTGCTTTATTCTCTTCCATAAAACCCCCTCCCTCACCAAACCATCGCGGCAGCACGGCCACGTAGTCTTTTCCGCTTAACCCACCCATATGGTACCATGTGACCGATACGATAGGAGGTCTTCGCTTTGGTCACGCACATAACACGAGGGTGGCTTGTAACCCATCAAAATTGTTTGGATGGGGCGACCGCCGGTTTGGTGGGATTGGCGTCTGGATTGAGCCCGATCTTTACCGAACCAGACCGCGTCGCGGGAGCTTTGTCGCAGGTCCCCGTTGACAAACCACTATATCTCGCAGATGTTTCCCTTCCGATAACGGAATGGTCATCCGTACGATCGCGCATCACATACATCGTCGACCACCATAAAACAGCCCTCCCACTCCAGAACGATGCCAAAGCGACGATCGACCTGTCCCACTCCGGCGCAGCACTCCTGTATCGGTTTGCGGTATCAGAAGGATGGATTTCGGCAAATGGCAGCTGGGACCGACTGATCCATATGGTCGAGCGGTATGATCTCTGGCAATCCGACCATGGTCCCGGTCAGGACCTTAATCGCCTATTTCGGGCTCGCGGCTTCGAATGGTATCGTTCCCGATTCGCCACCGGATGGGCGCCTTTCACCTCAGACGAAGCAGATCAGTTGGCGCACATTATCTATGATGAAACCGAATTTATCGCGCGCCACGTGACGGCTGCCCAGCGTCTGGCTGCCGGACCTTTGCTGTTGGCTGGCGTACTCTTGGACGGCGACGGCCCAGTCAACGAAGTCGCCCACACCCTGTTAGAGCGCGGCGTTGATCTCGTCCTCTTCCTAAAAGCGGATGGTCGCATCTCTGCGCGAACACGTTCCACCATTGATGCAGCCGCCCTCATGGAGAAACATTTCCGGGGTGGGGGCCATGCACGGGCCGCGGGCGGCCGGCTGACTCCCAACCTATCCGGATCACCGGAGTCCCTCAATGCGGTGCTTCAAGAGATTCGCCGGATTCTTGCGCCTTAACTGCTAGCACCAACTTGCCCATCGTCTGGTTCCCCGCTAATAGCCGATGGGCATCACTCACCTGATCCAAGGGTAGTACGCGGTCGATGATCGGTCGGAGTTTTCCCGTAACAAAATCGGTGGTCGTCCTGTCGGCAAAATCTTGCACTAACCGCATCTTGTCAGGGCGCGGACGAGATCGTAACGCAGTCCCCCGAACCGTAAGGCGCCGTCCCAGAATTTCCCGAAGATCTAGCGGTGCGTCTACTCCACTCAAAGTTCCCACCACAACCAACGTTCCTCCTGCTGCCATGGCCTTCAAGTTGCGCGTTAAGTAATCCTTCCCAATAAAGTCAATAACGGCATGAACGCCACGGCCCCCGGACCATTCCTGGACCTCTTGTACAAAATCCTGTTCCCGATAATTCACCACTAAATCTGCCCCGAGCGTCTTCACGAAAGCCACTTTCTGGGCAGTACCCGTCGTAGCCACTACCTGAAGCCCGGCCCTGACCGCCAATTGGACCGCTGCCGAGCCTACGCCCCCGGCCGCAGCGTGAATAAGTACTCGGTCGCCCGGCATCAATCCGGCTTTATCCCATAACGCATCGAATGCCGTTAAGAACACCTCCGGAATAGCTCCCCCCTCCACCCATGTCAGACCCTGGGGCATCTTCCATGCGAGATCCTCCGGGCATGTCACATATTCCGCATACCCCCCGCCCGGCAATAATGCCAAAATCTTATCCCCTAAGGAAAACTTGGTTACCCGGTCTCCCTTCTCAACCACGATTCCCGCACATTCAAGCCCCGGAATCTGATATCGAGGCTTGGGATCTGGCGGCGGATAATGACCCTGTCGCTCTAAGAGGTCTGCACGATTTACCGCAGTAGTCTCTACTTGGATCACGATGTCGTCAGGACCCGCTTTGGGTGCGTCTACATCGCGTAACGTCAAGACTTCCGGGCCTCCGAATTTTTCCAGGACAATTGCTTTCATCTTCAATTTCCTCCCATCTTGAGCGGAGCCTTGGGGTCATTTCACACACCCAACTTCTACGGCTTACCCCCGTACATTCCCATGCTTTACCAGAATCATACGAGGTTTAGTGGTAAACGTCATCCGCCCCCCACACCACTTCTATTGTAGCATCGACACGTTATGGTATGATCGGCTCTCGGAAAGGCGGACCAGCCGCCATTGCACGAACGATTTGGGAGTGTACTCATGAACCGACCCTCACTATCCACTGGACTCACTGTGTTGATGGCCTTTGCCACGGGCGCTAGCGTTGCTAACCTGTGGTATAACCAGCCTCTTTTATCCTTGATTGGGCGAACCTACCATGTAGGGTTTTCAGCAGCCGGCAGTGTAGCCATGGTGACGCAAATTGGATATGCGCTCGGCCTCTTTGCCTATGTTCCTTTGGCGGACTTAGTGGAGAGACGCCGTCTGATCGTGGTACTCCTGTTATTAACGGCAGGGGCCAGTCTGCTTGTGGCGGTCTCACCCACTTTTTGGTGGCTAGAGTCTGCCAGCATTGTGTTAGGTACGGTTACTGTGGTCCCCCAGATCATCGTTCCCGTCGCGGCCGACCTGGCTAATACCGAACACCGAGGCCGCATCGTAGGAATTGTGATGAGCGGCTTACTCATCGGGGTACTCGGTGCCCGTACGGTCAGTGGGTGGATTGGTGGGGCTTTGGGGTGGCAAGCCGTCTATGTGTTTGGGGCGGCCCTCATGCTAATTTTAGCCCTCTTGGTTCAGTGGAAATTCCCCATCACGCATCCCATAGCCCAAAAGACAACCTACGGGGCCGTGCTACGATCGATTATTCCTCTGATGCAGCAAGAACCCGAATTGAATCGTGCATCCGTAACCGGCGGAGCGCTTTTTGGCGCATTTAACGCTTTTTGGACCACCTTAACCTTCCGCTTGGGAGTAAGCCCATACCATTTTAACGCTGCGCTTATCGGGATGTTTGGGCTACTCGGGATTGCCGGTGCGTCCATGGCCCCGCTGGCCGGGCGATTGGCCGACCGCCAAGACCCGCGAAGGCTGGTGTCGTTCAGCATCGCCATGGTCATCGCCGCATTTGTCTGGCTGGCATGGTTCAATAGTATCCTCTGGGGACTGATATTGGGTATCCTGGCCCTAGATTTAGCCGTTCAGTCCGGTCAGATCTCAAACCAAGCGCGCATTTATGCACTACGATCCGACGCGCGCGCTCGGCTCAATACAGTGTATATGGGTTTTTACTTCATTGGGGGATCATTGGGAGCTGGCCTCGGAAGTTGGGCCTGGGATCATTGGCGTTGGAACGGCGTGACTGTCGTGGCCTTAAGCTTTTTGCTGCTGGCCGTCCTTGTGCACATCCAAAGCCTTCGCAAGCACCGGATACACCGGGATCTTGCCTAAGACTTCGCTACGCATGTACAATGTGCACCATAACTTACACGATGGAGTGACAAAAATGCGACAACCTTTAGTGTTCTTGAGCATCGGCGCCTTAACCACCATTTTGGCTGGGTGCGGTAGTACCGCGAGCCCTGTCCAACATCCGAAAGCCACGCTGGCCAGTGGCCGTAATCTCCGATGGCCCCACGCCCCCGCCATGGCGCTTAATCCCAAAGACACCTACCAGGCCACCGTCAAAACCACGGCTGGTTCGTTCGTGATGCATTTATTCACCAAGCACGATCCCCACGCGGTGAACAATTTTGTGTTTTTAGCTCGACATCGATTTTTTAACGGCGACAAAATCTTCCGGGTCATTGCTCCTTTTATGTTTCAAACCGGAGATCCCACAAACACAGGAACCGGAGGACCCGGCTACGAGTGGACCGGCAAGTCCGCGACATTCCCTTACCAAGCGGGTATTGTCGCCATGGCGAATACGGGTTCCAATACCACCAACGGTAGTCAATTCTTTGTCTGCACCGGCTCTGAGAGTACTTCCCTCAACCAAAATCCGATTTATACGGAATTTGGTCGCGTCACTTCGGGGATGTCCACCGTCCAGACCATAGCCAACGGCAAAGTCGTTAAAAACCCGAATACCGGAGAATTGAGCTATCCTGTACATCCGGTCACCATTCTCAGCATCTCGATTCAACAGTCGGGGCCCAAGGCGTAACCGGATCCCTATCCAGGATATGGAACATGAAGGTCCGGACCATCGGCACGGACATTGTTAACCATCGTACTGATGGGAATGGCACGGGTACGCACGGCCGACGGTTGCCCATTCACGACATCCTCCCCGGCGTACCAGGCATCGATAGCCGCACCCGACAATAACCGTGGGGCACGATGATGAATGGCCTTCATGTCTCCACTAGCGGCTTCGGTCACGATTACCACACGAGACTCCGGGGGACTCGGGGTGCGAAGAATCAGCGCCGCCAACGTCAGGACCTGGCCCGATTCCTCACAAATCCTAAAAGGTTGCTTCGTTGTTGGATGCCATTCATAATAGCTGTCAGCTACGACAATCGCTCGGTCAGCTCCGCGAACCCACGGCTTGGATGCAATCGTTTCGACTCGAGCATTAATCATCTGGTGACCAGGTTGCCAGCGCAGTGGCCATCCCCAACGCACTAACCCACCCCATCGCATTTGGTGGCGTTCGACCACGACCAAGACGTCGGTACCCGGAGCCACATTATAACGAGGATTCCATGCGCCCAGAGTTGCGGAGTCCTTTAGCATAAAGGGAAAAGCCTGTTGGACCTCAGTAACCGTCATTCCTAAAGAAAACCGCCCGCACACAAGCATCCCTCCGTGGACCTTGTTTAACCCTACGGAATCTTTTACCATAGGACCGAGACACCATAGAGTCGAGCCATCACAGCAAGGGATAGCGTTGACCAGCCCCGTGGCGCCGCTGTGTCCTACGGCACTTGCTAGTATATCGGAAACTGGCATCGTTAAGTCCCTGTTCGCCCCGGTGCATATTGTATAACTTTGGGCATGCTAGAAGAATTCTAAGGATTTCCACCGCAGGCTTGCGATCAACCTGTTACAATTAGCGTCATTGGTTGTTTATTTTGCATTAGAAGGATGGGATTAATGAGTACCATACCGGCAACATCGCAAGAGGCTCGGGGCTTCACCCGGGTTCACATCTGGATGATGGCGACACTCGCGTTCTTTGGGGCTTTGGTGATTGGTCTCTCGGTGGTGTTTCACACCCGTATCCCGACGAGAGTCAGTCCTATTGCTCTAAATGAACATCAACCCTCTAAGGTGTTGGTAGCCGTGCAAGGAAGCGCTGGGTCCCCAGCATTTATTGGGTTGCTAGCGGTGGTGGATCCGCATTCTGACGTGTTATCGGTTGTACCCATTAACGGGAGCATTCGGATTCATGGGGTGCCCTTGTATGTGGCCCTTACGGGCACGAAACCCAAGACTGCGGTGACAATGATCTCAGAAGCGACGGGAATCCCCATCCATCACTACTTTTTCTTGACTGCAACGGACCTCAATATGGTGTTGAACGCCCTATACTATCACACGCGTCACTGGCCCCTGGCAGAAACCCCCAGTGTCATGGCTTCGACCCTAGGATATCCTTATGGTAAAAATCATGGATGGGCAACGATTCACCTACTGTCCAAAATCATTGCACGTCTGCCGGGCGTCAGCCCTATCGCGGCGTCACACCTCTTGGGAGTGACTCAAACGTCCGTAACCAATCTTACCAGTTATCAACTTTTCCTTTTAGCGAACTACATTAGAGGCGATAGCTTACAACTAGGCTACGCGCAACAATATCGCACGTCATCGTCAAGGAGTCACCATGGCTAAAAACTTTTCCCCTTCAACGGACGCTCCAGGGACTGGGTTCGTGGGCTCTGGGGTGGCTCGCACCACCGCCACCACAAAAAGTCTTCGGTCGGTGGTGTGGATTGTCGTGCTGTCTCGGCTCTTCTTTATGGAAGCCGCAAGTTTGGCGTATTTGTACTTGCCCCATGCATGGGTTGAAGCCCCGCCGGGAACCTTACCGCCGTCGGGCAGTCTGCTATACCATGCTACGTTAGGGCTCTGGGTGCACTGGGACGGACTCTGGTACTATTCGATCGCCAACTTTGGCTACGCAGGACGCGCTACCGCCACCGCATTCTTTCCACTATACCCACTAACACTCCGGCTATTTCAAGGGAGTGTCATTGGGGGCGTTGTAATCAGCCTATTAGCGTTTATCGGGGCCGTGTGGTTCCTAGTTAAACTCGTAAATATGGAATTTGGTCCAAGGGCGGCTTGGTACGCGGGACTAGCCTTAGCCTTCTTCCCCACAGCATTTTATACCAACGCGGTATACTCCGAGTCGTTGTTTCTAGTTCTCGCCATCGGATCGCTTTACTACGCCCGCAATCGTAAATACTGGATTGCGGGTCCCTTGGCGGCACTCACGACATTGGTAAGCATGTATGGGATCCTACTGGCGGCGCCTTTCGCGATCCTCCTCTGGCAACAAGAAGGACTCCGGTGGAAGAAATACTTGCACCTAGCATGGCCGCCACTAGGACTTTCGGTTTACATGGGATACCTATTGACAACATTCGGTGACCCGCTCATCTTCGAGCATGCCCAATCCAATTGGGGCCGACACTTTGCCTGGATTTGGACCACCCTGTGGACGGCAGCGACATCCGCTTCGCGGTTCTGGCTCCAAGCTTTGAACCCGGTAGTACTGTTCAGAGTGGGGATGCCGTCTTTGGGACCCAGCAACTTCTACAATTTCGTATTTGCGCTGGTCGCCATACTCCTGGTCGTCGTCACATTTAAGCGGCTCCCCTTCTATCTGTGGGTTTACATGGTATTAGCCCTGCTGGTCCCATTGTCTTATCCTGCGACAGGAAACCCTTTGATGTCTATGCCAAGACTGCTGTTGGAAGCCTTCCCGTTATTCATTGGACTCGGGGTCCTAATGACTCAAAAGCGATGGATCCAGTGGACTTACTTTGTGGTCGCGTTACCACTGGGTCTCTTGTTTGTATCTCTATTTGCCACCGCGCACTGGGTTGCTTAGCCGTGGTGCGCGCATTCAGTGCTAAGGCCCCCAGAACCAGCGTCTGGGGGCCTGCACAAAAAGATTTGCAATGGTTTGGGATTAGTGTCCTCCACACCCACAACCAGAGGTTGCGGTGGGATTTGTAATCACGAATCCTTCACGCATGTCCTCGGATTTGTAATCGATAATGCAGCCCTCAATGTGCGGCTGACTTTCACGGTCAATGACCAACGTTAACCCACCGCGTTCTAGCGCCATGTCCTGCTCGTTTTTCGCATCATCCCAAAACATTCGGTATCCGACGTTTCCACATCCACAAGATTGGGCCGCAGACACTCGAACATACTCCGCCTTACGATCCGCACTCAACTGACTTAGGGCTTGTTCTGCCTCGGGAGTTACGGTAACAGCTATTTCCATGTAGAATCCCTCCTCTTTGTATCATAGTGTCTCCTGCTTTAGGTGTAAAGGCCATGGACATTGACCCCAATAATGAGGAGCGAGAGTAACGCAAGGCCATACATCACCATCCGCGACAGGGTGGGTGGATGTCCTATCTTACGTACCACTATCCCACTGAGTCCGGTCCCAAGCAGTACCCCAAGCAAGAATGTCCCAAGAATTTTCCACTGGATGGTGTTACTCGCTGCGTAAGGAATCGCATTAGCGATCCCAAGGGAGGTAATCGAGACAAAGGAGCTTCCTGCCGCCGCCATCAGTGGGAGTCCGCTCAACAGTAAGGACGGCAGCACCAAGAGGCCTCCCCCTAACCCGAGCCACCCCCCTAAGATGCCCACGACGAAGCCCAAAGGAATCCGAGGGACCCGTGCCCTCGCGTCGCCGGAATGACACGAATCCCGAGATTTTGGTAAACTTAACATAAACGACACCGTGAGGAGCAAGAGGCAACCCAAAACAATGAGACGAACCCGGAGAAGAAGTCCGTAACCAAGCACCCGTTCTAACTCCAAACCTGCCAAGGCGGGAATGGTAAATTCCAGAGTGCCGACCCAGTCGATGCTGCGCTGCCGAACACGCGTTACGGTTCCCAGCAACGCAATGGCCGACATCGCCACAATCGAAGTGCCTTGGGCAGACCTAGGATGCCTTAAGCCGACCACAGCAATGATGGCCGGGATCGCGAGCACCGATCCCCCCGCCACAATCCATGGCCACGCGGCGCCGATCAAGATTCCCGTTCCAAGGGCCAGTGTCATAGGCTCTAACGTAGGCGGCATCAAGAGTGCACTCCTCTGTTTCTCGAGATACCGACTACTATTCCACAAGTGCTCGCAAATCATGACGGCGGCGATAGATAGAGTACACTACGGAGGTGAGTCATCTGCATAAACTTAAACTTGACTGGGTGCGCCAATTAGCATCGCGGGTCGCACGCGATGACGTCAGTTCCTACGCTGCTGCTCTCGCATATAACTTCTTGTTCGCGATCTTTCCCCTCATGTTGTTCCTCACGGCCCTCTTAGCATTTCTTCACTTCCCGGATTTGCAACAGAGCATTCGTGGCCCTATCGCCACACTGGTTCCATCATCGGTGCTTCAGTTTATTTTGAGCACGCTGCAAGGCATCATTCACCGTAAGAGTCCCGCGCTACTTTCGCTGGGTGCGCTAGCCTTCCTCTGGGCCATGTCTGGGGCATTTCGTCAGCTCATCGACGCGGTGAATCATGCCTACGAGTTTCCCTATCCGCGGCGCCGTAAACTATGGCAAACCTATCTGATGTCTATCGGCCTCGGTCTTGGGGTTGGGGTGCTTTTAGTGATGGGCATCGGCCTTACTCTGTCTGGCGTCCGGGTGGTGCAGTGGGTTCTGCTCTGGGGCTTTGGACTTCACGCAACCCCATGGGTGGCTGATACCCTGCGTTGGGCCGCCGTTCTGGTTGGGTTTTTGTTCGTTTTGGCATTTCTCTATGCCTTTTTGCCGGATAAACCTCAGCCTTTTAAACTATGGACCTGGGGCGGAGTGTTTGCCCTCTTTATATTCATTGGGATTTCTTGGGGTTTTTCATACTATGCGGGGCATTTCTCGTCCTACAATCGTATGTATGGCAGCTTTGGAGCTGTGATGATCTTGATGCTATACCTGTATTTACTAGCGTGGTCGCTCCTCCTAGGCGCAGAGATTAATGCCATGGTGCGACGGATGGCTAAACAGTCCTAGAGGTGTAGGAAGGTGTGCACCAGTACGGATAACAAGAGACCCACGAGGCCCCCTACTAAGGCTCCATTGACCCGAATCCACTGGAGGTCGCGACCCACGTACCATTCTAACTTGTTGATCCAGTCGCGCTCGTCCATCTGGGTGAGGTTGTCCCGAACTAAGCGGCCGATAACCGGGTGGTAGCGGCGCACCAATTGAACGGTGGAGCTCTTAACCATGGTTTCCAAGACCGCCTGGTGCTCGGGATTGCTGTCCAACATATCGGCAATTTGATGTCGAAATCGTCCAACAGCCTGTGCGAACTCCCCGTTATTAACCGTGTTCCGCAATTGGCCGGCCCCGAGATCGACCAATCGTAGCCAAGGGATTTGATGAATGGCGTCGGTCTTCACCATTTCAATTCGAGCCCTGAGCTTCTCGTCATCCCGTAACGTCATCATGATACGCACCAACGCCAACTCGAACTGATCGAGGGCCTTGTCGGACATCAGCCATTGGACCAATTGATCTTTAACCGTTTTACTAAGATCTTGGTAGTCGACCGTACCTAACGATTCTAAGAGCCCGAGCAACAGTTTTTGCGTGGTGGTTTTAGTGTAGTTCTCTAAGAGTGCCTTGAGCCGTTCTTCCATATCCTCAGTAAATTCCACGCTCTCCAACACGGTTATCACATGGCGGCTAAGAAATCGAAAGAGGCTCCTATCATTACCACTCTCAATAAGCCAGCGCATCAAATTGACCAGATAATCGGATAACGTAATGCTTTCACTTTTAGTTTCAGCGAACTCTTGGACCATCTGAGCTATTTGCTCCATGGGAAGGATTTCGAGTAATTCGAGAATCACATCACGAACCACCCCATCAAGTCTTGAACTTTCAGAGCGCAAAATCCGGATAATTTGAAGTCCAATATTAAGTTTTTCAATGTTGGCCTCGATGAAAGTGACCGACAACAGCTCCTGTTCAACCATGGTGGCAATGGCCTCAATGATGCGTTCCCGATTGGCCGCAATAATCGAGGTGTGGGGTAGCCACTTCTGACCTAAGGGATGGCGAAACAATGCCGTCACGGCGTACCAATCGGCAATTCCTCCGGCCAAACCCGCCAAGGCCATGGTTTCCACGTACTGGGCCAGGAGGTAATGCCGGAACCACAACGTGCTCACGAACAATAATAAGGCAATGGCTAAAGCCAAGTTAGCCCACCGTCGTTGCATGCTATCCATCGCCTCCCTTGCCTATCTTACCTAACGCGGCCACCCGGAGCAAAATTTCAGGCCACGACAATGCGACTCCAGATTTGTCGTGCCAGGGTTGCCACCCCGCCTTGAATCATAGACGTTCCGATTAATAACCCCACCAGAATGCCTGGGCTAGGATAAACGGCGTATGCCGCTACCAAAATTGCAATGCTAAAAAGGCGACCAAGATTCAACCCAATTTCGCGACTCAATGTATAAGCCACCCGGTGCTCACCAATATTCGGATCTTGGTCCATCACGTCCAGAGGAATGGCCGCATTGGGAATCATGTACCATGGCATGGTAAATCCCGTTACAATCCCATAGATAAATACGAAGGGCCATGACGTATGAATCAACAGGATCAAAGCCGCTGCCGTCATTCCGAACGTCCCAATCCATAAAGCCTTCACACGGCGCTCTGGCGTCACCCATCGGGGCACCCAGAGCGAGGTTCCAGTACGTACCAGCGCTGTTACCCCTCCGAAGACACCTACGGCCCACGCTTGCCGGGTCGCGATATAGACTAAAAACACCCCAGCCAGACCTGTGATCCCTTCCCGAGTGCCCCGAATCACTAAGGAACTAAATGCCTTGGACCACAATCGGTCGCGCCACGGCAACGCCAGGCTAAACGTGAGAGGAATCCGGCCGAGAGGAGGCCCTGGTTCGACTCGTAAGCTTAGAACAAACGTAAGACCATACATGATGGTCGCTAACAAAAACAACGCCACATAGCCGATAATTCCTGGAATGGCGCTAACAATCACCCCCCCGGCTAAAGGACCAAGGATTCCCGTTACGCTCCCAAGCGCCGAACTGACACCATAAAACCGAATCCGTTGTTGAGCAGGTACGGTATCAAATGTCATCAAGTTCACACCAAACCAGAACACGCCTTGAGCTACTCCATAAAATAGGCCGAGCCATCCAATGTAACCTGAAGCTCGTGTTAGCAGGGCCAGCAAACTAACATAAAACAGCGTGGTAAGGACCAATCCCCATTGGTAGGCAAATAATGGGGTCTTCCGCTTAAAAAGCCACGCCACCCCATAGAAAACGAATGTCAGTGAAATGAAATAGGCTCCGTTAAAGATAGCCAGGGCTTTTAACTGACCAGTGACGACAAAGATAAAAAGATTCACAAACGTTGATGCAAGGGCTCCTGCCACGTTGGAACCCCCATAGGTCCACAATAATCGCCGCGTGGCGTGGGTCAATCGTTCGGGCCGCGTTGTGCTCATTCCTGTCTCCTACCTCAATGGACCATATTGGCATACCGTCCCTTCAGGGTCAACATCAGGATTGATTTTCTCCATCGCATCCGCCACAATATCCCAAGAAAATCGACAGAAGGTGAGGCCATAACATGGACGTAGAAGTCATTATTGAAATCCCTCAAGGGAGCCAAAACAAATACGAGGTCGACCATGAATCCGGTAAGATACGACTCGATCGGGTTCTTCATTCGCCGTTTCATTACCCGATGGAATACGGATTTGTAGATCACACCCTAAGCGAAGACGGGGACCCCATCGACGTGATGGTGCTGACGAGCTTTCCTACCTTTCCGGGTTGCGTGATCAATGCCCGGATCGTGGGGCTTTTGGAAATGACAGACGACAAAGGAATCGACAACAAAATCTTAGCGGTCGCGGTCGATGACCCACGATTCACCCACATTACAAATTTGGACCAAGTCAACGGCCATACCCTCAAGGAAATCGCCCATTTTTTTGCCACCTATAAACAACTTGAAGGAAAAGCCACCACGATTGGTGGTTGGTTGCCGAAAGAAGACGGGGAACGTGTACTGGCTGAAAGCCGGTCCCGATATCAACCGCATTAATCGGACGTGGTCACGAGTGGTACTAAGAGATGGGCGGAGACCGTCAGGTCTTCGCTCATCTTTTCCAAATCAGAGACCACCGCCGCAATATCGAGAAATTGCATGGCATGATTCCTCAGTAATATATCGGCAGCTTGATACAGAAGCCGGGAACGCCGATTGCCGGCCGCGGCGAGAAGCTCATCCAGATGCACGGCCGCGTTCCGGTCTTGTCCCCGAATCAGGACGGCATAGATCGCGAGCGCTTGCTGCATCACGGTAAAGAGGTCCATCATCTCGGCGGCGACCGGGGACCCTAGGGCTCCAAACGTCTGGGTGACGTCCCGATTCAACGTCACGAATAGTGTCCGAGCAATCCCACGCACTTGGCTGACCGAGTGCTCCAAGACCACAATAGCATGGCGGAGTCGCATTAATCGCGACTTTCGATGGCGTAATAAGTAGTTCCATTGCAGGCTGGCCTCCGCCTGGTGAATCGCACTTTGGGCATAGTGCAATGCACGATCCACCTCCCGCGCTCGGGCTAAGTGACGATTGGCTTCTTCAGATTCGAGTCCATCTATCAGATCATCTCGAATTCCACTCAGTACTTGCCCGATAGCCGCAGCCAGCCCATCCAAGGCCGTTTCGGCAATTCCCGTAAAATCGGGAGGCACCACCAGAGCATTTACCACGATGGCCACCAGAGCCCCTAAAAAGGTGTCGAGAATCCGGGCTAGAGCGTACCCGGGGACGCTCGCCCCTATCGTCATCACCAGTAATGCACTGATCGCCACTTGAGGTATCCCTTGGGCTCCCAACTTGAGCCGCGTCGCAATCATCATGGACACGAACACCAATATCCCAATGCTCCAAGCTGAATTCCCCATCACATGCACTGCAAGGAGTGCCACCAGGATCCCGGCCACCACCCCGACCACTCTTTGCAGGCCTCGCGAAACCGACTCCTTGACGGTGACTTGCACAGACAAAATAGCCGCCAGTGGCGCAAAATATGGTCTCGGGCTGTCCAGTAGAATCCGAGCCAATCCCCATGACAGCCCAGATGCTAAGCCGGTCTTTATGACCTGAAGCGTAGTCCCCCAGTGAATATGCTTCAGGCTCTTCGCAAGGCGCATTCGTCGGGAGCTCATGCCGGTAGCATGAGGGTCTTGACGAAGATTTATCCCCTATACCCACCGTGCACCGACGCCGCAAACTGCAGGAGCCGTCTTTCCTCCCCCCATGGAGCTACAATTTGTAGACCCATGCCCTCTTCTGGCCGACCAACCGGCAGTGTCACCGCAGGCAACCCTAAAAGATTGAACGGTGCCGTCCATACCGTCAGCACCTGCCGCACATCTATTCCGTTCACCTGATCCACCTCCAACTTTGGGGGGCGGATGGGAACCGTCGGTGATACGATAAAAGCGACATCCCGAAACACGGTATCACGATAAAACATGATGAGTTCCTGCCTGCGACGCAGCGCTTCAATGTAGTGAATTGCCAAAAAACTAGCGCGGGTTGTCAGGCGCTCACGGACATCGGGTTGATAGTCTTCGGGTTGGTTTTGTAGCCACAACCAGTGGTAGTTAGCCGCCTCAGACCCTAAAATCACCTGTTGACTGGCACGAATTTCTCCGGCTCTCGGTAAATCACCCGGCACAATGTCTATCCCCATCCCGATCATACGTTGGATGACCTGACGCATAGAATTTTGGACCACCTCGTCCAACGGGTCCCACATATCATCTTGGAGCCATAACACCCGCATGTCAGGGAACCCAAAAGACTCCGAGCCGGTGAGATCCGGGTCTTTAAAACCTAAGCACGTGGACATGACGGCCAAGTTATCGAGACTGTCGGCTAAAATACCCACGTGATCTAATGTCCACGATAACGGTATCACGCCGTGACGACTGAGCCGGTCATAGGTAGGCTTTAGACCATAAATTCCGCAAAACGCTGCGGGTATCCGTACGGATCCTCCCGTGTCGGTTCCTAAGGCCGTGGTCACCATCCGCGTCGCGACGGCAATCCCGGATCCCCCGCTCGATCCACCAGCCATGCGCGTGGGATCGTGGGGATTTTTCATCGGTCCAAAATACGACGCAGTTCCGGTAGGACTAAACGCAAATTCATGCAAATTCAATTTCCCGAGACGTGTGTTCGCCCCAGCCAGGTGAAGTTGGGACACCACCGCGGCGTCGTCATTTGGCACGTTCTTTAACAGAATTTTTGATGCGGCAGTCGTAGCAATCCCTTGAGTGTTGAACAAATCCTTCAGCCCGACGGGTACGCCATCCAGCACTCCTCTAATCAGACCTGTCCGATATCTTTCGCTGGCCTCATCGGCCTCGCGGCGGGCTCGGGCCCAATCCACCGAAATAAATGCATTCAGTTCGGAATTCCTGGCTTCAATGCGCGCGATGGACTCTTCGATGACATCCCGTGGCGTAGCTCGGCCCGATTGAAATTGCTGATGATACTCTCGGATAGACGATGTCATCTGGGCACCGAACCTTCTGGGTCCTGTCCAATACCTCCCTCTGGTTCAAAGGGACTTAGAGCACGGGGTGTCAACTGTTGTCGAATGAGTTCGAGTCCAATCCGCTCTTCAATTTCTGATGCGTGAATCCTAATTCCGGTCCACCTATAGATAGTATCGCGAATTTTTTCATCCGAAAGCACGGCCTCTTCCTCCATCTTCCCATCATTTTCCCTATCCCATCCTGCAAGACTACGTATCGGCCTTGGTTAGTCCCGCAGGCCACCCTTGTAAAGACTTGGCATTCTATTATACAATCTTACCCGATGAAGATCTGGCAAGGGAGGATCCCAATGAATATCCCGCCGATTGGTACCATGTCCACTCCTAAAATGCATGCCATCGAAGCGGGCGCCATTCGTGATTTTGCCGAAGCGCTCGGCCTTCAATATCCGGCATATTACTCACAATCCCAAGCTCGAACCCTTGGATTTCAAGATGTGGTGGCTCCCCCGACATTTGCTATCACGTTACAGGGCCACGCCGTACCAGGACTGGATCTGCCTAAAGCAGGTCTTATCCATGGAGAACAATCCTTTAAATTTGGGGCACCCATAGTGGTTCACGATACCGTCAGCGTGGTCACCCAAGTTATTGGTACCAAGGCGCGAGGTCCCCTCACCTTTCTGACGTTGGAAACAGTCGGAACTAATCAAGACCAGCATTGGGTATTTACGTCCACCAGTACCATCATTGCTAGTCAGGAGGCGTCTTCGTAATGACCACCCCCTTGACTTCCGTCACGCACCACGTGACTCAGACCGACTTAGTCCGGTATGCAGGCGCTTCTCACGATTTCAACCCGATCCATTTTGATGAATCCATCGCGCGCCAATACGGATTACCCGGCATCATTGCGCACGGCATGTTTACAATGGGTCTCATTACGCGGTTGTTGGAACCGCTCCTGGTTCAAGGCTACCACGTCACCGAGTGGTCTAACCGTTTCCGTGCCATGGTCCCGGTAAACCAGACCGTAATCATCTCCGGAACTTGCGAAGAGACCGCCCCGTCAACCCTGGCAGTATCGGTCACGGTCACTATCCAAGATCATCCTAAACCAGCATTAACGGGCACCATTACTCTAAGTCGCGCGACGTAGTGCGCCAGTCTTCCCACCATGACCTAACCACGGACCAAATCAGGACCGCCACAATCAGTGCGGCCATAAAGCCCTCGCGCACCCAATGATTGGGAGCGAAGTTTACCACCATGGCCGTGGTATCCATCATCACATGCGTTATGACTGGCACGACGACGTCCCCGGTCACTGCCATATATAATGTCCACGGCAGTACGGTCAGACCAATTGTCACAAGGGTACCCCACCCCCAAAATGGCACATGCCACAGACCAAAAAACCCCGCCGCTAATAATGCCATCAGCATTATTTGAGGAGTGCCACGAGCACGGGTAATCCGGACAAATCCAACCATAGCTCCTAACAACAGCAGGTTTTCGACCGGCAACACCAAGGGAAACTGCCACAGTAGTTTTTGGGCCAATAGCCAGTTAAATTCGCTAAGCCCTTGGGCTTGGGGATTATAGCCCAGGATAAGGCCACCTAAAGCACCAAACCCTAGACTTACAATCAAAAGTCCTAAAGCCCGTTCCATTACGCGTTTTTGCCAGCGTACTTGGCGTAGCAGCCGTGGGACAAAAGGCCAACTCAAAAGCGTAAACAGCCCAGCACCGTAAGCATAGCCTACAAGAGAACTGTGGCTGACTTTGGAAAGCCAAAGTACCGTCAATGTGCCTACCAGCGTCGCACCAAACACCCGGGTCCCGGATCCCGTCGGTACCAGACGCATAAACTTCTCCGTACCATCTTGAATCCCCAATGATTGCTGTCCCACAATCTCACGCTTCATAACATTAGCCCCCCATATGCCTATCCATACGGGGGGCGTCTGGCTTTATGCGTGAGGTTCAGACAAGAATGCTCTCAATCCGCTCTAAAACCTCGGGGGAAAGGGTTTTCCCGACCGCCTGGACATTCTCTGCCACTTGTTCCGGATGCGATGCCCCGATGAGCGCACTCGCAATACCAGGTTGTCGTAATACCCAAGTCAGTGCTAATTGACTTAAGGACATGCCAACATCTTTGGCGACCGTTTGGAGGGCCTCAATCCGATCGTAGGTCTTGTCCTCAAGCATACGGGTAATAAATCCGCTAACTCTTGGCGTGGCCGCTCGGGAGCCCTCAGGGAACGCCTGACCGCGACGGTATTTGCCGGTGAGAAGACCCTGTGCTAGAGGTGAAAAGACCACCAGCCCCATGCCGTTTTCTTCGCACAAGGGCAAAACACCTTGTTCAATGTATCGATTGAACAAGTTATACACCGGTTGACTCGCTCGAATTCTGTGTAGTCCTCGTTTTTCTACGATTTGAATGGCCTGCGCAATCTTGGAAACGGGCCACTCACTAATTCCAGGATAGAGAATTTTCCCTTGACGGACTAAATCATCCAGGGTATAGAGGACTTCTTCAATCTCCGTATCGGGGTCGTACCGATGACAGTAAAAGATGTCCAAGTAATCGGTGCCCAATGCCCGTAAACTTTCGTCCACTTGGTGGATGAGGTGCTTGCGGCTGAGACCTTGCGCATTCGGCGTCGGGCCTACCGGCCAAAAGGCTTTAGACGTCAGTACATAGGACTCGCGTCCAAACGGGGCTAAAGCATCCTTGAGAAACCGTTCCGCGGCGTGCGGCTCGCTGCCGTAGGCGTTGGCGCAGTCGAAATGGTTAATACCCAGTTCATAAGCTTTATGTACACATGCTTCACCCACAGACTGTTCGGTAACCGTCCCATAGGTGAGCCAACTCCCCAAAGCGATTTCCGAAACCTTAATTCCTGCCTTACCTAACCGTCGATATTGCATGATTAACCTTCCTTCTCTTCTGGTGTGTGCACTTCGGATGACTCCGAAAACATTAATCGAGGATTCTTCTCACGGAGGCGTTCCAGAGTTCTCGCGTCTTCTAAAAGGACCACAGGCCGTCGTTCGTTGTCCACCACCATTTTAGCATGATCGAACCGTCCAATTTCGGGGATCCCCCCAAAGACCCAGCGCGCCAAACTATATGACAACTGCCGCAGTGAAATTTCGACACCATACTCATGTTCCAAACGATATGCCAGTACGTCAAACTGCAAGGGCCCCACTACACCCAGATACACCTCCGGCCCAAGGTCTGGCGACCGAAACACCTGGAGCAGCCCTTCTTCGGTCAACTCCTCGAGACCTCGTTGATACTGCTTATGCTTAAGGGTGTATTTGAGCTCCATTTCCGCAAAATGCTCAGGGCTGAATCGTGGAAACCCGACAAAGCTCAAGTTGGGAATGGTACTGAGGGTATCTCCGATGTGAAACAGGCCCGGGTCATGGAGCCCAATGACGTCACCAGGAAACGCCTCATCCACGATGTGACGATCTTGGGCCAAAAACTGTTGAGGTTGGGCTAATCGTGTCGTACGGCCCGAACGGTCATGCGTAACAGCCATGCCCCTCTCGAATTGTCCTGACACCACACGCAAAAATGCCACGCGGTCTCGATGGGCAGGATTCATGTTGGCCTGTATCTTGAAAATAAAGCCACTGAAATCTTTTCGTTCTGGGTTGATAACTCCGAGATTGCTCTGACGTGCCGTGGGACTCGGCGCCATTTTAATATAATAATCAAGGAAACTCTGCACTCCGAAATTCGCGATTGCACTCCCCCAGAATACCGGGCTTTGCAATCCTGCAGTCACCAACTCGAGGTCTAACGCCGTTCCAGCTCCATCCAGCAATTCCAAGGCATCTTGGAGTTCTTGGTCTAAATCAGCCGGAATCTGATCTTTAAAGTCTTTATAAGCTCCATCGTCAAAGGCGTGACTAGCTCGATTAAATCGTTGAAAGGTCTCTTGTTGTCGATCAAAAATACCCTGAAATGATTGGCCCATCCCGACGGGCCAATTCATCGCGTAGGTTTCAATGCCTAAGATCCGTTCTACCTCATCCAGCAAATCCAAAGGCTCTCGCGCCTCGCGGTCAAGCTTATTGAAAAATGTAAACACCGGGATTTTACGCATCCGACACACTTCAAACAATTTTATCGTCTGCGGTTCCACACCTTTGGCTGCGTCAATCACCATCACCACGCTGTCGGCGGCCAGCAAAGTGCGGTAGGTATCTTCACTAAAGTCTTGATGGCCAGGGGTATCTAAAAGATTAATGCGGTAACCCTGATATGGAAATTGTAGCACCGTCGATGTCACCGAAATTCCTCGTTGGCGCTCGATTTCCATCCAATCGGAGCGAGCATGAGCCGACGACCTCCGAGCTTTGACGGCACCGGCCTCTCGAATGGCTCCCCCAAACAGTAAAAGTTTTTCCGTCAAAGTCGTTTTCCCCGCGTCCGGGTGCGAAATGATTGCGAACGTCCGTCCCGACGCGACTTGTTGTATCCAGTCCATGGTAATAACTCAACCTCTTTCTAGGATCCTCTCATCGGACGATTATAGCATTGCCCGCTCCCTCATAAGTCAGGCATCGAACAATTCCCGAAAGTAGATTAAAATATAATGGTTGAAGTGTTCGACTCGGGAAATGAGGTGACTAGTTTGACAGAATCCATGAAAGACCCGTTTAGTACTAGAACGGACGCCGTAATTGAAGGACGCCCAGTCACATACTATAGTCTGGCGGCCCTCGCCCAGAATCTCGGTACCTCTATCGATCGACTACCCTTCTCGATCAAGATTTTACTCGAAGCGGTGCTTCGCCAATTTGATAATTACCAAATCACTGAACCTGACATTCAACGATTGGCCCAGTGGCAACCCCACCAAGGTTTCCGCCCTGAGATCCCTTTCAAACCGGCTCGGGTAGTCTTGCAAGACTTTACCGGGGTCCCCGCCGTGGTCGACCTGGCTGCATTGCGCTCCAGCCTCGATCGGCTGGGCCATGACCCGCATCAAATTAATCCACTGGTGCCGGTCGACCTCGTAGTGGATCATTCGGTCCAAGTCGACCGGTTCGGCCAGGCCTCATCCTTACAATTCAACATTGACCGTGAATTCGAGCGCAATTTGGAAAGATACCGATTACTCAATTGGGCCCAGCGTGCCTTTCAAAACTTTCGGGTCGTCCCGCCTGGTACCGGGATCGTGCATCAAGTAAATTTGGAGTACCTTGCCAGTGTGGTCGCGACCCGCCGCGATACCTCCGGCCGTGACATTGTTTTTCCGGATTCCGTGGTAGGCACAGATTCTCACACGACGATGATTAATGGACTCGGCGTTTTAGGTTGGGGTGTCGGCGGCATTGAAGCCGAAGCCAATATGCTGGGTCAGCCTTTGTATTTCGTAACTCCGGAAGTCGTTGGGATGCGTCTCACAGGGAAATTACCGGTCGGATCGACGGCGACAGACCTTGCCTTAACCGTCACCCAACTACTGCGTAAAAAAGGCGTGGTCGGGAAATTCGTCGAGTTTTATGGGTCGGGCGTAAGCCAAATGAGTCTCGCCGATCGCGCCACGGTAGCGAACATGGCGCCTGAATATGGTGCCACCATGGGGTTTTTCCCAGTAGATGATGAAACCCTGAGGTATCTGCGGCAAACCTCGCGGTCAGAAGAGCATGTACGCCTGGTGGAGTGGTATTGTAAGACCCAAGGCTTATTCAGGACCGATCATTCTCCCGAACCAGTCTTTTCCGATGGATTGGAGCTTGACCTAGGAACGGTCGAACCTAGTCTGGCTGGCCCGAAACGCCCCCAAGATCGGGTCGCATTGTCCGCTATGCAACCAACCTTCCATGCATCGCTCAAGGCTCCCGTTGCCGAACGTGGATTTGGCCTGAACGCCGAAGCCCTAGGTCGATCGGCAACTATCACCATGGAAAAGACCACCACTTTACGCCAAGGTGCGGTAGTAATTGCGGCCATTACCAGTTGCACCAATACCTCAAATCCCAGCGTTATGATTGGTGCCGGGCTTATTGCCCAAAGGGCTGTGGCTCGAGGACTCAAGCCCGAACCCTATGTAAAGACCAGCCTAGCACCCGGTTCCCGAGTAGTCACGGCCTATTTAGAGAAAGCTGGACTCTTAGAACCGTTGGCCGAGCTTGGATTTAACGTGGTGGGGTATGGCTGTACGACCTGCATTGGCAATAGCGGCCCGCTGCCAGAAGCCGTCTCCGATGCAATTAGCCAGGAAGATTTGACGGTGGCTGCCGTCCTATCGGGTAATCGTAACTTCGAGGGCCGGATCCACCCACTGGTGAAAGCCAACTACCTGGCCTCGCCACCCCTTGTGGTCGCCTACGCTCTCGCGGGAACCGTTGACATTGACCTCGAAAAAGACCCATTGGGTAAAGACCGAGATGGCCACCCCGTTTATCTTAAGGATTTGTGGCCATCCGCCGAAGAAATCCAAAGCACCATGACGTCCGCCCTCACGCCGGATTTATTCGCCGACGAATACGCCACGGTATTTTCTGACAATAAGCTCTGGAACGATCTTCCGGTGCCGCAAGGAGAGCTTTATCTATGGGATAAAGCATCCACTTACATTCAAGAGCCGCCATTCTTCCTCAATTCCCGGGGACCTGCCGCGACCACCTCGATTGACCATGGCAGAATTTTGCTGCTGCTTGGTGATTCGGTCACGACGGACCACATCTCGCCAGCCGGGAGTATCGCGAGCTCGAGCCCGGCCGCCCGCTACTTGCGCGAGCATGGCATTGAGCCCAAGGACTTTAATTCCTACGGATCGCGTCGCGGAAATCACGAAGTCATGATGCGAGGCACATTCGCCAATATCCGGATTAGAAACCAGATGCTTGACGGCAAGGAAGGGGGGTACACCTACCACTATCCCGACAAGGTTGAATCCTCAGTGTACGAGACCGCGATGCGCTATCAGGCGGAACATGTGCCCCTAGTAATCATGGCCGGCAAGGAATATGGGACCGGAAGTTCTCGAGACTGGGCCGCCAAGGGCACCGCACTACTCGGCGTCAAGGCAGTCATCGCCGAGAGCTTTGAACGCATTCACCGCTCCAACCTGGTCGGTATGGGTGTGCTTCCTCTGCAATTTACAGAGGGAGACGGATGGCATCAGCACAATCTGGTCGGTAACGAGATTGTGGACATTAGTATCCCCACCGACATTCAGCCAGGCCAAGAGCTAACGGTGACGGTAACGCGACCCGACGGCCGATCTGAACGCTTCCCCGTACTCGCTCGGTTGGATACGCCCATTGACGTCGACTATTACCATAACGGTGGCATTCTACAAACCGTACTGAATGCAATGGCGTAGTGTGTATAAGACAGCAGCCCCGATCCCAATGGGACGGGGCTGCTTTGATCTATCAAGTGCGACGGTTGGCGTGCTCATTGGACTCGCGTCAATAGTCCAATACGGGTACCTTTCTCGGTGGTTTTTTGTGCTCTAGTTCAATACCAATACGGGATGTGAACAGCTTTCAGTGCCTCCCGCAGAAAACCGTGGAATACCACTCCGACTACCGCTGTACACCCCCAAAAGCCTATGAGGTCAACCAGGAAATGCTGGCTGACCTCATAATACGAACACCCCTGAATATGCCCCATCAATATCGACAAGTACTCGGTCTAAGTGAGGTGCCGTCATCGCTTTGTTGGTCCCCCGGCCAGACCCTATGGGAACAATCAGCCATACGAGAGACACCAATGCGCCCCAGAGCAGCCCCTCTTTGACACGGGCCTCCTGACCTATAGTGGTCCCAGAAAACTAGACAATCTAGGAGGCTCTCCAGTGTTACACGGGATCTCATGGGTTCCTCTCCTCGATCTCACAATAATAATCGGGGAATATGTGATACATAAATTCCCCGATTATTAATTCATGAGGGTTAGACCCACCCCTATGGTTGAGACTTCTCCACCGGAATTAGCACTTCGAGTATCCGCAGGAACTACAATGTTGGCAACCTTCCTCGTAGATCAGAGTAGGCGCATCACACTGTGGGCAGAGGTCCATATGTTGCGAGCGAGGACGCAACGATGAGGGCTTGGATTCCAGTGACCCAGATAACGTTGCCGCTGCTTCGTTATTGTCGCGACGGATGTAACTTTCCA
Source organism: Sulfobacillus sp. (assembly GCA_027343695.1). Lineage (GTDB taxonomy): Bacteria > Bacillota > Sulfobacillia > Sulfobacillales > Sulfobacillaceae > JAKADJ01. The sequence continues at coordinate 36,305 of DAHWKJ010000081.1, read as the reverse complement.
ATAATTGCCCAATCCCGTCTACGACACTCAATACGCGACCCGGGCCAAACCCCATTTGGTTAGCGCCTCCAATGCCCTTTAACTGCTCAGCAACCAACTCGAGCCGACGCCGGGCACTCACATCGCCATGCGATCGAAGATAAAGACTAATCACGCGTCCTAGTGATTCCATGAACGACTGCACCTCGGATCCCGCTCGTCCCAGGAGCATAAACACCTCAAACGGATCCCCATCCACTTCATTAATGACAACCCGAGCCGTACCGGCTGGCGTTTCCTTGCGGAACGTGTGGCCATTGACCGTTGATGGCACCGGATACACTTCCACCAATGGGGCTAAAGGTTTTTGAGGAAGGACAGGCGCGTCGTTCTCTCCACTCGACAGGTGCAGTACCTGTTCGCTACGACTTTGGTCTCGATATATGGTGACGCCTTTGCAACCCAAGTCATAGGCCAATTCGTATAGTTTGGCGGTATCTTCCACCGTATAATCGCTGGGTGCATTAGCCGTTTTCGAAATACTTGAATCCGTCCAGCGTTGGATTGCCGCCTGCACATGCACGTGTTCTTCTGGAGTCAGGTCCATGGCCCCGACGAAATAACTCGGGAGTTCCTGGCCAGGGTGCGCATCGCGCCATTCTTGGGCTACGGGCACATATTGCTCGTCAAAACCTAAGCGGGATTGCCGGAAATAGGTCAGGGCATAAAATGGTTCGATTCCGGTGCTGGTTCCTACCATCGTCCCCACGGTCCCAGTTGGCGCTTGTGTCAAGATGGTCACGTTACGGGTCCCATGTCGGCGAATTTTATCGCGCACAGATTCCGGCATTCTTTGCATGAACCCACTTTGCAGATATTTCTCAGCGTCAAAGGCTGGGAAGGCTCCCTTTTCTTGCGCCAACTCCACATCATAGGCATACGCTTCGATCGCGATAAACTCGTAAATTTTGTCGATGAAGGTAATCGCCTCCGGGCTACCATAGCGGAGGCCCATCCGAATCAATAGCTCACCAAGGCCCATTGTGCCTAGCCCGATTCTCCGTTCATTTTGCTGGTTTTCCCGATTTTGTTCAAAAAAGTAGGGGGTGGCGTCCACAATGTCATCCAGAAACCGTGTCCCCATCCGCACCGTGACCCTCAACGCATTCCAGTCTACATCGGATGCGATCGGATCATAAAAGGCGGCTAAATTTATGTGTCCTAGAGTACAGACACCCCACGCAGGCAACGGCTGTTCCGCACACGGATTGGTGCTAATCAACGGGTTAAAGTACCAACTGTTGGAATCCTTTTCGTGGCGTTGGTCGAACACAATCCCGGGTTCCGCGGCTTGCCATGCGCCTTGCACAATTTCATGCCAAACTGAGCGCGCTTTCACCGTCTCATAGACGATAACCGCTTTCCCCTGCGCTTTCCAAGTCTCAAGATTACCGTCCCATAGCGTGTCATATTCGGGATCACTCGTATCAGGAAACACTAACTGCCAATCACCATCGACTTTTACGGCCGCCATAAAATCATCCGAGATACGCACACTGATATTGGCGTTTTCCACCATACCTGGCGTTTTTTTGACGTCGATGAACCGCCACAAATCCGGATGCCAGTCCTCAATTTGCAACATCAAAGCGCCACGACGAGAGCCTCCCTGCTCGACTAACCCTGTGGCTCTCGAGTATAAATCCATCCAGGATACAGCACCCGAGGATCGCCCATTAACGCCGCGAACGGCCGCTCGAGCTGGTCGTAGAGACGACACATTGATGCCAACCCCGCCACCCCGACTCATGATTTCGATCATTTGCCCCAGCGTCTCCACAATGCCTTCACGGCTATCACGGGGACTCGGGATGACATAGCAATTGAAATAGGTCAATTGTTGGTCGGTGCCTGCCCCGGCCCAAATCCGTCCGCCGGGCACAAAGTGGAGGGCGGCGATTTCCCTTGCGAAACTGGCCTCAATATCCTCCCGAACTTCGGGCGCTTCGACACTCGCCACGCCTCTTGCAATCCGCCTCGACACTTCATTAATCGTCGTCTCGGTCGGTCGATCGCACTCCACCACGCGGCGTTCGATAATTTCGCCCTTTTGAGGCCCGGTAATGAGTTCAATGGACAGATAATCTTCAGGTAAAAGGGCACGCACTACACCAATATCCTTTTTAGGCCATTTAGGGTGAGGTTCAACCAATGCGATAACCAAATCGTCAATTTCGAAGCGCCGTCCAGCATCCTTGACCGTGTAACGGTCAAGGAAAATTTTCCAACTCAGTTCCGAGCTAAATCCCGTATTAAGCTCCATAAATCCTCCTTCATTTGCTTCACGATAGGACCCACCTATTCACTATTTACGCGTGAATTGAATGAGCCGTTCGAGTTCCTGGCGAAACCCTTCGATATCGGTGAACTGCCGGTAGACCGAGGCAAACCGCACATAAGCCACCTCGTCCATTTGCCGCAGTCGGTCCATAACCAGCTCCCCAATTTGGCGGGTAGAAATTTCACTGGGATGCCCATCTCGCAGCGTGCGTTCGATGTCATCAACTACGCGTTCCACATCGTCAAGCGCAATCGGTCGTTTTTCACATGCGGTAAGAATGCCCCGAAGAATTTTACCCCGGTCAAAAGCCTCTCGTTGCCCATCTTTTTTTACTATCCATAGCGGGACGTCCTCAACTCGTTCATATGATGTAAACCGCTGATGACACGCTAAGCATTCGCGCCGACGACGGATCTCTTGTCCATCATGGGCCGGTCGCGAATCTAAGACTTTGCTATCTGGATATTGGCAAAATGGACATCGCATGGATAAATCCCCCATCATCTTGTGCAATGATAATTATAACCCACTACATCTAGATGTCCATAAACAACGAGCTTTTCAAAGGCTGATATTTTTTGGCTGGTTCTCACTCAACCAAAGCGAATTGCAAGGATACGAATTCTCGTGAAAATAATGTCGAAGCGTGTCGGTGAAATAGATCCGTTGGCCCGGGCCGGAGGACGTCCTTGGCCTCCTAGCAATCCAAGATCCCTCATCCAGGAGACAATCGGGCTGCCCCAGGTGCTAGACCGATATTTTCTGGTCAATCCCCATCTCTTGACACGTCCCTTCGGGCCGCAGAGCCAACAATACAACCCCAAGGATAATCAACCCCGCTCCAACATCCTGAAGCATGCCTAGATGTACGTGAAGCCAGAGCACCGAAGCCCACGTCGCTACCAACGGTTCCGCACTCGTCAAAACGCTCGCAGTACTCGGAGCGATGTGAGATAGGCTCATTAGATACAGTGAAAAGCTTAGCAAGGTCCCGAACACCACGATAAACGCCATCAATGCCCAGGTAACGATTCCTCCCCGGAAGTCAGGCACTACCCAAACCGGCCATCGCACCATAGCGCTTAACGACCCAATCAGCATGCCCCACCCCACAACCGGTAACGTACCCCATGTCGATAACAACTTCATCGGGTATAAAGTGTAAAAGGCTAAAGCGAGTGCCGATAGTAATCCGAGGACCATAGCTAACGGAGGCACCGCCAAAGTCCTCCACTGGCCCGAAGACACCACCAGCCATGTTCCCCCTAGGGTCAAGCCGACGGCCAACATCTGCCGAGTCCTAGGCCATGTTCGCACGTGTACCGCCACCCAGAGTGTCACCATCGTCGGCCCCACGTATTGCAAGAGAGTTGCAGATGCCGCATTGCCAGCTTGAATCGCAGCCAGATAGGTATACTGCACACCCAGAAGTCCGGCAATCCCAAACACCACGAGAACCCTGCGATCTTGAGAGGTCCAGACTGCCATCATAGGCTTCACACCCCGCGTAATCATGCCCCACCCCACGAGCATGACACCTGAAACCCCCATACGAATCGTTACTAACCAACCCGCTTGGATACCACTATGTTGAAACAAATATTGGGCTGCGGTACCGGATAAGCCCCACATACAGGCGCTGACAATCGCCAGGAGCGGTCCCCAAACTTTCATGCCCAGCCGTACACCACGCACCAATAACATCCCCGCTCCGCCTAGACTTCCCATCCGATATCCAATATATTGGTTATTGTCACAGATCAGAATGACTTGAGGAGGGCCCGATATGCCTATCCCAACCAGCGCCATGCTCCAGACCCCCACCCCCAACGCCAAGTCCCGTGCGATAGAAATGATTTCGCACTGGATCATTGAAGGAAGTCTCGAGGCTGGAGAGAAAATCCGCGACATCGACATTGCCCACGCGTTAGGAGTCAGTAGAATGCCAGTGCGAGAGGCCCTGCAAGCCTTAGAGACCATCGGCTTCATCGAAACCGAGCCTAACCGAGGAACCCATGTTAGTAGCTTACGGGTCGACGACATCTATGCCCTGTATAAAACCATCGCACGACTTGAGACCCTAGGGCTCGAGGAAGCCATGAACCCCGTTCGTTCGCAGACCATTGAAGAGCTTTACATGCTTAACCATCGATATCAACAAACCCTAAATCAATCTAATATCCACGCCATGTTCGACGCCGGGCGAGCCTTCCATCAGCGTCTGGTTTACTCCGACGGCAATCGGTTCTGCCAGCAGGCATTGGCGCCATTAGTAAAGACAGCCGCCCGCTACGAGTATCCGTACCGTTCCACAGCACAACCGGTTGGGCAAGAGTCTGCCATCGAACACCGAATGATTTTAGAGGCACTGGTGCAGCACAACATTACACGTGCTCAAGAAATACTGACCCAAAGCTGGTTGCATACCGCCACCATGATACAATCCTGGTATGCCGCACTAGCCGCGAAGGATACGGTATCCCCACACTCCACACCCGACCATGAGGAGGACTCCTAAGGTAATACTCCCAAATCCAACAATGCCCCCTACTGTAAGGACCGCCCCCACAATTTCTCCCCATTTGACCCACCGTAACGCCGGGCGTTGGCGCTCCAAAGTTCCCCATCTTTTGGTCAACATAATAGTCCGCTCCCCTTCCTAGTGTCCAGTCATCGTAAAGACTCCGAGCCAACCTTTAAGACTCCCAATCACCAAGTGGTGTCCGATAACAAAGGGCGCCGAAGGGCCAAATGGTCCCAATCCCGTCGCTACGGTTGCCATATGGCGTCCGGTTGCGGGCTCCAGTTCCATCAGGGTTCCATTATTACCTGCCACCCAGACCGAGCTTCCAAGGTCGAGAGGGCTCGCCGTGACGCCGGTTCCCACGGGACTGCGCCACAGTACTTGTCCGCTATCCGCGCCAACCGCCACCACCGTGTGGGCCGCAGGACTGCCAATATATACTACGCCGGAAGCCACCATCGGTGTCCCTTCTTCTTCCACATCTATAGGCATAATGCCACTTCCTAGTCCTACATGCCACCGCACCTGACCCGATTTCACATCCAAAGCAAAAAGTTCGTTGCTAATCCGCGTCTGGTGCGACAGGGTGGTGGTTACCGTTGGGGCTCCCGCGATGAAGACCAACTTGCCATTACTGGCCGGACTGCAGTCTGACAAGCCACTTTTAACCGGCAGATTTTTGGCCCATAACACCTGATGGGTCATCAGATTCACCGCCCAAACCGTCGAACTAGATGCCGGATAAGCACTATGATAGACATTTGTGGCAACCAAGAGTTCATGGCCGACCACTAAGGGACTCGACATGCTATCGAATCCCGACAACATTCTCTGCCATAAAAGATGCCCCGTGTGCAGGTTTAACGCATCTAAGTGGCCGCCCCCCGTGACCTCATACAACACATTATGCCAAATCACCGGCGTAGCCATGTCTTCGCCACGCGTCTTGTGAAACCAAAGCTCCTGTCCCGTGGTACGATTGATGGCCATGATCCCGTTGGTTCCCGTTCCCCTAATCCAACCATGCACAGCATTATATGATCGAAATATTTTATTGCCCAACCCAACATAGAGCGCCGAGCCCTTGATGAGGGGTGTTGTCATTACCATGTTCGGAACCGTGTCTTGCCACACCTTGCGACGACTTCGCAAGCTCCACGCTACGACCCGGTCCCCGTTCGTCCCAAAATAGAGGTGGTGGCCTACGACACTCGGCTGATCGACGATGGCGCCACCAAAATACTCGGCGTAAGACGACATCATCCCCGAAATACGCGGCAGAATCACATTATGGCTCTCATTTAGGCCTAACTCCGTCCACCCGGTCGCAACGAACCGCGGTGACGATACGGTGGCCTGAATCGGAGCTAAGGGAATGGCAGTAGGTCCGTTATAGGAAGCCACAGCCAGATTCTGAGGCTTCGGACGCGCGTTCCAGCTCGGGGGCCACACCAACTGACGATAAAATCCCACCGGCGTCGGAAATCCGACCCATAACGGCACCAGATAGAGTGTGCTCAGCGCCACAGCTGCCGCACCCACCCAGGCCACCACCCGGGCCGTTTTACGGGGATGCTCCCACAAATGCGCCCACAATGCACTGGCGGCTATAATCAGGCCGGGCATCGCTGACAGCAGGTAATACGTAAATTTCGATCGTGGAGTCAACAGCCACGTCACATAAAACGCCACCCACCACACATCTAAAAATAACCAGGCCCACCGATGTTGATTCTTGACGAATCCCAGACGCCAGGTTCCCACGATCAACGCAAGCAAGCCGAACCAAATCACTACCGGATCCGAAAATGCCATCACGCGCATCATGTGTCCGGCCTGATTAATAATCAGGAACGCCGTGGGTCGTGGCAAAAGCATCCACGACCAGGCGTTTGATGACCATGGATGGTAAAACGTAAGCGTCCACATCGCCTTAAACATTAAGTATTGCAGTTTCCCAAAGGCTAGGAAGACGTTATGGGGTAACCATGTTTGGTGAAAGCCACTAGGGAAAGCATAGAAATACGTCAGGAAATAGGCACCTAACGGGATCCAGGTTACTGTCAAGAGATAGTAAATCCATCGGCGGGACATGCGCTGAAAATGTCGGTAGTTTAGTCCCAAAAAAATCCAACTCGCCAAGATAGTCTGGGCACCGATCCATTTAGCCGCCAATCCGAGTCCCAAACCAATTCCCCAAAGAGCCCACCAAGCATAGGCAGTGGGCCTGCCTTGACGTAACCGTGCTACGAGCACCCAAAGCCCTAAAAGGTTTATCACGACTAAAGGAAATGCCGTAGAATCTGGTAACGCCACCCGACTAATACTAATCATGAGCCCATCAAATGCTGACAAGAGAGCGGATACTTCGGCCGCCAGCCGTGACTGAAACATCTGCCGGACTAAGACATAGATCACGAGCGGAACGGTTAGACCGAACACTTCCCCCGGGAGTCTCCAAGCCCATGGATGATTGCCAAACCAAAGGATGGACAAGGCAATTAGTTCCTTGGCCAGTGGTGGATGCGAAAGAAGATTGGGGTCGATCCCCGGTACCATATGGGCAATGTGAACCGGACTCTTGCGGCCCAGTAACACATCAGCAGCCGGGACATAGTAATACTCATCATAAATCAGGTGGGGGTATCGGGCATAGCCAATCCACCTGAGACAGAAAGCTAGGATCTCAATGGCGCCCAGGACAATCCAGGTGCGCCACAGCACAACTGGGTGGCGTGGGTGAAGCTTCAATGCATACGGCTTTGATGTTTGTAGCGCCATCCTCGCCCTCCTCGTTGTGAGTGTTTAGCGATAATTAGTAAAGGTTAATTCAATCTCGAAATCTTGGCTTTTTAGCCATTGAATAACTTTTTGAAGATCGTCCTTGTTTTTAGACGTGACCCGAAGTGCATCCCCTTGGATTTGCACATCCACTTTGGCATCAAGAGCCCGAATCGCCTTTTGAATTTCTTTAGCCTTGGGGGTCTCGATGCCGTTTTTCACCGTCACTGGTACCGTCGCCCGCTCCATACCATGGAGTTCTGGCTTGCCAAATTCTAAAAAGCGTAAAGCCACCCCGCGCTTTGCCGCTTTGTCAGTTAACACACTCTGCAAGGCATCCATGACCATCCCGCTCGGCGCATCGAGGGTAATCAACCACCGCGCCGCGTCCCATGTAACCGACACGTCGTGCCCCCTAAAGTCATACCGAGTCGCAACTTCGCGACGCGTTTGGTCCAGCGCGTTCTGCAATTCGGATACGTCTGGACTCGATACGATATCAAAAGAACTCTCTTTAGGCATAGGCTGATCCTCCTGCAGAATTCGTCAACTGTGGTGCGTTGGAATACCACACCCCAAATCGCGTAATCATATCCCGAATCGTCGCATCGACTATGGCCGATTGAGCCGCGACACTCTGCCCCCACTGCAACCGAGCCCACAGCCAACGGTACTCCGGAAGAGAAGTCAGGTGCTCTATAACGGCCCCTAGGGTCTCGTCCTTCGCTATCTCACCAGCAGCGGACGCATCATACACTGGACGCACCAGGTGCAATCGTCCTTCATGCAGTGTCCAGGTAAAGTTGTGACGATAGCCACTGGTTTCTGGTACAAATCCCGGCTCCATGCCGTTGGCGAGCTGGAGATTCACTTCGGCACCAGACCATTCTTGAATGCTTGCTACCAATTCCGAAATCGCCATCATCCAGGTCCAGTGCTTTTGCATCACTAACTTAATGCTCGGACTATATCCTAGGGCGCTACGATCCAGGCCTTTATTAATTTGGGCGCCCAAATAAACAGCACCTTTCCGTGGTTGTACGACCCAACGCAAACCAGAGAGTCCTTCCCGATTCGCTTGCAAAAACCAATCTTCGCCACGGTGAAGTACTTCGGCCTTATGACCACCCGCTTCGAGAAGTGCCTTAAACTGGTCGACAGCACCTGGCGTTTTCGGATTACCCATGGTCTGCGCTCCCGTTCTCGCCAGATGCCCATAGGCGCTGGTGTTCAAGTTTCATGCATCGATTCTGGACAACTTGCAACCCACCGGTAGCGGCGATTGAAGCCGCCACTTCATTCTCAATCCCAAGTTGGAGCCATAGCGCTCCAGCGCCGATCCGAACGGCCGATTCTGCCACGGGAGGAGTGTCTTCCGCTTTCCGAAACACATCCACGATATCGACATGTTCCGGTATATCCTCCAACCGAGCATAAGCTTTTTGCCCTAGGATCTCGTCAATCCCCGGACGTACCGGAACCACCCGAAATCCATGCTCTTGAAGGTAGCGTGCGACCTCATGACTAGCACGGTCCGGATTAGGGGATAGCCCCACGACCGCAATGGTCTGTCCTGGCGCGGTTAATGTTTTGAGATCGGTATCATTCAAGGATATCGGCCCCCTTTTCAGATTTCTCATAGTCGACGGCCGTAAGCCAATCGTCGTACCGATGCAGTAAGCCGTGTGCCACATCGAAGTAAAGACTTTGCAGCCGACTGGTGACAGGTCCCACGTCTCCCGTGCCAACCGTTCGATGGTCAATTCGAGTTATCGGAGCCACTTGAACACCCGTGCCCACTAGAAACAGCTCGTCCGCGACATAAAGTTCCGTCCGATCGATGGCCCGCACTTGGCTGGGAATTTCAAGATCTGCTGCGAACTGCAAAATTCCATTGCGGGTGATGCCTTCCAGTATGTTTTCGGTACCCGGAGTCGTGACCAAGACCCCATCCCGCACCAAAAACAAGTTGGCTGCACTGCCCTCCGCCACATGCCCGTCTTCGCTGAGAAAAATCGCGTCGTCAAATCCCGCGTAGTGGGCATCCGCTACCGCTAAAGCCGTGTTGACATAAGAACCTGTAATCTTAGCGCGCGATGGTATCGCATTATCCTCCACGCGACGCCATGCGCTGATCATCACATGAATCCCATTGATGGGTAAGTAGTCACCCAAAGGCACGGTAAAGATTCCCACCGCGTCACCGACCCCATCGAGGGTCACTTTAATGACAGGGTCGGCCTTAAACGCCAAAGGTCGAATGTACACATCGCCAGGGGTTCTATTTTCCTTCAGGATCCGGATCGTCGCCGCACAGAGTTCGTCGACGGTATACCCGGGATCAATGCGCATAATTCGGCAGGATCGCATGAAGCGCTCATAGTGCTCTCGCAACTTCAGCACATAGAGCGTATGTCGCTCAGCGTTATAGTATCCGCGAATCCCTTCAAAACACCCCGTTCCGTAATTAAGAGCGTGCGTCGCAATGGACACTGTGGCCTCTTCTAACGGAAGGAAACGTCCTTTAAAAAACGCTAAAGACATTGAGAAATCCCCTCTTTTCAATGTGGCACTAGGCTGAGACATCATCGACCTGATTGTAACTGACGGCTGCCCAACTGGCCAGACCTCGCTCGAAGCAGACTCCCCTAGCCCGGTATAATTTGGTATGATGAATGCAATTCGGGGAGGCACACCATGTCCAAAAAATTGATTTCCTTTCGCGATAAACAACGTCGCCGACGACAGTCGCGCTCGCGACATCCCAAGAACTCGGGGCGCCCCCATGAATGGGACGATTTGGTTCTCTATTGGAGGCGCATGTTAGCTCATCCTCTGCAGTTATCCGGCCGACAGGTGTGGACCGAGCGTATGTTATGGAGCAACGCCTTGGGAGCCGGAATTCTCCGTGCCATTGCTCTCACGATCTTTAGCGGATTCCACTTCCTTTTAATTCTGACCGCTGTCATCAATACGCTATTTCTGGCTTTTTTGTTTTATTATGGCATGACCTGGGTGATTGACTGGGTCATGGGCCGGTCCGCTAACACCCGACAGCGTTACGCGGTAACCGACCTTCGCACCGAAATGATCGTCCTATCCGGCCTGATCGTGCCCTACGTTGTGTTAACATCGCTTCTAGGCTTTCTGGGAATGGCCATCTCTCTCAGTATCCTGATCGTCGGCGTGCTAAGGGCTACCCAGCACGTGTACCGCGCAACGTGGAGTCAGGTGATTCTTTCGACGGGGGCGGGCATCCTAAGCATGTTGGCGGTCATGTATATTTTGAATGCCATAAGCGCCCTCTAAATCCCCTACGATGAGGGCGTACTTCACCACATTGTGCCCTTGCTCCATCTATCCTAAGGTTGACGCTGCTTATGGTTACTAAAAGCCGGCTCTCACCTCGAAGTCGGTCAGCAAAATTACGCTCAGATATTGCGTTAAGACTAGCAGGGAGGGCCATCCTATGAAAATCGCGGTCATTGTCCGACGTTTATCAGGAAAAGGAGGCATGGAAACCGTAATTCGGAGCCTAGCCGAGGCGGCCTTTCACCACTCGGGAGATCTTTTAGAGGTATGGGCAATGGGCTCACCCATCGATAGGCATTGGCTAGCGGATCTCCCCCACCACATCATGCCCATCGATCAAGGGACTGGAAAGCGATTCCAACTCAAAACCAAACTTCCGCTTTATACCTGGGCTATCCGACATCTGATGAAAAAAAACCCGGTAGACATCATTTTAGCCACGGACCCGGTTTTCGTGGCGGCCGCACTAAAAGCACGCCGAGGACAGGTTCCAAAAGTCTTGTCGTGGGTCCACTTTTCGTTAGACGCGCTCGCCAACGTGGAATATTTACGGGAAGCAGATGGACATCTGGCCATCTCTACCGGAATCCGAGATCAAATCCAGGCCCTTCATCCTCAAGCGACGCCGACGGTGATTTATAATCCATTGCCAACCATCCCACCTCTTTCTCGTCCTGATGACAAAGGCAACCCCCTGGTCTTTATAGGTCGTCTCAACAATCGCCAGAAGCGCCTTGACTTACTCTTTCAAGCCCTAGCGCTTCAAACGCATCCCACTTGGCACCTGACCATTGTGGGTGACGGGCCGGACCGGGCCATGCTGCAAGACCTCGCACGGCGCCTTGAGATCGGACATAAAATCACTTGGGGACTTTGGAAAGAAGAGCCATGGGATGGGCTGAATCCGCGCTACCTCTGCCTAAGTTCAGATTTCGAGGGCTTTCCCATGGCGCTCTTGGAATCTTTGGTACGAGGCATCCCAGTCATTGCGACCGATTGCCCTACCGGGCCCAGAGATATTGTCATTCCAGGAAAAAACGGCTGGTTGAGTCCTCCTGGCGATGTAGAAGCGCTGGCCACCACCCTCACCCAGGCACTTGCCCATGGTCCGTTGGCCTGGGACGCCGAAACCATACGAGACGATGTGGTTGCCCGATTCGGCCCCAATCAGGTATTCGCTCGTGCTCGACGCGTCATGCAAAAGGCAGGTCCCTAGCAATCCGAACCAATGTGAACCCTCCGATGCGATGTCTTAACCCCTTGGCCCATTCATTAGAGTCCTTAAAATACCCCATGCGCTAAGCACTCACGGGTCGTCGGTTACGGGAGGTCACTCTTGGACGGGACCCCCAGCATTCCGTGCTTAGGCACCCAGTTGTGCGAGCCAGAGACCTATGCCTGCCCCCACTGCGGCGGACGCCGACGCTAAAAACCCGAATGCTAAGGCATTTTTTAGGATAGAACTCTGCGTAAAGTGTCCTTTGAGGCCCCCGAGAGTCAGAGCCGCCACGCCCGATGCCGCCCAACTCAAATTCCGAGAGACGATCGGACCGAGTGGCAACAGATAGGGAACCACCGCGGGAATCGATCCGATGGTGACCGCTACGCCCATGGTCAACGCATTTTTCAAGGGAGGCTCCAAATGCTGTTCATGGATGCCAAGATCCTCGCGCACCATGAACTTCAACCACCGCGGACGAGAACGTACAATATTGTCGAGCACCACGGTCACCGACTGGGCAGGAACTCCAATGTCCTCTAAGAGCCCGCCAGCTTCTCCTCGCTCACGTCCCGGATGTTGCTCTAGGTCTAGGGCCTGTTGTCGGATTTGATGGCGCATGAAATCATTCTGCGAAGTCGTGGCGAGGTAAGATCCCACCGACATGGATACGATAGCGGCGCCCACGGCCGACAGTGCCGCGATAAGGATCGCGCCGTGGGTCTGACCGGACAACGCTTCCCCCGAGACTAATCCGACCGTTGCTACGAGACCATCATTAATCCCAAAAATTCCTTCACGTATGATCGCCCCGCGCGATTTCGATGCCCGCTCGGCGTTTTTAGTGGTCTTCCATTTGGTACGACCGGTGGATCCCGTCGTCGTAGACATGCCTACACCCCTCAATTGACCTAATATCTTTGAAGAGTGTGCCACCTATGGCCTAAATTATTATGGTTGACGGCCCCGCATCGCCGCGCGATAGGTGTAGGTTGCCAAATGTTCTACCTCGACCGTCAAGTCGTCTGCGATCCGTTGAGCTCCCCACTGCATTTGCAACTGGCATCCCGGATTATTTACCAGAATCCGTTGCGGAGACACCGTGCGCACGTCTGCCATCTTTTGGTCGAGGATCTTCAGAGCCCAATCGGGATGTGTCAAGTTGTATACTCCCGCCGACCCACAACACGTGTTCTGTCCCGCTATCGGACTAAATTCGTGATCCTGAATCTGCTCAAGAAGCGCCACTGCGTCGTCCCCGGCCTTTTCGACATTCACTAGATGACATGAGTTTTGTAACGTAACGCGCTCACGTTGTCCTCTCATCCGCAGGGGTTGTCCCAGTTGCATCAGCACCGTGGACCAGTCGCGCACGCGTGCGCTAAAACGCTCTGCCCGTTCCTGCCAGTCTCGGTCATCGGCCAAGAGTGTTCGATACTCTAAAAGCATAGCGCCGCACCCGCCAGCCGTGTTCACGACCCATCCCGGGTTGTCCTCAAAACTTACAATATTGCGTTTTGCAAACCCCATCGCTGTCTCCTTATCCCCTGCATGCCAGTGTAAGGCCCCACAACAGGATTGGTTTGATGGCTCTTGCACGACAACCCCAGACATCACCAGGAGATTACGCGCGGCCTGATTCGCCTCTGGAAATACCGCACTCATCACACAACCGTTGAAAAATTGTACCGAAGGGCTCGTTGGGGAAGCTATTGACTGGATGGGAGCTGGTACGCTTTGAGTCGGGCCTAGCATCGGCGTAAATCGTTTGAGTTTTCTTGGCATGGGGAAGTCTTTAAGCCGGCGAGCCAAGCCTATCATGCGCGCCAATCGACGGGGATTCCCAACCTGCCGTAGCGCTTGACGCACCAACCACGGTTCTCGCCCAGAGCCTCCTCGCTCCTCTCGAAGTCTCGTTCTTCCCGCTTCTAAAATCACCCCATAATGCACCCCGGACGGACATGCTGTTTCACAGGCTCGACACCCAAGACAATAGTCTAAAGATTCGCTGAGACCTGGGCCGACCCCAATTTCCCCACGCGCTAGCGCTTCCACCATGGCGATCCGGCCCCGAGGCGACGCCAACTCGTTCCCGGTAATCTGATAAGTTGGACATGCCGGTAAACAGAACCCACACTTATTACACTGATCGGTTTCGAGCAAGATTTCATCAAAAGCCATACGTCACATCCTTCTCTAGGCTAAAAAGTCCCCGAGGATCGAAGAGGCGGACGGTACGAGATTCAATATCTTCCCACTCATGAGCCTTGGTCCGCCACAGCGCTGTTCCCTCAACGCGATTGGTAACGCGCGGAACGTCGGCACCCACTACACCATATATTTCGTAACAGCCTGTATAGGGGAAGAGTACCACAGGCCCATGACCAGACGCACACGCGTCGCTGATCGCCCGCAATTGGGAGGGGAGAACCGAGCCGTCAACGTAACGACGTTGGGTGACCGCTTGCGCCCACCACTCATCACGCAGCGACTCCCATCGTGCTGGTGCCGCTTCTGGGTCCGGTAAAAATGTGACCGTCATCTGATATGCGTCTGCGAGATTTTTGACCCAGGCTTCACTCGTAGCAGAAACGCCCGCCATCCACAGCGACCAGTCTTGGCTCGCTGCGCGAACCACAACCAGTGTTTCAGGTCTCCAAGGCTTTTGCAGTAACGCTTGGCTAAACTCCAACAGTACTCTGGGATCGGAATGGGCTCCCACGGCAGCCCAAGGTCGCACCGGCAACGGTCGCAACCTCAAAATGATACGGGCCACAATCCCGAGCCGCCCCTCGCTACCGGGGGCCAACTTCGGCACATCATAACCCGCGACGTTTTTCATGGTCTTACGTCCAAACCGCAACCGTCGACCACGACCATCAATCCATTCCACGCCTAGCACCCAGTCCCGCCACGTTTGGGGGCTTTGAATCGCCCTTACGTTAGCGGCTATCAATCCGCCGATGGTGTCCGGCTGGCCCTGGTGAACCCCGGGGAGATAAAGACCCTCATCTCGCAACAAAAGAGCCAGGTCATTGGCTTTAAAGCCAGCTTCTACTTCAATGGTCAGATTCTCTTTATCAAAATCGATTAGACGATTCCATGCACCCAGGTCGAGAATCCATCCCCGAGGGTGTGGTGCCCACATCGAACCGCGACACCCGCTGCCACGAATGGTGAGGGGCTGACTTTGATAATACGCGGCACGTACCAGATCCTGCCCCTCGGCGAGCGACTCCGGGCGCATGAAGGGCTTTAGATCATAGGACGAAGGTGCCGGTTCTGACATCAGTGTGTGGGGTGCGAGGATTGCCTTCAGCGGATTCAACCGCTTGGAGGGATCCCAAATCGCTTTGATACCTTGCATCAATCCTAGTTCGTCGTCGGTATACATCAGCGACAAATTGTCGACTTTATCAATCCCGATACCATGCTCGCCGGTAATCGAGCCCCCGTAGCGAACGCAAGCCTTTAAAATTTCATGGTCGGCCTTACGCATCCGCTCCACCGCATCCGGGTCGGACGGATCGTAACTGATTACAGGATGTAGATTACCGTCCCCCACATGAGCGACGGTTAGAATCTGAAAGCCATGGCGTTCCCCAATCGCAATGACGTCTCGCATCATGTTCGGCAGTAATGGACGCGGCACCGTGACGTCCTGAACCCAAAGATGCGGTGCCAATCTGGCAGCCGCACCGTAATGGGCACGACGGCCCTTCCAGAGCGCCTCCGCTTCTTGCGCGCTGGTTGCCAGCCGGAATTCCACGGCTCCGGATTCTTCGGCCACCTGCTGAATGGTCCGCACATCATGCTCAAGGGTTACTTCATCCCCGTCGACTTCCATCAACAAGACGGCTTCGGCTCCCACAGGGTATCCGGCATGTACAAAGGGTTCAATGATTTCAAGGGACGCACGGTCCAAGAGTTCCAAGGTCGCTGGAACAATTTTGGCGGCCACGATAGCCGCCACACAACGAACCGCATCGTCCAGCGAAGAAAACACCGCTAACATGGTTCGAATTGCAATTGGCATGGGTGTGATCGTCGCGGTGATTCCGACCACCATCGCTAGAGTTCCTTCCGACCCGACCAGTAATCCAGTCCAATCTAGCCCGTTACGTGATGCCCCGACTTGTGGCGTGCTTCGCAAGGTGCCATCTGCCATCATCAGATCTAACGCCAGCACATGGTTGGTCGTCACCCCGTATTTAACACAGTGAGGACCACCAGAATTTTCCGCAACATTTCCCCCAATGGTCGCAATCCGATGACTCGACGGGTCCGGCGCATAAAAAAATCCGAAGCTCCGCAGCCGGGTTTGTAAATCCGCATTCACGACGCCAGGTTCCATCACCACACGGCGGTTATCTCGGTCGATCTCCAATATGGCCTTTAAGCGACTAAAGGCAATGATGATGCCCCCCACCACCGGCATCGTTCCTCCACTGAGATTAGACCCTGATCCTCTGCCGATCACAATCGCGTGCTCCGCATGGGCTATCTCCATCACCTTGACGGCTTCCGCCACAGAGTCTGGTAAGACCACTAAGTCGGGCCGATGGCGCTCCCCCGTGGCATCATAGCTGTAAGCCAGTAAGCGATCGGGATCCGACAACAGCCGGTCCGAGGAAATAAAATGCGAGAGTCGCTGAGTCAGCTGCTTACGGGTCTCAGGGGTCATGCGAGCAATCTCGCCCGTCGTCGTGCGCGGTAAGGCTCCCCACAGTTTTTGCTCTCCCAGTGATGCCATTTGCAACCTCCTACGTATTCGTGCCATTGATTGCGTGTGGGCTTACCAGATCAAGGCGTGTCCCGGAATCGGCCTGCGCATGCGCTCAATAAAATCTTGCACTGCAGGAGTAAGAGGGCGTTTTTCCTGGTATGTCTCTCGTGTTCCTGCTTCGTGTACGGACTCCAACGTGTAAAGCCCGTCAAGCGAGTCAAGCCGATCGATGAAAAGTACGCCTTCGAGATGATCCACCTCATGCTGAATGATGCGGGCGTCAAATCCTTCGAAACTGCGCCGGATCGGAGACCCGTGCTGGTCCCATGCAGTTATCTCAATTTCCGCAGCTCTCCGGGTCACCCCATAAATGCCGGGAACACTAAGGCATCCATCGAAATCCGTCAATTCCCCACGTGCCTTGATAATCTTGGGATTGACGATAATTTCGGGCTCCTCCATGTCCCCTCCCTTCCAGATAAAAATCCGCCAATCGCTCCCGATTTGCGGCGCTGCAATCCCATGCGCCGCCACCGTGTCCCACGTATCAACCAGATCCCTGGTCACCCGAGACACTGCACGGCCTACCTGTTTAACCTTCACTGTTCGTTGTCGCAAGAAATCATTCTGTGTCGTAATCGTCCAAATCGCCTGTTGCACCGGTCTGCTCCCATCCGTTGTCGTATTGGACCGCGTCCTCTGAAAGAATTCCTACTTTTCGGAATCGTTCTTCTAGATATTCCAATGGCGTATGCTCTACCCCATTGTACCCGGACTTTGTATAGATATTAATCGCGTCAGGAATCATCTCAAGAACGCTGCGCCGAATTCGTCTGCCGGCGGCATCTTGGTCCGTCAAAATGATTACGGTCCGATTCTCAGCCGCATGCCGAATACGCTCTAAACGCTCCGCATTAGGAATCCCAAAAGTGGTGGCAATCACCACGTTGTCGGGTAATACCCGCTGAATTTGGCGTTTATCGTTCTTTCCTTCCACAATCACGAGAAACTGATCAGACATCATGTTACACCTCTTGTTCATCCGGCGTCACAACCGCTGAAGCTCGACCCAAAAAATTCTCGTTGTGGTACTTGAGGTCGTGCCCCTCCCCCTAGTGTAGGATAATTCCGGGAACCCAGGAACCGCCATGAGGGCCCGTTACTCTATTCATTCCGGTTACCTGCGGTCACTTGGCATCAAACGCCGAAAACGAGTGTAGGTTGACTACCCACACTCGCCCGCTCCTTACGCTTTTGCAGGTGCCGTCTTAGGCCTTAACTGACTTGGGGCTCAAAATCTCCTCAAGAGCTGCTCCAAGACGCCCAAGCCCTTCGCTTAAGGCTTCGTGGCCAATTGTCAACGGAGGCAAGAGCCGAATCACATTGTCTTCCAATCCGGCCTTTGTCAGTAACAGGCCCTGGCGAAAAGCTGCCTGAATCACAGCTTGACAGGTGTCTTTGTCGGGCTCTTCGGTCCCAGGCTGCACAAATTCCAGCGCAACCATCGCGCCTAGTGCCCTCACGTCCCCAATTTGAGAGAACTTGCGTTGCCATTGAATCGCGTGCTGCTGCATGATTTCCCCGATGGCCATAGCTTGCTGTGGCACATTCTCTTGGACCATCAGGTCCAAGACCGCTTCTGCAGCAGCCAGCGCCACCGGATTGCCCCCGTAGGTGCTACCGATGCTACCCTTGGCAATCGTGTCCAGAATCTCAGCTCGTCCCACCACAGCCGAAAGTGGCAAGCCGCCTCCGAGTGCCTTGGCGGTAACCAAAAGGTCAGGCACCACTCCAGCGTGTTCGATGGCCCATAACTTCCCCGTGCGGCCAAGGCCCGCTTGAATTTCGTCATCAATTAATAAGATCCCGTATTGATCGCAGAGGCGGCGCAGGCCTATCAAAAATTCGTTGGGCATGGGAATGAATCCGCCCTCGCCTTGCACCGGTTCGATCACGAAGGCCGCCACCTGGTCGACGCCAATGGTATCCACTAACGCCGCTTCTACAGACTCCACGTGCCGCTGATGGCACTCGCTCGGAGACCCTTTGAGCGGACACCGATAGCAATATGGAGAGGGCAATCGATACACATCGGGCAAAAACGGCCCGAATCCTATTTTGTAGGGGCGATTCTTGTCCGTGGCGGTCAACGCCCCAAAAGTCCGACCGTGAAACCCATTGGTGAAACTCACGATGCCCGGACGGCCGGTATACTGTCGGGAAATTTTAAAAGCATTTTCAATAGCCTCGGCCCCGCTATTCACAAAAAGGACCCGTTTGTCGATGTCTCCGGGGGTCAATGCTACTAGTCGTTCTGCAACTGTGACATATCGAGGATACATCACGGTGTGGAAAGATGTGTGAATGAGAGATGACGCTGCCGTCTGAATCGCCTTCACCACTTCGGGCCGATTATGACCTAAACTTTGGACCCCGATGCCCGCGATAAAATCCAAGTACCGATTCCCCTCGACATCGGTCACCCAACACCCCTCAGCGCGATCAATGAATACAGGAAAAGCCGAAGAGATTCCATTCGCCACAACCTTCTGCCTACGTTCCAACCAGGTCCGATTGTCCACTAAAGTGCCTCACCTTTCTGCCGCTCTAGAATGCGTTTTCCTCCACCAAATCGCGGCCCACGATCAGGGTGTGGACTTCGTAGGTGCCCTCGTAGGTATCCACGGTCTCGAGGTTAGCCATATGACGAATGGGCCCATAGTCTACGCTGATCCCGTTGCCGCCAAGAATCTCCCGCGCCATGCGGGCCACCACTAACGCCGACCGGGCATTATCCCGTTTAGCTAACGACACATGCGGGTAGCGCATCGTTCCAGACCCATAAAGACGTCCTAATTGCAATGCTTTGAGTTGCATGTCAACGGTCATTGATAACATGTCCACCAAGCGTTCTTGTACCAGTTGCGTCGCAGCAATAGGCCTACCGAACGCAATCCTGGTTTTTGCATACGCAGCGGCTTCATTCAGGCAGTCGAGCGCGGCACCGACCGTACCCCAGGCAATGCCGTAACGCGCCTGAGTCAGGCAACCTAGTGGAGACCCAAGTCCTTTGGATAACGGAAGTCGGTGGTCATCGGGCACGAACACATCGTCCAAATAAAGCTCAGATGTCACCGACATCCGCATGGATGCCTTCGTAGTGATATGCTTCGCCGTAAACCCCTCCGTATTCGTGGGGACGATATAGCCGCGAATGGTCCCTGCATCATCTTTCGCCCACACGATCGCTATTTTTGCCAGGTTCCCATTAGTAATCCAGCGCTTGACCCCGGTAATGCGCACCCCCCCGGAGACGCTCTTGGCTATCGTGCGCATCGCCGCCGGATCGGAGCCCGCATCGGGTTCAGTCAGCCCAAAACACCCGATGATATGGCCACGAGCCATTTCCGGCAGATACGTTGTCTTTTGTTCCTCGCTCCCGTAGCGATAAATCGCGTACATCGCCAAACCACTTTGCACGGATGCAAAGGACCGAAGGCCAGAGTCTCCGCGTTCCAGTTCTTGCATCATAAGTCCGTAGGCCACCGGCGAGAGTTCCGCGCCCCCATATTTTTCAGGAAGTGTGGGACCAAATACGCCCAATTCTGCTAGTTTGGGTATCAGTTCGATGGGGAACACTCCCGCTTGCCACCACTCCCCCACATGAGGCCGTATCTCCGCATCGACAAAGCGACGCACGGCGTCACGCACTTGGATCTCATCAGAGGAAAATTGTTGCTCCAACCCGTAAAAATCATCCACCCGTTGCCCTAAATTCTGTGTGCTGGCCATTGTGTCACGAGTCCTTTCGCAATTTTTCGTACAGAGCTAAAACTTCTTGAGTATGCTCACCTAGCCTGGGTGGGGGGGTATGCGGCTTCACCGTGGATGCCGAGAACCGCCAGGGTAAAAACATTTGTGGAATGCCCTCGACCCACCCATGCATGGGTGGCGAAAACTGTTCACGCCACGCGAGGGCTTCTGGCACGGTCCGTACGGGTCCCGATGGCACATCACAACGACTCATGGCCTCGACCCAGTGCACGACGGTGTTTTGTCCAATCTCTGCTTGTAATAGTGCGTGAAGATTTTCCCGATGACGTACCCGAGCCGGATTCGTCGCATAAAGCGGATTAACCGCCCACGCCGGGTGGCCGAGTAACTGACATAGGGCCAAAAACTGACGGTCGTTGCCGACAGCGAGCGCAAGATGCCCGTCTAACGCCTCGAATGTCTCGTAGGGCGCCAATTGGGCATGCGCGTTGCCCCACCTTCGCGGTGCATCGCCCGTTACCAAATGAGCCATTCCCACATTAACCCACCAGGCCAATTGGGCATCAAACAAGGATACCCCAACGTGCTGACCAAATCCGGTTTCATAGCGTGTCACGAGAGCGGCCAAGACCCCTGACAATAAAAAGAGCCCCGCCGTAATATCCGCCACCGCAATCCCGACTTTGGAGGGTTCCTGGTCTACTGGTCCCGTGAGAGACATCAATCCTGTGGCTGCTTGCATGACAAAGTCATACCCCGGGCGATCGTCTCCCTCTGGGTAGCCTCGTAGCGTCGCCGTGATTAAACGCGGATTAGCCTGTCGAAGATCCGCCAACGCCAAGTGATAACGCTGTAACGTACCAGGCTTGAAATTTTCAATGACAATATCGGCCCACTGCGTGGCCAAGGTCCTGACCAAGTCCTGCCCTTCAGGGGTACTCAGATCGGCCTCGCATGACCGTTTGTTGCGATTCGTCGATAAGAAATAGGCAGCCTGGTCCCCCCAAAAAGGGGGACCCCACTGCCGTGTTTCATCGCCTGTGCCCGGTCGCTCAATCTTGATGACCTCTGCGCCAAGCTCTCCCAAAGCCATGGTGGCATAGGGTGCCGCCAAGACTCTGGACAGGTCTAAAACGTGTATACCTTCTAAGCTCGTGCCTAAGTGTTCCACCAGTTTAGTGGGCCGACTCCGCGCGCAAGACATCTGCCAAGATGTCCACTGCTTCATCCAGCACATCCAATGGCGTGTTGAGGGGCGCTAAAAATCTCACGACGTTGCCGTAAATTCCTGCTTTTAGCATCAACACCCCGCGTTGCATGCAGCCTTGCAACACGCGTTCTGCAAGGGCAGCATCCGGCTCTTTCGTGGTCCGATCCGTGACGAGTTCGATCGCCACCATCGCCCCAAGACCACGCACGTCCCCAATCTGTTTCAGTTCTTGAGAAAGGCTTTCGAGTCGCTTCATGAGGTGTGCACCTTGAGCCTTGGCCTGATCCAAAAGATGTTCTTCTTCGAACACATCCAATACGGCGTTACCAGCTACCGTTCCCAATGGATTTCCGACATAAGTGCCCCCAATTTGCGAGTCGCCAGGTCCGTCCATAACCTCCGGTCGTCCCATTACGCCCGACAGAGGAATTCCATCTGCGATAGACTTAGCCATCGTCAAAATGTCAGGACGAATGCCAGACTGCTCGGTCGCAAAGAAGGTTCCAGTGCGCCCGAATCCGGTTTGCACTTCGTCCACAATAAGGAGAATGTTGTGCTTCTCAGTAAACTCCCGCAACCATGGCAAAAAGCTCTGGGGTGGTACGATGAATCCCCCTTCACCTTGAACCGGCTCAACGATGACCGCGGCCACATCCTCCGGTGCGACTTGTAATAACAGTGCTCGTTCGATCGCTGCATAACACGCCTCTGCACACTGGTGATTCGGATTCCCTTGCCCAAACTCACATCGGTAGGGGTAGGGAAACGGCACCCGATAGACTTCCGGAGCATAAGGTCCCATGCCCGCCTTATAGGGATGAACTTTACTCGTTAACGTCATCGCCATTAAGGTTCGTCCGTGAAATGCACGCTCAAACGTAATAATACCCTTGCGCTTGGTATAGGCGCGCGCAATCTTAATGGCATTCTCGACCGCCTCGGCACCGGAATTGAAAAACACGGTGGTCGCCGGTCCCCCACCCGGAAAATGCGCATTAAGCCGTTCGGCAAGCCGCACATAGCTCTCATAGGGAATCATCGTGAAGTCGGTGTGTAAAAATCGGTCCACCTGTTCATGTAAGGCTGCCCGAACCTTGTCGTGCGTGTGGCCCACGTTCAAGACGCCTACGCCTCCGGTGAGATCGATAAAGGTATTCCCGTCGATATCGTGCAAAATGGAGCCATGAGCCCGATCTGCTACTAAGGGTGCGTAGATCGAAACAGCCCTCGGCGTCGCCTTGTCGATACGGTCCAAAACCGCTTGACTCTTGGGACCCGGAATTGCCGTCTTTATGGAAACATATTTGGTTGCTGTAGTCATCAATAAGTCCCTCCCCGTTTTCAGTGCGCGCTATTTGAGTCCTTTAGCGCTCAGGTGTCAATCTGGGCTCGTTGTAGGCGGCCACTGTAATCGACATAGACTGCTTTCCATTCCGAGAAAAAGTCCAGCGCCGCGGTTCCGGCTTCTCGATGCCCGTTGCCAGTACCACGGGTTCCTCCAAACGGCAGATGGATTTCAGCGCCTGTCGTCCCCGCATTGATATACACAATCCCTGTCGCCAAATCACGGATAGCTTGGAATACTCGATTCACGTCCTGGGTAAAAATCGAAGAACTTAGACCGTATACCACCTGATTATTCACCCGTACCGCTTCTTCCAGATCTGCCACAGGAATCATTGAGAGAACGGGACCAAAAATCTCTTCTTTGGCGATCGTCATCTCAGGCATCACATCCGCGAATAGGGTAGGTTCATAGAAATGCCCTGGGAGGCCGGTAGTTTCTGCTTTATGGCCCCCCACCACAAGTTGTGCCCCTTCTTTCTGCCCAATCTCAACATACCGATGCACTTTATCCAAGGCCTTTTGCGTAATTAATGGTCCGACATCAATTGCATCGTCCAACCCGTGTCCTAACTTAAGCGCTCGAATCCGCGTGGCGAGACGCTCACGTAATTCCTCGTAGACTCCGCGCTGGACAATCAGTCGAGAGCACGCCGTGCAACGTTGGCCAGTGGTGCCAAATGCACTCCACAAGATTCCCTCCACGGCTAGTTCAAGATCGGCATCGTCGAGCACGATAATCGCATTCTTACCACCCAACTCCAACGATACGCGCTTCAAATGCTGTCCCGCAGTGGCTGCCACATGGCGCCCAGTCTCGTTGGATCCCGTGAATGAAATCAACGCGACATCAGGATCGTTAATGATGACCTCACCAACGTCCTGTCCCGACCCAAACACTAAGTTGACCACACCCGCAGGGATTCCCGCTTCCTCAAGAATTTTAACCAATCGGTATGCCAAAACTGGCGTCTCACTGGCAGGCTTAAACACCACCGTGTTCCCGCACACCAACGCCGGGAATATTTTCCACGTAGGAATCGCCATTGGAAAGTTCCATGGGGTAATGATTCCCGCCACACCGATGGGGTCGCGGGTTGCCATAGCAAATTTATCGGGCAACTCAGACGGTGTCGTATACCCAAAGCTCCGACGCCCCTCACCAGCCATATAAAACGCCATGTCGATTCCTTCTTGCACATCTCCACGTGCTTCGGTGAGCACTTTTCCCATCTCACGAGTCATCGCTTGGGCGAGGTCTTCCTTCTGGGCTTTAAGCAATTCGCCGACTCGGAACAACAGTTCTCCGCGTCTCGGAGCCGGTACTTTCCGCCAGCTCTCGAACGCTTTTTTTGCCGCCTGAATAGCGCGTTGGGTATCCTTAGCGTTTGATTGGGGAACTTCCGCGACAATCTCCCCATTGGCAGGGTCAATATCGCTTTCATATCGCCCGTCTTCAGGTTCCACCCATTTGCCGTCTATGTAGTTATGTAAACGCACGTTGATACCTCCTCAATGCTCTCGCCACACACGACGACAGCAATAAACAAAGACAATTTAGTCTGAAAATCAGGAGGCGTCGGTAATCGCTCTCCCGTCTTCCGCGTCTTTCCTATTAGTATACTGTGAGCTGACCTTTTTTACTATGATCAGACGAGGGAAGTCCCCTGAACGGAGACCGCCCTCTCGTGGCACGTCGCATCTTATTAAAGTAATCCGGAATTTTAGCCTTGTGCGCCCAGTACCGCCTGGATCTCATCCGCCTTTAAGGGAGACTGCGAGAGACGCGCCACCGCGGTTCCGGTTGCAAAAAACTCGGTATTAAAGGCCGGAACCTCCACCATTCCACTCGCTTCATAGGGAAAGTAGGTGCCATCAATGGTGACCCCTGAATCCCATCCTGCGCCGCGGCTAAAGATAATCTCCGTCTCCTCAATCTTGGACTCGACCGTCACCCCTACCAGCCCATCGGCGCGGCCTGCATGGGCTGCATCTTGGCGCATCCGGTCCATCGCGTGGCGACGCGTTTCCATTAGCTTCTCGGTGACTGTGGTCACCTCTTGGTTGTACCAACTAAATGTACTAGAGCGAGTTCGATACCCAACCGGCATACAATGCCAGTGGTAACCGAGGGCCATATTCATCGGCATCCATCCCCGCTGCCACAGCCGGTAAAAGTCATCCGCGCTCAAGGTACTCACCAGGGGGTGTTGGGGCTTACGAAGGCCCTGAAACCGGACTGCAGTACCCACCACGCTAAAATGCACCAACGTTTCTTCACGCTTAAAGTGATATTTCGCATCGATTACGGCATGAGCACCGGCTGCTCGAGCTTCTTCGCGTAGCCGTTCCAGGGAAATATCTTTCGCTTGATAATATGCTCGGACCAGATTAGTCGCATCCAGGTTGCTGTCGAG
The DNA here is from genome assembly GCA_027343695.1 of Sulfobacillus sp. Lineage (GTDB taxonomy): Bacteria > Bacillota > Sulfobacillia > Sulfobacillales > Sulfobacillaceae > JAKADJ01. Next base: position 10,678 of record DAHWKJ010000081.1, on the reverse strand, counting down.
GTACACACGATTACGGGAGTCAGTCGAGGCATGGTAGTAACAACTCCCGGCCACTTGGACCACGGGCTCGATTCGGAGGATCTCGCCGAGAAAGAGTTCATGGACAGATAGCGTGCTCATCCACGGCATCTCGCCCTTAACAGTGCGCTCGACTCGTCGCTTGGCACTGTCCGGAATGGTACCGCGCTCTAAAGCCTCTTGGTCCTGTAGGCATTGTTGCGCATCTTCCATCGCATACTGGGCAAATCCTCTACCGGCCAGTGGGTCGGGGCCAGTCGTGTTCGCATCATTTTGCGGTCGTCGAAACCACGGCATGGGAAGCCCCCTCTCTCTAGAATGCGTTCCCGGAATCGGTCAGCGACAACACCAGACCCGGAGTCGCCAGATTTGATTCAGCATATTTCACCACACCGGTACCAATGGCGAAGAACTCGATGACATGCGCACCCCATTGATGGCTTTGTTCGTGTAGATGGACCCCAACAATGCCTAAGGCTTTCAGCTCAGCCGCTTCCGTCTGCATGCGCTCCATGGCGCGCTCCCGTGCATCATACAGTCCTTGGGTGTAGATGGTGAGTTCTCGATTTTGTCCCATTTGGCGTAAGGACTGTGCTAGCCCTTGGTGGGCAATGTGGTACACACAAGTTCCCATCACGAGGCTCACCGGGCGATATCCTGCGCGCATCAATGTCCAAAAGTCTTGGCCTGACAAATCAGACGTAAACGGTTTCCCCTTGATCGTGCGATGATTGCTGCCGTCTTTGGCCCGAATCGCCGTACCGATAGCGATAAATTCAGCCAAATGTTGGCCCCAGTCGGCATGCTTGACTTCCAATCTCACGCCAATGATCCCATCGGCCTTCAGTTGGTCGGCTTCCTCTTCCATTCGAGCCATAGCCAGCTCGCGTGCATTATACATTGCCTGAGATAACACAGTCATTTCCTGATTTTTAGACCAGTTAGATTGTTGATAGCCAATATGGTAAATCGATGAACCCATCACCATGCCTAACGGCTCAAAGCCTGCTTCGTCCACTAGAACAAATTCGTTTACGGATAAATCACTGGTAAACACATAATGCCCCGATTGGGTGTCTAAGCGCACGAGTGCATCCTCGGGCAAGTCCTTCGGCTGTTCGACATCTGCCATCAATATCCCTCCTACATAATGTGGATAACCTTGCCATGAGTCTCTCATAACAGAACGAAAAAAGAAACGGCAATTTGTAAGCTGCGGTCGGATGGTCTTCGGCTTCATCTCACCAAATGTGGCCTGTTTTGTGCAAGACCGGGTGGATTAGGCCTTCAGAACGACTGCATGGGTTTAAGGGTCCTAGATGGAGAGGAGTTCCGCCGGTGTCTGGCGGCGGATGAGGGGACGTGGACGCGTGCTCCGGGATGGGCCCTGTGGACAGCGCTAATCACCATGGCCGACCCGGACACCGACGCGCCCAAGCCAGCAGAAGCTTGGCACGTGTTTGACGCGATCATGAACGAATTCCAGCACCGGTAGTCGGAGCCCCCGAATGGTGCGTATGCAGGGGCGCGGCTTCGTTGTGCGATCCCGAATCCCGGTCCGATTTTTTATCGCAGGTAAGTCGGATCGATCACATGGTATCGTCCGCTATCTCGGAGAAACTGGTGTAACAAAATCATTCGGGAAGTCTGTTTTCTTGGTTCCATCGTCTTTTCATTTCCCTGCCAGCCGCCCTCATGTCTAGTTAAACGCTCCTTTCCCCGGGGGTACCTCGCCCTCCATTTCGATCCAGTGGCAAACGTCTGGAACTCTTGTCGCGGTTAATCCGTGAGGGAATTCGACGGGTCCATTTCCGACGAATCTCGAACCATTCTTGTCGTGCCTTGTAGCCTCTTCGTTTGGCATAACAAAGGGGGCCCTGGTTGGGAACAGCTCCCAAATCAATATGCTATACTGCTGGGATAACCGAACGGGGGGCTTGATCTTATGAGTGAGCCGATTGAAACTATTGAAGGTTGGTATGCCTTGCATGATATCCGAACCATCGATTGGGCCCAATGGACCAAACGATCCACCGCAGAACAGCAGCGAACCCTAGCCGCTATTGCCTCCGTGGTGGCCGGATGGGACCAGTCTAATCAGGAGCAGTCCGGCAGTTTCGGCATGTATCAACTCATTGGCCATAAAGGGGACCTCATGTTTCTGAATTTCCGAGAGTCCACGGACCAATTGCTGGATATTGAGTGGCAATTCAATCGACTGGGGATTGACGATTTGTTTAAGCGCTCCTATTCTTATTATTCCGTGGTCGAATTAAGCAAGTACCTGGCGCAAGGGGATGCCAATCCTGACTCTAATGCGTTTTTACGACGTCGCCTCTACCCAAGCTTACCCAAAACTCACTACCTGTGCTTTTATCCCATGAATAAACGGCGCCAAGGTAACGACAACTGGTATACCCAAACTCGAGATCAGCGCCGTAACCTTATGAAGGACCACGGCATCATCGGGCACAAATACCATGACACGGTCACTCAAATCATTACGGGCTCCCAAGGCTTAGACGACTGGGAGTGGGGTGTTACCCTTTATGCCGACGATCCCCTTGTATTTAAAAAGTTGATTTATGAAATGCGGTTCGATGAAGCCAGTGCCCGCTTCGCAGACTTTGGACCATTTTATGTTGGACGCCGCCGCGAGATCACGGACCTTAGCCTCCTATTGACTCAATCTTAGGACGCCGCGTCATGCGAGTGTTGTGTAGGCACTTCGGGGTGTGCTACCATGGTTCCACTTTACCCATCTTCCCCGAAGGAGTGGAACCCTTTGCCCATACTTATTGAACGCTACCGCCGTTGGTTGGATGTTCCTTCGGATTTAACCGCATATTCCATCGGGGAAGGCAACACCCCGTTGGTTCATTGGCAAACTTGGGGGGCAACGCGAGTTTGGCTAAAACTCGAAGGAAGCAACCCAACCGGATCCTTCAAGGATCGGGGCATGACCGTAGCCGTTTCGATCGCTCGCCACTCCATGGCTAGAGCAGTCATCTGTGCCTCAACCGGAAACACGGCGGCCTCAGCTGCGGCCTATGCAGGCCGTGCCGGACTCCCTGCTTTCGTGGTGATGCCAGAAGGTCAGGTGGCCCCGCCTAAGATGGTTCAAGCAGCTGCCCACGGTGCCCGGTTAATAGTCGTACGGGGAAACTTTGACCAGGCCCTATCCGGGGTGCGTACTGTAGCCGCCAACGAATCCTGGATAGCACTGGTCAATTCGGTCAACCCATGGCGAATCCGGGGTCAGGAAACGGCGGCCTACGAAATCGTGGATGCATTGGGTACGGTGCCCATGATGCTAGTTCTCCCCGTAGGCAATGCCGGAAATATTTCCGCATACTTTCAAGGATTCCATCGCTATGCGGGACGAGCCCCCGAATTCCTCGGGGTCCAAGCCAAGGGATCCGACCCCCTAGTCCAGAACCGTCCGCTGGACCACGTGGCCACCATCGCTTCGGCCATTCGGATCGGTCGCCCGGCCAGTGCCGATAGTGCTAAAACCGCGGTCAAAGAGAGCCACGGACAATTTTTATCGGTAGACGATACGGCGATCCTCGCGGCGCAAAAAGAACTCGCCCACGGCGGAATCTTTGTAGAGCCCGCCTCGGCCGCCGCCTATGCCGGGCTATTGCAACGCCAAAGCCTCCAGACCCTTCCCAGTGGAGACATTGTGGTGATCTTGACCGGGGCTGGCCTAAAAGACACTGACACACCACTACAGTGGGCCAGCATCGCGTCGACGCTGAGTCCTGCCGATGGGATCTTGAGCACCATTACCACCCTGCTTGAGGAAATGGCGGGTTAGACACAGTGCTATACATCAAGGTACCGGCAACAACTGCTAACCTCGGTTCGGGACTGGACACGCTGGGGATGGCGTTATCGCTATTCTTAGAAGTGACTTTTGACCCCGGACCCCTATGGTCAATAAAGATTTTTGGCCACGGCCAAGAGATTCTATCTCGGGAACCAGACAACCTGATTTGGCAAACCGCCGAGCTTCTCTATCGCACGGTCACCGGGGAGCCCATGCCGACCGGACAAATCACTATTACGAGTCAAATTCCTCTCGGCAAAGGCCTCGGCTCCAGTGCTGCGGCCATTGTTGCCGGCCTCTTACTGGCTAACAGTTTGCTAGCTGAGCCTCTATCTCGGTATGACTTATTACAATGGGCTAGTCGACTCGAAGGACACGCGGACAACGCAGCAGCGGCTCTCTACGGAGGCTTTATACTGGCATGGTCCGACACCAATTCTGAGGTTCACATTCGCCATTATCCTCCGCCAAACCTCGCGGTCGTTGTTGCTGTGCCCTCGTATCCAGTCTCGACCCGGGATGCCCGAAAAATTCTACCTAACCAGGTGTCACGACAAGACGCCATCTTTAACGCGCAACGAATGGCGTTATGGTTGCACGCCGTGACGCAGAAGGATTGGAGCGTGCTAGGCGATGCCAGCGCTGATCGTTTGCATCAGTCGTACCGCCAGGGCCTTAACCCCCACATGCAGCTCCTGTTCGACCAAGCATTAGCGGCTGGAGCTTATGCGGCCGTGCTGTCGGGATCCGGACCAGCAGTGATGGCATTGGCATCCCACGAGCAGTCTCCTGCAATCGTCAAGCGATGGGCGCTTACCAACGAGATGGAAGTCATTGTGACGACCCCGGATCCGGATCCTGCTTACGCGACCGAAATACCTAACGTCCATTAGCCTTGGAGTTACACAGTACCTTTAAGCGCGTGGCCACCGGGTCTCCTAGTAGGCTCACTGCCTCTAATCCTTTCTTGGCACGCTCACGATACTCTTCGGGGTTTTCCAGCATGCGAAGTGCGGACAACCACTCGTGCGGTTCGGTGACAGGGATCACCATGTCTTGCTGCGGAACACTAAGCCCCGCCATCGCCGCTCGATGTGCAACGATCGGCCGACCCCAGCCCATGGCCTCCAAAATTTTGTTCTGACTGCCGGCTCCCATTGGCACCGGACTGATGACAACACCGGCGTTTTGGTAATGTGCAAGTAAGTCGGGCACGTAGCCATAGCTATGGACCCCCGGCACATGAAGAGTTTCTGATCCTTTCCCCAGCACGGTGAGTCGATAGCCGGCCCGTTCCAACTGCGGCCATACGGTGTTGAGGAACTGTTGAAGCCCCACCCGATTAGGCAGATACTCGAGATTGCCTACAAAGAGAAGATGGCGAGGATCACCCGGTTCCAAGAGTGTGCGCTGTAACACTGTATTCTCGATCACAAGGGTCTTTAGTCCCCTCTCCGCTAGCCATCTTTGGTCGCGAGATGAGCTCACCCACACTTCATCAAACTGGTTTCCCCATTGTACCTCATCCTTCTCGATGCCTCTAAGCCACAACCGTTTACGCCAAGTCTCGGGCGCGGCAGCCAGACTATGTCGATAAAGACCCATGCTATCGGTCAGATCTAGAATCCGGTAGGACGCTGGCAAAGAGAGGGCGACGGGTGCCATCCGAAGTTGAAACGCACAGAGAATATCAGGAACTTGATCGATATTTCCCGCTGTCCATTGGTGGCGATGCCAGGTCAGATAGGGCGACTGCCCGATAAATACTTGGGCAAGCGATCGCGACCAAGGCTGACGCTTCGGTCGAAGGGCCCCGACGACCCTCACCAGGGTCTCCTCAACGCGCTCGGCTCCCACAACAATTCCCTGCAAGCGGAGACGGTCTCCTTGCAGAGGCCCGTTTAGAGGAATACCGGTTACCACCATGATCATGGGCGAGCCACCTCTTCCAATAAATTGGCAACTTTTTGAAGTTGGGTATCGCGATTAAAATGTTGTTCAATATGCCGGCGAATGGGCGCTTCCAATCGATCCCGGTGGTCCAAAGCATGCTGAATGGCCGTCACCAGTTGATCCGGCTGTCCGGGCCTAATGACAAGAGCGGGATCGATAGGCTCTAAGATTTCCGGAATTCCCCCGACCCGGCTTCCGACCGCTGGCACTCCCCGCACTAAGCCATCAAGCAAGGTATACGGTGCTCCTTCTTTCCACGATGGCTGGATGAGCACATCTACCTCGGCGAACCAGGCGTCCAAGTCGTCCACCCAGCCGTCCCACTGCAGGTGTGAATGGGTTCGGGTCGCATCCACCAATCCTGATCGCAAGGTCCCATCCCCGGCAAAGCGCCAGACATATTCCGGGTGCTGCGAGGCAGCCGGCACGATCCAATCTAAACCCTTTTCACGAGAAAATCGTCCCATAAACCCCACGACTGGGGGCACATGGATCCGACGCACACCACTCCCAACTGGCGCAACGCCATTGCTAATATAATGAGCCTGATGATTCTTGGTATGAGCAGCCGCGAAGGTGAAGTCACGGCGTGATACCACAATCGTGGCCGCACTATGGGCGGCCGCAAAGCTCTCTAACCGTCGATAGATACCGCGCATCACATTTGATAGAGTAGGGTCCTCAAACACATAACCGTGGGCGGTATAGACGGACGGGATCCCATTGCGCCACGCCGCCCAACGTCCCAAAATCCCCGCCTTGGAACTATGTAGATGCACCACATGAGGATGATACTCGGTCATCACCCTCTGTAAACGATGCAGCGCGGCAATATCTTTCGTCGGTTTCACCGCGCGAACCAAGGACGCGACATACCGTGTGGCAATCTCTGGGCCGAGGATCTTAGTCAGCCATGATCCCCCTCCATGCACGACCATCACCTCGTGATCCTTCGCTTTCAGATATCGACTTAATTCTGCAACATGTCGCTGAGCACCACCGGGCTCACCTCCGGTAATCACCTCCAAGACCCTCACCCGAATCCTCCATTCCATCACGCGCCACTACGATATGGTATCACCGTATGAAGACCACGGTCATCTAAATTCGGCAACCGCCTAATGCTTGATACCGTGGACAACCCATCAAGTGATCATTGACCATCCCTACCGCCTGCATAAAGGCGTAACAAATCGTCGGGCCGACGAAAGACATGCCATAAGCTTTGAGCCCATGACTCATCGATTGAGACTCCCGACTTTGGCTTGGGACCTCTGAAGCCTCGCGCCAATGATTGATGAGGGGCTCATGCTGCGTAAAGCTCCAAAGGTACCCGGCTAGCGATCCCCACTCGTCTTGAATCCTCAAGGCCACTCGCGCGTTTTGAATGGTACTAAGGATCTTTTGCCGGTTCTTAATCACACCGGGCGAGGCTAAAAGAACCGCCGGATCCATTTGCGCAACCACACCTATATCAAATCCAGAAAAGGCTTGGCGATACGACAAACGCCGCCGAAGAACCGTGATCCAACTCAATCCGGCTTGTGCTCCCTCCAATACCAACATCTCGAACAATCGGGCGTCTCCCCAGACCGGAACTCCCCACTCCTCGTCGTGGTACCTCAGATACTCCTGATCCCTAGTGGACCACGCGCAGTCTAATTCCACAGTAATCCCCCCTCACTGCAATACACGTGCTTATAATAAAACAACTGTTTCATAAATAGAAGAGGCTAGTCACATGACTCACGATGTCCGACCGGTATCCGGATATTTGGCCGGGTTCACTTCTCTGTAACGAGCCCAAATCCGTAGTAGGAATTTCCTCCCAAGAATAGCAAGCACCTTGGGGCGTACTGCCCACCACGCAAGTACAGAAGTACGGTTGACTCGGCAGTGTCTAGCAATTCCAATGAGACTTGTCCTCGGGCGAAATCCGATTGACGAGGTCTGAATCGACGGTGAGTCCGTGGGCCAGGTCCGCCGACACGGCTTCCAGGTCCGCACAACTTAGAATTGCCTCGATGCAACGCTGGGTGCCGCCCACGTAGGTCCAGTAAAGGTCTACATCGCTGGCCACGCACCAGGCCTGATCCTGCGGAAACCAATAGTCGGCGGGGTGCGGCCGTGGCCACTCGTAAAAGTGCTTGAGATCGCCAAGCTCACCCCGATACACGACATACCTGCGCTGCTGCCTTTCGGCCAGTACCCGGCCGTGTTCTCCATATCCTTCCCATACTAAATACCACATCTGATCGGGATGCTGCGTAAAGGGCTTAAGAAGGTTGGCCAATGTCGTCACGTGGTCGATGGGCAGGTTCCACGGCATCTGACCGTCCCACGGCACCGGAGGGGATCCGAAGTGTGGGAGTGGTGTTGCAATCGCCTCAAATTGCATCGCGGGGTGATAAACCCGCCCAGCCCACGCGGCAATGGTATCCCACGTGACCACCTTCCCGCAGTCGCTCCGGGCCGGATGCAAAATCCGGCAATAAGACTCATATCCCGACGGCACCACAGACCCGGCGCAGTACGTCTCAAAGGGACGGAGGCGCCCTAATAATCGGTTTGCCAAGTCGACGTCCTTCGAAGCGATAATCACGCGATGCGCCTCCCTGTCACGGATCTCTGCGCCGACCCTCCCACCCGTCTCGATGGGGAAAGCTCCTCGCCTTATGGGGGCCACGCCGGTGTTGCAGATAGGTCTCTTAAAACTTTTTCCTCATGATATCATTGAGTGATCAAAACGAGACTCTTCTCCTCAAAAACATAGGGATGATTGCGGCGCTCTCTCCCCCGGATCTAGGTAATTCGCGTCATTAAACATCCCAGAGACGCTCACTTGAACAAAGGCGTATGAAGAGGTGACGACACATTGGACATCATGGGTATTCCAGGCATCCACGATAAGGCCTTGCAACCCCAATGGGATGTAGTGACGCACGTCGTCTCGCATCTCATCCAGCAGGCCGGCGTCCGCCCAGTTTACCTCGAAGGGTCCTTGGCCCGGGGAACCGCCGATGCCCATTCGGACGTCGATTTGCTGGTCAACCTCCATGGTCTATCATTAGCCGATACCTATGGCGTGACTCATACGAATGCGCCGGCGAGCACCGTGGTGCACCGGGTGTACTAGATGCTAGAGCTGGAGTAGCCCGATGCGAGGCACGTGCCGTGCCCTAGCAGATGTTCTCGGTCAACCACCCGATGGCCTGATCGAATATCGATAGCTCATCCAAGCCAGCGGGATCGACCGTGCGTGCCCGCTCGTTCAGAGCTCCAAGCCGAAACAAGGCGGCGCGGACCAATAATTGCGAGAACGTTGGGGTGCGGGGAATAAGGGGCACAATGTCCTCCTCGGTAAACCAGAGCATCCCATCCATCAAAATGACCGCCTCGGCAAAGGCCGCAGGGCGCCAGTACGGAGAAAAGTCGATCACGGCTGGCATCAAGCCCACCCCGAACAAAACATTACCCGACAGATCGCCATGAATGACTTGGGCCGGAAGATCCAAAGGTTCCCATAACCCGTATAGGAGCCGGGCCCGGGATATCGTCGTCGGTAACCATTTCAGTGGAACCTCTCGCCACGCCGCGCGATCCGCGACGGCCCACCGATGTGTCCGCTGTCCCAGAAATGGCGGGGGCTCGACCCTCGACAGGGACCGATGAAACCGCGCCGACGTCTCCAGTAGTTGGCCCCAATGCCCGTCCGGTCCCGCGACGCCTTCGATCCAGCGTGAGGCCATCCAGCCTGACTCGACCCAACGACCGCGTAAGCTCCGGACCGGCTCAGCAATCCGAAACCGATCGCGGACCAGTTGCGACACACATTCCTGGCACCAGGTTGCTTCCACGATGTCGTCGACCGGCTTAAAGACGACATCCCCTACCCGAACAATGCGATGACCACCGCCGTTCAGCAGCGATGCCGTGTCATCCGCCGACAGGCCCCATGCCGCCTGAACCGCCGACGGAATCAGATTTTCGACGAGCCCATCCATGAATTGCCTCCCTCCGTGATCCACCCCCCTCCTCCTGCGTCCTTATAGGAAGTCGGACACAGGCACGAGATCCACCGCTCGACTGTCCTGCAGCAACTGGAGTAATGGGGCCACATGATCGGCCCCATAAATGACCAACCAACGGTCATCGGGCTGCATGCGCTCGCGAAGGTTGGCATAAATGGTGAGATTTCGCGCTTGCCAGGTAGCCACCCACTCCAGCCCCACCCGTCGCCCATTGGTATCCCGGATCTGAGTCATCGCGAGATAGAACGGCAACACGCCCATGAGTTCTTCCGGTTGATTCATCCACCGCAAAATCTCGCGAATCGATTGCTGGTTGACCCGGTGCTGCATGCCCTGATTCCGCTCTTCGCCCGCCTCCATCATCGATCGGTAGAGCTCAGGCATGGCGGTCTTCGCACATGCCATCACTTCACCGATTGTGAGCGAATCGGACTCATTCTTGAAATCGATCGCATGCACCCGCGGTAGCTTCATGGCCTGAGCCACCCGAAATCCCAACTGATAGCGCTCGTTGGAGGGCAGGTCCCATCGGCCATCGAGAAATTGCCGGTAGTGGGCGTCGACAACCTCCTGGTCCGAGACCTGCAGTTCCACGGCCACATGCGTCGGTTGATAGGCCGCCAAGCAGTCAACCATCTCGGCAACATCCCGCTGGCGACCCGCCGTCGCGACGTCCTCATGGACCCGAAACAGGTTCTGATTCGTGTAAAAATGGTAACTACCCAGTACCATGACGGTCACGCGGACCACTCCCCTTTTTCATTCACGCGTACAAAAGGATTTTCCATAGGCTTTCCGCCATTGCGTGCATAAGATCCTTAAGCGTTACGTCCCGCTACCTCGA
>DAHWKJ010000075.1 GCA_027343695.1 Sulfobacillus sp. | reverse complement strand
TCTACGCCTAAAGGCCTAGAGCCCATTGACCCTGAGTCCGATGGTTCACGGCATCCCTTGTCATAGACTGGTGTTATCCTCAATCAATGCGAAAGGGCGTGGATCGATGAATCACTATCCGATGTGGCAAACTTCAGAGTCCCCCGATGGCAAAACCGTGGTGGTGTTGACCGGGGGAACCCGCGGCTTGGGATCCCAACTCACACATCACTTACTACGACAAGATTTCGCCGTCGCGATCTGTGGAAGGTCCCAACGTAACGTTCAACAAATGATTACCCAGCACCAGGAACATGGTGCCCTGATGGGGATGGCCGGAGACATTGGGACGCAACCGTTTCAACGAGAATTTCTTCGGAGTGTCGATCAATGGGCCCAGAACCTCCATGTTTTGGTAAATAATGCGTCGAGCCTAGGCGATCTCCCTTTGCCCACTCTTCGCCATCTGACCCTTGAAAACCTCCAGCAGGTGATGGCAATCAATTTTATGGCGCCGCTGTCCCTCTTGCAGCTAGCCTTACCATTACTGGATCGCGCGCAAGGAGTTAGTATCGGCATCTCCAGTGACGCCGCAGTGGGAGCCTACCCCGGTTGGCTCGCCTACGGAGCTTCCAAGGCAGCCCTCGATTTGGCCTATGCAACGGTGGCCAATGAAGAGCCGCACTTGAGGTTTTATACCGTCGATCCCGGAGATATGGATACCCAGATGCATCAGGATGCCCTCCCGGATGACTCCGGCCCACTCAGGAATCCGGCCTCGGTGGCCCGCGCTTTACTTCCCATCTTCGAGGCTTTTCAACGCGGTGAAACCCCTTATCCCACCGGATCTCGGCTCTGCCTGGTAGAAAATCTCGAGTCCCTACGGTTGGAGGTATGGCAAAATGAAAGCCAGTGAGCTCAATCTCAGCCTCCCATTTAGCGTGGCGACGAAGCCCCCGGCTACTCGAGATGGGGTCAAATTGTTGGTTATCCACACCGGGTCCTCATTGGTCCAGCATCGCCACTTTCAGGATCTGGTCGAAGAAGTACTCCCTGGCGACCTGTTGGTGGTTAACGATTCTCAGATGATCCCGGGTCGGGTCAAGGCGTGTTCCCGAGGGCAAGATTTCGTGTTGCATCTCGCAGGCCGCCTGTCTGCCAACCGGTTTTTAGTCGAGCGTCGTAGCCGTGCCGGGGAACCCGACTGGTCGCATTTTTCCCTCGACGACCTCATCACAGTAGTCGACGACCACGACTCTCCGATATCCCAAGGAACGGTTCGACAACACTTTCATCCCCACAGCCGACTGTGGATCGTGGAGAGCGAAGATGACTGGTATCGCATCAGCGCGGAACATGGCCGGGTCATCCACTATCAGTATCTCGACGCCGAGCCACCCTTAGAGGAATACCGGACGCTCTTTGGCTCACGCCCCGGATCCGTAGAAATGCCCTCCGCTTCGCGCCCTTTTACCGGGGCCCTTATGACCCAATTACGCGAGCGTGGCGTGGAAGTTGCCCCCATTACCTTGCATACGACGGTTTCGAGTCATGAGGTAGTCGGTGAATGGGAGGAGCATCCCATTCTTCCCGAATGGTTTCAAATCCCGAGGCTCACTGCCCGACGCATCGCTCACGCCAAAAAAGAATCCCATCGGATTATTGCAGTAGGTACGACGGTAGTACGTGCCTTAGAAACCGCTCTCGACCACAACGGGTACCCCATCGCCCAGTCCGGATGGACGACGCGAATCCTATCCCCGGATCAGCCGCCGGCCCTGGTCGATGGACTCATCACCGGGCTTCATGACAACTTCACGAGTCACTTAGCTCTCCTTTATAGTTTCGCGTCTCGAGATCTCGTGCGCAGCGCTTATGAGGAAGCAGCCGCCCACGGATACTTGTGGCACGAATTTGGAGACCTCTCCCTGATTTGTCCATGATTTGGGATATCGGCTATCATCAGAAGTAACGGAGGAGTTAGCAGATGCCCGAATCACCCGAATTTCATGGACTGGATGGACCGCAACAAATCACGTTACTCAAAGATATCGCGGAGGCATTGAACGAAGCCACCGATGTGAATAGTGCTACCGCCGCCATTTTACCCAGATTAGGAGAGGTGTTGGGGCTCAAAACGGCTTGGGCTTTCCGCTATGACCCCCAGCGGGGATCCTTTGTCGAAGTCGGCGCCAGTGGGCTTCCGCCTGCCCTTTTCGACCATGATGCCAGGGCATTGAAGAGCAGTTGGTGCGAGTGCCAAGAGCGGTTGGTGAAAGGTCGCATGCACACGGCGGCTAACATTGTGCGTTGCAGTCGATTACGGGACGCCGTGGGGGACAAAAACCACTTGGTGTTTCATGCCTCGGTCCCCTTGCGGACCAAGACTAAACTGCTGGGCATACTCAATGTCGCAGCGCCCGGGAGCCAGGTCTTCACCCCTGAGGCCTTAAATCTCTTACGCGCTATCGGGTTTCAGGTCGCCATCGCCGTAGATCGAGCCGCGATGCTCTCCGATGAGCAACACTATGCCCGCCAGCTCAGTGAGCTGGCGGTGTTAGCGCAGACCCTTACGACGCTTACGGACATTCCTGATATCATGGCCCATGCCGTCACGGGCCTCGTTAACCACATGGGTTTCGAGGCGGTGGCGATTTACGAAACTCGCGACGAGATGGACCACGAAGTCGCGAGAGCCCAACGAAGGGCTTCGTCATTTGGCCCTGAGTACTCGTATCTCGAAGACAACCAGACACCCCCTCCCTCAGGAAAGATTCTCCCTGAAGCCCGATCTCATCTATCCCTCAAGGTTCCGTTGTCTCCCTACCGCGTGCATATCGAGAGTTCCTTAGCCCATGCCTTCTCGTCTATCGACGCCAACATTCTTTCCGCATTCGGCGGGCATCTGGCTGCGGCCCTAGAAAGTGCTCGTTTACACACGCAAAGCCGTGCGGAGGCCCAATGGATCGAACGACGTCGCCTCGCGGCAGAACTTCACGACTCGGTCAGTCAACGGTTGTTTTCGGCCCAACTCTTGTGCCGTGCGGCGGACGGGAAGTCCACAGATCCAGCCGTCACCAACCTTCTAATCCAAGTCGAATCGTTGATCCAAGAGAGTCAATGGGCTATGCGATCTTTAGTCGAAGCCCTACGCCCCCCCGAGAGAAACACGTTAGTGTCCCGTCTTCACGACCGGATATCCTCTGTATCGGAGGCATTAGGACAACGGGTCACCCTAAAATTGGATCCGCAGGTCGACGACTTACTAGACCCGGAACAAATTGACGCCATCCTAGGCGTGGTCGATGAGGCCGTCCAAAATACACTCAAACATGCTCGTGCCCAGCGCATTGCTATCACCATCCGGGTGCGATCCCATCGTCTTTTCGTGACCATTGCTGATGACGGTCAAGGGTTTGACCCCCGTCACGTCACGATGGGATATGGGCTTCGCAATATGCATGAACGGGTCCAGTACCAAGGCGGGCGCTGTGTCGTCAACGGCCGTCCGGGTCACGGCACCACCGTGCGCTTGAGCATCCCATTACGAATGGAACGAGGAACACCATGACCGAATCTGCAGTCATTCGCGTAGGCATCGTCGACGACCATCCCATTGTACGTAATGGCTTACACACATTTTTGGCCGCATCTCCGCGGATTCACGTAGCGTTTGAAGCCGAAACTGGTGAAGCCGCCTTAGAATTGCTAGTGTCCACCGATGCCGATATCGTCTTGATGGATCTCGTGTTGCCAGGTCCCCTCGACGGCATTGCTACCATTCGGGAGATTGTTCGCCGCTATCCCAGGATTCATGTGATCGCGCTGACCTCCTTTCAAGAAAGCTCTCGAATGCGTGCTGCCATTAGTGCGGGTGCTGTGGGGTATCTGGAAAAGACCATCCATCCCGATGACCTCCTCGGAGCGTTGTTTCGTGTGGCACGCGGTCAATCCGTGGTGGATCCGGTCGTTCTGACCGCGTTTAGTGCTTCTTCCACGGACCCAGCACTCACTCCCCGGGAAACCGAGGTGCTCGGGTATCTCGGAAAAGGCTTCTCCAACAAAGAAATTGCCGATGAACTCAATATCACCGAGAAGACCGTAAAAGTGCATGTCAGTCACATCTTAAATAAATTCGATGTATATGACCGTACTCAGGCCATATTAAAGGCCCATCGCTTGGGCCTTTTAGACCTATAACTAAACGTGAGCGTCTCACTCGGCCCACCTTCTCTTCTACAGCAGAAAGACCCTATTCACGAGCTAACGGACTTACTGTGACGTTACGATATGGTGATGCCAGATAAACCGCTCCGCGCGTCACGCCGAACTATTTGAAAGCCTTGATCCTATGGCAAACTCTCGACGTTTCTTGCGGTCAACTAAACGTTATCTCGTTGCAGTAGCTCACAAACGACGCGTTGAATGCCCGGGTCAGCAGCTTAACGGGCTGACGGGGTGAGTGCCCCCGCCATTGGCTGGTCTCAAAGCGATTGTGACTTTGCACCGAACGAATCCAGAGCTCAACCTCGTCGAATTCGTCGTTTGGCGAGTAGAAGCACACTGCCTCTCCTTTAATTGAGTCGGAACTTCGCGGATATCGCAATTTCCTTATGATTATTGGGCGTCGAATACGTTTTAACGATCCGGTAAGACCCTTTGGTGAACTGATAACCGTAGATTTCGTATTGAGCGCCTGCTACCCTACCGCTGGTTGGGATCCGCCGACGTCGGGCCCTACGAACCATGGTCAAGCGCAGAAGCTGCCGCGCTAACCCCATGGAATTACCTCACACATGAGAAGTTTACATCATCAGCGTATTGGCTTATATTTAGCATATCTGCTAATAAAATGAGGTGATGACAGTGAAAAATCAAACCGTGATTTGCACATATCGCGTGCGACCTGACCGTGAAGAATCGTTTCAAGCCCTGTTGGCGGATCATTGGTCCACACTACACGCCTTGGGATTGGTCACTGATTCCAAGCCCATCATTTTTCGGAGTGTGGATGACCCTCCGACCTATGTGGAGATTTTTACTTGGGTCGAAGGTGGATTTGAGCTAGCACACGAGCATCCGGATGTGTTAGCCATTTGGGAGCCGATGGAGCCCTTGCTGGAGAAACGCGAAGGCTTACCACGATGGGAGTTCCCGCATTATGTGCCATGGGAGCCGACCGA
>DAHWKJ010000057.1 GCA_027343695.1 Sulfobacillus sp. | reverse complement strand
GGATCGATGGGTGAGTGGACCGACCCATTGTACCGTCAGCAGCATGAGTCCCACGGCGACAATACCCAGTACGAAGCGGCGAACATAAACATACGAAATCGTGTAAATGCGCATGCAGACCATCCCTTCGATGACATCATTCTTGTGTCGGTAGTGGTATGTGCCAACTCCATGGGTTGTATCCAACCCCAAAGAATTTTCTGTGCATACGAGGCGGTGGGGACCAGCACTCAAGGATTTGCTTCATGCATACGCGGTGGGCGTCCAGGGCTAGAACTAAAGACTAGGTCAAATTCCCAGAGCTTCCAAAGCGTCATCTTTCCATTTTGGCCGGTGTACGATATCATTACCGTCGAGGTGAAGGGGTACGATGGCAACAAGAGTAGGAATGGTCAGTCTCGGCT
This sequence comes from Sulfobacillus sp., assembly GCA_027343695.1. Classification (GTDB taxonomy): domain Bacteria; phylum Bacillota; class Sulfobacillia; order Sulfobacillales; family Sulfobacillaceae; genus JAKADJ01. Next base: position 28,815 of record DAHWKJ010000057.1, on the reverse strand, counting down.
GTCCTAAAAATCGGGTGGACTCCGAGGTCATGTTAGGCTTGTTGGAACAGGCCGGATATCAATTGACCCCTGACGCGCAGGACGCCGAAGTCCTGATCGTCAATACCTGCGGCTTTATTACCGCAGCTAAACAGGAATCTATTGATACCATTCTAGAAATGAATCAATATCGCGAAAATGGTCAACTGCGTGCACTGGTAATGGCCGGATGCCTTTCCCAGCGTTACCAACAAAACTTATGGAACGATCTTCCAGAGGTCGATGCGATGGTCGGGACCGGAGAATTCCATCGGATCGTTGAAGCGGTGGATGGAGCCCTTAAGGGCGTTCGACCCTCTTTTTGGGGCGAGATGCCCGTCAGTGGTATGCAAAGCCCACGACGTCTGACAACCCCATCCTACACCGCATATTTAAAGATTGCGGAAGGGTGTGACCACGCTTGTTCGTTTTGTGCTATTCCCAGCATGCGGGGTGGATATCGTAGCCGCCCTTTGGGGGACGTCGTCGCCGAAGCCAAGCGTTTAGTCCAATCGGGGGTGCGTGAATTAGTCCTGATCGCCCAAGATTCTACAATTTGGGGTCATGACCTTTATGGCCAACCGCAATTGCCTCGTCTACTATACGCCCTACAGGAAATTCCCGATCTGGTATTTGTACGGATTATGTATAGCTATCCGACCCAGATTACTCCGGAATTAGTGCGAGCTATGAGAGATCTTCCGGTGGTAGCGCCGTACTTGGACATGCCCTTACAGCATGCAGATTCTGACTTGTTAAAGCACATGGGACGGCCATTTCGTCGAGATAAGACGGATCGGGTCTTAGGCATGATTCGTGATGCGATACCAGACATTACGCTCCGCACGACATTTATCGTGGGTTTCCCCGGCGAAACCGAAGAGCAATTCGACTCGCTGGTGCATTTCATCGAAACCATGCGATTTGACCACGTCGGAATTTTTACGTACTCCCCGGAAGAAGGAACCCGTGCCGAAGGATTAGGGGATCCGATTCCCGAGGCCGTTAAGGAACGTCGACGACGCCAAGCCATGCTGGCCCAACGTAAACTGGTGGGGACGGTAAGAGGTCGACACATTGGTAAGGTGATGCCGGTAATTGTCGAGGAAGTGGGCGATACGGTCAGTGTAGCCCGCGGTGCCACGGACGCCCCGGGTATTGACGGGGTCACCTACGTCCAGGGTCAGTTCTCGGTAGGGCAAGTGATACCCGTTCGGGTGATTGGGGTGCGCGAATACGATTTATTGGCAGAACCTCAGAAATAATGCAGCCGACCTTTTAACCATTCTACGGGTCATTCTGGCACCCGTAGTGCTTTTCTTATGGCTCAATCCACACGAAAGCGTGCGCTGGTTGGGCGTGCTCCTATTTGTAATTGCTGGGTTCACCGACTACTTCGATGGGATTGTGGCCCGCAACACCCATCACACCACACAAGTCGGCGCCTATCTCGATCCGTTGGCGGACAAGATCCTAGTGTTGGGCACGGGGCTAGCCTTAGTCAGTATCCACCGGCTAGCGGCCGCTGTCCTTTTTATTGTCTTAGTACGGGAGCTCTCGGTTACGGGGCTCCGTTCCGTGCTTCCTAAGGACCAACACATGCCAGCAAGCCCGGCTGCAAAATGGAAAACCACCGTTCAAATGATTGCTCTTGGCGCTTCGAGCGTCCTCTCCGGACCGGTTCCTTGGGTTCTCTGGATCGCCGCTATCAGCTTAACCTTATGGACCGGATTCGAGTACTTTTACCAACATTGGCCGCGTTGACCGTCTGCTCCCAATTCTGACAACCTTTACGAGACCGACACGCTATAATTTCATGTTATACTCCCCGATAGCTTAGGCCAGTATGCATGGTAACCGGTCGCGGGGAGGGGGATTGTGATCACGATGATGAAAGTGACGGTCAAACAAGTCATGTCCGTATTCATAGGGTTTGTCGTAAGCCTCGCCGTCTTACGAGGCGCTCAAACTCTCTATACATCGTCTGTTATTCGGACGCCATTAGTACGCACCATCGAACATGTTCCTGGGGTGCAGCGGGTAACCATGGGACCTAAAAATGCGATCGCCATCGACCTGACTCCAACGGCCAATCTGATGACTAGTTACCAAACCGTCACAGCGGATGCCACCCGGTCGTTAGGCCAAGCCCCTCGTCAAATCACGTTGGTCAATCACGCCACGGGCGCCATGATCGCCGTCACTAATCAATTGCGATTTGTAGTAGCCCAAGGGATTGCGACGGGGCAATACGTCGCGATGAATGATAGCATTCAACAGATGGCGGCCAGAGCCCATCTCACGGCTAATGTCGAACTGGGTACCAATCATGTTTACGTCACCCTCTCATCATCCAAGGGTCACTACCACACCTATCTGGTGCTGCCATCGGCCAATACCACAACGGGAGGTGGGGGACATGTTTAAATCACTCGGGCTGGGTATAATCTTGGCAATTTTGGCTTTCTTATTATGGAATGGCATTAACGTGTGGCCGGCCGTCTTAATTTTGGGTCTGGTTGCCGCGCTCTATTACAGTGGAGCCTGGCAACGCATGATGCAAAACCGGCGGCCGCGCCAAGTCGTGGTCAAAGCAAGTACTCCGACCAACTTTGACGATATCGGTGGACAGACCACAGCCAAGAAGGAACTACGAGAAGCTTTGGACTTCATACGGTATCCGGAACGCATTGCCCAATTGGGTATCCGACCGCTTAAAGGCATCTTGTTAACCGGTCCTCCCGGTACCGGAAAGACCATGCTCGCTAAAGCCGCCGCCGAGTTTACGGATTCCGCCTTCTTGTCGGCCTCCGGATCCGAGTTTGTGGAAATGTATGCCGGGGTAGGGGCCCAACGCGTACGCCACTTGTTTGCCGAAGCGAGGCAAATGGCCCGGCGTGACAATCGTACCAGCGCCATTATTTTCATTGATGAAATTGAAGTCATGGCCGGAAAACGAGGTCAACACCAGAGCCACCTCGAATACGATCAAACCTTGAATCAGTTGCTGGTGGAGATGGATGGAATGTCCACCGATGAAGATGTGCGAGTCTTAGTGATGGCTGCCACCAATCGCGCGGATCTGTTGGATGGCGCCCTCATGCGTCCAGGTCGGTTTGATCGAAGTGTGGGTGTCGATTTGCCGGATCGCGAGGGCCGATTGCGGATTCTTCAATTGCATACCCGGAACAAGCCCATGGACCCGGATGTTGATCTTACTCGCGTGGCACAAGAGACCTTTGGATTCTCTGGTGCCCACTTAGAAAGCGTTTGTAACGAAGCGGCTATTCTTGCCTTACGTGACGGCACCACCTCCGTTAACGCCAAACATCTTATGGAGGCGACTGACAAGGTCTTGTTGGGAGAAAAACTTGACCGCACCCTAAGAGATGGAGAACTCAATCGCGTTGCGGTTCACGAAGGGGGCCACGCCATCGTTGCAGAGCTGGTCAATCCAGGATCGGTCTCATCGGTTACCATCTCGCCTCGGGGGATGGCCCTGGGATTTGTGCGGCAAAGCCCAGAGGATGATCGCTTGTTGCAAACTGTATCGGAATTAACGGCCGATATCCAAGTCTGCTTGGCCGGTTCTACAGCGGAACGGCTCATACTCGGCGAGCAAAGCACGGGTGCCTCCAACGACTTCGAAAAGGCTTGGGATATTGCACGTCGCATGGTTTTGTCGGGATTGTCCTCCCTTGGCGTTATTCACGAGGAGGCTCTCTCACCCGAAACGCTGTATCGTACCATTCAAGAGATTATCGTAGCGCAACAAGAACGCGTCGATAGCCTGATTGTACGCCACCAAGCGATTCTAAGTCACTTGGCTGCCTCGCTATTGGCCGCGGAAACACTCACAGGACAAGAAGTGCGTGGCCTCTTGGTTGACAATCAAATCATCGCGTAGTCGCAGAGAACCGGGACTCACTCCCGGTTCTCTCATTTTTTCTCCCGTTCCCGATACGGATTAACCCCAATGCGGCAGATATGGACATGCTGGGCACTGGAGTTGTATTTTTTGGCCAAATGTGTCATGATCAACTGACTTGGTTTGCGGAGGGACGGATGGGTGATTCGAACGGTTGGCATCATCGCCGTCGGTAACGAGGTACTAGTAGGGGAAGTCATCAATACCAATGGAGCCTATGTAGCGTCAAGGCTGTCGGCTTACGGTGTGTCCCCGATTATGCAAATGGTGGTTGGGGATTCGCGTGAGCCTCTTTTGAATGCACTGACTGTGGCCGCCACGCAATGCGATTTGGTGATTACGATCGGCGGTCTAGGTCCGACTCAGGATGATATGACCGTCGCTACCGTAGGAGAATTCGTGGGTTCCCGCCTGATCCAAGACATTGAGTTAACCCAAGCCATCGCAGCTCGGCATTCTCGGCAGCCGGGTTGGGAGGCATCTGTAACCAAGCAAGGAATGGTCATTGAAGGGGCCCAAGTATGGCCGAATAGCGCGGGTACGGCTCCCGGTCAATTAGTTATCGGGAAGTCTTGTACTCTTGTGTTGTTACCCGGGCCCCCAAGAGAATTTAAGGCCCTCGTGTCGGAATCGTTAGAGCCGTGGTTAAAAACCCAGACGGACCGCACCGTGGTACGAGATACCTACACGGTTTTTGATATGGGCGAGTCGACCGTTGCCCATTATCTCGCCCCACTATTAACGGGTCAGCATCCCCGTACCGGCATCTACGCGAGCCCGGGTAGGATTGATATCCGGTTCGAGGATAATGGACCATGGAGTTCTCGTAGCACGGTGACCACCCGTCGCGCTGCAGCATGGGCTCGAGGACTCCTGCCGCAAGCCTTTTATCGGTTGGCAGGCAAGGACCGGGGGGCATACCTGCTCGACGCGTTACAGGCCAAGGGCCTTACGCTCGCCACCATGGAGTCGTTGACTGGAGGCTTGGTGGCCGATCGATTTATCTCCCATCCAGGGGCTTCGGAGAGTCTGGTGGGCGGCGTTATTGCCTACACTGATGCGCTCAAGGTCAAGGCCGGAATCAGCGAATCCCTCTTGGAGAAGCATGGGGCAGTGAGCGCGGAGGTGGCCGGCGCCATGGCTCAAGCCATCAGGAGGGAAACCGGATCCGACCTAGGTATTGCTACGACAGGATACGCTGGGCCCACCGGTGGCGATGCGCAGCACCCTATAGGGACATACTATGTCGCGATAGACGGACCCATGGGCATCATGGAGCGGTCTCGCCAGGTACATAGCAACCGACAAGGTGTTCGAACGGCTGCGGTCGAAACCGCGTTAAGCCTATTGTGGGAGTATTTAGAGTTGCCGTTGGAAATCGAGGAATAAACTCGGGGGTTAGGAAACCCCAACGGAAAAAATTTTGCTTCAAGGGAGTGTAGTATGAGCCAAGAACTATTTAAAGCTATGGGCCTTTCGCCTGCCGTACTGAAATCGTTGGAAGACATGGGTTTCGAGGAACCCTCTCCAATTCAAACCCGCACGATCCCCCTTATTATGCAGGGTGGGGACATTATTGGCCAAGCTCAAACCGGAACCGGTAAGACCGCGGCGTTTGGTGTGCCGATTATCGAATCACTGGACCACCGATCCAAACGGGTCCAGGCTCTCGTTCTCGCCCCAACTCGTGAACTAGCCATTCAAGTGTCGGAAGAAATCACGAAAATCGGTCGCCATGCCGGTGTCAAAGTCGTCCCTATTTATGGGGGCCAGTCGTATGACCGACAGATTCGCGCACTAGAACACGGATCCCAAGTAGTTATCGGAACTCCCGGGCGGGTCATGGATCACATTCGGCGAGGCACGCTGAAACTGGACCATGTGAAGCTCGTGGTACTGGATGAGGCGGACGAAATGCTCGATATGGGATTTATCGAAGACGTTGAATTTATCTTGCAAAACGTCCCCACCGAGCGCCAAACGTTACTGTTTTCCGCGACTGTCCCGGACCCTATTGCCCGACTCGCTAAGCGGTATCTGAAGAACCCCGAGCATGTGGCGATTAGTCCCGAACGATTAACCGTCCCTCTCACTGACCAGGTCTATTATGAAGTCCGCGAACATGAAAAATTAGACGGACTCTCACGGATCCTGGACATGGAAGGTGCCGAGCGGACCATAATTTTTTGCCGAACCAAAAAACGGGTCGATGAGCTCGCCGAAGGACTCCAAGCACGGGGATACACTGCCGAAGCCATTCATGGCGACTTAAATCAGGTTCAACGCAACCGAGTCATGAAACACTTTAAAGATGGGGGCAGCGAAATCCTGGTCGCCACCGACGTCGCGGCTCGCGGCTTAGACATTGACCATGTCACTCACGTAGTCAACTACGATTTACCCCAAGACACTGAAAGTTACGTGCACCGCATCGGTCGTACCGGCCGCGCGGGTCGCACCGGTACAGCCATGTCTCTAGTCCTACCGAAAGAATTTCGCCAGTTGCGCCAAATGGAACGGGTTCTGCGTGTACGCCTCAAACGCCGCCCATTGCCAACCCCGGAAGATGTGGCTGAGAAACAACGGGAATCGTTAAAAAATCGTTTAGCGGAAGAAGTGGAACGAGGGGTCCTGCCCGCTTACCAGGACATGGTTATGGAGCTTGCCCAATCTTATGATTCCATCGATATCGCAGCGGCTGCAATTCGACTAATGGTCGAAAAAGGTCGGGAGTCGGCCGTTGACGCGGAATTTGGAGAAACCGGCGCTGAACCCGGTATGGTGCGACTCTTTTTGAGTCTGGGTCGTATGGATCGCGTAACCCCTGCAGACATTGTGCGAGGCCTAGCAGAAGGGGCCGGTATTTCGGGCAGTGTGATTGGATTAATCGACATATACGATCGCTTTACATTTGTCGAAATGCCGAAAGATGCGGCCGCCAAAGTCCTTCAGAACATGAACGCAGTGGTGATCCGGGGTAAGGCTGTAAATATGGAACCAGCCCGTCCTCGATAGCAGGATTTCGGGATCTTTCAGCGAATTGATGCTCGAAGTGGATTTGCGAGGAGGCCGCATAGATGGCGATGGATCGGGAAAAGGCATTAGATTTAGCACTGGCCCAAATTGAAAAGCAATTTGGGAAGGGTTCGATTATGCGACTTGGGGAGGATGCAAACCGGCCTGCGATCGAGGTCGTCTCAACGGGATGCCTGACCCTGGACATTGCGATGGGAGTCGGTGGGCTACCGCGAGGACGGGTCATTGAAATTTATGGCCAAGAATCGTCTGGAAAGACCACCATTGCCCTACACGCGATTGCCGAAGCGCAAAAAGCGGGGGGCGTAGCCGCCTTTATCGACGTCGAGCACGCACTAGATCCCTTGTATGCCTCTAAGTTAGGAGTCGACCTTGACCACCTCTTGATTTCGCAACCGGACACCGGCGAACAAGCCTTAGAAATCGCCGAAGCGCTCGTGCGATCCGGTGCCGTGGATATTGTGGTCGTGGACTCCGTCGCTGCGTTGGTACCGCGAGCGGAAATTGAAGGGGAGATGGGTGATGCCCATGTGGGACTTCAAGCAAGATTGATGTCTCAGGCCCTACGAAAACTTACTGGTGCCATATCCAAGTCCAATACCATCACCGTGTTCATCAACCAGTTGCGGGAAAAAGTTGGCGTGATGTTTGGCAATCCCGAGGTGACGCCGGGCGGCCGGGCCCTAAAATTTTATTCCTCGATCCGGCTCGAAGTGCGTCGCATCGACAGTTTAAAACAAGGCACGGAGGTTGTTGGTAATCGGACCCGAGTCAAAGTGGTCAAGAATAAAGTAGCGCCACCCTTTAAGCAAGCCGAATTCGATATCTTATACGGCGAAGGGATTAGTCGTGAAGGCAGTATCCTCGACTTAGGGTTAGAAATTGGGTTAGTCCAAAAAAGCGGTGCTTGGTATGGCTACCAAGATCTGCGTTTGGGTCAAGGGCGGGAAAACACCCGAGACTTTTTGAAGGCCAACCCGGACTTAACACAAGAATTAGATGCTAAAATCCGACAGCACTTCACGGCGGGAGCGGCCGTGACGGTGGGAGGATCGAGCGGTGAACCCGCCACCGAATAAGTCAGCCTACGCGAGTGCACTACGCTGGCTTTCCCAGCGAGATCTCACGCAACAGGAAATTCGGACGCGATTGCACCGCAAGGGCTTTGACGCCGAGGTTATTGACGCGGTCATCTCACGGTTGTTATCCCAAAACTATGTGAGTGATGACCGCGTGGCTCGGCAGGTAGTGGAAACTGCTCTATCCCGCTCCCGTCAAGGACCCATGGCTATCCGACACAAATTGAGAACCCGTGGCGTGGACGGAGAAACTGCGGACACCACCTGGAGAGAATTGACAAAAACCACGGATTGGTTAAAGATTGCCGAAGCCATCAAGGAGCGGTACGATATGAACGATCCGAGGCAGCGCGCACGGTGTGCCCGTTACCTTGCTCGACAGGGGTTTCCGTCAACCGTGATCGCTACGGTATTGCAATGGGATGAGACTCCCTAGGAGGATAATGAACCATGGCCCTAAAAATCATCGAAGACTGTATCTCGTGCGGGGCTTGCGAACCGGAATGCCCCAACGGCGCAATTACTGAGGGCCTTGATATCTATGTCATTGACCCTAATCTATGCACCGAATGCTACGGTTTTTATAAGACGCAACAATGCGCCGACGTTTGTCCTGTGGAATCTTGTGTGAAAGATACCAACCTCGACGAAGGCCCCCCGGAGCTTGAAGCGCGTTTTCACGTCTTGTACCCTGGAAAGGATCTGGAAAACACGCATAAGTGGCGCACGCCGGCGTTGTAACTTCAGTGGGCGCTACCACGCATCTTTTGCGTAGCATAGCGTAAGAGATTCGTATAGAAGGAGGCGGCGTACTTGATATCATCCGCAAGTTGGGGATCCAGCACTCGGGGACTAGGCACCTTAATCGCTGTAATCATGAGGTACCCGGAAATCAGTAGCGTCCAGTATAATGTGGAAGATAGCACGTTAAGCGCGACATTTCTCCTGCGCCGAACGCTTGAACCTGAACCGTTCGAGGCCTTGCTCAACCAAATGGTGGAGGTTTTAGAAACGTATCGGTTAGTTACTCGGCGGCCACTGGATGTGGTACAAGTCAACCATGTCGTGATCGATCAAGTGACGGAGCTCGAACTAGTTCGCGATATCAAAACGTTGTCGGTGGAAGAAATCGGCATGGCTATCGAGGTCCTACGCGACACCTTTAGTTCTGACCTAATTTCCGACTCCCACGACTTATTGGAGGAAGAACTGCTGTTACAGGAAGAAAATATTCAGGCGGGGCTTGAGGCGTTGAAACGGGATGATGTGGGGCGGCTGATAGCGTTACGCGATGAAGGGCGGGTTATGGTGTTTAATACCTAGTACCATTGCACGCTTTTCTGTAACGATATCCGGTCATCTGACCAGAACCCTTCGTTGGATCCTCCACAGCGTGGACCACATACCAAGGAGAAAGGAGATGCGGAACTCGGAGAGTCTCGTCTCTCCCTCGGTCTCATGCCGAGACGTTCCGCACATACCGATGAAGCTCTTGCTAATCGGCGACATTGTCGGTAAGACAGGCCGGCGCATGATCCTCTCTCAGGTGCCCGATACGGTCGAACGTTATGCTATCGATCTCGTCATTGCCAACGCGGAAAACGCGGCGGGTGGTAATGGACTGACCCACGAAGTGATGGATGAATTGTTTGCAGTGGGTATTGGAGTTTTGACTTCCGGCAACCACATTTTCGACAAAAAAGAAGTCTTTGAATTTTTGGATGATGTACCACACCTCTTGCGCCCCTTAAACTTGCCCCCCGGTACCCCAGGCCACGGCTACGTGGTGGCAAGTCCTGGGAACATCCCCGTAGCAGTCATTAACGTAGCCGGTCGCGCCTTTATGCCCTTTCAATACGACGACCCGTTTCGGGCAGTCGAACAAGTACTTGAGAGTCTCCCGACCGAAGTAAAAATTGTGGTCGTCGATTTTCACGCCGAGACAACCTCGGAAAAGGCTGCCTTAGGCTGGTATCTCGATGGTCGAGTTTCCGTCATCGTGGGCACCCATACTCACGTCCAAAGTTCGGATGAGCGGATCCTGCCGCAAGGCACTGCATTTATAACGGATCTGGGTATGACCGGACCGCGAGACTCGGTCATTGGGGTGAAATCCGAATTGGTGATTCAAAAATTGCGGTCGCAAATGCCCGTACGATTTGATACGGCTCAAGGCGCCGGACAATTTGGTGCGCTGGTTGTCGAGGTCGACGATACGTCGGGCCGTGCAGTCAACATCCACCGAATTTTTCTCCGCGAGTAGCCCAACACAGGTAAAGGTGGGATTTTACGTATGCAGTGGCATGATCTAAAGATCCCGGTCGTCGACACTCACGCGGATAGTATGCTCGACGTGGTATACAATCGTCGACGCCTCGGTGAACGTAGTGATCACGGACAATTGGATATTCCCAGGGCCTTGGAGGGCGGGCTTACGCTCCAATGTTTTTCGTGTTGGGTGGAACCTGAGTATAAGCCTGAACGTGCCCTCTCTCGCCAGTTAGAGTTCTTTGACCGGTTTTGGCAGGAAGTCGCGGTCAACGGCGAACATCTTGCAGTGGTAACCGATTTAGCCTCCCTTGAGCAGGTTCTTTCTTCCAACAAACTCGGAGGAATCATTTCGGTCGAAGGTGCCGAGGCGTTGGGTACAAGTCCTGGATTGGTGAGATTGTTTCACAGACTTGGAGTGCGCCTCATGAGTCTGACTTGGAATGAACGGAACGCGCTAGCCGATGGGGCAGGGGAAGATCCCGGGGGAGGCGGACTCAGTCGAGCCGGACGTGCTATTATTGCAGAGATGGAGCAAGTCGGCATTATAGTGGACGTTTCGCATTTGTCCGAAGCCAGTTTTTGGGGGGTTATGGAGACCAAGAAACGGCCGCTCATTGCCAGCCATTCCAATTGCAAAACATTGACCCCGCACCGGAGAAATCTTAGCGACGATCAAATCCGTGCGGTTGCCAAAGCTGGAGGCGTTCAGGGAATCACTTTCGTGCGCGAATTCCTTGGTGGAACCGAAGACATCAATCGGGTAATTGACCATATGGCTCATGCCTTAGATGTCGTAGGTGACTCCTTACATCTTGGTCTTGGCTCGGACTTTGACGGCGTGCAAAATCCAGTCGGCGGTCTCGAAGACGTAACCTGTTTACCACGTCTAGCTGACCAGATGAGCCACCGTGGGTTCGATGACGCCACTGTCGCCAACATATTGGGCGGTAATTACGTCCGCTTCTTACGAACATATTGGAAGAACCCGCAAATCTCACATCTTTAGGAGGAACCTTATGCAGATTTCAGTCGAGACTTCAAGAGAGACCAGACCCACGGACGCCTTGGTCGTATTCGTGCCCGCAGGTAGTTCTCTGCCAAAAGCTGTCCAAAGCCTAGACACTCTATTGGATGGCATAATCAGCCGTGCCATCGAGAGTAAAGAGTTTAATCCAAGCATTGGGAAAACCTGGTCGACGATGACGTTGGGCCGTATTCCGTTCCCGCGACTAATCGTAAGCGGATTGGGTACGGACCCGATTACCCCAGGCTCAATCCGCCAAGCAGCTGGACAGGCAGCGCAAGCCGCCAAATCCGTACGCGCTCACAGTGTGACATACGATGCCCCCGCATCCCATTTAGCCGACCAGGAGGTCAGCGCCGCCTTGGTAGAAGGTGCCCTATTAGGCAACTGGACCTTTTTAGGCTACCATCAGGAGGATCCGGAACCATCATCCCTCACACAGATAACCATTACCGGTTTAACTAGTCCTCAGGACGCTGCGGCCGGAGTCGAGATCGGTAGAGTGCTGGCCGAAGCACAAAACCTTACGCGAGATCTCGGATGGCGTCCATCGAGCGCCCTGTATCCGGAAAAGTTAGCAGATGAGGCGATATCCCTTGGGAAACAGTTTGGATTTGACGTGGAAGTTTTTGACGAAGTGAAGCTTCGTGAGCTTGGGATGGGCGGCTTGCTCGGGGTTGGCCAAGGCAGTGTCTTCCCGCCACGCCTCGTAGTAATGCGATACAACGGGGGCACTTCGCGCACATTGGCTTTAGTCGGTAAGGGCATAACCTTTGACTCCGGCGGCATCAGTCTCAAGCCCGGTGCCGGCATGGAGGAAATGAAGTACGACATGTTGGGCGCCGGCGCCGTACTCGGTGCGATGTGCGCAATCGCGCAATTGAAGCCCTCTATAAATGTCCTGGGAATCATGGCGATTGCCCAAAACATGCCATCAGGTTCTGCCTATAAGCCCGGTGATGTGGTCCGTGCATTCAATGGCAAGACCATTGAAATCACCAACACCGATGCAGAAGGCCGAGTCGTCTTGTCGGATGGGGTAAGCTATGCGGTGCATTTGGGGGCCGATTGGATCGTTGAAGCCTCAACCTTAACGGGGGCCGCAGTGGTGGTTCTGGGACATCAAGCCTCGTGCCTCGTGGCGACCAATGATGACTTGGCCAACCACGTGCTCAATGCCTCAGAACAAGCGTCCGAAAGAGTTTGGAGACTTCCTGTCTACCCTGAATACCGCGATCTATACAAGTCTGATGTCGCCGACATGAAGAACTCCCCGGGACGGGACGCTGGGACTATAACGGCCGGCATGATCATTAGCGAATTCGCGGGTACCGTGCCATTTGCGCATCTAGATATTGCAGGCACTGCATGGACCAAACCCGGTCCACTAAACGCGAAATTTGGGGCCACTGGGGTCATGGTCCGTACATTTGTCACATTGGCCCAAAACCTCTCCTAAACCCCTCTGTGTTTCATAGGGAGCCGCTGTCAGGTAATGGCAGCGGCTCCTTTGTGGTGATTTACCAATAGGGGTATTGACCTTGTGGTAGCCCACATACAATATCGTGACAACCTCCGGGTTTTCTGGGTTCCTGGATGATCTCTCCCGGCGAGTCGGCACTGGCGCCTCCACCCTGGCCAGGAATAAATTCCCAACGACTAGATATACTACTGGGGTAGTGTAAACCCGAGGAGGGGGTCTTGGATGAAAGCCTATTCACCCGAATCAGAAATCGTCGGTCTCAAACGTGAAGTAGAGGATCTTAGAAGTAAGATCCTCAGTCTTAGAGCCAGTCGTAGAATTTTGATGGACTTACTCGCCCTACACACCCGGGACACCGCGCAACAGATCAAAGACCTGGAGCGGGAAAACCGAAAACTAAAGAAGCTGCGGCACTATGCCGCACCGCTTTCCGTGGTGCCTGGACAACCGGGCGAAGATACTTCGAGGAGCCACACTTGAGACAGGGGGAGCCTGTCGTTGGTTTGGATGGAAAAATTTTACTAAGTCAGCGAGGTGCCCATGGATCTGTGGGTTTTGTCGGCCGCCGTCGCGATCGGACTGCAGAGCGGAATCGCCAGCCTTAGCGAAAAAATGAGTCTCGCACGGCGCGGTGGCTATTGGCTCACTGCGAGCATTGCTGTGGTCGTAGTGGCGACCCATCTCGATCATACCCGGCTGGCCCTGTGGTTCCTCTCGTCTGGCGCCATCCTGGTGGGGTTAGCTGGATGGCGCACCTATTTTCGACGAGGCGCTTTTGGCTTATGGGGGGGGACTCTCGAAGCGGGCCTGGCAATCGTTGCATTATGGGTCGTGAGTGCCGATGCCCTAGCGGTGGTTACCGGATTGGTGGTTGGTGGACTACTCGCCATCGCCATGTTCCCGATGTGGTTAAACCACCGGCGGTGGGTCCATGAATGGGAAACCCTGACCTTGGGCGCCGTGGGACTGCAAGATATTGCCCACACGGCCCTCGGGCATTTGCCCACCGCCCACTTTGATTGGTTATGGATGGTGCCGTGGCTGGTATGGGCGGATATTACCGCGACTTCCGACGGCGCCAAACCATGACCACCCAGACTATCAATGCCACCACCACAACAGCCAGGAAATAGTGGCTTAAACTCGTAACGTTATGCCATTGCGCCCCTAACAGATAGCCGACATAGACAAAGAGTACTGTCCACGGTAGGGCACCGAGAAAAGAAAATACAAAGAACCGCCAAAATGGCATTTCTGCCACTCCCGCCGGGAGCGAAATAAAGGTACGGATGCCCGGTAAGAGCCGACCAAAAAACACAGCCCCATCGCCGTGACGCTGAAACCAATGTTCAGCCCGGTCAAGCTCGTGGGCTCGAATAAAGACATAGCGACCCCATCGCTCAACTAAGACCCGACCTCCCCACCGGGCAATCCAATAAGACACCACAGCGCCCAACATTCCTCCCACTAAGGCGGCACCCATAGCGCTTGCCATTGTGGCATGATGACGGTAGACCAAGAATCCGGCGTATGGCAGGATAATTTCCGATGGTACCGGGATATAGGCGCTCTCAAGAAACATCCCAATCATGATCCCAAACACTCCGAGGCCCAGTATGGCGTCGGTAATGCCTATCAAGAAGTGCATGAGCCAGCTCCCGCCGATGACGTTTCGTTCTTAACGGAGTATACGGTGTCCAACCATGGTATTGTCAAGGGCAAGAGACTTACTTGTTGCTGAAGATCGGCTAAAGACAACGCCCATCGGGAATTTCTAATTTGCCGTATGACAACAATTTGTGATTATGCCGCCATAATCCCGGGTGACCATTTCACTCTAAGACGATAACCAGGATCATCAACGGGCTAGATTGAATTATGAGGTCACCAACCAGGCAACTGGTTGACCTGCTGTGTTGTGCACCAGGCATGGGCCTCTATTTTCAGGTGAAAGTCATGAACGGTCCGACACAACCAGAAGGGACGCACCGCCGAGACCTACCTATCGTGAGAAAATCCCCAAACCAGGAGTCGAGCCGCGTCGGGCCACACGTCCGCTAGATTATCATGTAACAACACCACAATCAGGTCCTGATGTCCTCGGTCGGCCGTCGCTACCAAGGTGGCTCCGCCTTGCCGGGTATATCCCATTTTGATTCCAGTAGTGCCAGGAAACCCCCCAATGAGTTGATTTTGATTGACATAGAAATGGGGTACGTGCCGGATCCACAAGGACTCACTGGTCGCACGCACCATCGCCCTGAACACTGGATTTTTTATAACATGCCGAGCAAGCCGTGCCATGGCCTCAGCAGTTGTCCATTGATTGTTTGCGGGTAGACCCGTAGCATTACCAAAGTGGATAGTGCCGAGATGCCATTGGCCAGCCGTATCATTCATCTTTCGCACAAAGGCCCGATCAGTGCCGGCCACCGTCGTGGCCACCACCTCTGCAGCATCATTGCCAGAGGCCATCATCATTGCGGGAACTAGGCGATCCAAGGGAAGTTTAAGGCCGATCGGAAGACCCAGACTCGCTCCACCTAAATGCGCCGCCTGCGGCGTAACCCGGCCTAGTTTGTGCCATGCGTACCGGATTGCCAACCATGCGGTCATAATTTTCACCAAAGAACCCGGCGGCCAGCGCTCATGAATGCGTTTCGTGTATAGAATTTGTCCGGTCTCGACATTCATGACGATAGCGGACGCGGCCGTGACCCTCGGGCAGTCAGTTCGCGGAGAATATCCCATTCCAAGCCCTACAATGCCCATCAGGGCCCATGCACTAAGCGCCTTCACCACCTATTTTCCTCCATAGCCCGGCCATTCGGATCGTGATTAACATTTGTTATAATACGGTGATAGATCATCTTGCATCTGAAAGAGGTTTGGATGAGGCCCATCGGTGTAATTAAAATCGGCACCAGTCATACCGCGATGTTGGCGGCCTTGGAATTAAGCGCTCCCCTAATACGCCGGGGACGCTTAATCGACCTTCGCGATCCGTCAACCTGGAATACCTTAACCCAAACTATGACCGAGTATACGAGGCTCATGGAAGACCTCGGAGTGCATTTTGGAGTAGTGAGTGGGGGAGAAGCCCTTCGCGAAAATGGACTTTTACGTCAACATATCCAAGACCTAAGACTTCCATTCTGGCCCGTATCCCCCATTCTTGAAGGCCGTCTCACCTGGCTTGCGGTGAGAAGCGAAATACCCGACATTTCGACCATTATCGATGTGGGAGGAGGCAGCACCGAGGTGGTAACCGAACAGGCGGTATACTCCCTCGCGGTAGGAGCGACCCGTGTACCACAAGAGATGCAGTGGCCACCCCTTGGCGGGCGAGGTGGCACCACGGCCCTCGTCGGGGGTACGGCATCTGCCCTCGAAATGCTCGCTGGGGAACCAGTCATTTCTCGAGAGCGTCTCCTCTCTTTGTTGAATTCAATCCTTTTGGACGATGGTGAACCGATCGTCTTAAAGAACCTCAACGCCGCTCGCCAACGACTGGTGGTAGGCGGGTCACGTGTTATACGCGCTCTGTTAGAAGTTCTTGATTCACCACGATTCGTGATGGCCCACCGTGGATTTTTGGAGGGCCTGTGGCTCGCCGCCAGTCTTGGGAAAGCGAGGCGCTTATGACCAAAACCACCCCCATGTTAGACCAATATCGGCGCTTGAAGGCTGAGCATCCGACCTCATTTTTATTCTTTCGTTTAGGGGATTTCTACGAGCTCTTTGAAGAGGATGCCGTCGTAGGAGCTCCTCTTTTGGACGTCCAATTAACGTCTAGGGATGGCGTGATTCCGATGTGTGGAGTCCCCCATCACGCGCTCGACCTCTATCTAAGAAAATTGGTCAGCCAAGGCAAGAGCGTAGCCATCGCTGAACAAGTCGAGGATCCTGCTTCGGCAAAGGGCCTCGTCGACCGAAAAATAGTCCGCTTAGTTTCCCCGGGCACCTATATTTCAGACGAGCCCGATCAAGAACCCTCGATAGCAGCGGTCTACCGAGACCGACACGGGTGGGGATTGGCCGTAGGCGAGCTCGGCACGGGTAGGGTCTACGTCACCGAGAGCGACGATCCCAACCCTGAACTTTTGATTGCTGAATGGGACCGTTGGAAGCCAACCGAGTTTCTGACCAACTGGGATGTCCCGTTGGCAGGAATTCGCATTGGCGAGACCTCATGGTTTCGTGGTCTAGGCCCCCACATTGAGGAGACTTTGGCTGCTAAACTTGGCACACCCACGCTCACTGGATGGGGCTTAAAAAACAAGCGCCACGCTCAATATGCTTGGTTCGTCCTATGGCGATACTTGGAAACCACGCAGCATCGGCCGGTAGACCATTTAGACCAGATAGAGGTCTATGACCTGCATGAGGGCCTAGAGTTACCACCCCGCCTCCTAAGCCAACTCGACATTATACGCAATGGTGGCCCGTCCCTATACAGCGTGCTGAATCAAACAGTCACTCCGATGGGAGGAGCCTTGTTACGAATCTGGCTACAGCGTCCCCTCAATCAGATCGACACCATCCAGCATCGTCATCAGGTCGTCCGTTGGGCCTACGAGCACAGCGTAACCCGCACTGAACTGCAAGAGACCATGGCGCAGATTGGGGACCTTGGAAAACGTATGGCTCGAATAACCCTGGGTTACGCCACTCCACGTGACCTAGGCATCCTTCGGCAATCGTTGGACCGCACACCTCGGTTAGATGCCCTGTGTCGATCCACGGAGCTAGCCGAACTTTGGCCAGTCAGTATTTTCCACGACCCGAGCTGGGATACGCTGCGAGACGTCCTCGGTGCGCTCCAGGACACCTTGCCCACCCGCTTTGAAGACGGCGATTTAATCCGGGACGAGTCCGACACTAAGATTGCCGAATACCGACGTCTAGTTCAGCATCAGCGCGAAACCTTGGTCGACCTCGAACGCCAGGAGCGTGATCGGACGGGACTACGGACACTCAAAGTCGGCTATCACCGCTCATTTGGATACTATTGGGAAGTCAGCCACAATCAGTCCCAAAAGGTTCCCTCCGACTGGATTAGACGGCAAACCATGACCCATGTGATGCGATATACCTCCGACAGCCTGCGCCAGCTAGAGCAGGCCATCAGCGAGGCCGAAGACCTCCTGCGCCAGAGAGAACAAGAGTGGGTAAAACGAATCATCACCACGGTATTAGAATGCCGGACGCAAGTATTGGAACTGACTCACCGAGTAGCAGAACTCGACGTGCTGCTTGCGTTGGCCGCGGCGGCGGCAGATCATGGCTATCAAAGCCCGGTTTGGCAAACAGACCCCGAGGATAGGTGCCTACATGCCGTCGCTATGCGACATCCTGTGTTGGAAACGCTTACCGACTATGTTCCGCAAGACATTTCACTCAACGCGTCACAACGTGGTGTCATCATTACTGGACCCAACATGGGAGGAAAATCGACCTTCATGAGAGCCCTCGCACTCAATGTCTTATTGTCGCATATAGGGAGCATGGTGGCCGCGACGCACTTCCAGTTACCGCCGTTTGACGGCCTATACGCACGCATGGGTGCGGATGATGACATAATGCGAGGCCAGAGCACGTTCATGGTGGAAATGGAAGAAATGGCGTGGATTCTTCGCCACGCCTCGACGAATAGTTTGGTCTTGCTTGACGAACTGGGACGCGGAACATCCACCTTTGATGGTATGGCCATCGCCCGAGCCGTTTTAGAACGTCTGGGCTCGGCCGATGCACCCTGGGTCTTATTTGCCACCCATTATCACGAATTAACGGATATGACGGTCCGCAATCAAAGACTCAGCAATCTCACCGTCGAAGTAGTATCGAGCCGCAATCACCAATTGGTGTTTACACATCGGATCGTGCCTGGTGTCGCCTCACAGTCCTATGGTGTTGACGTGGCCCAAATGGCCGGTATTCCCCAATCCATTATTGCTCGCGCGCGGCATTACCTGACTCAATGGGAAACGGCTGTCCCGACCCGTACTGAACCCATCGAACAAGTAACTCTGTTTGCCCCGGATCCGGTCGGTGATGAACTGCGACACACCTTGGAACACCTTGATGTAGATGCCTTGAGCCCTCGGGATGCCTGGCAATGGGTTGCCGAGTGGCACCATCGGCTAACCGATGGTGATGCCCAATGAGCCGCATCCATCGGCTAGACTCCATTGTCCGAGACCAGATTGCGGCCGGTGAAGTGGTCGAACGTCCCGCATCAGTGGTCAAAGAGCTTGTGGAGAATTCACTCGATGCCGGTGCACACCGCATCCACATCCGCCTAATCGAGGGCGGTCATAGCTTAATCGAAGTCAGTGATGATGGCTCTGGCATAGATCCCGATGATTTACCCCTGGCCATGGCACGCCATGCAACCTCAAAGATATCGGAGTTATCCGACCTAGATTCCAGTCCTTGGCTTGGGTTCCGAGGCGAAGCACTGGCTGCTATCGCTGCCGTCAGCCAAGTCCGACTCTCATCCCGAACAGCTTTAGACACAGTGGGCCATGAACTCAACGTAGAAGGGGGGGTATCCGGGACAACCAAGCTGGTGGCCATGGCCCCCGGTACCACGGTCCGAGTCACCAATCTTTTTTATAACACACCGGCTCGACTCAAATCCCAAAAAAGCCCGGGTGCTGAAACCGGGTGGATCCAGCATCTTACTGAACATCTAGCTGTAAGCCGCTTTGACGTGGGGTTTTTAGTGGAACAGATGGATAAAGTGCTCCTCAAAACCGCCGCACAGTCGGATCCTCTTCACACCCTATACCAATTATACGGGCGCGAGGTAGCGGATAGCCTTTTACCTGTCGATCAGACCGGTATCACCGGGATTCGCATTAGCGGATGGATTGCTCCTGCCCATCTTCACCGCGGCACACGCCATGCTCAGAGCCTTTACGTCAATCACCGGTGGGTGACGAATTGGGTGTTACGCCAGGCTGTTGAAGAGGCTTTTCGACCCCAAGTTCCGGACCGCCGTTTCCCTCTTTTTTGGCTATGGTTGGATCTGCCACCCGTAAGTGTCGATCCCAATGTCCATCCCACGAAAGCCGAAGTCCGCATTGACCGAGAACGACAAGTCGCGGCATTACTGTATCGAGCGGTACAAGACGTCCTTACGACTAAATCACCAGCCTCAGGTTTGTCGATTGAACCCGACCGAGCACGGGATGAGACCGCCGCGTACTCCCAAGCCAATTGGTCTTTGGAGCCTCGCACCCAGGGCACGAACAGCGCCGACTCTGATTCCCGAATCCTGCACCAGGAATTCTTAGATCTGACCCCTCTAGCTCAATGGCAGTCTAAATACATCATTGCCCAAGGACCCTTCGGTCTTTATTTAATTGACCAACATGCAGCCCACGAAAGACTCTATTACGAGCGATTTAAACGTGAAAAAGGCTCAACCACGATAGCCCAACCGCTGTTAGTGCCGCATGTGATGGCTCTCAATACAACCGAATGGCAAACCTTTGTCCAATATCGCCACGTCTTCCAGGAGGCAGGATTTGACGTGACAGACGCCGGAGGCGCTACCATAATGGTTCACGCTGTCCCGCAAGGCTTTAAGGACTTACCGAATGATCCTGAGATGGTGCGCACGGTGCTCGAATCCATTATCCAGGGTCATGCCCAATACGGACACCCGGTAACCTGGATTGAAGAACCGCTGTTTGCCATGGCTGCTTGTAAGGCCGCGATCAAAGCCTATCGCCCGATGTCCCATTTAGAAATGCGCACCTTGTTGCAAGATATGGCATCCCTTGACGACCCCCGCGGCTGCCCCCATGGACGCCCCACCCTGATACGACTATCCCTAGAGGAGGTGGATCGACGCTTTGGCAGAAAAGGATAAGTTCTCCGCTCCAATCCCGGTGATGGTTTTGGCAGGGCCTACCGCCGTCGGTAAAACTGCTCTGAGTTTGAGACTGGCTCATCGTATCGGAGCCGAGATTGTTTCGGCTGACTCAGTCCAGGTCTATAAACGCCTGAACATTGGATCGGCAAAAATTAGAGAAGACCAACAAGAAGGCATTCCCCACCATCTCATCGATATCATTGAGCCTACCCAAACCTTTTCGGTAAATGACTACACCGCAAGAGCCACTGAGGCGATCCATGACATTTGGCAAAGAGGACATCTTCCTCTCATTGTCGGGGGGACCGGGCTTTGGATTCGTTCGGTCATCGAAGGCTATAAGTTTCCGCCGAAGCCTGCCAACCCGCTGGTGACCCGAGCTCTGTTGGAGCAACAAGCCGCGCGTTACGGGTGGTCGTCGATACGGCGTCAACTTTTCCTCGTAGACCCGGACAGTTGGCATCATATCGATCCCAATGATCACCGACGTTTAATCCGCGCCCTCGAGGTCTATCTCACCACCAATCGGCGACTGGTGAGAAGTCATCATGCGACATCGCCTTATCGGACCGCTTACTGGGTCCTCACCCGACCCCCGGTCGACCTGGCAACCCGGGTTCAGGAACGGGTCGCCTCCATGTTGGACCAAGGATTTGAACGAGAAGTCCTTGACCTCTTGCAATCCGGCGTCTCACCACGCAGCCAAAGTTTAGCGGCCATCGGCTACCGCGACATCGTCGACTGGTACTTTGGCAAAAGTACCCGGGCCGAACGCAACCTATTAATCGTAAAACACACAAGAGCCTATGCCAAGCGCCAACTCACCTGGTGGCGGTCTGAGCGATCGGCTCACTGGCTCGATCTATCAGCGTGGACACCCGAGGACGCCTTGACTGTGCTCGAAGAGAGCGCCCGCAATCTATTGCTTTCCCCAGATCACGAGGCATAACTCGCCTAACTAACGACAAAACACTTGCGAGCCAATGGTAGCCGTGACCACGAGGGTGTTCATCCATGGCGAATGGGGGAGGTTGGGGTTGTAATAGAAAAGGGCCCCCGCGGTCGGGTCCCATCCTTGCAGCGCATCTTGGGCGGCTACAATGGCGGAGGCACTAGGCGGCTGCCAAAAAGTCCCGTTGGTGACGGATTCAAACTGACCCGGTTGCTCAATAACCGCAGCGAGGGTTTTAGGAAATGCTGGATCCTTTAAGCGATTTACAACCACCGCCCCGACCGCTACTTGTCCCAACAGAGGCTGCGTTCCCGCCTCGGCCTGAACTAGATGCGCCAACAAATTCACGTCTTCTTGACTATAATCGACTTTGGGTGTGGCGATATTTGCCGAACTGGGTACAGGTACAATAGTGGAATCTGACACCGCAAGAGGGCTCGACTGAGTTCCCGAAGAGCTTGAATGCGATACAGAACCCGTCACAGTCCCCACGTCGGCGACTTCTTTGCTTTCCTCGTTTAGAGGGACGATGAGTTGGCTCCCCGCATAGATGACGGTCGAGGTCAGATTATTCAAAGATTCCAATGCCGCGACCGTGGTATGAAGCTGGTTCGCAATAGACCACAAACTGTCTCCCGTCTGAACCACAAAATGGGTGACGGGCGCAGTCAAATTAGTTTGGAGAACCGAAGCAAAATCGTGCCGCAGTTTAACCATGGGTCGCATTGCGCTCGAAAGGTTTGTCGCTGTAGTCCGAGAGGTTTTTACCGAATCGGCTATGGTGCTAGGGAATCTCGGAGGCACGGTATAGTAACCAAACAGTACGGCAAGGAGACTTAATACGGCCAGTCGTTTCCAATTGCTCAGTATCAGACGTGATATTCGATTAGACAACCTCATCCCTCCACTAAAAATCTCATTTCAGATGTCTATGATCCTTTGTCCCTAAACTTTCCTAATTTGTAACAAATTGGCATCTTAGAGTCAATGCCTTCACCAATACCGTCGAGGTACAGTGAAAACTTTAGTCCGTTTAGCAGGGATATTGGCCATAAAACACGAAGTGTCCTAGCACTCTAACCGTTAGCCGCTATGACCGGTGATCGGTAAACATTTCGGTTGGTTGATATGAGTGTCCGGCTTTAGCCGAAATAACCTGGGGAGATGATGGATTGGTCTATCGCGATTTCCCTCGCACCGTCGAGGACCCGATTCTGGAAGATAAGTTTGGATATTCCCTAGTTGACCCCTACCGATGGTTGGAAGACGGGACAGCTTCAGAAGTCCAAGCCTGGGCTCGATCACAACACACCTACACGACGGAGCGACTCCGTTCGGATTCGCGGTGGCAGCTCATTCACGATCAGCTTCGTCAACTCCGAGAGGTGGGCGAAATTTCAGTGCCGGAGGTCGCGCGCAACACTCAAGCATATTTAAAGCGCGCTTCGGACCAAAACCAGGCCGTCCTATACGTGGAAGAAGACAACGAAGTCACTGTTATTCACGATCCGAATCACGCAACTGAACCCACAGCAGTGGACTGGTTTCATCTTTCGCCGGATGCCCGATATCTCGCCTATGGTGTTTCCCAACATGGTGATGAGTGGTCCACCCTCTACATTTATGATCGCCTCCAGCGACAACACCGGGGAGAAGCCATACCACGGTGTCGGGGTGCTTCGGTGGCCTTTGATCCGGACGGTCATGGCTTTTATTACACGCGTTATCCGTTGCTAGGACAGGTGGCAGACGGTGAACAACACTACTACAAAAAGGTCTACTGGCATCTATGGGAAACAGCATATGAAGATGATCCGGTCATCTTCGATGACCCCGATCCGCGCGCCATTCCAGACGTATCGTTGTCGCAAAGCGGGCGGTATCTTCTGGTCCAAATGACCCATGGCTGGAGCCGCAACCACGTGTATGTGCAAGATCGGCACCAATCTCAACCTACATGGACCGAGGTCGGCCCGGAGTCACCGGGAATTGCCCATCCCTATTGGGTGGAGGACCGCCTTTTCTTCCATACCAATCGCCAGAATCAGCATTGGGAAGTGCTTGCCATGGACATGGACTCGTGGGGAGTCCTGCATCCGGTGCTGGGCCCCCATAGTTCCGATACCCTATACGATGTCGGGTTTTTCCAGGAACGAATTGTTGCCCATTATCTTACTGCAGCGACGTCACGACTAGATACCTTTACCTTATCTGGCGAACCCCAGGGTTCCATCCTGCTACCCCCCAATAGCCAGGTAACAGGCATGTCAGGGACCTGGAAGGGAGCCCTCACGGTGTTGGGTGTGATGGGCTTTGATCGGCCGATGGCGACGTATACCTGGCGCACTCAGTCGGCAGCTCTGGTGCTGGACAAGGCCCCAGGCGGAGAGTCCAGTCGCATCGCCGTAAAGCAACTCTGGGCGCAATCCCAGGACGGAACAAAAATACCCTACTTTCTCGTTCACCCGCAAAATTGGAAGCCCAACACCACCACAGCCACCGTTTTTAGCGGTTACGGTGGATTCAATGTTCCCATGTTACCCAGCTATTCACCGTCTGTGAGAAGATGGGTTGAAAGCGGGGGGCTATACGTCATGGCGACGCTTCGAGGAGGAAACGAATTCGGGGAAACTTGGCACCAAGCGGGCATGTTACACCAAAAGCAGAACGTCTTCGATGACTTTCGTGCAGTCATCGTGGACGTTCAACAACGTGGGTATACTGATCCCCAACACACTGCGATAAGTGGGCGTAGCAATGGGGGATTATTAGTGGGAGCACTCTTGACGCAACATCCCGAGCTTGTCGCCGCCGTAGTCTGCGGTGTGCCTTTACTAGATATGATTCGCTACCCATACTTTCAAATTGCGGCCTTATGGACCCACGAATATGGCTCACCGGACAACCCTGATGAGTTCCAGACTCTGTTAGCATATTCTCCGTACCACAACGTACGAAACACCATCAACTATCCTGCAACCCTCATTTTCACCTCCGAAGACGATTCGCGAGTCGACCCGCTCCATGCCCGAAAAATGGTGGCGTTACTCCAAAATCTTCCGGGTCAGCAGCGGCCCGTGTATCTTCGCGTGCAGCCCTCAGCGGGCCATGGGGTAGGAAAAACCGTGGATCAGTGGGTGGTCGAAGAGGCAGACATTTGGACGTTTACCACCCAGATGCTTAACGCGTAGGACGCGTGCTCCCAGACCACAAAGTCTCTAAGCATGCCATGAGGGCGACGACAAACAACGCGGCAATTACCCCTAAGGCCTCACCAAAGTACCCTGCCACCGCCGTGAGGGGAGTCCCTAGGAGCAAAAATGTGACTGGTCGCCAGCCAAAACTGAAGCGCCGCGGGCGAGAAATTTTGCCGAAATCAAAGCTCATCCCGAACGGAGACCTTATGGTCTCCCCGGGGGGAGCCGCTTGTTGCGTTAATATCCAAAGTTGGTCGGCCAACTGTTCGTCGTAGTGAGGACCGAGATCTCGATGGGCCCGTAAAATAGCTAAAATGTCGTCGCGGCTCACCATGCATGACACCCCCTAGGGTCTAGTCTAACACGGGCTCTTAGACCTTAAGAAACCCATAAGCTGTAATCACCAGAAGGAGTTGGCCCAGGGCGAGCCGCAATCGGTTCTTGAATGGTCTAGGCGAAATCTTCCTGCGATCAACACCCCGGTCGGGATTCGTTAGCCTAGCGCGATATTGATGGCGGCCACTCCCCCTATCTCCTTGGCTGAGTGCGATTAACGCATTGCGGCCCCCGCTGTTCCCGTCAAGGACGGCGATACTGGTCTGACGATGTGGTCGAGTCTATCGCCGTGTTTTGGCTAAATCTTTTTACATGGATTTGACTAATTGTACTGTTATCGTGCCGTTCGGATAGGGGTGTGGATGTTCTAAGCTCCGTGGTCCCCCTGGTCATTCGCGCCTAGGTGTAAATCGTGGGGTTTCCCGTACACCAGACGCGAATCCCAGCCCATGGGGCCGATTTGACGGCCCTCCATGGGCCATGCTCCTATCGACATGGGTAGTAGTGGAGCCAGTTGACGTGATGACAATGAGCCGCTAAAACACGAGAAACCTAAGATCCCCAACTCTAGTAGTGAGCCCCGAGACACGGCGTCAGGGCCATGGACAGCTGAGGCTGGGTCCATAAGGCTCTAATTCAGTCCGCCCGCCTACAACGCATCATCGAATAACTTACGATGAGGAAAGCGATGCCTAACTAACTCTCAGGTAAGATATACTTGTTGTAATTTCATTCGAGGAGGGCTGTAAGGTGGGCAACTTCGCGATTCATGGATTCGGGAGGATAGGCCGAGCAACTGTACGCGCCGCTATGAGGCTAAATTTACAATTCCCGACAGGGATCTCTGATATTAAAGATGCGAACATCTTAGCCACATTGCTGTTCACTGACACTAACTACGGATTGTTTCCATCAGCAATCACTGCAGACGCTTCATCCATCAATATCGGGTCGCATCGGATATCATACTTTGACGTATCGCGTGAACTGCCACGGTGGGATGAGGAAGGTGTTGATGTGGTCGTCGATTGCACCTCACACGCTACAACGCGGGCAGGGGCCGAGAAGCATTTAGAACGCGGTGCCAAAGCCGTGCTGGTCAGCGCGCCACCCAGATCGCCACAAGATGCTGATGCGATATTACTGCGGGGTATCAACCTAGAAACATTTAACCCTACTACCGATAGGATTATCAGCATGGCAAGTTGCACGACGAACGCTCTGGCGCCTGTTGTTAAAATTCTCGAGGAACAATGGGGAATTGACTACGGCGTTTTCGCAACGGTTCATGCGTACACTAGCACACAGTCGCTGACGGATCAGCCCATGAGGGACCGTCGCGATTCATGGGCCGCGGCCGAGAACATTATTCCGTCGACTTCGGGGGCCGCAAAAGCATTGAAGTTCATATGGCCTGAATTGAACATTACCGGAAAGGCCTACCGAGTTCCTGTGCGGACCGGGAGCATCGTGGAATTGGATGTGATTACGAAAAAACCGGCAAGGGTTGATGACCTCAATGAGACGTTTATAACGATGTCCAGAGATGCCGATTGGACTTCAATATTTTCGGTTCTCCAAGAAGAGTTCGCCTCATCACGAATAGTTGGGGAGACCCATTCATCTATCGTAGATTTGCCGCTGACTACTGTCGTGAATGGAAACTTTGTATCCGTGGCCATATGGTACGACAACGAAATGGGGTATGCATCGCGCCTCGTTGAAACCGCCCAGTATATCGCTGATAATGTTACCAAATAATACGGTGCCTCTATTCACGGATCCCCTATATTAGTCCTGCAGCGGCAGACGGGCATGGGGCGCAGCACTGGTTGCTGGTATTTCAATATTGGAAGGGGATTAAATGTAGGAACTCTCGACAGGGGACGATTCCCGGAATGGCCATAGCCATACGGTTAAGAGAACGTACGGCGTCTATCGTGATCCTGACCACCGGGATTCGTATGGCAATCGCGTGTTCCGATTCACTCTGCATTCCTGAAGTCGAACGTACATACAGCTTCCACTAGGGGGCAGTCATCCCATCCATTCTAATCCCCAGTCGATCGCCTCTCGCCGGGATCATCGTCTCTTAGCTGTGCAGTTTGATAGTTTTGAATCGCAAGAGGTACGGGGCGTCCTGCAATTTGGCGTGTAACATGGGGTCAAAGCGTCTACCGGAGTTACCGCTAAATAGTCGCCTGCGAATTGCCCATTACGGCGTTCGAGCATATAAATCACCATACCATCTCGCTACTGCTTGCCTCCTTATACTAGACCACACGCCCACCTCTCAAAGTGGTCCACCGTGTTATATAGACCGCTAATCGGATCCGCCACAGAACAGACTAGGAGATCCCGTACCCAAAAAATGGTAAGAATCCGCGCAATCGTTGGCTTAAAGGCGCTTACTAGTCCTTCATGGGGTTCTTGTAGCATCCGAACCAAAAACACCTCGTTTGCAAAATGATCAACACGGTCGACTGCTTCAACACATCAACGATGATACGCCATTTCAGCAGAACCTCGGAAGATGGGGTGCCGCCAACAAAACGCGGATTTCGCACGCTAGAATTGGGTAATAATGGCTATTAAGAGGGCTGTGTAGTAGAATGAGGCTCAAATTGGATCATACGCCCCATTGCACCGGAGGGAGCCCTTTGTTTTGTTACTGCGTAAAGAACTCCATAACGAAAGAGTCGCTGTCACATCAAAAAAATTTCCAAATGTTGCCGAGATGCGTAACTTTAGGACAAGACGTGACGTTTCATAAAGTAGGATGCGATCACCGGAAATAATTCCTGATGATCGGTTCTTCACCAAATAGCAGTCCCTGCCAATCAGCGGGGACTTATGTCCTTTTTGCGGAAGGAATCGGGACGTGAAATACCATGGCAGGGACTCACGTCCCCCTATCCCTTTCGCGCATCGGTAACACCCATACACACTCACGAGGAGGTATGCACATTATGAGTTTACCATTTACTGTCGAAGCGATTGCTATTGGGGAAGGTTGGGCAGGGATTGACTCGAGTTCGACGGATCAATCGCTGGCGTTCTTTCAATGTTGCAAAACCAACGATCGAGGCGTCATTCAAATTGACGTGGCCAGTACAGGCTACCTCACGGAAGCGGAGAATGCGTTAAATGGAGCCTGTTTTGTAGTGTTGTATCAAGGTTATTATTCCGGCATGTGGGCTGATCCGTCGACGGGAACAACCCGTGGCCAAGAAGCGGTGAGTGCGGCGCAAAACGTGGACTATCCAGGCGGTTGCACGGTTTACCTGGATGTGGAACAAACCGATTCCGTGTCGGCCACCACGGTGATTGACTGGATCAATAACTGGGCAGCTCAAGTGGTGGACGCGGGATATGAAGCGGGGATTTATGTCGGTTGCGGTCAGCCCTTGAACAGTTCTCAACTCTATTACGATCTTCCGAATGTGAACCATTATTGGGAGACGTGCTCGACCGATTGCCGTGTCGCGGTCGACGTACGGGGCTACCAGGTCTTTCAGACCGCCTGTAGTACCTCCTTTTGCGGGTTCTCTCCGGTGGATGAAGATACGTATGAGCATGATGCGTTAGGGGGATATACGGTCGGTA
>DAHWKJ010000052.1 GCA_027343695.1 Sulfobacillus sp. | reverse complement strand
CCAAAGTGAAGAACGCATGGGCAATCGGATCGCCAATTACCTGCACGGTCATGCACTTCCTCCCTATCCGGGACTCCTCTTGGTGAACATGGCAGTTCCAGCCAATGACACGACCATCGTAGACGCAGGAGGAGCCACTATCGATTGGATTCGTCAATCCCAGGTTTATTCAATGTCCGCTGCGACTCCTTCGGCGAGTAATCCCATTGAGGTGATTAATATGGCGCTATCGTGGAGGGCGTGGACCTCGTGAAGTGCTCACATGGGGAAAGAGGCAAGACCGGAGACGATTAAACGGAAAATCCGGGCACCCCAAAAATTTCTGACGGCTCTAGATTGGAATCCAATCAGCGATGATCTATCGTATGACTGATATAAGAGTACGTGAGGAGGTTAACCCGTGTCCTTTACCAAACGGCATTGGAGACATGTCATACTGGTTGGGTTACTCATGTTGACCGGGTTTAGCCTTTATCTAGCCAGTTGGCGGAGTGCCCTCGGGCCAGCCATGCCTCTCTCGCAGGCGATTCACGAGTGGGGTGGCGTGCTTTATGGGGTGGCCCTTATCGGGTGGTCTGGGCGATTTTTTCCGTGGCCAACCCGCGACCGTACTGTGGCCTCGGCACCCCCTTTCACCAAATGGGCATTCTTTTTTCTCGTGATGTTATTTATTAGTGGCGTGGGGCTCTTGATCGGGCCCTCATGGACCCGCTCCATGGCCACCGTGGTGCATGGACTCTTTGCTGCAATTTTTGTTATCTGGGTAAGCTATCACCTGGTCGTGCATCTCCCGATTCGATCCCGACGACCCGAAGGTACTCGGAGATTATCATTATCCCGGCGCCGCTTATTACGTTGGATTGTCGGGGTGGCCGTAACCACTCCGGTGGTTATGGCATTGCCGAGTGTGCTGACCATGGTCAGCGGCCGCGTTTTTAAAGTGGGGTCCAATAACGGGGCGTTGCCGGGCTTTGTTCCGTATACCGTCGTGGGCGGGTATCCGGCGATTGCGCTAGACACCTATCGCCTCTCAGTCACAGGATTGGATACTAAATCGAGTTATCGTTTAACCGACTTGGTGCATCTTGGGGTCACCACCCGACATCTCAATTTTCAGTGTGTCACGGGGTGGGCGGTGGACGGGGTGGAGTTTAAGGGGATCGACCTCCTTAAGTTTTTACATCATGTCGGATGGGACCCGCAAAAACATGATTGGGTTAGCTTTTATTCGGGGGATGGTGTCTACACGGAGTCCTTGAATGCCGAGCAAATTGATCGATATCAGCCACTGCTTGCCTATCAAATTGACGGGAAGGCATTACCCCAGGCCCAGGGGTATCCCCTTCGGCTGATAGTGCCGGGGATGTATGGCTATAAATCGATAAAGTGGCTAGTGCGGATTGATTTGGCAAATAAAGACATGATAGGGTATTGGGAGCAACGCGGTTATCCACAAAATGCATACCTAGGTTCGTATACCGGAATTTAAATGCCATTTCAATCGAAGGTTGGGGTTGGATTCTGAAAGGAGCCCTTGTGTATTTACCCATGCAGCAAGTCGATGTGTTTACGGATCAACCCTTAGCAGGGAATCCGCTGGCGGTGTTTTGGAATTTACCGCCACAATTTCCGGGTTTTTTGATGCAACAACTGGCCCGCGAGATGAATTTATCCGAATCCATTTTCATTACTGCGTTGCCCGATCCAGACAGTCATTATAGCGTGCGCATCTTTACTCCGGAAACAGAGCTGCCATTTGCGGGGCATCCATCGTTGGGAGGTTTTTTCTCTCTGTGTCGGCACGGGTTGCTGACCAATCAGGGCGTCCAACATAGTGAGGCAGGAGCCTCACAGTTGGCCATGGACGCCCAGGGACTGATTTGGGTGACGCCGCCACCTGGTCACACCGAAGAGATTAAGCTACCGATGGCCCACATTGCGGAGGCCTTAGGGGTCGACCTTTCCTGGATTAGTGTGGACACCCCTCCGGGATTGGCGGGCACGGGTCTTTTACAGTTAATCGTGCCCTTAGCGACCGACCAGGTGAGTCTCTTACGACCGGATCCAGTGAAGTTGCAGGGGCTGGGCGCTCGACTCGGTGCCACTGGTGTGTATGTCCTGGCGCAAACCGGTCCTGCCACCTACCATGCCAGATTTTTTGGTATGGGAATCGGGATAGGAGAAGATCCGGCCACCGGCTCGGCGGCGGCAGCGTTTGGCACGTATTTGCTGAAGACCACCGGAGCTACCGCGATTCAACGCTACAAAATCTATCAAGGAGCTGAAATCGGGAGGCCGTCGCTCCTCTGGGTGCGCCTCAACGCCCACGGTGTCGGATCCCTGGATGTGGGAGGCAGTGTGGTGCCGGTTCTCGAGGGAACCGTTGAAATTCCCGATGATAGGGTATTCCGCGACTAGACGGTTCGTGTTATGTGCTAAATTTCAAGCCGTCTCTTAAGTTCTATAGGTAAGGAATAGCGCTCTCGGGCCTCAATCCAATGAAGAGGCCCGAGGGCGCTATTTTCTTCGTCCGTTAAGGGGTGAGCGACTTCAAGATGGAATTTAAAAGACTCGTCCCAGAGGTTTTGCCCGAGGGTTTGGTCTTCTTTTTATGACGCGGGGTAGGCGTGGAAACACAGCCTGGACTCATTTGGGTTGGCTGATGACCCCGAATGTACACTTCGTTATACGTTGAGCAACATCCGTTGCTTAAGAGCCCGGTTTTGACACACACCGTCCGGGTCACAATCCCCGGTGGCTTGGTGAAATTAACGACCGGCTTATTGACCAACGCCCATTTCATAAAATGGGCCCAGATCGGTCCGGCTCCGGCATCGCCGGTGAGCCCAAGCGGCGTGTCGTTGTCGTTTCCAACCCAAACCGCTGCACTCAATTGCGGCGTGAAGCCGACCAACCAGGCATCACGTTGACCGGAAGAGGTCCCGGTTTTAGCGTCCGCGGGGCGGCTAAAAATGGGATGTAAGTCATGCGCCGTACCCATCGGGTTGAGTAATGGTGCGGTAAATAAGTTGCTCACCACATAGGCCACCTGGGGCGTAATCACGCGGGTCAGGTGCGGGGTCTGACTATAGATGGTGTGACCACTCTGATCCACCACTTTTAGGATACAAATCGGGTGCACCCGGTTCCCGCCGTTTGCGATGGTAGCAACGGCCCGTGACATTTCATAAGGAGTGACGGAAGAGGATCCCAGGGCGGTGGTTAAATTATTCGCGAGGGGGCTCGTAATCCCCATCGAGTGTGCCATGGCGATCATGGCGGGCGGCCCTACGGCATTCATCCATTTAACGGCGCAGATATTGTCCGATAAGGCAATGGCGTAGCGAATCGGTAAGGGACCGTTATACACATGTCCATAGTTATGCGGCACATACCATTTCCCATTACCTGCGGGAAACCGGACCGGTGCCGAATCCTGAATCGCGGAGGTGGAATAGCCTTTGTTAATGACGGTGGTATAGAGAAAATACTTCATAGTCGAACCAGGTTGGCGGGCGGCTTTGGTGGCCCGATCCAGTTGGGTGTTGGCGTAGTTGACCCCTCCCACAATGGCTTCTACATATCCATTGGTGGGGTTAATCGCGCTCAATCCGACTTCGGGCTCGTATACCCCATGTACCAAAGAGGTAGCGGGCATATAGTCTTTCACCGCTCTTTGCGCGGCGTTTTGCATGGTCCAATCCATGGTCGTGGTAATGGAATAACCGCCGTTATAGAGATTCTTCGCGACACTGGGATCCAACGTCGCGAGTTGGTCGGCGAGGAATTTTGTGAAATAGGGGGCCTTGTCTCCGGCTAAGGGTGCACCCGATAGTTTCAGCGGCGTATTGACGGCAGCCGCTTCTTGGCTCGGAGTAATATAATGTAGGACTTCCATTTGATGCAACACGATATTGCGCCGGGCTACGGCAGCACTAGGATTCACGTAGGGATCATAATAGCTGGGCGCATTGACGACACCGGCCAAGAGTGCGGACTCGGGGAGGGTCAAAGTACTGGCCCCGTGGCCAAAATAGACTTCACTCGCCGCTTGGATGCCATACGCGCCTTCGCCAAAGTAGACGTCATTAAGGTACATCGAAATAATTTGTCGCTTGTCGTACATGGTGGACATTTTTAAGGTAATGAGGAGCTCCTTGAATTTCCGGGAGAAGGTCCTGACGTCAGACAGGTAGAGATTCTTGGCCAGTTGTTGCGTGATGGTGCTGCCCCCTTGCACAATTTTGCCGGAACTCAGATCAATCACGGCGGCACGCAAGATGCCTACGGGGTCAATAGCGGGCTCAATCCAGTACGTGTCGTCTTCGATGGCCACCAACGCGTTTTGAGCGCTGCTCGGAATTTGGCTATAGGGTATCGGCATGCGGTTTTCGGTCGCGTAAAGCACACTGACAAGGCGTCCTTTCTGGTCGTAAATGGTGGTATCAGCCGGCAAGTTCGGGGCCGGCAGTGCTAACCACGCCGTGGGCAGCAAGACGGTGGTGGCTCCAATCACCAGTGCGGGTAAACTCACCATGGCGCCGGTGTTGCCCACTTTATCGCGAAATCGATGCCAATACGATTTGGCGCGGTTTTGCGGATGCGAGTGTCGAGATTTCCGGGATTCCATCCAAACCCCTCCTTTCCCGAGCTAGTATTGCCCGTTTCGACCGTTCCTTTCCGGTTTGGATGAATTTCGCTAAAAACTCCAGGGACGGGTATGCTATCTACGAAAAACGTTGTATTCTAAGGAACGTCTCGCTATAATGTGCGAAGAATTTTCTGGAACCTCAGGAAGGACGTGGCGTCGTGTTAGAGACCCCGAAGAAATTTACTTTACTAGCTGGATCTGCTGAAGGTCCTACCCGCCTCAATGCATTTGATCACGCGTTGTTGGCCGCGGGAATCGGCAATGTTAATCTATTGCGGGTCAGTTCCATCTTGCCCCCCAACGCGACGGAAGTGAATGAACTCAAGATTGTGCCGGGACAACTGATGCCAACGGCATACGGCACGATTACTTCCGAGACGGAGGGCGAATTGATTTCGGCTGCCGTGGCTATTGGTGTGGGCGAGTGGGATGAGTATGGGGTTATTATGGAGTTCTCTGGCCGTTGCGGCAAAGAGCAAGCGGAAGAACAGGTGGCCGAGATGGCCCGCGCAGCATTTCGACAACGAGACCGCGAGATTAAGCGGATTATCGTACGGGCCAGCGAGCATCGCGTCGAGAAAATCGGCTGTGCTTTTGCGGCCGTGGCACTTTGGTATTAACTGCGTGGAATCCCGGTTGCGGGCACTTTTTCATGTTCGAAGGTCACCCAACAGGATATTCGTTTACTCAGGTAGCATTGGAGAAAGGAGAAGCGGGATTGGGGCGGTCTGAC
Organism: Sulfobacillus sp.; assembly: GCA_027343695.1. Lineage (GTDB taxonomy): Bacteria > Bacillota > Sulfobacillia > Sulfobacillales > Sulfobacillaceae > JAKADJ01. Next base: position 9,152 of record DAHWKJ010000052.1, on the reverse strand, counting down.
CGCTGTGCTATCCCTCCCCGGCATGATGCCGAGGTGTCCCGCACACTGAGATGAAAATTTGGTTTACGGAAGACCAGACCGATGGCGTACGTCTGGGCCTTAAGGTCGAGTCCCTATTATGGAAAGAAACTACCGCGTATCAAGAACTGGTGGTGGCTAATACGGAATCCTATGGGCGGCTTTTGGTGCTGGACGGAGCTGTACAAACCACCATCGGGGACGAATTTGTGTACCACGAGATGATTACCCATGTGCCGTTGTCGCTACACCCCCATCCGCGGAAGGTGGCGGTGATCGGCGGTGGCGATGGCGGGGCGATTCGCGAGATTTTGAAGCATCCCTCGGTCGAAGAGGCCCATCTGATTGAGATCGATGAAAAAGTGGTGGAGGCGTCGCGGCGTTTTTTCCCGGAAATTGCCGTGGGCTTAGATGATGACCGTGCGTTCTTGCACTACACCGATGGCATTCAGTGGGTGAAAGACGCCCACGACTTTGATGTGATCATTGTCGACTCCACGGATCCCGTGGGTCCCGCCGAAGGACTCTTCGTCCCGGAATTTTATCGCAGCATTTACGAGGCGCTCGGTGAGCACGGGATCCTGGTAGCCCAGTCAGAATCTCCCTTCTTACAACCCCATCTCATTCAGCGAGTGATGACCGGCATTGCGCAGTCCTTTCCCGTCACGCGCCTCTACTTGGCTTCGATCCCGACCTATCCCAGTGGGCTCTGGAGCTTTAGTTTAGGGGCCAAAGGGGATCTGGTGAGTGAGGTTCGTCCCGAGTTGCGGGACATGCCCACCCGTTATTGGACGCCCCAAATCCAACGGAGTTGTTTTGACCTCCCGAAATTCGTGGAAGAGTTGGTGCGATAAATGAGTGATTGGTTTTATCGGACAGATCGGTTTTTAGGCATGAACAGCCACTGGGAATCTGCCGACTGGATCTATTTTGGGATCCCGATGGATTTCACGGCATCGTTTCAGCCGGGGTCGCGGTTTGGTCCCGCGCGGGTTCGGGAAAGCTCGTACGGCATTGAGACCTACTCGTGGGCTCAAGACCGAGATTTAGAAGATCTGAAAATTCACGATGCAGGGGACATCGAACTTCCCTACGGGAATGTGACGGACAGCTTAAAACGGATCCATGAGGCAGCCGATAGGGTCTTGACCGAAGGCAAGCGCTTTTTCGGTTTAGGTGGAGAACATCTCGTCACACTGCCTTTAATTCAGGCCGTCGTAGCCCGCTATCCCGATCTCGTGGTGGTGCATTGGGATGCGCATGCGGACTTGCGTGACGACTACATGGGGGAACGGTTATCTCATGCCACCGTATTACGTCGCGTGGCCGAACTATTGAAGCCGCACCATCTCTTTCAGTTTGGAATTCGATCGGGTACCAAGGATGAAGCCCAATTTGCCCATCAATACACCCGCCTCTACCCGCATCATGTACTGGAACCCCTGACTTCGGTGCTGCATGAGTTGCGTGGGCGGCCCGTCTATGTCACCATAGATATCGACGTGGTGGACCCAGCCTTTATGCCCGGCACCGGCACCCCTGAACCGGGCGGAATTTCTTCCCAAGAAGCGCTTTCGGCTCTCAGACAACTGGCCGACCTTAACGTGGTCAGCATGGACCTCGTGGAAGCGATGCCGGCTCACGATGTGTCGCAACGGTCAGGAGTTCTAGCCGCCAAGATGGTTCGGGAGGCCTTGTTGGCGATCGGGCGCTAAGCGGGCGTTCACCCCAGACTAGAGAAGCGTGGGGGATAAAGATGGCGTCGTATTCGCGGTTTGGGGAAGCCCAAGCCCATATTGTCCAATCCCTCGACACGGCATTGCGTGCTCGAGGATTCGACAATTTAAAGAGCTACATCGAGGTCGATCGTCCTACGGAAGACGGGCATGGCGACTTGGTTTCCAATGTCGCCTTAAAAGTGGCGCGCTTCACCAAAATGGCGCCTTTAGCGCTGGCTTCCGCATTGGCTGCAGATTGGAACGACGATGCGGTAGTCGAGCGCGTCGAGGCCGCAGGGCCTGGATTTCTAAACTTTACCTTGAATACCCGCTGGATGGCCGAAGTGGTCCACCAAGTGCGGGCGGAGGGTGCCAGCTATGGAAGAACGACAGCAGCTGGTCACGGGGACCGCATCCTCATTGAGTTTGTGTCGGCTAATCCGGTGGGGCCGATGGTGGTTGTTAATGGCCGTGCCGCGGCTATCGGGGATAGCTTGGCTCGGATCTTGAATGCGGCGGGTTTTACGGCGCATCGGGAATTTTACGTCAACGATGGCGGTAACCAGATATTAAAGTTAGGTCATGCGATCCTCTTGAGACTCCAGGAACTTCAAGGTCGGGACGTGATGAGCACCTGGCCCGACGATGTGTACCCCGGCGAGTATGTCATTAGTGTCGCCACAGCGTGGCGTGCCGAGCATCCCGATATTGTGATCGACGACCTCGATGAATCCAGTTATGAATTATTAGGAGACTATGGCGCCAAAAAGTTTCAACAACAACATGAAGCAGTTTTGCGGGGATTTGGGGTGGAATTTGACCGCTGGTATCACGAGCGCGAGCTGCGTCAAGCTTTGGCTCCAGAAGCTGTCATCGATCGCCTGGACCGGCTAGGGTTTATGGAAACCAAAGACGGTGCACGGTGGTTTTTGTCTGAGAAATTTGGTGACGACAAGAATCGGGTGATGGTGAAATCCGACGGTACCATGACCTACTTTGTGCCCGATGCCGCGTATCATGCGGACAAATTTGACCGTGGCTATCACTATGTGATTGATCTCCTCGGCCCGGATCATCATGGGTACGTGGGACGGATGCGCGCCGTAGTCAAAGCGCTGGGCTATCCTCCCGACCGACTTGAAATCCTGATTGTAGGATTAGTGCGTCTGATGCGTGGAGAAGAATTGGTGCGCATGTCAAAGCGTAAGGGAAGTTATGTTCCTCTCGAAGACCTGATTGAAGAGGCGGGGGTCGATCAAGCGCGATACTTCTTTTTAGAGCGGGCTCCTGAAACCCCGATGGATTTTGATTTGGATTTAGCAAAACTGAGGGATTCTAAGAACCCGGTCTATTACATTCAATATGCCGGAGCAAGAATCCATGGTATCTTGCGGCAATGGCGGGATCTGGGTGAGCCAGATGTCGAACTAGACCTAGCCTATTTACAATCCCCCCATGAACGTCAACTGTTGTGGCTCTTAGCTCGGTATCCCGACGTGATCGTTCGGGCTGCGATGGAGAGGGCGCCTCAACACCTGCCCCGGTACCTGACAGAACTTGCCAGTGCCTTTCATGGATTTTACCGGGAACAGCGCATTTTGGAAGAAGCCCGTGGTGTCAGACAGGCACGTTTGGCACTCATCGAGGCGGTCTTGGTGGTCTTGGGCTCAGGGCTGGACCTCTTAGGGATTTCTCTTCCCGAACGGATGTAATACGGCGCGGTGTGTGGCCAAGGAGGAATAAGATGCGACTGACGAATCATGATGTGATTGTCGAGCATATTAATGTTTTGGTGAAGACAGGCGCCCTCCCGGGAGCCGTGTTTGGGGTGGCCACGGCCACCGATGTCCTTGCGGTAAAGGCCCTGGGGTATCGGCAATTGCAGCCAGAACAGTTACCGATGACGACCGAGACGTTGTTTGACTGGGCATCTTTGACCAAAGTGGTGGCCACGACGGCCATTACGATGCGGCTCTTAGAACGTGGTTATTTTCGCTTAGACGATTTGGTGGATCGATTTGTGCCGGGTGATTTTGGTGGGTTGCGACTCCGTCACTTGCTCACCCACACCTCGGGGTTTCCGGGATGGATTGACCTGACCGCATACCCCAAGTCAGCGGAGAGAATCGAGGCTATCGCGAACGCGTCGCGACTTTATGAGCCCGGTCACCAGGTACTCTATTCGGACCTGAACTATATCCTTCTTGGGTATATCTTGGAACACGTATCGGAAGAGACTTTGGACCAACTTTTTATGGCGGAAGTGGCCAATCCTCTTGGGATGTCCAAGACGAGGTATCTGCCGACGGAGCTCACCAATGTGGCAGCAACCGAGTGGGATGCGGTATCGGGTCACTATTGGTGTGGCGTGGTCCATGACGAAAACGCACGCGCTGCGGGGGGCGTCTCGGGGCATGCAGGTCTCTTTGGGACGGTGGCCGATTTGCTACGCTTTGGACAAGCCATTTTGAATCCTGGGGCGTGGCTGTCGCCTCCTACGATGGCCGCTTGGCTTTTGCCGCGTACCCTTGGGATTTCCGGTGAGTTACGTGCCTACGGGTTTCAAAAGCCGCATCCCTTGTCGTCGGCTGGAGACTTAATGTCTGCCGAATCGGTTGGCCACACCGGATTCACCGGGACTTCGCTCTGGGTCGATCCCCGTGAGGGTGTAGTCATGGCCCTGTTAACCAACCGGGTACATCTCGGTCGCGAATCGAACGCGCCGATTCGACTGCGTCCTATTTTTCACAACCTGGTGCTCGCTGGCTTACGGCCGTGACGGCAAAAGAATTAGTGGCCGCACTCCCTGAATGGCGTGGCGCGGGACTTCATTTGCTCATCGTTCGGACCGAAGATGAACCGGCCCTCCGTCGAGCCCTCATGGCCCATCACGACCCGGAGTGGTGGAGTTGGAGTGTGGTAAAAGGCCTCGAAAGGCCTTTGGAACGTCTAGGGGCCCAATTGACCCGGGATGCGGCGACCATGTTAGAAAAAGTGCAGAGTCTCCCCGAAGCTATGGTGGTGGCCTACGATCTGGATGCCTATTGGCACGATCCGGCTGTGGCCCGGGCTTTGCGCGAAATTGCCGAATCCGATCGACCGCTGTTGGTGATGGTGGTGACCACCCTAGAGGCTCTGGTGCCTGTCTCATTGCAACGAGCAGGGCTCGAGATTTCGCTGGATCTGGTCGTCGGCCCCAGTGGATGGCCGACGACCACGGCGGAAGCAGGGTGGCTCGCATCGTCACCGGGCTTGGCAAATTTCATTCAATCGCGATTCACCCAAGGGACTCGGGGATTGGAATGGATCCCGCTCGGCCCAGGATTTGAGCATCTGGGTGGGCTTGCCCATTTTAAGGCCTGGGCGGCCCGAAAAAAACTGGCTTGGGATCCGGCGTATCGATTGCCGATGCCCCGTGGGGTCTTGTTATTTGGGATGTCTGGTACAGGAAAAAGTCTATCAGCCAAGGCCTTGGCTCGGTTTTGGGGACTGCCGTTAGTACGCCTTAATGTGGGCCAACTGTTTGGGAGCTTCGTGGGACAATCGGAAGATCGTTGGCACCAGGCGCTCGCGAAGGCGGAAGAGATGGCTCCGTGTGTCTTATGGGTGGATGAAGTGGAGAAAGTGCTCGCGGGGCGCGAAGGCTCTGCCATGACCGACGCGGGGACCACGGCCCGGGCTCTCGGATATTTTCTTACCTGGTTGGAGGAACACCAAAGCCCGGTTGTGGTGGTCGCGACCGCTAACGACGTTGAACAACTCCCCATGGAATTTCTGCGGCGCGGACGGTTTGATGAGTTGTTTTTTGTCGATTTGCCGGACGATTTGGCTCGGGGCCAAATTTTAGACATCCACCTGAAGGAACAAGCAGTCAAGATGGACGCTTCTGTGGGCGAATGGGAATCGTTGATTACGGCCACGGAGCAGTTTTCTGGGGCAGAATTAAAAGCCGTCGTCACCGATGCGAGATTTCTCGCTGCGGAGCGTGGACGTTCCGTGATCTGGGCGGACTTATTGGAGGCGGCGCATGCCATTGTTCCCCTCGCAAAAACTATGGCAGAGGCAGTGTCCATGCGACGCAATTGGGCTCAGGGACGTGGTCGTCTCGCCTAGGGTCAGGGTAAAAAGACATCGAAGAAGGGTTTGACGTCCGGCTTAAACCGCGATTGCGGAAGACTGGGTGGAGCTGGACGAACTCGGTCAAGTTGGCGGGCTTGAAAAGCGACCCACACTTGGGCCTCTTCTTTACTGGTACATGCCGTGATGGGCTTTCGAGCGAGGGCGTCATGGGCGCGTTGTAGAGCCTTACCCTGGTCCTTTAGGATGCGCAAAATGACGGGATGGGTGGGACGAAAACCAGTCCAGGCAATAAACTGATCGGGCAATGCGTTATTCCGACTATGATTGCATGCTCGGCAGGCGATGACACAATTATCTAACGTGGTGAGACCGCCCCAACAGACGGGAATCACGTGTTCCAGCGTGGAACCTACGCCATGGCACCAGGCACATCGGAGACCATCGCGTTGTCTGACCGCTCGGTACACGGCCCGGTAGGCCATGGGTCGGTAATTCAGGTGAAGCACCCCATCTTCAAGATGCGCCAGCCCATCGCGAAGGTTTTGTTCTACTTTTTCTGGGGTACATGGCGACAAGGGGCGACCTTTAAGATCGACCACGGGAACTAAATCAAGTGATTCCACTATGTCTGCTTCGACTTCTGCCAAGACTGACCCTACCTTATCGCACTTTTCTTTATTATATCCCTTCTGGTTATAGAATACCAGGTCGCGCCGGCGTAAGCGCTGGAATTGAATAGGACTGCCGAAGCCTACTCGGCTCTCGTCTCTAACGGATGCAATGGGAGGATACTCGGGGGTTAACGGATGACTAGGGCCATGGTTCACCATCAACCCGCGGTGCGCTCCATCATTCTGAGCGGCATTGCAATCCTTTAGAATAAAGTGAACAGGGTCTTGACCCAAGACGCAGGCAGGCGATGGGGTGTTTGAGCCTCAAGATTCTTTAGAGCTTGACTGTGCGGCGTGCCGAGATAGATGACATCCCAGGCATACGCGTGAGCCACGCTAAATACTTCGGCCAGTGGGGAGATGGCTGGCTGCCGTTTACCGTGAGGGAATCCTCGGCCGTCGGGCTGTTCGTGATGGTCACCAATGGCCGCCATGATGGCGGGCGATAGGTTCAAAGGTGCCAAGAGCTGTAAGGATAGGGCGGGATGTTGGGTATAACGGTGCCACGTGGTGGCACTTTTTTGCGGATCGTGCACAACCTCATAGTCGATGGCCGTAAGACCGAAATCGGCTAACCGAGAGACCAGGGCGAGGTCGTGGCGTTCGTTGCGGTCCCAACCGTGCGCGGATGCCAGCGCTTGAGCTACTTGGGTCCGCACATCCGCGACGGCAGGCAGCTGCTCGTGCAGGATGTCTTGCGCTAGCATCATTTGAAGCAGTTGCAAGAAACGACGAATATCCGCTAAAAATGGGGTGGCGAAGGGGTCCTCCCGCCCTTGGGGTGCCACCAAATATTCTTGAAGACGACGCCAATGGCGCCAGACCCCAATTTGGCCATAAAGGGTTTGGGCCGTATCGATGAGTTGGCGACGCAGGGCAGCATCCCCGGTACTCGCGGTGAATTGAGCCAGAATCTCGCAGAGATTGGCGAGCTCACTTTTTTCGAAAGTCATTAAGGATCCCCACATCTGCTTAATGGCTTTTTGACCATATTCTTTGGCTTGTTGCTCGTCATTCGACAAGATGGCCAGGCGGGTCAGTTCATTTAACGCGTGAAGTCCGGTATCGGGGGACCAGGTCAGGGCTTTTAATAGTTCCTGACGAGCACTGGCATAATCTCCGAGGGCAATCAGGACCACGCCTAGATTGGTGTGAAGGGGATAGCCCATGGCAGCGTAGTCGTTTGGGGTTAATAGTTCTTGGGCCCGTCTCAGTTTCTCCAAAGCTTGGGGATATAATTGGGTATGGATATAGACGACCCCAAGATTCAGGTGGTAAATCGCTTGCTGTCGTTGGGATTGAGTGGATACTTGGGGAGCTAGACGTTGGAGCCCCCGTAATGCGCGATCTTCATCGGCCCCCAGGGAAAGGGCCATGTTTAAGTGCATGGTGATACTAAACGTGACGTCGAGGGAAGGGGTCTGGTGGTCGCTCAGCGCCTGAAGCGCCTGACGAAACCAGCTAATCCCGACTTGATGACGGTTTCTTTGCATCGCGATCCGGCCCATCACATCCATGATCTTGGCCAAAGTTAAGGCATCGGGGGAGGCGTTTAAGGCTTTTTGGAATTGCTCTACGGCGGCATCTAGCCATCCTGCCTGGTAGAGGCGTTGCCCTTGGACCCATGGCTTATGCCACATGGTTGTCTAGAGGCAATAAAAATGTCAGACGGGTACCTTTGCCTGGTGCCGAGTCGATGTTCCCCGTACCGCCCATATATTCCACTCGTTCCATCATGGTGTCGAGACCTAAATGGCCGGACAACCGCGTGGACGGGTCGAATCCGATACCGTCGTCTTCAATCGTGAGTTTTAGCTTGGCATCCTGAGTCGATAGCTCAATGGTCACCGTGTGGGCTTTAGCATGTTTTCGAATATTGCTCAGCGCCTCTTGAATCAACCGGTAGGTACCAATGGTGCGGGCCGGGGTGAGGGCAAAGGATTTTTCTTGGAGCGAATCGTCTACGGTGAGAATACAGGTGAGGCCCGATTCTTGTTTGATGCGGTCAAATAAAGAGGTCACAGCAGCAGTCAAGCCAATTTCATCAATCGCGACCGGTTGAAGGTCGTAAATCAATTGACGGATTTCGTTGATCGAACCAATCAGCCGTTGTTGAATCCGTTCGAGTTCTTCTTCGGCGAGTTTTATATCGGCGAGCATGAGCCGCTGGATAATTTGAAGGCGCATACTGAGATTGATCAGGACCTGGATCGGTCCGTCATGCAAATCGCGCGCAATGCGGCGGCGCTCCTCTTCCAGGAGTCGAATGCCCCGATCCTCTGGGTCGCGTAATGAAAAATCTTCGTCAAAATTATGTCCCACAGTGATGACCCCATTTATTGTAATTGGGAGCGAACGGCAGGAAATAGTCCTGCCGTTGGCTAATCGTCCCAGTAGAAAATGGTACCATTACTGTGAACGCCTTGACTAGGGGAGGCGGTGACCGTAAACGCGGGAAGGGAGCCAACCAACAGCACCCCTAGCGCCAGTCCAATCAGAGCGAGTCGCTTTAGCAATCTATCCACTCCTTTCGAAGCCGGAACCAGCTCCGGCAACCCGGCTACCTTAGCTCCATCGCTGTTAGAGCGGTAGGCCCGTGGTTTTGCGTCCTCGGTTTTCACCGAGTTTGCAGGTGATACAGGTTCATTGTAGGCATGCTGCAATT
>DAHWKJ010000048.1 GCA_027343695.1 Sulfobacillus sp. | reverse complement strand
TGATCGCCTCCGAGTCTATGCCAACGGATGGTACCAGGCTGAAAACGGAAGAACCCCCGAAAGCTTTGCCGAGCAGGCCCAGCAAGTTGTCGCCAAAGGCTACACAGCGTTAAAGTTTGACCCTTTTGGCGATGCCTGGCGCGTGGTCGATCCCAAGGAATTTCGGCTGACCGTCGATTTGATTGCCGCAGTGCGCGAAGCGGTGGGTTTCGATGTTGATATTTTGGTTGAGGGCCATAACCGGTTTTCGGTAGCCACCGCATTACAGTTTGCGAATGCCATCGCACCATACCGGCCATCATGGTTCGAAGCCCCAGTCCCGCCTAACCGGATCGACTCGATGATTGAAGTGGCTAAACACTCGCCAGTGCCCGTGGCTTGTGGTGAAGACTACTATAGTCGGGAACAGTTTAGTGAGTTGCTGCAGCATGACGTGGTCAGCATTATCCAATTGGAACCCCAACACATGGGAATGACGGCAGCTCGGGATGTTGTGGGAATGGCTCACGCACACAATGCCGTGATGGCACCCCACAGTGCGCAAGGTCCCATTTGTTCTCTAGTTTGCGCTCACCTCAATGCCGCGAGTCCGAATTTTTATCTGCACGAGTTTTTTGACGAATTTAACGCGGACTGGGAGAGTAACTTATTGACTTTTCATCTTACCCAACAAAACGGTTTTATAGAACCGCCAAGGGCTCCTGGATTGGGAGCGGATTTGAATCTTGACGAAATTGCCCTCCATCCATATCAACAGGGAAATTTTTTGCCATTGTTTCGTACGGGTTGGGAACGACGCAAGGGGTTTCAAGCCTAAATCGTCCATTGCCGTTAATGCGGCGCTCGCAGACGACCGACGGCTGTTCCTCTGCAAGACGGCAGTGGGATACCATCTGTTCATAGGTTAAGGAGGCGTGCCATCTTGTTATCGCGCTTCCTGCTCTCAGCCCTGCATCGTGCTATCCGAAATGATAGGTGACTGATCAGGGCCGTTCAGATGAGGTGTGGAAAAGACCCAGACCGTTATTACTGGGAACCGTACTTCGTAGCCGTGAATATTGAGTTCTTGCTGCTAGTAGTGAAGAACTGTCTTTGCAGGTGCTAGAATGAAGGGGAAATTGGACTTTACAGTCAAGGAGGCCACAGCAAATGGATGCACGAAATCTTATTGGCGGTGAGTGGACCGAGACCACAAATCGCACGGCAGTTCAAAATCCTGCTGAGTGGAATCACGTCGTCGGAACGATTCCTCTGTCCGAGGCTCAAGACGTTGACCGAGCACTACGAGCCGCCCAATCGGCCCGACGAGCATGGAAAGCTCTAGGAGCTGTCGCGCGAGGAAATATCTTATCGCAGGCGGCCAATCTTCTTGAGGCCCACTTGGATGAGCTGGGATTGTTGGCGGCCCAAGAAATGGGCAAACCCATCGGTGAAGCCCGTGGAGAGGCGGCGCGGGCGGTGGCAATTTTACGGTACTACGGAGGCGAAGGCTTACGATCGGTGGGGGAGGTGATTCCGGCCACAAATCCGTCCACCTTGCAATATACCACCCGGGAGCCCTTAGGAGTCGTGGGCATTATTACCCCGTGGAATTTTCCGTTAGCGATTCCGATGTGGAAAACGGCTCCGGCCTTGGTCTATGGCAATACGGTCGTCCTCAAACCGGCCGAATTGGCTTCGTTAACGGCCTATCGCATGTGGGAACTTATCGCTTCCCTCTTTCCGGCTGGCGTGGTTAATCTCGTGCTAGGCCTAGGTTCGGTAGCGGGGGAAGCCCTCATCCAACACCCCTTGATCCAGGGGGTGAGTTTTACGGGGTCTACCGGGGTTGGCCAACATATCGCCGAAACGGCTGTGTCCCGAGGAGTGAAATATCAGTTGGAAATGGGTGGCAAGAACCCGGTTATCGTGGCGGATGATGCCGACCTCGACCTCGCCGTCGAACTGACTGTATCGGGAGCCATGCGCTCTGCCGGTCAAAAGTGTACGGCCACCTCTCGCGTTATTGTTATGGAAGGAATCCGACACGAATTTACCGATCGGCTCGTTAACCGGATTCAAGCGTTACAACAAGGAGATCCTTCCCAACCCGAGACCTATTTAGGTCCTCTCGTGTCACAAGCCCAATACGACAAAGTTATGAGTCTTATCGATCGAGGGCGCACGGAAGGGGGGCGCGTCTTGACCGGAGGAACCCCTGTGGGAGGGCCGTTAGCCCGTGGCTATTTCGTTCCCCCCACGGTGTTCGATGGAGTGGCTGCCGGGGCCACAATTGCGCAAGAAGAAATTTTCGGACCGGTGGTTGCTTTGATTCCGGTAAAAACTGTGGACGAAGCTATCGAGGTGGCTAATGATGTCCGCTACGGACTCAGTGCGTCGGTGTTCACCCGGAATCTTAAGACGGCTATGGCGTGTGTCGAGGGCATTGAGGCCGGATTGGTACGCGTGAACGAGGAGACGGCCGGAGTAGAATTACAGGCGCCATTCGGGGGACTCAAAGCGTCGAGCTCTCATTCCCGGGAACAAGGGCGTGCCGCTATAGAATTTTATACGCATACCAAAACGGTCGCCATCCGCCCCTCTTAATGGAGTGGGTTGTAACCCTTAACCCGCTTACTGATCATGCCGAGAAGCAGAAAGGGGATTCTATGGCCCTCGTGTATTTTGACCCGTTTTCCGGCTTGAGTGGAGACATGATCGTGGGCGCTTTTTTGGATGTCGGAGTGCCGTTCGACGTGGTGCATCAGTCTGTCCAGAAGTTAGGCATTCGCGGACTGGATGTCGGGTGCCAACGGACCATACGACACGGCGTGGCCGCCACCAAGTTCGAGGTGGCATGGTCGATGGCGGATCCTCCCGTTCATCGGCATTTACCGGAGATATTGAACCTAGTGGAAAATTCCGGATTGGATTGTTCTGTCCAAAATCTGGCCCGTACGATTTTCGTCAAGTTGAGTCAAGTCGAGGCGGAGATTCATGGAGAAACGCTGTCTGGCGTACATTTACATGAGGTCGGTGCGGAAGACTCCCTTGCCGATATTGTCGCGGCGGCGGCATCCTTGATGTGGCTGAAACCACACCGCGTGGTGGTTGGGCCCATCAACCTGGGAGCGGGGTTTATGTACAGCGCCCATGGGCGCTATCCTGTACCGGGTCCTGCCACGTTGGCCCTTCTGAAAGGCTTTGTCGCGTACCAAGATGGTCCCCGGGTCGAATTGGCCACCCCGACCGGCGCTGCCATTGCGGCGGCGGTAGGAATCCCTGGGGTGATGCCCCTCATGACCGTCAAGTCCGTGGGATACGGAGCGGGACAGCGTGATCTGTGCCGCCCCAACGTGTTGCGCGTGGTGGTTGGCGAGGATTGTGACTCGGCCACGGGCCCCGGGCAAGTACAGGTGGCGCCAGGACAACCCGGAACGAAGAAAGGGTAAGGTGGCATGCTACGGAACTCTGTACTTGTCGACTCTCAGCCGCGGGTGGTCGCCACACATCAAATATCCAAATAACAAATATCGAGATGGGAAAGACAAGGTGGGGAGGGAGCGATACAAGTGTTGCGTAGTCAACAATTACGCCGGGTCAACTACCAAGGCGACGGCTTGCGACTGGGCATGGATTGGACTCGAGAAGACCTCAAAAAGCCCCAGGTCCTGGTCGAAAGCGTTTATGGCTCAAGCCACCCCGGAAGTTTTCATTTGGACGCGGTGGGGCAATCAGTGCAAAAAGGGGTGACCAGTGCGGGGGGAAAAGCGGCGCAATATTTTGTGACCGACATTTGTGATGGAATTGCGCAAAGCCATGACGGGATGAACTTCTCCTTGCTATCGCGCGAGATGATTTGCAACATGGTGGAAATCCATGCGATGGCCAGTCCCTACGATGGACTCGTGTTATTGTCCTCCTGTGATAAGGCAGTGCCGGCCCATCTCATGGCCATGGCACGATTGGATCTGCCCGCAATTCATGTGCCGGGGGGAGCCAACATCAGCGGACCTAATTTTATCAGTTCCGATATTTTGTGGTCATTAGGAGACAGATGGGTTAAAGGAGAAGTGAGTGAACAGAAATTTTTAGATGTGGCCGAGGACACGTGTCCCTCGTGTGGGGCCTGTCAATTTATGGGCACAGCATCGACCATGCAGGCCATGTCCGAGGCTTTGGGCCTCGCGTTACCAGGAACGGCGATGTTGCCGGTGATTCTCAACGACTTGCATCGACTCGCCCAAACAGCTGGCACACGCATTCTGGCTCTCATTAAAGAAGGCTTGACACCGAGACATATTCTCACGCGCGAAGCCTTTGAAAACGCGATGATGGTGCATGCCGCCATTGGAGGCTCCTCCAATGCCACTTTGCATATCCCGGCTATCGCGCATGAAGCGGGCATCGATATTGATGCCTTCGATTTCGACCGACTGCAGCGCGACATTCCCGTAATGGCCAACGTCAAAACCGCTGGAAAGTATCCGACCGAGTATTTTTGGTATGCCGGGGGCATTCCCTATATCATGGAATTGTTGCGGGATCGCCTCCACTTGGATTGTCTGACTGTAACCGGAAAAACCGTCGGCGAAAATCTCGATTGGCTGAACGAAATCGGATACTTCCAAAAGTGCCGTCAGTATTTGGAACAGCGCCAGACCGACTGGCAAGACGTGATTCCCGGATGGACGCGACCGGTTTACGAAGGTGGCGATATTGCCGTCTTAACCGGCAACCTGGCTCCGGAAGGAGCCGTGGTCAAAGCCCGCGCCGTCACGCCAGAAATGATGTCCCATGTGGGTCCCGCCGTACCCTGTGATTCGGAAGAGGAAGCCTTGGTGATGGTGCTAGAGCGTAAACTGCAGGTCGGGGACGTGTTGATTATCCGGAACGAAGGTCCCAAAGGATCCGGCATGCCCGAAATGTTTCACACCACCGAAGCCCTCATGCAAGTGCCCGAATATGCGAGGGGATGTGCCATCATTACAGATGGCCGCTATTCCGGAGCCACTAGAGGTCCCGCCATCGGCCACGTGTCGCCGGAAGCTCGAGACGGCGGTCCGATTGCTTTGGTGGAGGCGGGAGACCTCATTGACATTGACATCCCCGGACGGCGACTCAATATTGTCGGGATCCATGGCCACAGGGAATCACCAGAGGTTATTGACCGCGTGTTAACGGAACGGCGCACCCGGTTGGTTCTGCCGCCTTTAGGCGAACGGGGAGCCTTGGGCATCTATCGTCGACTCGCCACCAGTGCGATTAAAGGCGCAACGATTGGTTAGAGCAAACGTTTTTTATTAGTAGTATTTTAGTATGAGTAAAGGAGAGACTTTTCATGGCAGAGTTGGAGGGACAAGTAGCACTGATCACAGGGGCTGCGTCGGGGATTGGTGAGGCAATTGCACGAACCTTAGCTGTTGCTGGAGCTCAAGTTGTGTTGGGAGACGTAAATTTGCAGGCGGCGGAAGACATTGTTCATGAGTTGGAAGTCCAAGGATACACGGCTGTGGCGACGCGACTCGACGTCACCCAGGAGAACGGCGCCGACGCTGCCACGCAATTTGCCCAAAACCACTTTGGTCCGCTAACGATTTTAGTCAATAACGCCGGGATCGGAAGTGCGGGGACCATCTTGACCACCGCTCCCGATGAGTGGGATCGTATTATGGCGGTCAATGTCAAAGGAATTTACTGGATGTGTCGGGCGGTTTTGCCGGGAATGATCGAGCGACGTTCCGGGGCTATTGCCAACGTCGCTTCGGTGGCCGGGATGGTCGGCCTCCGCGATCGGGCAGCATATTCAACCAGTAAGGGAGCCGTGATGGCCCTCACGCGATCCGTGCAAGCTGATGTGATAGGCTATAATATTCGCGTCAATGCGGTCTTACCGGGAACGGTGGAGTCACCCTGGGTCTATCGGATTACCGCGGACCAACCCGATCCGGCCGCAACCCGGGCGCAGATGGCGGCCAGGCAACCGATTGGCAGGATGGGAACCCCACAAGAAATTGCTAATGCCGTAAAGTTTTTGGTGGGGCCCGAAGGCAGTTTCTGTTGGGGATCACACATGGTCGTGGATGGCGGTCTGACCGCATTCTAAAACGAATTCCCCATTTTGGCCCGCTCCAAACATGATGCGTTCTGACCATTCAAAAACCCCGTGGGGGACCGCAGTCGGTCCCCCACGGGGAATTAATCTTGACCAATGGGGAGCCCTCGGGCGTCGTCGAGATTACCCTCGGCATCAAAAATTAAGGGGGCCCAGTCATTTTGGGGTTCCAAGCCTTTGGCGTGCGCTTCTTCCCATAGGGCTTCACTAATGACCAGTTCTTCAAGTTTTAAGGTGTTTTGGATCACGAGCGTACGGGTGTTCTCGGGGGATCTGCCATTGATGGTGCGTAAGACCACCTCAATCGCATCATGGTCATTGGGCATCACCATGGGAGTTTTGATTGGACCGAACTCCGTGGACGTCAGGGCATTCGTATAGGTCTTGGCCCAATCAATTTCGCGGTACGCATGCAAAGACACGCTATCAGCTACGCCTAGACCATTGGCATTACCGTGGGTTTCAGTGGTGAGATTCAACACAGCCATTTTTCCGACGGTGGGCCCCCCGCTAACTCCAACCGCCCCATAGCGGCCTGTGACGTTGGGATCCATTCCGTCTCCCGAAATATTTTTACCGATCTGTCCCACAACCAGGACATCGATACTGTCAAAAGGCAACCGCGCTATCCATTGTCTGGACCTGTCCATCAACTGGGGTTCCTCGGCTAAAATCCGCTCAGCCGGCAAGGCACGCACCAGGGCCGTGTCCTCATACCCATTCTCAAGAATGGCCAGACCAAAGACAATTGGCAATCGTTCCATCACGATCCGTCCGATTTCGGGAATGAGGCGGTCAAACACTGCAAAACCGCGACTATGGACCGTTGCCGCCCCGTGCTGTTTCCCAAATCCTATCACGAGCATTTTGGTGAGGCCACTTTCAATTGGTCCGTGAAAGGCGGTGTGCAACTTGACCCGATTGATGGGAATGATCCCATCGGCGTCTAAGGCCGCCTGACTGAAATAAATAGGGGTGCCGTCGGGGAGATGATCGATAATCGCCACATCCATGCGGGCATCGATGTGTGCTCCCATCGCGGCTTCGGTAATGCCAAAACTGGCTAGCACTTCTTTCTGACCTTTAGGCGTGGCGCCGCCGTGCGAGGCCATGGCTGGGATGATGACCACATCGGCCCCGCTACGCCGAATTTCTTCAATCGTGGTCCGGGCAATGAGGGCAATGTTGGCAATTCCGCGACTTCCGACCCCGATGGCATAGGTTTTCCCGGGCGTGATCAAATGTTGGACTTGCGTGATTTCTCGCCGAACCGCGGCAGCCACATCGGTCTCACG
>DAHWKJ010000045.1 GCA_027343695.1 Sulfobacillus sp. | reverse complement strand
TCTGCATCAGGTGTTTGGGGCTTTTTATGGTTATTGGAAAAGATTACTAATATCGTAAATACATAGTAGTAAGTTTTAAATCACCTATTCCGCACCTAAATTATGGAAGTCTCGTCATTTTATTTTCGAGCGGGCGGGTCTCGCAAAGGGGGTTCGGTAAAGACGGTGGCGGGTATCTGGAGCCCATCCAGAATGGCCTCCAAAGTCGCGTGAAATATCTGAGGCAAGGCGATGACGCGGTCGCCTGAGTCCAACCGAACCACCTGCAAACTTTGCAAGTGCCGGACCACTTCGTGGATCGGTCGATTTTTTTGTGTCTGAGGTCCTGTTTTTTTGGGTGTCACGGTACGTAGCGGAGAGTTACGAGGAATGTCGCGTATTTTCCTGCGGCCCGCCCAGCGGCCCGTGGCGGTTTTTTGGGATTTCGACGCAAAATAAAAAACCCGCAATCGCTTGCGGGGCTTCAAATTTTACTGGAGCTGACGGTCGGACTTGAACCGACGACCTACGGTTTACGAAACCGTTGCTCTACCAACTGAGCTACGCCAGCAATGCAACAACCATTATACTACGCATACGTCCAAGACTCAACAAGAACTCCGAGGTCATCCGTTGTCAAATCCTTCCTAATCCATACCCAACGATCCGATGAAAATCCTATCTAGCCATTCCCGTGAAGTCGATTGTCAGGCCCGATTAAGGTATCCCGGTTTCAACGTATTTTGATTGGTCATTCGTTGCAACAATTCTATCGTCTTTAAGGTTGCAATGCCCGTAACCGGCTGCTTTACCATCACCTCAAATTTCTCTACCGCATGGGTCACGGCCCCATTGTAGATGCCTTCAAGAGGTCCCGAATAGACGTGAGCGAGACGTAGCAAGCGTTCCAGTTCGACGACGTCTTGACCAATGTTCCCCGGACGTAACACGCGACGAATCTTCACATAAGGAGTCAATCCCTCGATGGTTACTGGGGTGCCTACGGAAACCAATGAGTACACTTGTTCGACATCTCGATTAAGCATCCTAAAGCATCCATGAGACGCCACGGTTCCGACCGACCACGGTCGATTCGTCCCGTGGATGCCATAGATCCCCCATGGCGTCGAAATCCGCATCCAGCGTGTGCCAAAGCCATCTCCCCATACTGCTTTCTGGGTAATGAAAAATTCCCCACGCGGACTTGGGGTCCATGGATTTCCCACGGCTACCGGATAAGTGGAGAATAATTTGCCGCCCACATAGAGCGATAGACGCCGTTTCAATACATTAATCACAATACGGGTGCGACGTGTCGCCATTACCGGCTTTTGATGGACCATGAATAGTAAAGTCAGGGATAATATGGCGGCCACCAAAAACAGTGCTGCATACCGCGCTCCACGTGACGTCATGGTAAATCCACCTCCCAGCAAGACCACAGTGTATACGCCAGCCACAGCGCCGCCATCACTTTCGCTGTAGGAAAGTCCAATAACGAAAAGATGCTGCCCGAACCCCACCATGTGGTAAACGCGCCACCAGGCAAAGACGCAACGACAAAAGCGGGGATTCCATGAACTAACAACTTGAAGCGGTCGACACGAATTTTCCAGCCACGCTTGGCATACCTGCGTAGGCGCCATATCTCCGTGAGCCCCACGGCCACAATCGGCCACAAGACCATCTGCCACGCCATCCATTCAGGGCGCTCATCCAAGGGCAAATCCCGAAATCCCCAGGTCAAAATCACTAAACCCAGCAACATCATGATCGATGATGTCAGAATGCCTAGCCGCCTCACCATAGATTGTCCCCTCCTATGGAAAGACTTATGTAGGTCTATGACACTTAGACCAAGGAATAGCCGATCAAGATTGACCATATCAATGGATACCAGTCCCAGAAAAGAGGAATCCAGCTATGCGGGTCTTATCGTGGATGACAGGGATTACTAGCCTCGTACTATCGCTCCCGATTCTCTTGTGGGGCGTAGGACTCTCAGCAGCGACGCTCGCGATGCTTCATTTTTGTGCCTTTTTGATGGCCTCTCGTATCTTGTTTCTGGCGGCGTCGGTCACCCCTCGCGATACGGATATCTTGTGGATGGGGGGCATTGCGGGCGTCATCGGGGCGCTTTGCAGTCAAATCTTGCTACACTGGCCGGGATATAGCGCGAGCCTCGCCACGGCCTTCGGTGCGTACGGGAGTCTCGGCGCTGAGGTCTTCCGATTGGATGTATTCACCTGGTGGTGGCCTTTTTTTATCACGCTCTGGAGCGGGGCGGTGTACGCCGTGGTCGGTATCTTAATGTTCCATCTTGCAGGTTGGCGTCGACAACATTTAAGGGCCTGAGGCTTTGGATTCGAGTGGTTACCCGGTGTCGATTCAGGGTCTATTGGGAGGATTGACCATATTGCGCGAATTGGTGACGCACCCGTGCCATCTCGTCATGCGTAAGAATGTCTGGTTCACCAATCTGTAGAGCTAGGTAGTACAGCTTGGCGACCCATTCGACGTCCAAGGCGTTTTGATAGGCCTCGTCAATGGTCGTGGCCACGGTCATGAGACCGTGATTTTTCAAAAGTACTGCCCCACCTTGGCCCAACGCGTTCGTGGCATGATTAGCCAATTCTTTACTGCCATAGGTCGCATAATCCGCTAATGGGACTTCATCCCCAACTCGGGCCAACTGGTAGTGGACAGCCTTGACAGGTCGATTTAAGGTGGAGAATATCGTGGCATAGAGGGAGTGGGCATGCACAACAGCGTGGACATCTGCCCGTCTTTGGTAGGTTAAGCTATGGAGAGGAACTTCGGTAGACGGCCTACTCGTGCCTTCGACGACACTCATGGTCTCTATATCGACACGGACTAGATCCTGAATCGAAAGCGTTCCAAATGGCACCCCAGACGGTGTAACCCAGAACGATCGCCCATCACCATCGCGAACGCTAAGATTTCCCGTAGTACCGGGAGAGAGCTGATCTTGGGCAAATTTGTGCGCAATGGATAATAATTTCTCTCGCATAACGGCTCCTCTCGACGAGAGGACGCAAGTGGAGCGGAAGACGGGATTCGAACCCGCGACCTTCGGCTTGGGAAGCCGACATTCTACCAACTGAACTACTTCCGCGCACACTCTACTGTAGCATCCCCACATCCTGTGGTCAAGGTTAATTCCTGACTCCTAATACAGTTCCTTCAAGGGAATCGTGTTGGTTCGCTCGCGTCCCACGGATACGAGTACTAACGGGGTTCCCGTTAATTCGCTAATGCGATCCAGGTAGGCCCGAGCTTCTTTCGGCAAATCTTCGAGTCGACGCACCTGATTAATCGACTGCGTCCATCCCGGTAATGTCTCATACTCGGGTTCCATCAAGTCCAGCATTTCGGCACTGTCGGGAAACTCGTGAATGATCTCGCCTCGGTATCGGTAGGCCACTGCGATTTTCAGTTCAGGGAGCCCGTCGAGCACGTCAAGCCGGGTCACCGCAATCCCGGTTAGCCCATTGACTCGTGCGGCGTGACGCAACACCACCGAATCTAACCATCCAATCCGTCGTGGGCGCCCAGTCGTGGTTCCATATTCGTGACCGCGATCCCGAATATCGCTCCCAATTGTGTTCAGGAGTTCGGTTGGAAAAGGACCGTCTCCCACCCGGCTGGTATAGGCTTTAACCACACCATAGACCTGGTCGATCTTTGTAGGCCCGACGCCCGCGCCGATGCAGGCTCCACCGGCAATCGGATGCGAAGAGGTCACAAAGGGAAACGTACCATGGTCAATATCCAACATCGTCCCCTGCGCACCCTCAAACAATACGCGCTCTCCCTCGTCAATCGCCTGGTTGATGACCACCGAGGTGTTGGCCACATAAGGGCGCATTTGCTCTCCGTAGGCTAGGTAAGTCTGGAGTACCTCGTCAAAATCAAATCCCTCGGCATCATACGCTCGGGCAAATAACCGATTTTTCTCGTCCAACACTCGCTTCAGTCGCACCGCAAAAAATTCTGGCTGCAACAAGTCCCCGACCCGCACTCCAACGCGCGCTGCTTTGTCCATATAAGCAGGGCCAATGCCCCGCAGTGTGGTACCGAGCTTATGGACTCCTAGTCGATCTTCGGACAGAGCATCCATTCGCGCATGATACGGCATAATCAGGTGTGCTTGCGATGAAATTCGCAACCGATCCGTCTTGATGCCGCGCCGTTCGAGGTAGTCAATTTCTTCGAACAGAACTCTCGGGTCCACCACGACACCCGCCGCAATCACGCAAAGCTTGTCTCCATAGAGGATCCCCGACGGAATCAAGTGGAGTTTATACTCTTCCTCGCCCACCACAACGGTGTGACCCGCGTTGTTCCCCCCTTGATGGCGCACGACCATGTCGGCCTCTCGGGCAAGAAAATCAATGACCTTGCCCTTCCCTTCATCACCCCATTGAGCTCCTACGACCACTACTGCTGACATATTCGCCTCGCCCTTTCACTCAACCTGGGTAATTTTGATGCATCGGTGTCGTACTTAAAAACTTCCCGATGTCCTTTTTAAACAATAAATTGACGGTTCCCGTGGGCCCATTCCGCTGTTTAGCCACAATGAGTTCAGTCACATCAGGATTTTGAGACTCCTTTGTATAATAGTCTTCCCGATAAAGAAACGCGACTATGTCCGCATCTTGCTCGATAGCCCCAGATTCTCTTAAATCAGACAACATCGGCCGTTTATCGGTTCGGCTTTCCACCGCCCGGGATAATTGGGACAACGCAACCACCGGTACGTCTAGTTCACGTGCCAAAGCCTTGAGGGATCGAGAGATATCGGATATTTCTTGTTGACGATTCTCGGCACGGCGTCCGGCCATCAGCTGCATATAGTCGATAATGACCAAGCCAATATCAAATTGTGCCTTTAATTGGCGCGCTTTAGCCCGTACCTCTAACGCTGATACCCCAGGGGTATCATCGATAAAAATCGGAGCTTCTCCCAATCGCCCTAGCGCATTGCTCAAGGTTGCCCACATATCATCATCTAACTCACCAGTGCGCAGCCGTTGTCCTGATAGCTCCGCCTCGGCGCTCAAGAGACGAAGGGCGAGTTGTTCTCGAGACATTTCTAGACTAAAGATCGCCACGGGCACTTGATCATAAAGCGCTACGTGGCGTGCCAGGTTTAGACACAACATGGTTTTTCCCATAGAGGGGCGCGCTGCCACGATGATCAAGTCCGAGTTTTGAAGCCCCGCCGTCATCCGATCCAAATCGGGAAACCCGGTCGGTAAGCCGACCAATTTGCCCTTGTTGGCATACAGCTGCTCGAGACGATTGAACGTATCCAACAGCACTTGGTGCAGACGCACGAAATCACGGTGGCCCCCTTGAGCCAACGAGAACAGGTCTTTTTGGGCCCGGTCTAACAAGTCGCGCGGCGTCGATTCGCCATGATACGCCTCGGTGACCAAGCGCGTCGACACCGAAATAATTTGGCGCAAAAGGCTCGATTCTTTGACAATACGCGCATAATGCTCGACGTGGGCTGCTGTCGGCACCAAAGATGCCAGTTCCATAAGGTAGGGAATGCCGCCGACTACCTCCAACTGATTTCTCCCACGAAGTTCCTCACCGGTCATGACCACATCGACCGCCTTGCCTTGATTAAATAAACTCACCATCGCATCGAAGACCAGTCGATGGTTTTCATGGTAGAAATCCTCGGCGCTTACGGTTTCCACCGCGAGTGCCACAGCCTCGGGCTCTATCAGCATGGCCCCGACTACGGACATTTCGGCATCTGGACTATGGGGCGGCATCCGCCCCAAATCTACGCTCACACTAACACCTCAGTTAGTAACTGTTCCACAGTGGAAATCAAGAAAATCTCCGGTCCGTCGACGAGGGCCGGCACATCAGCCTGGTTGTCGTCCGGCACTAACACCCGGGGGATTCCCAATTGACGGGCCCCAAAAATCTTTTCGGGAATCCCCCCAACCGGTTTGACGCGGCCCGATAACGACAGTTCTCCAGTCATCGCACAATCTGCGCGAACTGGGGTCCCCGTCAGGGCACTATACACGGCCGTGAAAATGGCCACCCCAGCAGACGGCCCATCAATATTGCCGCCTCCCACCACGTTGACATGAACATCATATTGGGTTAAATCACGCCCCGTCAACCGGCGCAGGACGGCGCCGGCATTGAACACGGAATCCTTCGCCATATTACCGGCGGTTTGATTAAATCGCCATTGTCCGCGACCCGCTTCGGCTGCAGGGAATACCGCCGCTTCAATCTCCAACACCAATCCCTGATAGCCCGCCACCGCGAGCCCTAGCGATCGGCCTACCGTCGGTGTCAGGATGACGGGTGCGTTTACAGGCGATAGCCGCGAACGACTCACCACTTGCTGCATCACTGCAGTTTTAATGACATCCGGCCGGGTACCGATTTCTAGAAACGCCACGGAAAACGCATCGGCCACTAAGCTTGCGGCGCGTCGTCCTTCGAGGGTATAGCGGGTGACCAAGTTTGACGCCCCAGGTTCTATCGTCACCCCTAACCGTTCGGCCGCATTATCCGCAATCCGGCTGACTTCAGCCGGCGTTAGGGGCTCAAAATAGATTTCGGCACATCGCGACCGGAGTGCCGGGGAAATATCCTCAGGACTTCTAGTCGTCGCGCCAATGAGAACAAAATCGGCCGGGGCCCCCTCTTGGAACAATTTGTGAACATATTGAGGCACGTTAGGTTCGTGGGGATCATAATAGGGAGAGTCGAAATGCACCCGTTTATCCTCTAAGACTTTTAGCAACTTATTTTGCAAAACCGGATCCATTTCTCCAATTTCATCAATGAACAACACTCCACCATGACTTTCGGTCACAAGGCCGGTCTTCGGCTCGGGGATACCACTTTCGGCGAGATCGCGACGGGCCCCCTGATAAATGGGATCGTGCACCGATCCGAGCAAGGGATTGGTGACTTCACGAGGGTCCCAACGCAAAGTGGTACCATCGGTCTCGACAAAAGGCGCGTCTTCCCCAAACGGACTTTGTTTCAGCGCGCGGGCCACGCCTAGCACCAATCGGGCTACGGTCGTCTTACCCACGCCGGGTGGTCCGTATAGCAACACGTGCTGAGGATAGGGTGACGCGAGTTTAGCCAAGAGTCCTTGAATAGCCGGTTCTTGGCCGACCACCTGGTCGAGCGTTTGTGGACGCATGATCTCCAGCGCGGATTCCGCGAGGCCTCCTTCGTCCAGTTTGGTCAGTTTGGCCAACTTTTTCAAAGTTTCCGGTGTTTCTGGCCCACCATCCTCTTTGAGAATTTGATTGCGGATATCCCGCACGTACTCTTCGTGGCGATCCTGCATTTTTTCCGCGATACGTTTTTCCAGATCATCTTCTAAGGTACGACGGGCCAACAAGTCGGCCAATTCATCTTCTAGCTGATCAAGAATGACAGGGATTGCGGTGGGTTCGGGTACCGAGACCAGCCCAGGATCGTCTAGGATAAGTTTTTGTAACGCCAGGACCCGCTGCTCCACGTGTTGTGAACGCAGCAGCTTTAAAGCTTGGAGCTTCCCCGCCCGCAAAATGAGGCGTTCTGGCCCATATATCTGCATAATGATTTCTTGTAACGCGTCTACGCGACGAATGATGGTGGACTCCTCCGAGCGCCGTCGACGCGCGGTCGTACGTGGTTTCGGATTCTTGTCGTCCAACTTGTCCGCCATAGTTCTCCCCCTCTACGCATCACGATTCCCTTTATTCAGCGACAACCTGAACCGTAATATCGGTTTCGATCCCCGGATAGAGATGAATCCGCGCCGTGGTTTGTCCCATATGTTTTAACGGGTCCAATGAAATTTTCTTGCGGTCAATCTTAACGCCCATGGATTCCAGTGCCTTAGCCACATCCGCGTTGGTTACCGCTCCAAAAAGTCGGCCCCCTTCGCCGACACGGGCCGTGACTTCTACGACTCGATCTTTAAGTGTCGCGGCAAGTTCTGTCATCTGTGCGCGTTCTTTTTCAATCCGTTTTTTATCTCGTGCTTTTTGATCGGCTATCTCCCGTTCCTTGGCGACCGTCGCCTCGCTAGCTAGCCCGCGCGGAATCAGATAGTTTCGGCCATATCCATCTTTGACCTCCAGCACATCACCCGTCTTGCCGGTTCCCTTAACATCTTGAAGCAAGATAACTCGCATCAGTGATCTCCTTCGCTTGAGTTTTTCCCCGCTTTTCTACATTACGCGCGAGGGACCGATGGTCTCGGCCCCGATTTGGGGTACTAGTGGCTTTTACATGCTTATCATACACTGAATGACGAGACTTTCTGAGTGTCTTCAATCGCTTTTATCTTTACGGGGTATTCCGGTGGCGGCTAAAATGGTGACGCAGTCGGCTCAAATCGCCAAACCAGGCCTCAAGTTCTTGGTGGTTCCCGATCGCCTCCTCGAGTACCGATTGCACTTCAAGCTCGAGGCGTTCAGGATTAATCCCCAGGCGGAGTCCTAAGGCGTACGCCGAGGTAACCACCCCAGCCAAAGTCGAGACCACACTCTCTTCGGTTCCAGAATTCAAGGCGTGAAAGAGCCGCCCCGTTTCTGCAACGAGATCGGCCTTCAGCCAGTCTACGGCCATCAATTTTCGGGAAAGGCCGGACGTGTGGCTAGGGTCCACGTGCATCCACCTCCCAATCTAAAAATCAAAGAGCACGCGCGGCGTGCTCCTGATATCTATTCAATACTAAAGGGCAACAGCGCCATGGTCCTCGATCGCTTGATCGCAACCGTTAACTGCCTCTGATGCTTCGCGCAGTTTCCGGAAATTCTCCGGGGTAAAATCTTTCCCCGTTCCGAAATGAAACGACGCAATCGTGTAGCTTCTTTAAAGTCCACTTTGTGAACCTTATCGACACAAAATGCACAAACCTTCTTCTTGGGTCGACGCCCGCGTTCCTTACGCATCACTGACCTCCTCTCTTAAAAGGGCAAGTCGTCAGGGAGGGCTACATCATCACTCATAGGTACATCTGCAGGCTGCCCTTCACGGGGTCGGTCCAAAAACCGCACACTATCGGCGACCACTTCAGAGACTCGGCGTTTCGTCCCATCTTGTGCTTCATAGCTCCGCACTTGTAGGCGTCCCTCAACGGCCACCAAACGGCCTTTTGTGAGGTGATTACCTACCGTTTCTCCCAACTTACGCCACGCAATGCAGTCGATAAAATCTGCCTCGCGTTGACCTTGCTGGTTGGAAAACGGACGATCGACCGCAAGCGCAAACGAGGCTACTGGAACCCCCTGGGGCGTATAACGCAATTCGGGGTCCCGAGTCAAACGACCAATGAGGATAATGCGATTTAACATAACGTCCTCCCCCGGCTAGCTATTCTGGTTTTTTGTCGTCGTCTTCATCGATCCGGACTACGATAGACCGTATTACATCATCATGAATCTTTAACACACGGGTCAATTCGTTACCGATTCCGCCTTCGCCGGTAAACGTTACCACCATGTAGAACCCTTCGCTGTGCCCGTTAATTTCATAGGCAAGCTTACGGCGTCCCCATTTCTCAGTTTTTTCGACTAGGCCATTTTGCTGTTGGATGGTTTGATTGAAACGCTCGATGTCAGCGGCCACTTGTTCTTCGCCAAGGTCCGGCTTCAAAATATACATGAGCTCATAGTGAGCCAATACTTTTCACCTCCTCCACGGTCACCCACGGGTGTGGGGGCTCCGTATTGCACCGGAGCAGGGTGGTGTGGGAATGTCCCATACGGTCATGATTATAGCAGGTCTCATCAACCGTGGCAATTCATTGAGGAGCCGGAGGCGATGCTTGGATAATCCTTTTGACAGAACGCTCGAAGTCTTTCCGGGTGATCATAATCCGGTGGTTACACCCCTGGCATCGCAGGGCAAAATCGATGCCGGTGCGGGTAATCACCCACGTTTTGCTGCCACAGGGATGGGGCTTTTTGAGTTCAACGATATCATTGAGATGGTATTGAGGCCTATCCATGGGTGGATCCTTTCTGTGCCATCCCGGCCAACGTAATCCCGTCTTGGTAGAGCGCTTGCGCAATGGTCTTACGAAGCTGGCGGTCCGTCGCTAACTGATTGTCGACAGTAGCCGGCGCGGACACCGTCCAGGTAACTTGCGCCGTCGCAAACGCGGTGACTCCCGTAACGGTCGCATCCACAATGCCTTCCGATGCCGCAACGGCCACGGCTCGTTGCAGCGACGCTTGAACACGGTCGGGATTTTCGACAGGAGAGACAGGAACCATAATGGCCACACTACTGGTTCCCCGCGAGTGGTTTTGAACTTCCAAGATTAAACGATTCGGCACAATAACCAATTCCCCGGTGGTTCCCGTAAGACGCGTAATGCGAATCCCCACTTCGCGCACAGTTCCCGACAGGGTGAGATTAGGAAAGGTCACTTGTTCTCCCACAGCAAATTGGTCTTCATAAAGCAGAAAAACCCCGGTGACCACATCCTGTACCAAGCCTTGAGCTCCAAAGCTGACCGCCAATCCCAAGATGCCCGCGCTGGCGACGATCGACGTGGTTTGGACATGGAATCCCGAAAGAATCATCACAATGGCGATGAAATCGATCACGTAGCGAATCACAGACGCCAAAAGACGATAGACCGTAGCGCGTCGGGACGGCTCCCCATGACGACTCTCACGGCGTTCCGCCCGCCCCAGCATGGCGTGAAAAAAGCGAACCACGAGAGCCGCTGCGACTAAAATGATAAGGGTCTGGCCGATGTGAGCAATCCAGTAGTTACTTAAGATGTGTTTCATAAGAAAAAACCGCCACCCATTCGACTAATATGACCAAACCATCCCACAAACAGCATAGCAAGTGGCGCGCGATGAAGCTCCCGAGATATTGGGCTATGGGCGATCATGGGCAATGCGAGCACAATCGTCAACACAATCCCCACCACCACCCCATGCTCCGCAAGGCCCGCCAACCCACCGCCCACTTTATTGAGCATCCCGGTCACCTTGAAGGACCCGATTAGACGAGTTATCACTTCGCCGATTAAACGACCAACAAATTCTGTCGCGCCAATAATCAGGAGGAACACGAGCAACCCGACGATCACATGAGCCAGGTTCAATGCCTCAAGATGAGCACCCGGAATATGTGTCGCGGGTGCCGGCAATAAATGCGCTGTCCATTTCCCCACCGGTAACGACGTCATTAACATCGCTGTGGCGGCCTTTTGGTAATGAGCCGCCAGAGCCACTCCTACAACATAGCCTGCCAAGCTAAACAACACGAGTATCAATCCCCGTCGCAAGCCACTGAAAGCCCCGATAACGATATACGCAATGACGGCGAGGTCGATCCAGTCCATCGAAGGCGTCTCCCTTAAAGCATATTTTTAAATTGCGCAACCCTGATTCTGGTCTGGACAAAGGTTTAACGTCTACGACTGGGTGCCTGCCACGCCATCAAAAGGTACGTACACACCACCGCGAGCAGAGCTGGATCAGTAGGGCCTCCGCCGCGAAGAATCATCAATCGTGTCGCCCAATAGGCACCGAATCCTGCGGCCACGGCGATGAGTACGTCACGGACCAGGGACACCGCAGGATATCGCTGATCTAGTCGTTTCACCACAAGACCGAGCTGCCCCGACAACGCCACCACCCCAAACGCCACGGGGTACACAGCCAGGAGAGGCAAATGATTGAGTAAAGGCGACACATTGAGCGCTACCAAGATTGGCAGCAAGACGGCCATAACCACGCCCACTATCACGTACCATCGCCGCATCACAAATGGCCCGCCTTCACGGTAAGGTACAGTGCCACACCAATAATGACTATCCACCAAATGTTCCGAGACGACAGCGCAAACCGCCCGTTGCCCCGAGCCTTCTGTGCAGGAGGTGCATGACCCGTACGCAGGGCCCGTTCGGTGCGAAAGTCCTCCCGTTGCCGTTGCGTTTCTAAGCGTTGGGAGCGCTTAAGGTGCGTCACCGATCGATTGAGATGACCTTGTTTGCGGTACGCCACAGAAAGGTTACGATGAGCCGGCGCATAATTAGCATCCGCTGCCAACGCCAACGTGTAATGCTGGATGGCATTGTCCAGTTCACCACGTTCCAAATAAATATTTCCCAAATTCGTCAAGGATGGTGCATGCGCACGGTCCTTGGTTAGTGCCGTGAGAAAGTAGCGTTCGGCCGCCTCCAGCTCACCGGTTTGGGCGTAAATCACACCTATTTTGTTATACCCTTCCGGACGTTCCGGATACTGATCGACTACCGCTTGAAACAGACCCATAGCCTCGTCGCGATGCCCGGACTGCCAAGCCTGAGTCCCTTCCATAAGCATTTTTTGTCCTGCAATGTCCCAAACTTCCACTGTCACGCCACCTATAGCCAATATTAACGATGTTTAACCGACTTCAATAACGGGGCCCAAATCATCACGGCCACACCACCCATTAAGGGATACAACGTCGCCACTAATCCTTGAAATCCAAAGAAAGTCACAGGGAGAACCCCAATTAACCCGAGTCCCCAGCCACGACCCACCCGTTGCACGAATGCAAACGCCTCCGCGACCCCGGTCGTAATGAGGGCCAACCACAGACTCACCCCAAACAAGATACCTAATGTCGGATGGATGCGCCTCGCAGTATCCAGTAACGGCAAATCACCCACGACCGGCAAGCCTACTAACACCCGGTGTTCTAACCACGCCATCCCTGTCAACAAGATTGCTCCAAGTAGCGCGGCGAGTCCTGAAGATCGGCGCGAAGGCAACGAACGCCCCAGTGTGAACAGAACCAAAATTGCCGTGAAGACATTATACGACACATACAACAAGGCTGACAAAGCCCACCCATGTGGAGTCGCGGACGAGCGGGGTGCTAAAGATGTTCCTCGAGGAACATAGACCAATGCCACCACTACAGTAAGCACCATCAGATAAGGTACCACGACGGTATTCACCCACATGACCGCTTGTGCCCCGCGAAATACCACCACCAAAATTAAGGCTAAAGTGAGACCGCTCCCCAACCACAAAGAAACCCCAATCAACTGATGCATCGTAGCGGCTCCACCGGCCACCACCACCCCAAGGCCGACCACCAAAAAAGCCAGTGTCAGCCCCTCCGTCACCCCGCCCAAACCCCCTCGTCCTAGGGCAGGATTCCCGAAGTGGCGTCGCCCTTGTTCCAGCGCACGCCATCCAATCAGAAAAAACAAAATTCCTGCGAGCAGTATCCCTACAGTGCCCCACCGGCCGTAACGCGAAAAAAACTGATAAATCTCCTGGCCGCTTGCGAACCCAGCTCCCATAATCGCCCCGACATACGTTAGCCCCACCTTCACCCACCGCATCGCCTTGTCCCTCCTTATGATCTGTGGTACTTCTATGACTCAACTCGGGTAAAATAGTCTTAGAAGACAATCGGAGGCGTGAGTATTGGGTGATTCTTTAGTGCCGACTCCCGGGACCCAGGGCCAGGGCAGCGAAGCTCGTTTTACCACCGATGGCCAAGAAGACTTGCGCACTGCGGTGCAAGCCTTACGTTGGCTATGGCGCCAGGACGGACCACCCGAGGGCATCTTGTGTATTGGTACCGACCGATCCACGGGCGACGCGCTGGGGCCGCTGGTGGGAAGCGAATTGACCCACCGATTATCCTCGATCCCGGTGTGGGGCTCGATGGAACGACCCATTCACGCGGCTAACTTACAGAACTTATTAAAGCAACATCCGGATTTGAGCCAACGGCGGATCTTAGCTATCGATGCCTCTCTGGGAAAACTCAACGACGTGGGGACCATCGTTATTGGCCCCGGGCCCCTGAAGCCAGGGGCCGGCGTCAATAAGCAACTACCTCCGCTGGGCGCCTATCACCTGACTGGGACCGTCAACGTCAGCGGCTTCATGGAATATTTTGTGCTGCAGAACACCCGATTGTTCATGGTTATGCGGATGGCTTCATTTATCGCGGGCGCGGTCTCGAGAAGCCTCTCCGCGTGAGCGTTGGCGCGACGAATGCGCCATGTCTATCGCTTGTTTCTCCTCTTGACTCAATGTGTATCGACTCTCTTTCGCCTCAACCGGCTTGGCGTACACCCGGACTTCATCCCGCCCCCAAAGACTCGTCATAACCCACCCGTCATCCATATCATTCAGGACCGCCAACGAAAACGACAAATCGGCTCCCGTGTCGCCGAACGGATTAAACCTTACCATTCCTAGTTTGTCGAAATTGTGCTGTTGACGAGACTCCAATTGTTCGACACGAAGCACCATCTCCTGCACCGTGCGCGCGGCCAGTTCCGCCTGATTTTTTGATGCGACCACAACCTCTTCAACGGTTGCATCAGTGTTGGCAAACGCTTTTAGATATCGGCGTTTCCACCCCGAAGCCCGACTCATTGCCACAATTGCCAACACGAACGCCACCAACGCCACCACGGCCGAACCCAACGCCACCCAAATCACCGGAAGAGACAACAACATCGACATCAATAACGGCCCCCAATCACAAAAAGGACAATCCTTGTATTTTTAACCAACCCAGAGCGACCGCCACCAACAACGCCGGCAGCAAATCCCCAATCTTTATGACCGTGCGATCCAACAGGAAATTGACCCCAATCGCCGCGATCATCAAGCCTCCCACCACCGTCACATCTTGCATTAAGACGCCACGAAGTATCTGAGCTACATCGCGCGCTAATAAAACCAAGCTTCCTTCATAAAGTACCGTGGGAATAGACGCCACTAGGACCCCCCACCCCGCGACGGTAGTGAGGAGCATCGCGGTGGTCCCGTCTAGCACCGCTTTGGTCGCTAAGATCGTGTATCGCCCGGTTAGCCCTTCTTGAAGCGAGCCTAGGATCGCCATCGCGCCCACGTTGAAAAGCAAAGACGCTGCGATGAATCCGGTAGCAAACCCTTGCCGGTTGACCCGCGCTTCAGCCCAGTGCCCAAACCGTTCCAACCTCCAGTCCAGGCGCCAAACCGAACCCAGCCAGCCACCAACCACCAGCGAAAGAAGTGTGTTGACCGGATCCTGCAGTGGCCATGCCATTTTGAACCCAATCAAAACCACCACAATGCCAATCAGGCGCATCGCTTGTTCCCGGAAGCCAGCCTGTAAACGGCGCCCCCACAAGATACCGATAACCGATCCAGCCAGAATGCCTATCCCATTGAATATAACGCCGATCAAGTGATTCATGTTGCGTGAGGAACACCCCTTCCGATCAACACGCTGCTTAATGTTCCTCGAGGAACATTTTCTATGGAGCGTTACACCACAAAATCCGGGTTCGCGTTGCGATCCACGGCTTCTTGCTGCAACAACTCCATCAGGTGTTCCAACTCCTCAACACTGCGATAAGGAATTTCGATCCGGCCCTTGGCGCCGTCTCCCCTCAGCACCACCTTCGTCCCCAAGGCTCGCCGTAAGGTGTTTTCTGCCGAGCGAAGATGGACATCGACCGAATCCTGGCTCGGATTCCTAGAAAACCCCACCCGGGGCCCGTCTTCCTTAACTTTCTGAACCTCGGCCTCTAATCGTTTAACCGTCCACTCTTCATCCTTAGCGCGCCTGGCCAACATCTTTTGAATCGGTTCGTCTATGGCCAATACCGCCTTGGCGTGCGCTACCGTAAGGTCCCCTGTGGCGATCCAGGTTTGAATTTCTTCGTCCATGCCCAATATCCGCAGATGGTTGGTGATGTGCGGGCGGCTCTTGCCAACCCGCTCGCCGATTTGTTCTTGCGTCCAACCGAGTTCCTCCGCCAGCCGTTGATAGGCCTTGGCGATCTCAACGGGGTTCAAATCCGCGCGTTGCAGGTTTTCGACCAAGGCCATCTCCATCGCCTCGTGGTCGCTCACTTCTCGGATGACGGCGGGGATTCTCTCAAGTCCAACCATTCGCGCAGCACGAACCCGCCGCTCGCCCGACACCAACTGATAGCGGTCCCCATTCCGGCGCAACAGCACAGGCTGAAGTACTCCCATCGTCTTGATCGATTGGCTCAGATCCGCCAATTCTTCCGGATCAAAGTGGCGTCGTGGTTGAAATGGATTCGGTTCGATCAACCGCAACTCGATATCGCCATCGAGCGTTGTCGCGGTCTCTGTGATTTTGCTGTTTTCGGGGATCAAAGACGCCAGTCCGCGTCCTAAGCCTCGTGGCTTAGCCATTTTGGATCACCTCCTCCGCCAATAGCCGATACCCTTCGGCTCCTCGGGATTTCGCGTCATAGCGCATAATAGGAAGTCCGTGGCTCGGTGCTTCCGACAAGCGCACCGTTCTTGGAATTACCGAGCGATATACTTTACTGGTAAAATGATTGCGCACTTCTTCCGCAACCTGCGTAGCAAGATTGGTCCGCCCATCAAACATGGTTAAAACCACCCCTTGCAACTTGAGACCGGGATTTAAGCGTTGCTGGACCAGATCAATGGTCGCCAACAACTGCGAAAGCCCCTCCAAAGCAAAAAATTCGCATTGAATGGGAATGAGTACGGAATCGGCCGCTGTCAAGGCATTGATGGTTAAAAGACCTAGCGAGGGTGGACAATCAATAAAAACAAAATCGTATCGTTCACGAATTCTCATCAAGCGGTCCTTCAGTAAGCTTTCTCGATGCGCCGCGTGTGCCAGTTCCACTTCTGCCCCTGCAAGATCAAGAGTAGCCGGAATTAAATGTAATCCCACCACATCCGTCGGGACCAGTGCCTCCATGATATCCCCTTCACCTAACAACGCATCATAGACAGACTGTTCCATCAGAGACTTGTCCACACCGAGCCCCGTGGTTGTGTTGCCCTGGGGATCGATGTCGACCGCTAACACTCGTTTCCCAGCATCGGCAAGGTAAGCGGATAAGTTGATGACGGTCGTGGTTTTCCCTACGCCACCCTTTTGATTCGCTACCGCAATTACCTTTCCCATCGACTTCCTTGACCCCCCGCTTGACGCACACCCAGGTCCGTATGTCTTGCCATCACCGTGACGTCCCACCCATCGCACTCAAAGTTCATTACCTTTTGGAATAGCTGCCGACCGTCAGAATCCGCATCCAGGTCTCACTCCCGGACATGGTCAGTATACCAACCTCGGATGTCCCCAAGGAACCATTACGAAGTTTTTTTAAGCGGAGTGCTTAGGGTTGTCCTAATTTTGCTCCGGTTCGAGGATACTTAGAGGGACACAAAGACACCTTTTTTACGGAAGCCACCCAAGGCACGCTTAGCGGCAATACCACTCCCCCGAGGCGCCTAACGAAATCTTTCCTGTGCTCCAACTCATGATATCCTGCCTCGCCCAACGGGATAATGACAAGCCCTCCCAACTGCGCGAGCGGCAAGGTTAATTCCACGGCTGTCATGACCGGCGCCACGGCCCGCGCGGTCACTAGGTCAAATCGTTGGAATGCGGTCGGATCGATCCGAGGCCACTCTTCTGCACGCTCCGATACCACCGCCACATTTTCCAGGCCCAGACGTGCCACAACATCGCGTAAGAAATCGGCACGCTTATTTCGACTATCCACCAAGGTCCATAACCAATGGGGCCTCACGATCGCAAGCACCATCCCCGGCAAGCCGGACCCAGAACCAATATCTACGGCCGACAGCGAGTCCCTCGGCCCGTTATTCTCTATCAATGGTAACAAAGAAAGGGCGTCTAAGACGCCCTTTATCCAAAATTCTCGTGGGGAAAATGCTGTAAGATTCATCGGAGCCCGATCCACGAGCTCTGCATAGAGTCGTAGTCGCTCGATTGTGTTCGCGTCGAGCTCCCAATCCGTCAAACTCTGTAAAATGTCGGGATCTATCATCGTTAGCCGCCTTTGACCTTATCCGAATTAGCTCTTAGCTGGCGCGCCCCCGGTAGCTCCATTAATGGGCTTACGGAGTAGTAACGTTGTTTGTACGACTTGGAACAAGTTGGAGACGACATAGTAGATCGACAGCCCAGCCGGAAACCTTGATGCCACGTACCCGAAGATTATCGGCATCATCCAGAGCATCATCTTCTGACTCGCTTCCATGCCCGGTTGGGGTGGCGTCATCGCCATTGTTTGCTTTTGCATGAAGAAGGTGCTAGCAGCCACTAAAATTGGCAACACATAGGTAGGGTCCGCTACCGAAAGGTTTTGCCATATCCATAGACCATGATGACCCACATAATGAAAACTTCGTAGCACATCGAATAAGCCGTACATCACCGGGATTTGTAGCAACAGCGGCAAACACCCAGCCGCCGGGTTCACCCCTTCTTCTTTGTATAACTTAGCCATTTCCGCTTGTAATACTTGAGGATTTCCCTTATGCTGCTTTTGTAATTCGCGCTGTCGCGGACCTACTTTGGCCATCTTTTGCATGGATCGTGCTTGCACGACCCCGAGCGGCAACAACACAATTCGCACCGCCAACGTTAACAAAATGATTCCGAAGACATAATTACCTCCGGAAACATGCGTAAACGCCTCAAATCCAACGCGAATGATGTCTAAAAATCCGCTCCAAATACCACCCATGAATGTGCCTCCTCACCGCTTTTAAGGAACCGGATCATATCCCCCGGGATGGAGCGGATGACATCGCAGAATCCGACGCATCGCCAACCATCCCCCTTTCGAGACACCATACTTTGTAACCGCCTCGACCGCATACTGCGAACACGTCGGAATATATCGGCATGATGGACGGGTCATAGGAGATATATATTTTTGATATCCACGAATTAACCCCACCATGATGCGTTTCATTACAAACCTACCTTATCCACAACCCTACGACCGCTTGAGACAGCCCGCTTTAGTCAACAGTCGGTCCGTGGACCGCAACAATGTATCCCATGAAGCCGTTAGCATCGTCGTTTTCCCCAGCAGCACGACCTGACCACAGGGTTGAATTCTGCCGTTGTACTCATCGACCAACGCTCTTAAGCGGCGCCGAATTCGGTTTCTCTTGACCGCCGACCCCGCCGAACGCTGTGCTGCAAATCCGAATTGTGTCGCCTGTACCCCTGTAGACAGAATGAAAAGGACCAGATAGCGGTCCCCAAAGGTATGCCCCTGTTTAAATACACGGCTAAATTCTGTCCGCTTCTTTAATCGTAAATGTCGTTGCATCGCCTATCAGTATCCCTTACACACTGAGGCGCTTACGCCCGCGGCTGCGTCGACGCTTCAGTACCGCACGCCCTGCCCGAGTACTCATTCGATTACGAAATCCATGAACCTTGGCACGGTGGCGGCGATTAGGCTGAAATGTCCGCTTCACTGGTCAGTCACCTCCCGCCTTACACGCAAATGTGGCTTTATTATAGCTACCGCGAATATCCTGGTCAAGAACAAGCCGCAAGCTCGCGGGATAGGACATCACTCGGCCGTTTTTCCCCCGTGTGCGAGTACCCCTACAATTTGTGGATCGTCTCATCATAACGCACCCCATTAGGTTACGGGTACCGTCCGCATATCCAACGTGCCACTAGAATCCCGACGCTGACCCGACAGCACCGCACCGCCCGTAATATCGCGATGATAACGAGTCAAGCCCCACCGAAGAGGCACAATTGGCTGTCGTATGGGCTCTTCTACTAAGGGAGACAGTACCTGATATCCACGACGAATGCCAGAAATCCTCGGGCTTGACGTCGTCCGCGGTCCCAGGGAGAGAGGTCCGTCGGTACCAACGGTTCAAGGGTCTTGCCAGCCCTCGGCTCTTCAACCGGCAAATTCTTTATTTCTAACGTCCAATGTGCTCTGATCCCGGTCCATCCCGGTGGCTGATCCCTTGTTTTCTCGGTGCCATCTTCGTCTGGTCAACGATTTGTTTGCTATCGACATCAATAGGCATCAACCGATCTCGGTTTAATCGAATTGGTGGCCAATCGTGACTATTTGACACCCCTTGTCACAAAAAAATTTATCCTGAAAATACCCCTCCAATCAATTGAGAGACCCTGTCCAATTTGCTATCATAGGGCCACGCCTCCGCGGCATTGCGCGGGGCACTCGTTATTTTATGGCAAGATATCAACAGATTGTGGATAACCTTGTGGATTTCTTGTGAATATTTAAGGTTTCACCAACTAGGAGGAGTTTTCATGCTTGAAGTCGGCCTGGACACCCTTTGGTCGGAGGTTGTAGAACGGCTGCAAAGCGAACTTTCCACCCCAAGCTTCGAAACCTGGGTTCGCAGTGTATCCCCGCGAATGATGGATGACGATGAGCTTTCGTTGGCCGTTCCAACGGAATTTGTTCGACAAATCATCGCAACCCGCTATACGGGTCTGCTCCGAGACATTGTCTCTAAAATTGCCGGGCGGCCCATCGAAATTCGTCTGGACATTGTAGCAAAGCCGGCCCCTAGCGCATCCTCCCCAGAAAGGCAGGCGGTTAAACCGAGGGACAATGGAGGCAACGCCTCTACCGAATCCAGTGAATATCTCACGCGGTTAAATCCACGATACGTATTTGAAGCCTTTGTGGTCGGCACATCAAACCGTTTCGCCCATGCTGCATGCCAAGCCGTAGCTGAAATGCCGTCTCGGGCCTATAATCCTTTGTTTTTATATGGCGGCGTCGGATTGGGTAAAACACACTTAATGCACGCCATCGGACACCATGTGTTAAAAGTGTCACCTGGCGCTCGCGTTTTATACGTGGCCTCTGAAAACTTTACCAATGAACTTATTAACGCCATTCGTGACGACAAAATGGTCAGTTTTAGACAGCGTTATCGCGGCATCGACGTCCTTTTGATTGATGACATCCAATTTGTGGCTGGCAAAGAACGTACCCAAGAGGAATTCTTTCATACATTTGAGGCGCTCCATGGGGCTCGGAAACAAATTGTCATTACCAGCGACCGACCGCCCAAAGAAATCCCGACGCTCGAGGAACGCTTGCGGTCCCGGTTTGAATGGGGACTCATTGCCGATCTGCAACAACCCGACATGGAAACCCGAACCGCGATCTTGGCGAAAAAAGCCTTGATCGAAAATCTTTGGGTCCCGGATGAAGTGTTGCAGCTCATTGCGACCCAAATCAACAGCAACATTCGAGAGCTCGAAGGCGCCTTAATCCGCGTTATGGCGTATGCCTCGGTGACCCGTCAAGAACTCACGCCAGAACTGGCTCTGGAGGCACTGAAGGACGTCATTCCGAAAACGGTGGCGAAGCCGATTACGATTCGATTAATTCA
Source organism: Sulfobacillus sp. (assembly GCA_027343695.1). Lineage (GTDB taxonomy): Bacteria > Bacillota > Sulfobacillia > Sulfobacillales > Sulfobacillaceae > JAKADJ01. Next base: position 19,073 of record DAHWKJ010000045.1, on the reverse strand, counting down.
AGAAGAGGTCGCACGTCATTACGAGATGCGAACTGAAGAATTCAAAGCCAAGAAACGGACGCGTGCTGTAGCCTATCCTAGACAAGTCGCTATGTACATCGCTCGAGAAATTACCGATGCCAGTCTTCCAAAAATCGGCGACGAATTTGGCGGACGTGATCACACAACGGTGATGCACGCATGCGAAAAAATTGATCGTGAGCGCCATGCGGACCCACAATTATCCAGCATGATCGACTCGATCATTAGTCGAATTCGGTCTAAGTAGATAAAAATGACGGGGATAACCAGTGGATAATGGGGCTCGAATTCTGTGGATGACCGTCGGTTTATACACAACTCTCCACAGGCTCGTCGCGTAGGCATCCGACCCCGGGGGATAACCCCTAAAGTTATCCCAATGTTATGCGAGCCCCAAAGCCTGATGTCGCATAGGGTGCTCCTAGTTATCCAAATTATCCATAGGTCTTATTATGATTACTAAAGATTTAAGATCTAATATCCTTAATAATGACGTGAACCGACATTACGACGACAAACACACGGACGCTATTGATTGACCTATCTTCGGATGGGCCATCCATGAATCTTTAGGGAGGCATTACCCATGCATTTTACCGCCAGCCAAGATCAACTCGCACGCGCCTTGTCGCAAGTAGGCCGTATTATTCAAACCCAGAATTCCATGCCGATTCTCGGTGGCATTCAATTAATTGCGACCGAAAACACCGTGCAGTTGCAAACCACAGACTTATTTAGCCTGATCACCGCAGAAATCCCCGCCATGGTGACGCAACCTGGCTATGTGGTTCTCCCTGCTTCGACCTTTAGTGAGCTGATTCATCGCCTGCCCACAGCTACTGTTGATATTGAATCGGAGCCAGGCACTGGTAAGACGTTGATTAAATATGGGCGCAGTCGTGCAACCATTCACGGGTTTGGTGTCGAACGCATTCCGGAGTTCCCTGGTATTGAATCGACCTCTGTACCTGCGGTAATTCCCCCCGGGGTGTTAGCCGATCTTTCACGGCAAATTTTGTTTTCGTGTTCCAAAGAAGAGTCACGTCCTATTTTGAAAGGCATTCACACCGAATTGGGTGCGGGCAAATTGGTCATGGTCAGTACCGATGGGAGTCGCTTATCCCACGCATGGGTTGCATTACCGGACTACCGCGGCCCAGAAATTAAAATCATTTTGCCGGCCAAAGTCCTTTTAGAGGGATCTAGACTTTCCGGAGGGCAACAACCGGTGTCTATGAGCTTTGCTCCCGGCTTTGTCCGCTTAGCGACCGACGATGTTACGCTGGTCTCCCGACTCCTTGATGGGGAATATCCCGAGTACCAGCGGGTCATTCCCCAAAGCTATCCGGTACACATTCGCATTTCTCTGTCTGAGCTCCGAGGAAGTATGGAACGTGCCCACCTTATTGCTTCTAAAGACCGCTCCAATTCCGTGCGATTGGCTCATAGCGTCGGAGGACTCCAAATTTCGGCCTCGGCCGCTGAAATTGGTAAGGCCGAAGAAGAGCTCGAATGCGACAGCCAGGGACCAGAGATGGAGGTCTTATTTAACTCGACATTTATCTTGGATGCACTAAAATCTCTGACCGGGGACGATCTCATTATGGAACTCTCGGGTGTCCAGTCACCGGCCAAGATTTCCGATGCCGATAATCCCCAGTACTTTCATATCCTTCTCCCGTTACGACAGTTGGTTTAGCCCGGGATGCGCGTAGAACAGTTAGACATTCACCAATTTCGCAACCTTCACGATGCCCATTTGACGCTGTCACCGCACTTAACGTTAGTGGTCGGACACAATGCCCAAGGTAAGACCAACGCGTTAGAAGCCCTGCATCTGGTGTTGCAGGGCCGCTCGTTTCGCACCAGTCCCGAACACGATTGGTTCCCCATCACAGGCCCTGATTTTTGTGCGGTGTCTGCCACCGCAACTTCTGCCACCGGTGCTATCGAGACCATTCAACATCGCGTTTCCGGCTCGCCGCGTAGACGGATTCACCGTGGCCCTAAAATACCGGTGGTGATGTTTAGCCCGGATGACCTAAACCTCTCGAAAGGCTCTCCGAGTGACCGGCGCCGCTTCCTCGATTTGACTCTTTGTGCGCTGAATCCCCGTTACGACAAAGCGTTACGCCAATATCAACATGCGCTCTTACAACGAAATCGTGCGTTGAAGGATCCGCGGTTAGCGGGAACCGTCGAGAGCTTTACGCCGGCCATGGTGAGTCAGGGTTTCTATCTGTGGCAGGAACGCGCGCGAATTCTGGCGCCCCTCACAGCGCGTGCGCGCCTGGTACACGAGCGGATTACCCGAGGCGACACATTGGCTATGGAGCTTCATTATGGAGGCAGTCCCATGCCGATTGAGTCGTTGGATGCCTACCACGATGCCTTGCGTGAGCGTATTGCGGATGAACGTCTACGGATGGTCTCCTTGGTGGGTCCACACCGCGACGATCTGGAGTTGCGGGTTGCGGGTCGACTCGCTACGAGCTTTGCTTCGCAGGGTCAACATCGAGCTCTCGCATTAAGTTTGAAACTTGCCACCTTCGATTTACTAAAAGAAGAGTTGGGTGAATCTCCGGTGATTTTGTTGGATGATGTCTTGTCTGAGTTGGATCCACCACGTAGGCAGGAATTGCTCTCCGTGATTAGCCATGATGGACAACAAACGATCATCACTGATACGGAAGCACGCAGCTATCAACATTTGGACCCGACTATTTATCAGGTACACGGTGGGGTTTTCCACCGATGGGATGAGACTCGTGAAGACACCTAAGACTATACAAGAAATACTTAACGACTTGACTCAACACTATCCATGGGAGACGGCTCATGCCACGGGTCTTTTGGGACAGGTGTGGGCAGATATCGCCGGATCGACGATCGCGCGCAATGCACGTCTCATTAAGGTGCAACAAGGTACGGTGCATCTTGCGGTGACAACCGGAATATGGAGCCAAGAACTACAATTTATGAAGCCCGACCTAATTCGTAGGCTCAATGAACGGTTGGCTCCAGCGATGACGATTATCGATATTCGGACTCGGGTTTCAATCAAAGCTTTCAGTACTGCTCCTCAGGTGCGCCATATCAATGGAGAACGCGGGTTTCGTATGCGCCGTGAAAAAAACTCGGAAGACCAAGACCTCGGACGGGCTTTAGAAGTCGCGCGGGATCGTTATCGAGAAGCCGTCAAAGAGTGGTTGGAATCCGGGTATCATCGCTGTCAAATATGTCAGAGTCCGACCTTAATCGATTACCCGATTTGCGGGGTGTGCGAGGGGGCTAGCGGGCGTCGGATCCACCCGCAACGGGAACGATAAGGTTTTCGTGTTCCGGCGAGGGTGGTGTACAATAGGAAGGTGAGAGGGGCTACAGGATGTACTTGCATGTTGGACAAGACACGATGGTGGCTACCGACGCTATCGTGGCAATCGTTAGCAAGGACTTACTCGACACTTCCAAAGACGTGCGTGACCTTTATGCTCGAATGCGCTCCGAAGGCAAGGTGGAGGGCAGTCTTCCTGATGCTAAGTCACTGGTGATTACCTCTCGAGGAATTATCCTATCGGCTATTTCAGCCTACACGCTAATGCGGCGGGCTGAGCGGCTTGAGGACCAATTTGATGAGCGTGGATAAGCGCCTATGATATACTGGAAACACAAGACCCGGGCGGGTCTCATCTCGTGTTTAAGGGGGACAATGCAATATGGCCGATGAAATTCGACCCAGTTATAACGAAAGCCATATCCAAGTCCTCGAGGGTCTCGAAGCTGTCCGAAAACGTCCAGGTATGTACATCGGATCCACCGGACCGCGGGGCCTCCATCATTTAGTGTATGAAATTGTGGATAACTCGATTGACGAGGCCTTGGCAGGGGTTTGTGACCGCATTACCGTCGTGCTGCGACGCGACGGAACCGTGGCGGTCCGTGACAACGGTCGAGGAGTCCCGACAGGAATCCATCCCAAGGCAGGAATTCCGACGCTGGAAGTGGTGTTGACCATGCTCCATGCGGGAGGGAAGTTTGGCGGCGGCGGATACAAAGTCTCCGGTGGGCTTCACGGTGTGGGACTCTCGGTGGTCAATGCGCTATCGTCTGAATTGACAGCGCAAAGTCGCTTTGGTGGAGGTCTTTTCGCCCAGCATTATGCGAAGGGTAAACCGCAGGATACGGTCACCCGAATTGGCGATAGTGCGGAGACCGGATTTGAAGTGGTGTTTCGACCCGATCCCGAGATTTTTGAAGACGTCCATTTTTCCTTTGATACCATCGCGGCCCGGATGCGGGAGCAGGCGTTTTTAAACGCCGGGGTCTATTTGTCGTTGGATGAAGAGGCCACTGGTCGTCATGTGCGCTATCAGTATCAGGGTGGGGTCGTCTCATTTGTGCAATATCTGAATTTAAATCGCGAGGTGCTCCATCAAAAGCCTATCGCGTTTTCCACGCAACGGGATGGTGTGCAACTCGACGTAGCGCTTCAGTACAATGATAGTTACGTGGAGAATCTTTTTACCTTTGCCAACACCATTAGAACCCATGAGGGTGGTACTCATGAGGCGGGTTTCAAGTCGGCATTGACTCGTGTCTGCAACGAATATGCCAAAAAACTCGGATTGCTTAAGGAAGCCGACTCCAATCTATCGGGAGAAGATGTGCGTGAAGGGCTGACGCTGATTCTATCGGTGAAATTGCCAGATCCTCAGTTTGAAGGCCAAACTAAAACCAAGCTCGGCAACTCCGAAGTGCGAGGCATTACTGAAGCCGCTGTGGCTGATGGCTTGTCAACTTTTTTTGAAGAGACTCCGGCTATCGCTAAACGCATCTTGGAGAAATCCATATCAGCGGCTCGGGCGCGTGAGGCGGCTCGGAAAGCGCGTGAATTGACGCGCCGGAAAAGTGTCTTAGAATCGTCTTCATTGCCGGGGAAGCTGACCGATTGCTCAAGCAAAGATCCTGCAGAATCTGAACTCTACCTGGTAGAGGGCGACTCCGCTGGAGGCTCAGCCAAGCAAGGTCGGAACCGCGAATACCAAGCCATCTTGCCGCTACGCGGTAAGATTCTCAACGTGGAACGTGCGCGACTCGATAAAATTTTAGCGAACGAAGAAATTCGAGCCATGATTACCGCCATCGGGACGGGAATTGGTGATGAATTTACTTTAGAAAAAGCTCGATACCACCGGATCGTGATTATGACGGATGCGGACGTGGATGGATCGCACATTCGTACCTTGTTGTTAACGTTCTTCTACCGTTACATGACCCCATTAATTGAGGCGGGCTATGTGTATATTGCGCAACCCCCGTTGTACTTGATTAAAAAAGGCAAAACAGAACGGTACCTCTACGATGATGCGGCACTAGAAAAAGCCTTAGAAGAATTCGGTCGCAAAGATATCAACATCCAGCGGTATAAAGGTCTTGGAGAAATGGATGCCGAGCAGTTATGGGAAACCACTATGGACCCCGACAGTCGTACCTTGTTGCGGGTTGAATTAGAGGACGCGGCCTCGGCGGATTGGATTTTCAACGTGCTAATGGGTGAAAAAGTCGACCCACGACGTAATTTTATCCAAGATAACGCACACCTAGTGAGGAACTTAGACACCGTAGGCTAAAGATAAAGCGAGGCTGGACAGCGATGGCAAATATCGGCCATGTGATGCCGATTGATATTCAAGATGAGATGAAGAAGTCTTACATTGACTATGCAATGAGCGTTATTGTGAGTCGTGCTCTTCCCGACGTGAAGGATGGGTTGAAACCTGTGCATCGCAGAATTCTCTATGCGATGCAAGAACTTACCAATACCCCAAGCCATCCCCATAAGAAGTCGGCACGTATTGTGGGAGAAGTTTTAGGTCGCTATCACCCGCACGGTGATACCGCTGTGTATGACGCCATGGTGCGCATGGCGCAGGATTTCTCGATCCGCTACCCGTTGGTCGACGGGCACGGGAACTTTGGCTCGATGGATGGGGATGCGCCGGCCGCGATGCGTTACACCGAGGTCCGGCTATCCCAAATCGCGATGGAAATGTTGGCCGATATTGATAAGGACACCGTCGAATTTAGTCCCAACTTTGATGAAACGACCAAAGAGCCGGTCCTATTACCTTCTAAGATCCCTAACCTGTTAATTAATGGATCGTCGGGGATTGCGGTCGGAATGGCTACTAATATGCCTCCGCATAACTTGACCGAGGTGGCCAACGCGGCCATCCATATGATCGACCATCCCGAGGTTGATATTGATACCTTGATGAAGTATATTCCCGGTCCCGATTTTCCGACTGGCGGCATGATCATGGGTCGCGAAGGCATTAAGTCTGCGTACCACACCGGTCGGGGCATCATCACAATCCGCGGGATTGCCAAGATCGAGGAAGCTGACCGCGCAGGAACCCGGACCCGCATTATTGTGAGCGAGATCCCGTATCAAGTGAATAAGGCGCGCTTAATCGAAAAAATTGCGGACCTAGTCCACGATCGTAAGATTGAGGGGATTGCGGACCTTCGCGACGAGTCCGATCGTGAGGGTGTCCGCATTGTGATCGATCTCAAACGCGATGCCGTACCCAATGTCGTGTTGAATCAACTCTATAAGTACACGGCCCTGCAACAAACCTTTGGGATCATCCAGTTAGCGCTGGTCGATGGCCGACCCTTAGTTTTGTCACTGAAAGAAATTCTCCATTACTTTATCGGTCACCGGAAAGATGTCATTATCCGCCGTACCCGGTTTGAATTGGCCAAAGCGGAAGCACGTGCCCACATTTTGGAAGGACTCAGGATTGCCTTGCAATTTCTTGATGAGGTGATCAAACTGATTCGCGCTGCTGAATCAGTGGACGTGGCACGCAATGGGCTCATGACGCAATTCGGTCTGTCAGAGATTCAGGCGACGGCGATTTTGGAGATGCGTCTGCAACGACTCACCGCGTTGGAACGGGAAAAAATCGAAGCGGAATATCAAGAACTGCAGGCCGAAATTCGCCGCTTAAAGGCTATTTTGGCCGACGACCAACTGGTGTACAACATCATCAAGGATGATCTCATCGCGATAAAAAACAAGTATGGTGACGCGCGCCGTACCATGATTGGTGCAGCCGCGCGGGATATTAGCGACGAAGACCTGATTCCTGAAGAAGACATGGTGGTCACTATCACGCATCGTGGGTATATTAAGCGGTCCGCCACTAATGTGTACCGGGCCCAGCGGCGTGGGGGTCGTGGAGTGGCCGGCAGTACAGTCCGGGAAGATGACTTCATTGGTCAGCTCTTTGTGGCCTCCACACACGCGTATCTATGTTTCTTTACGAACCGCGGGCGGATCTACCGCGTCAAAGTCCATGAAATTCCCGAAGCGGGACGCCAAGCCAAAGGAATTTCCGTGGCCAACTTGATCGCCCTGGAGCAAGGGGAACGTATCGCGGCGGTGCAAACCTTGTCGCAAGATCCCAGCGAAACCTATTGGTTCTTTGCAACCCGTAAGGGAGTCGTTAAGCGCACAGCGCTTTCGGAGTACACCTCGTGGCGAGGTGGCGGGATTATTGCCATTAGTCTTGATGAGGGCGATGAGCTGATTGGGGTGGAATCCACGACCGGATCGGCCGAGATTATGCTAGCGACACGAGATGGCCAAGTGATTCGATTCCCCGAAACCGACGCGCGGTCGATGGGGCGGTCTGCGCATGGTGTCAAGGGAATACGACTGAAAAAAGATGACCAGGTCGTTTCGTTGGCCGTGGTCACGGATCAACCGGAGATCTTGATCTTGACTGAACACGGGTTTGGCAAGCGGACACCCTTTGAGCAATTCCGTCGAACGGCACGAGGGGGTCAAGGTGTTATTGGCTTGCACCTCACTCGTAAAACAGGGTCGATGGTTGGAATCGCTCCAGTCTACGGCAACGAGCAGTTTATGGTCATTTCTACCGAAGGGACGCTGATTCGTATGGCCGTAGAGGGTGTGTCGCGACAAGGTCGGGCGTCTCAAGGGGTAACGATTATGCGCTTGGAAGGGACACAGCAAGTCATGGCCTTTACGTTAGTGGCTCCTGACGAGGATAATGAAGAGGAAGAAGTATAACGATTTAACCCAAGTAGCTGAAGAAAAGGAGATTAATCATGGCAGACAAACAGCAAGGAACGTTTACCGTCAAATCGGGGTTGGCCGAGATGTTAAAAGGCGGCGTTATTATGGACGTGACGACACCCGAACAAGCAGTGATTGCAGAACGGGCAGGTGCGGTCGCCGTTATGGCACTGGAACGGGTTCCGGCGGACATTCGTGCTGCCGGGGGGGTGGCTCGGATGGCCAGTCCTCGTATCGTCAAGAGTATCATGGAGGCCGTCTCCATCCCTGTAATGGCCAAAGCCCGTATCGGTCATTTTGTTGAGGCGCAGGTTCTCGAGGCGCTAGAAGTCGATTACATTGACGAAAGTGAAGTGCTGACGCCGGCGGATGACCAGTATCATATTGATAAATGGGGTTTCAATGTACCGTTCGTCTGTGGAGCTCGGGACCTCGGAGAAGCCCTCCGCCGAATTGCTGAGGGTGCCGCAATGATTCGTACTAAGGGAGAACCCGGCACCGGAAATGTGGTGGAAGCGGTACGGCATCTGCGCCAAGTGAACGCGCAGGTACGCCACGTGGTGGCAACACCCGACGTAGAACTGCCCGATTTAGCCAAAGAACTCCGGGCCCCCCTCGATCTGATCCGGCGGGTTAAGGAGCTTGGCCGACTACCGGTGGTGAACTTTAGCGCGGGTGGGGTTGCTTCGCCGGCGGATGCAGCCTTGATGATGCAACTCGGCGCGGATGGAATCTTCGTGGGATCAGGCATCTTCAAGTCGTCGGATCCCGAGAAAATGGCTCGCGCAGTGGTGCGGGCTACCTTGCACTACAATGACCCGAAGATTGTGGCGGAGGTATCCGAAGACATCGGGGAATCTATGCCTGGACTTGAGATGGCTACATTGTTACCGCAAGACCGCATGCAGGATCGGGGAATCTAAGACCCATGAGGATTGGAATTTTAGCGATTCAGGGAGATGTCCGCGAGCATCTCCAACACGTCCAAAAAGCCGGGGCCGAAGCGATTGAAGTGAGAACGTTAGGCGATCTAGCCCCGGTCGATGGGCTCATTATTCCGGGTGGCGAAAGCACCACGATTGGCATGTTGATGGAGGAAGAAGGGCTTATTGACGCCATTCGAACGCGAATCCGTGATGAACAGTTCCCGGTCTATGGCACCTGTGCCGGTCTCATTCTGCTAGCGAAAGAGGTGGTGGGCAAATCTCCGGCTCGCATCGGCGCGATGGATTTGATCGCCGACCGCAATGCCTACGGTCGACAGGTGGCGTCGTTTGAGGCGCCGCTTCAAATCGATGGGATAGGGGGAGATCCCTTTCCTGCGGTGTTTATTCGCGCTCCCCAGGTGAAAAACATCGGGCCTCAGGTGAAACCCTTGGCGTACTATCAGGGACAAATTGTAATGGCGGAACAGGGTTCGTTGCTGGTGAGTTCGTTTCACCCCGAAATGACGAACGATATTCGAGTCCATCAATATTTTCTCGATAAAGTGCGCCAACACTAATGGGCCAGGAGTTTCTGGCGTCCATGCTGTTGACACAAGGAATTGAGCACAGAGGGTGTAATATGACACGCTGCGGGAGGTGCGGGCTTTGGGTGGACTTGTGATACCGGAAAGCTCGTTCGCGAACCACCGAGCGATGTGGCATCAAGGACTCCTCTGGCGAGGCCTGACATCGAGACCGCTCACTGGGTTTGGGGATTTTTTATGAGTCCAATCGGCTTCTTGACTTTCAATGAGAGACCCGTCAAGATATAGCCACAAGACTTGATGACAGAAGCAATCCGGAAATGCTGTGTGTAGAGAGCTGGGAAACTTGGTGAAACCCAGTCACAGTGTGCTCGGTATCCACTTCTTGAGAGTTCGGCCAAGACCGACGGAGAGATCCGTTATCATCTAGCAGAGAGGGCGCCTTCAGGCGTCAAATAGGGTGGTACCGCGAGAACACTCGTCCCTAACCAGTCGGTTGAGGGATGAGTATTTTTTTATGGAGGAATCGCCATGACAGCAGATATTGAATCGATCCGCCGAGTGGGTGACAAGGTCGAGATTTTGGATCAACGAAAACTCCCGGATATCGTGGAATGGATCACGTGTGACACGGGCGCACAGGTTCGAGAGGCTATTGCCACACTGGCGATACGGGGCGCACCGGCCATCGGGATCGCAGGACTTTATGGGTTGTGGTTAGAGGCAGCGCGACTCACGGATCAGGAGCAATTCTTGGAAAAGTTGCAGGTGTCTGCACAAACCCTTCGAAATGCCCGGCCGACTGCGGTGAATTTGGCTTGGGCTATTGATCAGGCGATGAATCAAATAGCCGGTTGGACGGCGGCGAAAGCCGTCGATCACCTGCGGGACATGGCCGACGCCCTTAAAAAGCGAGACGAACAGGATAATCGGACGATGGGGGAATGGGGGACCCGTCTTTTTACCGGGCCAGTCGGGATCTTAACTCACTGTAATACGGGATCCTTGGCCACGGCAGGTTTTGGAACCGCCCTCGGAGTCATCCGATCACTACACCAAAAACACTGGATTCGTGAGGTGTTTGTCGATGAAACCCGACCCTTACTGCAAGGATCCCGTCTCACCGCTTGGGAACTCGAACATGATGGGATTCCATCCCGTCTGGTTACCGATAGTATGGCGGGCCATTTGATGGCGAGTGGACAGGTGGATGCGGTGATCGTGGGAGCGGACCGGATTGCGCGCAACGGCGACACGGCCAATAAAATTGGGACCTATAGCCTGGCGATTTTGGCGTACTACCATCACATTCCTTTTTACGTAGCGGCCCCGATCTCCACCTTCGACCCTGCCACCACGCACGGGGATCAGATTCCTATCGAGCAACGGAATGGAGACGAAGTACGCACCGTGTTAGGGAAGCCTATCGCTCCGAAAGCGATGCCCGTCTATAATCCAGCGTTTGATGTGACACCGCATTCTCTGATTACTGCGATTATCACGGAGCGCGGAATTGCCCAAGAGCCGATGGAACACGCCCTCGATACCCTGTGGCAGAAGATGTGAGAGACGAGTTCGTGAAATGGGAGAAACAGCGGACAATAACAATTTGTGTAGGGGAGGATTATGATGCTGGATATTCGGCGCATCCGTCAAAATCCGCAAGAAATCGAAACCTTGCTAGCCAAAAAAAATGTCGTGATGGATTTGGGAAAGGTTCAGAAGCTCGATGAAGATCGGCGATCTATTCTGGCCCAAATCGAGACGCTTAAGGCGGAACGGAATCAAAATTCCGAGCAGGTGTCGACGAGAAAGAAACGGGGTGAAGATGCCACCGACCTGATAGAAAGGACGCGGGATGTGGGGGATCGAATTCGTGCCTTGGAGGCTTCCATCGCGCCGTTAGATGAAGAATTACGACACTTTCTCCTTACGGTGCCTAATACACCCCTACCCGAGGTGCCTAATGGGAATACGGCGGAGGACAATGTTGAACTCCATCGAGAAGGGAGTATTCCGCGGTTCTCGTTTGCACCCCAACCGCATTGGGACCTTGGGGAAAGTCTCGGAATATTTGATTTCGAGCGGGCCCGCAAAATTTCTGGCGCGCGCTTTACGGTATTTAAGGGACCGGGAGCCCGATTAATCCGGGCTCTGGCCAATTATATGTTGGACCACGCGCGCGATCGTGGGTATCTAGAAATTGCACCGCCGTACCTCGTCAATTATGATTCGATGGTAGGAACTGGTCAATTTCCCAAATTTATCGAAGATGCGTTTGCGGTAGACGATCATCGGTACTACCTGATTCCCACTGCAGAGGTTCCCCTGACAAATTTGCATCGAGGCGAAATTTTGGCGTCAGATGATCTGCCTCTCAAATATTGTGCCTATACGCCTTCTTTTCGTGCCGAGGCAGGCGCAGCGGGTCGTGATACACGCGGGGTGATACGACAGCATCAATTTGACAAGGTGGAATTGGTGCGCATCGTGGCCCCCGAAACGTCTACAGAGGCGATGGATGCCATGTTACGAGACGCGGAGACGCTGTTGGAAGAATTAGGGTTACCGTATCGGACTGTGCTCCTGTGTGGGGGTGATATGGGGTTTGGACAGGCCAAGACCTACGATATTGAGGTATGGATGCCGAGCTATGATCGTTATGTGGAAATTTCCTCGGTGAGCAATATGACAGATTTTCAGGCTCGACGATCGGACATGCGTTATCGACCCCATGGATCCAAGAAGACGGAATTTGTTCATACGCTCAATGGCAGTGCCTTGGCGATTGGACGTACCATCGCGGCCATCGTCGAAAATTACCAAACCGCCACGGGCCATGTACGCATTCCCAAGGTGCTGCAATCGTATATGCCGGGCTTCGAAGAAATCTAAGAGGGAGCCCAGTCATGTCGACGTCATTACGTTTTGGCGTGAAGTTGGGGTTGCTAGCAAGTGTCATCGGAATCGCTTTAGCAATCCCCTATCTTTTTGTCGGATTTAGCATGGACATTGTCGGTACTGGTGCGACGTCCTGGCCGCTAGTCTTGGAAAATTTGGTACCGGCTCTATTGTTGCTGATGGTAGGAAGTCTGGCCGCACGTCGCGGTTTGGGACCGAGTCAGACCGCGGCAGGATTTGGAGCCAGCTATGGGCTTGTTGCCGGCATGGCCCATTGGGTGGCCGCCGTGGCCATGCCCAAAAAGGCCACGTTAATCCATGCCATGGAATTTGTTGCGATGGCTCATGGCAAGACCTTGAACGCGACTAATAGGCAAATTTTGTCAAATTCCGTGCAGCATCCCAATTTCATTTCTTTGGTATTCTACAACGCACTGGAATTGGCGCTCTTTGGTGTGGTTCTGGGTTGGATTGGAGGCCAATCCGGAAGGCACCGACAACCGATAGGGAGAAATTGAGTTCTTTTCTGAGGAGGGCCAATGCGGTACAATAATCAAGTTAAGATTTGTGGAGGGGTAGCGTAATTGGTAACGCAGCGGTCTTGAAAACCGCCGCCCTAAAGGCTTGCAGGTTCGAGTCCTGTCCCCTCCGCCACTTTTTGAAGTCGTGCTTATTCTGAGGGATAGGTGCTTTGTTGGAGGCGATTTAGCGCCGTGGAACGTTTTACATTGGCAAACTGCCGCATTGTCGATGGAACGGGGACTCCTGGTTTTACGGGATTTGTCACCGTCGTCGATCACCGCATCGAACGTGTTGCTACGACACCCCCGACACTTGCTGGTACCCACATTGAAGCAGACGGGTTGACAGTTACCCCTGGATTCATTGATATGCATTCCCACTCCGACCTAACGTTATTCGCGGACGGACGAGCTGTTAGTAAGATCTCGCAAGGGATTACGTTGGAGATAATCGGACAGTGCGGGATTTCCGGCGCGCCTTTATATGGACATATGCAGGACGAGGTTGGAAAATTTTTCGATAGGCATCAGTTGAAGCGCCCCTATAGTAGCATGAAAGAATATCTGAATTTTATCGACGGCCAGATGGCCGTCAACATTTTAGCGCTCATTGGTCATGGTACCTTGCGTCGGGGTGTGATGGGAGAAGGCGATGCACCCGCTTCGGTAGAGGAAATCCGTGCCATGCAAGAAGCTGTCGATGCCGCGATGCAAGCGGGCGCTGTCGGATTGTCCACGGGTCTCATTTATCCGCCGGGATGCTATACGCCAACGGATGAAGTGGTTGAAGTGACCCGCCCTATTGCCCGATACCAGGGCCTCTATTTTTCTCATTTACGGAATGAAGGCGACACCTTGGTGGAAGCGGTGGATGAGGCGCTTAGGATCGGTCGAGAAGCGGGGGTCGGTGTTCAGTTATCGCATCATAAGGCAATGGGTCCACACAATTGGGGCAAGACCCGGATAACTTTGGAGCACATCGACCAAGCTATCGCTAGCGGCCAGGATGTATATATGGATCAATATCCTTATGTGGCTAGTGCAACATCCTTGACAGCCTTGTTGCCGGATTGGGCTCTCATTGGCGGTGCTCAAAAGGCTTTGGAGCGTCTACGGGACGATACCCTATTGCGTCGTATTATGAATGAGACGGAGGCGAAGGAATCGCGCTTCGGATGGGATCGTACTCGAATCGGAACGGTGCGTGATGGCCAAGACCGCCGTCTGCAAGGAAAGAGTTTGGCACGCATCGCAGAAAACTGGGGAATGGCGCCGGTCACGGCACTCATAAAAATTCTTCAAGACAACGAGATGCAGGTTAGCATGATCCGATTTGGGATGGGTGAAGAAGATGTGGAACGCGTGTTCCGTCACCCGCGTACCTTAGTGGGAACAGATGGCGGCGGATCGGCCCCGGATGGTCCGTTAAGTCAAGGTAATCCACACCCTCGGACGTATGGAACCTTTCCTCGCGTCCTTGCCGAATTTGTGCGTGAAAAACACTGGGTATCTCTTGAAGAAGCGATCCATCGTATGACGGGCTTGGCTGCGCAACGCTTAGGACTCAAAAATCGGGGGCGTATTGCGAGCGGATATGTGGCGGATTTAGTATTGTTAGACTCAGATCGCGTGGATGACGTTGCGACCTTTGAAAATCCGCACCAGACCGCCGAGGGAATTCACCGAGTATACGTCAATGGGTCCCTAGTTTGGCACGATAACCGCCATACTGGGCGCATGCCAGGACGTGCTTTACGGTATTACGAAGAACGCTAATTCCAGTGTTCTCTACTTGTCAATGAGCTGGCGCGTATGGTACCATAGCGTGTGCCGTGGAGGGATACTCAAGTTGGCCGAAGAGGACGGTTTGCTAAACCGTTAGTAGGCTTAAAGCCTAGCGTGGGTTCGAATCCCACTCCCTCCGCCATTTCCAATCCATTGAAATGGAGGAAAAAGCATCGCCTTGCTTAGTCACGATGGCGGTGATAGAATAGGCAAGCTAACATGCGCCCGTAGCTCAGTGGATAGAGCGCCTGACTACGAATCAGGAGGCCTGAGGTTCAAATCCTCACGGGCGCACCACCAAAATTTGAAGCCCCGCACTCGATTGCGGGTTTTTTATTTTGCGGAATATCATGAAAAATTCAAGGCGTCACCACGAGAGCGTCGAGCGTCTAGACGCCGTGGACATTTCTTCCCTGCCCGCATCACGCTAGGGCTCTTCCATCGAAACAAACAAGATCAAACTCGGACTCCCTCGGACTCCGTAAGTCAGGAGGGAAGAAAATGGGGATTTAGCGACTCTAAACTTTAGTCTGAGTCAATCAATCCCATTGAAATCGGTGCTGAATAGTCACGCAGAGCATCTCTAAAATCCGTCCGACATCTTAAAAATTTAGGGTATCGGGATTTTGTGATGGACCAACGGCTTCTGATGCCGAACAAAACCGGAACGTTGCGTGTTGATCGGCGCCATTTATCGAGACAGGGATATTCGATCAAAATGGGTGGATCGGGGACGAGTACTAATGTACTAACGCCCCCAAATCTACCTCATTAACTCCATAAAGGATTCCGGCTGGCTGTTGCCCCGCGCTTGGCGCTCTCGATAGCACCGCACGGGAAGAAGCCCTACGATCACTACAGAAAGTCAGACACCGGCACCAGATCGACCTCTCGGCTATCCTCAAGAAACTGGATTAATGGCGCAACATGGTCGGCCCCATAAATGACCAACCAACGGTCATCGGGCTGCATTCGCTCGCGGAGGTTAGCATAGATGGTGAGATTCCGCGCTTGCCAGGTGGCCACCCACTCCAGACCCACCCGTCGGCCGTTGGCGTCACGGATCTGAGTCATCGCGAGATAGAACGGCAACACGCCCGTGAGTTCTTCCGGTTGATTCATCCACCGCAAAATCTCGCGAATCGATTGATGGCTGACCCGGTGCTGCATGCCCTGATTCCGCTGTTCGCCCGCCTCCATCATCGATCGGTAGAGCCCAGGCATGGCGGTCTTTGCACACTCCATCACGTCACCGATTGTGAGCGAATCGGACTCATTCTTGAAATCGATCGCATGCACCCGTGGTAGCTTCATGGCCTGAGCCACCCGAAATCCCAACTGATAGCGCTCGTTGGGGGGCAGGTCCCATCGGCCATCGAGAAATTGCCGGTATTGGGCGTCGACAACCTCCTGGTCGGAGACCACCAGTTCCACGGCCACATGCGTGGGTTGATATGCCGCCAAGCAGTCGACCACCTCGGCAACATCCCGCTGGCGATCCGCCGTCGCGACGTCCTCATGGACCCGAAACAGGTTTTGATTCGTGTAAAAATGATAACTACCCAGTACCATGACGGTCACACGGACCACTCCTCTTTTTCATTCACGTTCCCAAGGATTTTCCCACAGGCTTTCCGCCATTTCCTGCGTCCGCTCCTTGCGCGTTACGCCCCGCCTTGCTGCGGCGCTTTCGCCCCCAAGAGCCCGTCATTCGTGTCGCGAATCATATTTTGCGCAATGATTGGCAATATTCTGGCTTCAGCCATTCGCGTGGCGCCAAATTATGGCTTCCCAGTGTCCAGCTCCTTCGCGTCCTCAGGGTAACCGCTCAAAGACCGAAGCGGTCCCCAATACGCCGGGCTACGACCGCCGCCGACACATGAGTGTTATTGATTCTCAGGTAATTCATGTCCGTTATTTCTCCGGGCTCCGAATTGAGCCGATGACGATCCATCGCTTGGACGAGTCGTTCCCGCGAAGCGGCCACGTCCCGCTTGCTGGGTTTGGCGGCGAGCCGTTCCGGCGTGTCATTGCGGGCGAGACGTACGTCCTTGTCGGCCTCGAGTTCCACCAAAAACGTGTCGTGTCCAGCCGCGGTAAAGATCGTGCGCGTCTCATGAACAAATCGCCAGGCGTCGGGATCATCAAAGGTCCAGACATAGGTGAAGATGAGACCGGGCAACGTGCTTTGTGCGGCGGTTTCGAAAATCATCCGACGAAACGTATTCGACAAGCGCCACGTCTCCGGCCTCTCGCCGAACAGGGCCAGCAAGGGCTCCAAGGTCATGTGATTGTGAAACAATCTAAACCCCGTCAGCTGGGCCAGCTCTCGACCCACGGTCATCTTCCCGACGGCCTGGGGGCCAAAGATGAGGACAAATTTCATCAACACTCCCCCCCTTGGCATGATACTCCGGCCCAAGACATCGCCGGGCATTTTTAGAACAAACAGTCCTGAATCCGTGGGCTAAGTATTCTTGTGCGGCGGGTGTAGAGGTGTCCCGCGCGTGGGCAGCCTCATATTCTTGCCCGGTGTCTAATTTCAAACGCGGGTTTTGTCACGTATTCCATGTAAGCCGCCGTGCCGTCGAAATCCAAGTAAGCCTGAAAGTGGTTACGAATAGCAGGGGCGGTAATAAAATCAAGCACCGCGTCGTTGGGGACCCAACGACCCTCCGTCGTTTCCTCGGATGCGCTTAATGCGCCCCCGACGGGTTCACAGACAAAGTCCACCATCAACTTCGTGGGAACATCGGTGATACCGTCATACCATTTGTGGATTCCGGTATTTGAATACATGCCAATTAAATGCCCGACCGCTACATCAATGTCGCTTTCTTCCTTGATTTCTCGGCGCAGGGCGTCCGGTAGGTTCTCTCCGACCTCCACCTGCCCACCGGGGAACACCCAACCGCCGTCGTGGGTCTTGACTAGGAGAATGTTCCCATGCTCATCTTCCACGACACCACCGACAGCCACAATGTGTGTTGGAAACGCCATTTCATGCCTCCTCAGACGATTCGACTTAGTAGAGTCCTCCTTTGTAGGCCCTCACTCAGGAGTCGTGGGACCACCCTTCAAGAATCTTGCTAATCGCGATCAGAAATCAGGCCGTTCCAGACAGGGCCTCAAAATGAAAATGACCGCGATCGTCCTGAAACTAAGGTACCCAACGCATTTCCAACCGTTGATCACACCTAATAGAAACTAGCAAGTCGGGTTCGCCGGTTTCTGTTCGCCATTCTCTTGCTGAACTCCTTGCGAAGCTATTGCCCCCAAAAGCTCCGTAGCGAATGGCAAGACCTCGACATTTGTCAGCTATAAGCGCCGTTCAAGTCCGGCACGAACGGCCGGCCACTCGTCCGGCGTGATGCTAAAGACGACCGTATGCCGCATGGAGCCATCCGGGCGAATGCGATGGTTCCGCAAGGTGCCCTCGTAAACGGCACCCAACTTCCGAATGGCGGCTTGGGAGTGAGTATTCTGATGGTCGGTACGGAAAACAACGCGGAGCGCTGCCCACTCCTCAAACGCATGCCGCAAAAGCAGCCATTTCGTTTCGGGATTTACCGCGCTACCCCAGACGGTCGGCGTGTACCACGTCCAGCCGATTTCCACTCCCCGGTCGGCCGGATGGATGTCCATATAGCGGGTGCTACCGAGAACCTCGCCCGTTGCTTGGTCAAGCACGACAAACGGATAAGAAAGACCGTGCTCCTCCTCCGCCCATGCCTTCGCCATCCACGCGTCGAGCTCCGCCGGGTTGCGAAGATTCATCGACATCCATGCCCAAATATCGGTGGCCTGGGCCGCCGTCAATAGTCCCGCTCGATGCGACGAACGCAGAGGCTCCAATCGCACCGCATGGCCGTTCAAAATGCAAGGCCCCAGATTCATGCGTTCTCTCCTTTTGAACCGAATATCGTCGTCGTCCTGCGGCGGAATGTTCCGTGCCCGAGGAAAACGGTCTCGAGTGCCCCCATGGTCGAAAACGGTGCATGTGTCAAATAGAGCGGGGAATCACGGCCGTATAGGCATCCACCCTAAGGAGTTGGCACACGTTTCGTTCGTCCTGAGGTTCCCAGCCAATGAACTCCCTTGTGGCAGTGCTCTCTTGCCCCCGTTTGTGCCGCAAGCGGGATTCAATCCGGACCTTACCAGCCGAACGTTGAAAAGCTCGTCCCGGCCCGAATATGATTCAGCGCGACGCGGGCGTATGGGACCATCTGATCTGGCAACTCGTCCCAGCCAAACCAGGCGATCT
>DAHWKJ010000042.1 GCA_027343695.1 Sulfobacillus sp. | reverse complement strand
TTGATGGCCCAGCTGGGTACGTTGTTTGTTATGAAATGACAAAGCAGAATCTCCGATTGGGACTCGATGTCGTTGCGGACAGTGTGAATCCTATCCATGAAACACGTCAAGCGTGGCGTGATGTGGCACAGTCTTTGGCCGTTCCGTTTGTCGAGATTGAGGTCATCTGTTCGGACAAACAGGAACATCGACGGCGCGTCGTATCGCGTGTGGTCGATGTTCCGGGGCTCGTGCTACCCATGTGGGCGGAGGTGGAAGCCCGTCCGTACGAGGGTTGGGATCGTCCCCACATCGTGATTGACACCGCTCATCAAACCGTAGCGGAAAGTTTGGCGGCCTTGCGATACACGCTGTCGTCCGATGTCGACGGGACTTCGTGATGGCGCTCCGGGGGGTCGCAGGGTGACGAGCGCAGAGCCTTTTTGGGCACACGCCTGATGCATGATTGAGGGCGTTAGTGTTGTAGTACCTGCCCTTAATCATCGTTGTGACCCTCGATAAGCTGTTACTCCATCACGGAACTGTCACCTGCGGATTCCAACCAGTGGGAGAGCGCAATCCTTCGGGTACGGACCGCACATTCCAACCTTGGTTGAAATTGCCGATGAGGGTGATTTGGACTAACGAAAGGAAAATCCCAACCTCAGATTGCACATAGCCTTTAAAACTTAGTGTCCGATATCCGTAACTGACCCGTGGGGTAACCCGTCAATCCGGACGGATGGAGATTGAGCATGAGCCAGAAGGCTTCAGTCCCATGGCCCAGTTGCACCCATACCCATAAGTTCGCGCTGCGATTGACTGGTGTCTCGATATCTTCACCGAGACACTGGCCGGGAAAAGCACCCGTCGGCATTTTAATATTTACGTGAATGACTCTCTCGATCGGCAGACGTGACCCAACCCAGCATGACCAATGCAATCCCAATACCGAGCCAGTAGAGCGCCATATGCACCTCGTAATAGGCTACGAACGCGGCACCCGCCACATAAAGGACAATGGCACGGCGCTTTTTGCGCCGGACAATCGAGACCAAGCCCGCGAGCCAAATCACTGCGGCGATTCCAAGAAAAATTCCGCGTCCGTGCACCAAAACGTTTGCCACCTGCACCCTCCTGTTCTTCCCATCACGGTCACTGCTTGGCTCTAGGTTTCCGGTTCCTCCCAGTGCTGTGCCCGACTGACGGCACGTTGCCATCCACGATATAAATGGTCCATAGTAAAGCCCGCTCGGTGAGGCTCAAACCGCGTGACTGCCCCCTCGTCAGTGGGCACGGCATTCAGTCCCGAGTAGAGTCCGCACCCAATCCCGGCTAGGGCTGCCGCCCCGCGAGCGGTGGTCTCCTCCATGGATGGACGCACGATGGTGCCCGCTAGCACGTCCGCCTGGAATTGCATCAGGAAATCATTGCGGCTTACGCCCCCATCCACTCGCAGCTCTTTTAGGGGATATCCACTATCGGATACCATAACGTTTAAGACATCACGCGTTTGATACGCAATCGACTCTAATCCTGCCCGTACCAGATGTGCTTTGTGGGCACCCCGAGTGATTCCTACAATGGTTCCACGTGCAAAGCCGTCCCAATGCGGGGCCCCGAGACCACCGAATGCCGGGACCAGATAGACCCCTTGGGTGTCCGAGACCGATTCGGCCAGCGTCGCGCTAGCCTCAGGCGATAGAATCCATTCCATACTGTCTTGCATCCAATCCACCACCGCTCCGGCAGCAAATATGGACCCTTCTAAGACATACGTCGGTGGATTCCCCGGAATACCGGGTGCCATCGAGGTGATTAACCCATGGGGGGACAAGACCGGTTGTGCCCCCATCTGCATTAAGATAAAAGCCCCCGTCCCGTAGGTGCTTTTCACCATGCCAGGTTGGACGCACCCCTGGCCAAACAATGCCGCCTGTTGGTCGCCTGCCACCCCGGTGATGGGGATCGTGGCCCCCAGCACTGCGGGATCGGTGACAGCCGCCAAACTAGCCGAAGGCACTACCTGGGGAAGCATCGCGGGGGGAATCTGAAACAGGGCTAAGAGCTCCTCATCCCACGTTCCACGGTGAATGTTATACAGCATGGTCCGCGAGGCATTGGTCACATCGGTCACGTGGATCCGACGACCACTCAGCCGATAGATAAGCCAGGTATCGACGGTGCCAAAACAGATCTCCCCGCGTTCCGCACGGTGCCGAAGGCCTGGTCTCGAGTCCAAGACCCAGGCAATCTTGGTCGCCGAAAAGTAGGCATCCATCACCAGCCCGGTGCGTTCTTGGATCCAATCTTGGAGGCCATCTTGAACCAACTGTATACACCGATTGGCGGTGCGCCGACACTGCCACACAATGGCCGGCGCCACCGGCTCTCCGGTGGCCCGGTCCCATAGCAGCGTGGTTTCCCGCTGGTTGGCAATGCCTATGGCTTCAATGTCCTTGATGCCAATTCGGGCCGATTCTAACGCATGAGAGAGGGCCGTCATTTGGCTTTGCCAAATTTCCTCCGGGTCTTGTTCCACCCATCCCGGTTGGGGATATTGTTGAGCCAGGGCTACCTGCCCCGATCCGACTCGGTTAAGGTCCCGATCAAATACTAAGGCTCGGGAACTAGTGGTTCCTTGATCCAGCGCCAAGAGATACCGTGCCGACACATCGATGCCCCGCTTTCCTTCGCATCCGCAACTTGTTTCCTCCCATCGTATCACGCCAGCATCCTCCACCGATCATGTGGATGTGAGGATGCCGTGGCTGGCCCCGCGTCAAAGCGGCGTTGAAGATGCCATCGATTACCACGTCCGGTGTTAGAAACCGTAAAAGTGCGGTATGGTGGAATGGCACGGTTTTCTGGTCTTGGATCACGAAAGGTTTTAAAAATGGACCATGCCAAGCCCCAAACATCGGGTCAAATTTTGGCACGGAGGAGGAAACATGACCAAATCCGCCTGGGTTTTGGGCCTATCTGAATTGATCGGCACGCTTCTTTTAATTGCGATCGGATGTTCTTTTGTCGTATTAGATTTTGCCCCGAGTAGCCCAGTGGTGCATCTGTTACCCGATCCGGGAATGCGTCGCGCCCTCACGGGATTTTTCTTTGGTTGCACCGGAGGCAGTATTGCGCTCTCCAAAGTGGGTAAAGTGAGTGGTGCCCATATTAATCCCGTGGTCACTTTGGCATTTTGGTTTCAAAAAAAACTGTCCGGCCGCTTGGCTCTGGTTTATATGGGGGCTCAATGCTTAGGCGCTATCTTGGGAGCCGCCTTACTGAGCGTCTGGGGAGCATGGGCCCACCAGACCTCCTATTCCGCCACCACCCCAGGACCCTTAGGACCCGGGGTGGCTGTACTGGGAGAGGCCATCACCACGTTTTGTCTCATCCTAAGCCTCTTGTTGTTCGTCAGTCACCGTAAGCTACGGCGCTTTACGCCAGGCATCTTCCCG
>DAHWKJ010000034.1 GCA_027343695.1 Sulfobacillus sp. | reverse complement strand
CAAAGGTACTAATGAGAAACATTCCAATCCACGGCAGCAGCACCATAATCCAGCGGCCATGGCCCAAAATGGATCGCGGTGACTCCCCGATCCGGTAGATCCGGCCATTGGAATCCTTGACCTCGCGGTAGGATCCCGATGCCTGAACACTCATTTTTACACCCCTCTTTCGCTTGCGGCAGCGCAGGCGTCTATATATGTTAAAAAGAAGACGGTCTCGGGCTTTCTGTGTGAAATGTCCGAGACCTCGGGCAACGTCCATCTAGTTCTCGAGGACGGCTAAATGCTATTATCATTATCTGTGAAATTCAATAATATTGGATTATAACTGACTATAATATTTATCAATATCTAGAAATGTTGGAATAGAAATTAGACGTTGTAAAAATTTATGGTATATCAAACATACAATGGTTAAATAAAAGGAGAATCGAGTTTAACGAAGAGGTTATGCAAGCTATAGAATCATATCCGGTGCTCCTCTGGAGATGGATACCAAGATGGAACTAACGAAAGACACCGCGCCGGGAAACCGACGCGGTGTCTTTCAAGAATGATGGATAGGCTCGGTATTTACTCGGGCAGAACACCACCGCGCGTTTCTTTCGCTGCGGGAATAATGAAGAGCCCGATGACAAAGGCAATGGCGGTCAGTGCGACCGGCGTCCCTAGGGTATGCATGCCGCTTACCATGGCACCAATGGCGAATGTGGCAATAGCCCCAATAAAACGCCCGATGGATGTGGAAAAGGCGAAAGCTGAGGCTCGTCGGTCGGTGGGATACTGTTCCGGCAACCACAGGCTAAACATCGCGAAGTTGCCACCCCCCACCCCCAGAAAGAACAGAATCACGATAAAAGGTGTTAAGGCATGAGGGAGATAGAAGGCCCATCCAAAGCTCAATAGGATGGCCACAACAGCATTGAGCGAGCGCTGCGGGGCGGCAGCCTCTGGTCCCCTAGTTATTTTGCCGGGTCGGCGGGAGGAGCTCCGCTGTCGATCATCAGGCAATACGTCGAGCAACAGGAAACCCCGGATTGACCCCTACGGGGTCAGCGCCTGATATCTCCCCCCTGAACGGCGGAGTTTTACGGCGCATCTGATAAATCTAATCCCGTCCCACGCCAAATTGATCTAGAATCTCACGCGTATGTTGTCCCAGCGTCGGTGGGGGATTTTTTAACAAGGTATCGGGTTCCGTCGCATTAAGAAACGTAATCGGCGTAGCGACTTGCTGAACGGGTCCAGCAATCGGGTGATCCACCGTAAACACCATGTTTCGTTCTGCGACATAGGCATCCTGATAGAGATCAGACAAACGATAAATGGGTCCAGAGGGAATCCCGGCGTGGCGTAGGATGGCAACCCAGTGTTGAACGGGCTGGGTTGAAAATAAGGCCGTGAGCATCTCGACTAATGCATCGCGGTGCGTGACCCGATCGGGGTTCGTGACAAATCGGGAATCCTCTATCCATTCCGGGTGCCCAAGCGATTGACAAAAGATCTCCCACAGGTGGTCGTTCCCCACGGCCACGTTGAAATACCCGTCTTGGGCTTTAAATGCTTGATAAGGACAGATGTTGGGATGGGCACTACCCATGGGAGTAGGGTCGATGCCGGTGGCAAAATAATTGCCGGCCGCGTAGGTTTGAAATGCCATCATTGACTCCATGAGGGAGACATCAATCCACTGAGGACGTGGGTCAAGGTCTCGTTGGCGGAGTGCAGTGAGAATGCCAATAATAGTCCACATGCCAGCGCTAATATCAGCGAGTGAAAACCCTGGCTTAACGGGAGGCCCATCGGGTTCGCCGGTGACGGCCATGAGCCCTCCCATCCCTTGGGCGATCACGTCGTAACCCGGAACTTGGGCATAGGGGCCGGTTTGGCCAAACCCCGAAATGGAGGCTAAGATGATTTGGGGGTTCCAGGTGGATAAGGTGTCAAATCCGATTCCTAGACGCCCCATCGTCCCGGGACGAAAATTCTCGACCACCACATCACTGGTTCTCACCATCTCTTTGAGGATGTTATGGCCCGCCGGTGATTTAAGGTCGAGTACCACGCTCTTTTTGTTGCGGTTAATACTGAGAAAGTACGCGCTTTCGCCGTTCACAAAGGGCGGCCCCCACTGCCGGGTGTCGTCTCCCTGGGGCGATTCCACTTTAATGACTTCGGCGCCTAGATCGGCGAAATACATCGTACAAAACGGCCCACTTAAGATGCGGGTCAAATCGATGATGCGGAGCTTTTCAAATGACTTCATGGGATCCCTCCTCAATGTCATGGGTGAGCGTCGCAAAATTAGAAGGGAGTATAGTAAATTTGAATATCTTTTTGACTGCGGATAGAGAGGCCTCTGATTGTTTGAGGATACAAAGGGCCAGACGCTCTGGAGGCGGTGAACACACCGGGGCTACCTTGCATCACCACCAGCCGAATCAACGGCGGTGATTCGCGGACCCAGTCGCGAATGGCCGTCCACATGCCTTGATTGAGGGCCTTCTGCTGGCTGGATCTCTTGGTGGTTAGGGTGTCCACGGGACCCTGGAAATGGAAGGCCAAGGACCCGTCGGCCTTGACACGGTTTGCTTCTTCCACAATAGGGACCTCCAGAAAAACATACTGTCGACTACCGACAGTATATTGTAGGAATAGTGAATAATATCCGTCAAGACGAGATGAATCTGGGTTTGCGAATGACTGATCCCCATGCTTTCGCGGCGGGTCAACCACTTTCTATTGGCATGGCGGAGCAGGACTTGGGCGCGGTGAACGAATTGTTGGAGACGAATATTCGTCTCGGAATGGATCGTGTGCGCAAGGAATTCCGTCGGTGCGGATTAAGAAAGGCAGGAAAAAGGTGCATCGGGAAGCAGGCCGTCGGGGGATCACGGCCTGCTTCCGATTTTCTTCTCAGGGTTATTCTAACGTCTGGAGAATCTTATCCCACGTGTCGGGATCGACGTGGGGGTCCTGTTTCACTAACGGCGTTTGCCGAAATCCCGGAATAAGGTCCTCATATGGGGTAGAGGGCTCTTGATAGATGAGGCCTGTGACCAGTTCTTCGGTTTGATGTAACTTGGCTAAGGCGGCACTGCGGTCGTTTGCTTGATAAGCACTGTCTTCGTCCAGGTTTTGGAGCGTCTTCTTATACCAGTCATAGGTGTTAACCTTGTTGTAAGTCACGCAGGGCGAGATCACGTTAATCAATGAAAATCCGGGATGCTCAATGCCCTTTTGAATGAGAGCGGCCAATTGCGGTTGCCAACTCGAGAACCCTTGGGCCACGAAGGTTGCGCCGGCCGAGACGGCTAACATCAACGGATGAATGGGGCGTTCGATACTGCCGTGTGGGGTGGTCTTGGTTTTGAATCCTTCCTCCGAAGTGGGTGAGGTTTGGCCTTTGGTGAGTCCGTACACGTGGTTGTCCATCACAATATACGTGACGTTGTAATTGCGGCGTAGAGCGTGCATAAAATGGCCCATGCCGATGGCGTAGGCATCGCCATCGCCTCCCGCGACTAATACCATGAGGTCACGATTGGCAAGCTTGAGTCCTAGGGCTGCTGGCAACGCTCGCCCGTGGGTCACGTGAATGTTGTAGGAGTTAATATAGTTACCGATTTTACCGGAGCAGCCAATCCCCGCGACAATCGCGGTCGTGTCAGGACTGGCCCCGACCGCCACCAAGGCCTTTTGCATCGCGGCTAACACACCAAAGTCACCGCAGCCAGGACACCACCATGACTTTTCACTGGTTCGAAATTCTTGTAATGTTGCCATCTACTGCACCTCCACCGGACTTAATAGGGCCAGGGCACGGGTCACCACTTCTTCGGGCAAAAATGGGACACCGTCATACTTGAGGAAACTCGTAAACCGCTCGTCGCTTACCCCATGGGCTGCCATCATTTGGCGGATTTGTCCGAGGGCGTTTTGTTCTACCACCATGACATGTTGGGCGGTCGCTAATACGTTTCTTACGCGTTCTACGGGAAACGGAGAAAGGGTGCGGAACCATGCCAGACCCACTTGTCCTCCCATCTGCTTAACGGCCTCGCGTAAAATCCCCACGGTGGATCCAATGCCGACTAATATCAGTGTCGGGCGTTCGGGTCCTTCGTACCGAAACCCGTCTCGGATCGCCGTGACGCCATCAAGTTTAGACAGACGCTTATTCATCATACGTTCTCGGTTCGTTGGGTCTTCACTGACTTTACCGCTCGGTCCATGTTCCACACCGGTCGCTAAGTATTGACCATTTTTTTCACCGGGCAAGGATCGGGGCGATATACCATCGGGACTAAATTGATAGCGTTGGAATACATTTTCCCCTAGGGCTAAAAGGTCCTCTTGGCTTAACGTGGATCCCCTACGGATTGACACATTCGGGCCGTTTAGGCTACTGCGCTCCACACTTTGCTGCCATAACGCGAGAGAAAGGTCGGTGGCAATGATAACCGGAGTTTGGAACTGTTCAGCCAAGTTAAACGCCTCGACCGCATCCTCGAAGCATTCTTCGACGGATCCCGGAGTTAAGACGACACGCAGGGTGTCCCCATGGCCTCCGTGAAGCAGAGCAAGGAGGTCGGACTGCTCTTGTTTCGTGGGCATCCCGGTACTTGGGCCCCCTCGTTGGGTATCGACAATAACGGCGGGAATTTCCGCAACAGAGGCTAGACCAATGGCCTCTTGCATTAAGGAGATTCCAGGTCCAGAGCTTGAAGTCATGGCGCGAGCGCCGGCAAATCCGGCCCCAATGACTGCGGTGATAGACCCGAGTTCATCCTCCATCTGGACGACGGCTCCTCCCACCGCAGGAAACCATCGCACTAAGGCTTCCATAATATCGGTGGCTGGGGTAATCGGATAACCGCACATGAGCCGACAGCCACCCGCGATGGCACCGAGTGCGATGGCATCGTTACCGCTGATGACGAGTCGATCGCCAGGCGTCGGGGTTCCAAGTTTAAAGGTTAGGAGTGCCCCATATTCGTCAATAATTCTTTGGTAACCGGTGGTGACGGCTTCGCGATTGGCATTCACCACGTCGGCACCCTTTTTTTCAAATTTCTTTGTGACATAGTCTAAAAAGACATCCAACGGCAACTGAATTAGGGCGGCAGAAGCCCCAACGGCGACCATGTTACGCATCATCACGGAGCCCAAGTTGCGGGCGATCTCGGTGAGTGGAAGGGTTAGCAGATGTGCCTGGGCACCTTCTGGCAGTACCGGGGAGAAAGATTGGTCGGCCAACAATAGGCCACCTTCGAGTTCGTGTACATTGCGATCGATGGTCTCTTGGTTCAGCGCTACTAAAATGTCAGTACGACGCGTCGTCGCCTCGACGTGCGTCGTGGCAATGCGAACCTTATAATTCGTGTGACCGCCCTTAATCCGAGACGAAAAATGTTTGTAACCGTAGACATAGTACCCCATACGGTTGGCTACAGTGGCCAACACGTCACCGGTGGAGTCAATACCTTCTCCTTGGTCGCCACCAATTTTCCACGCTAACATGGCTCATGCCTCCTTGATGCTCCCACTGAATGGCTGCCGATATTGGTTCATAAATGAAAAAGATTTCTCTTATTGATATAACTGTATTACGGATCGGTCATGAATCCTAATCAACCTTTTTTATTTAAACCATAACCGTCGGGAATAATCTAGTACAATAGGGTCCAGAAACCCTTGAGAAATTTGCCCAGATTGGTTTGAGGAGGACCCACTCCATGCTATTGGCGCAGCTCAACACCTTTACCCGGATTGTGGAATCTGGCAGTCTTACCCGGGCGGCTGAGCAATTAAATCTGACACAACCCGCAGTTACGAAGCAACTGGCTCAGTTAGAAGAAGAGTTTCACACGACACTCCTGATGCGTCATGGGAGAAAATTCCAGATGACCACGACGGGAGAATTACTCTATCACTATGCTAAGCGCATTTTATTGTCCGTTGACCAAACCTATGAGGCTTTAGAGGCTGTTGAGCGCCCGGGGCAAGGCGAACTCCATATTGGAGCGCTCGCCACCGTCGCAGTATTTAGCTTGCCACGCGTACTGTCAGGATTCACCCGACAGTTCCCGCAGATTAAGGTGCGGGTGAAAGTTGGAGAGATTCAAGAAAACTTAGACGGGGTAATTAAAGGGGAGTATGCAATCGGGCTCGTCACCATTCCGATAATCCATGAGCAAATTGACTCGATCCCCTTGTTTTCAGACCCGGTACGACTCGTGGTCAGTCCTGAGCGGGCATTGGATTTGCCCTCGACGCTGACCTTATATGACGTGGCGCAGTTAGAGTTCATCTCATATGAAACGCCTTCGCGTTTTCGGTCTTTTGTTGATGGAGTCTTAGAGCAACACGGAGTCATGCCGCATATCCTGATGGAATTTAATAGCCATGAAGTAATAAAAAGTATGGTGAAAGTCGGCCTCGGTGCCGCTTGGGTGCCGGATTCTGTGGTGCGTGATGATATTCTCCGCCACGACCTGGTGGCGCTCGAAGTGGACGGCCTGCCTCCCATTGCGCGCACTACCTCGCTCATCATGTTGAAGGAACCCCATCGCACGGCTTCATTTCGTGCGCTCTTAAATCGATTTATCGAGCATTATGCGGTGCCCTCACATCTCTTGCCATCATGGACCAGTGAAGACTAGGGACGTGCATGCGGGACGTCTTTTGCAAGGTCCTCGGCGATCCGGAATTTCTCGGCAAAGCGGGTCTCAAAAGACGAGCGCGAGACCACCGCGGAGGTCAGCGTGCCTGTCGCCACCACGTCCATCCCATCCCACGCTTCGAGATCGAATGTCAGTTTATTCGCCGATAGCCGAAGAAGTCGCGTTTTCACATGGAGTGTGAAGCCAGGGGGTGTAGGCCTGCGATGCTGCAAGACTACTTCGGCTCCTAAAATCAACTCGTCGGAATTAAGATAGGGCAAAATCCCTTCGGCGGCGCATTGCTCAAAAAGTTGGAGGAGAACGGGCGTGGCCAATACTTGGGCTGGCGTGGGATTACCCCATTGATCGGCAGTCATACTGGCCACTACCTGGCGTTCAATTTCATAGGAAAAATCTTTAGGCAAGGATCTCATGCGTCAATCGTCTCGACAAGATTCACCGACCCTTTGTATAACGGAACCAGGTGGGCGATGGCGTTATAACTCCTAGCGACGAGTTCGGCACTTTTGGCAACCGGATCGGTCCGGGGGAAAATAACGCCCACGGTAAAGCCGTGGCTCTTGATCTTTGTCTTTTGCAAAATCTCTTTCGCTTTGTCTGCATCGATAGCCGTGATGGGAAACGGATCGGTGCCGTGGTCGTCTCGATACCAAAAAATTGGGGAGGGATCTCGCAATTCAAAGGCTTTAGCGCCTTCCTGAGCTAGGTAGCGTTCAAGCGTGGGCTTGTCGTCCTCGCCTTCCGGTTTTACCACAAAACGGACAAATACATAGTCTAACGAGATTCCTACCTCAAAGTGTGCATAACGTTTATAGGCGCGTTCCGAACGCGAAAATGCGACCCAGGTGTCGTCGGGAGGATTAATCCGGCGCCGGGCATGTGATGCAGTATGGGGATACAGAGGATGACCCACCAGAGACTCTAATTTGGGAGCTAAATCATCACCCAATTTAGCGAGTTTGGGGCGGATATCTCGGCGCAAATGCGACATGCGTTCATGAAACTCGGGAATCAAAAAGACATCAAAATCTTTGGTAGTAAATCCAGGAAACTGGTTCATCGAAGCGTCCCTCATTAGTTTCTAAATTATGGTACGTGTAATCCATGGTACCATACTCGAAACGTCGAACCAAGTCGAAGCCAAGTAGCTCTTACGAATTGCATCGAAGGAGCACCGCCGACTACACGTCGTTGGCGGTGCTCCGCTGGCATTAGGTGTCCTGATCATCCTCTTCGGCAAATACGGCACTGACCATGTCGTCCATATCTTCCGGCTTGTCACGACGTTCATCGATGGTGATGGTCGTCATGACCCGTTCGATATGGTGCGAGAATGGCTCTTGATGCATGGCTTGTGCAATCTCAATCACGCGATTGAGCGGCCCCTCAAGAATGGTTGAGGTCGGTGTCACGACGAGATCCACGTCATCGTTTTGTTCAGCGACTTGATAGCACTCTCGAATATAACTGGAGAGGCTTGGGGCTTCGGTTCCTACGGGAATTACCTTAACCTCGAGTATCGCCAAGACAAGGCCCCCTTTGTCGTCGAGAATGGGTAACTTCGGTCACCATCTCGTAGGGTGCCCCAGCGGCCGTTTTGTCATCACAGGGCCCGATTCCGTGACATCGATTCCCGGGTTATGGATGCGCTGGCCTATAATAGTAGTAAGGGGGCCGTTATTGCGATGACGCGAGATTGGGCCAAGAAATGGGGACCACGGGGAATCCACGTCAATGCTTTATTGGGGTAGTGCGTATCAACACGTTCGATAAACCTTGAACAGGCAGCGATGAAGATGGAAGAAACTTCGAGCTTACCGGATCGCGATTCTCGTACGAGGACACGGCGGGAGTCCGGCCGACCATCAAAGAACAATTCGCCCCTCAGATTTCTCCGCGAATCGGGACATTGGACCATGATTGAATGGATGACGTGGTCCACGAACAAGAGGGTCTCGGTACGTTCGTCGATTTACTCGGGAAAGCGAAGCCCTTGACCTTGAAGCCGAACTTTAATATTGCGGACCATATCAGGGAGCAAAATCATTTGCTCCCTCCTTGGCTCCAACTATAACGGGGGATTTATCAGGCGATGAAAAATGCCGTTATCCTTCTTGAGACTGGCAACGTCAAAGAAACCGAAGTACGGATAAGCACCATTAACGTCCAGATTAGGAAGTACAATCGCAGTTGTCCATCCCCTTTACTGCAAGGTAATCTGGTGTCTATCGAAACGATCGGAACCGCATGTGCCCGATGGACTGCCGAACAGTAATGGTGCGCCATTCAGCCGGTAAAAGATCGGGAATGATGGCGAGGACTAAATCGATGGCGGCGCTGCGGTGATGGGGAAGTGATCGTCGCTACTATCCGCCCCTTTTCCATCATGGCGCATCAAAGTCAAACTAACTTTCGCGAAGCTGGTCGCCTGTCTGAAAACCTCGATGTGGGAGATCATGGGGATTTTTGGTGGACCGTGCATGACGTGCACGCATACGAATTTTCGACGAAGGATCCGCAGGTTTCCCCAGCAGATCGCGAATGGACCTGCCCATTTTGCAACACCTGGCTTGATCGTGATGTCAATGCGGTGCAAAATGGTCGCAGTGACGGAAATTAAGGTGGGATGTCAGTGCATTCCTCAGCAAGCAAATTCCAACTTCAGCAATCGTACGACCGTCAAGCCCGGGAACGGGATCGGTTCGGCAAGGATGATTGGAAGCTGGCAGAGCGTGCCCTCTTTTTATCCAGTCTCCGGGAACGTCACCTAAACCGACTACTCGAAGTGGGAGCGGGTACCGGACAGGATAGTGCGTTCTTCCAAGAAAATGGCGTGATTGTCACCGCTGTGGATCTATCGCGTGAGATGATTCGGCTCTGCCGAAATAAGCAGCTCGATGCTCGCCAAATGGATCTCTACAATCTTGATTTTCCTCCGGATAGTTTTGATGCGATATGGTCATTGAACTGTCTTCTACACGTTCCCAAAACGGATTTTTCCGAGGTGCTGGTCGGTATCCGCCGGGTCTTACGAAGTGCGGGGGTGTTCTATTTGGGGGTTTATGGTGGGCTAGATTCGGAAGGAACATGGGAAGGCGATAGCTGTGTACCCCAGCGCTTTTTCTCATTTCACACGGACGAGTCCCTTCAAGAGGCCGTATCGCGACACTTTCGCATCTTGTCCTTCCGGCCTGTCGACTACGGCCACCCAGTTCTTCACTTTCAATCCTTAATGTTGCAAAAGGTCTAACTACGGATTTTGCCTTTCTTCCATGTGGCCGACTCGTTCGAAGCTCTCCTCGTAGATGAATGCCCAGGCTACCATCCGACGCGTGGCACACAGACCCTCTGGACCAGAACCGTACTATTGTTACGCACATTCAATTGCTTCCAGTTTGGATCGTAGGGCTGTTGGTACACATCAAGCACATCTGTGAGCCGAAAGTCTTCCACAACTATCGGGAGAATTAAATCCGACTCCTGGGCCAAGTTCTGCATGTACCTGAGCATATTTGGAGCATCTGTGATGCGCGCTGGACGGATGGCTCAGGACATGTCGGTCAGTTCAGACATCATTTTCCCCTCGCTGCTCTAGGAAAAGTCCCCTCGCCTTCTTTCTGCGATTCAAAAAGTCCGTTTTTAGCCTGTGAGATGGCTTTATACGGACTTTTCGTTGTTTTTCTGCAACCTCAAACTTAAAAATCGATGCATCACAGAAAAATCGTGTCGTTTTCAGTGACCTCTCCAAACTGCCCGGTGATTTGCATGGATGAGAAACCGTACCAACTACTCGGTGAGGCCCGGCAACCGATTCCCATGAAACCCGCAAAGCCATTGTGGGAGGATAGGGAGTATGTTCGTAACGGAACGTGCAGCATTTTCTTGTTCACGGGGCCGTTGGAAGGATGGCGTCATGTGGCGGTTCGCGAACAGCGGACCCGCATTCAATGGGCGGAATAAATCCGGGATTTGCTGGAGGTTCATTACCCCGACATTCCACAGATCAAACTGGCGATGGACAATCTGAACACCCACAACATCGCTTCGCTTTACCGTGCATTACACGCCGAAGCATGGCAGTTGGCTGAGGATGGCAGAAATCGAGTGGAGCGTCATGACCGGCCAATGCTCGGGACGCCGCATCCCGTCCCTAAGCCAAGTAGCGTTCGAACTATCCGCTTGGGAGACCACACGTAATGCCTCTCAAAAGGGTGTGGATTGGCACTTTGCTACGGATGATGCCCGTACCAAACTTAAGCGCCTTGATCCCCAAGTTAAGGATGGGTGGTCTACTAGGTTTCCTTAAAAACTTTTATCTTATACAAGGATTTGAGTGCAAATGTTCTTTACCGAATCAAAGGTATCACATGCTAAGATTTCTTCTTTCTTCATCCATCTGACTGCTGAGACTTCTTCGAGTTGTATTGTGACATCTGATTCATCCGATTCCATTAGATAGACAAAGTCCACATGCATGTGCTCGACATCTTTGTTATTGGCGGGGATCAACTCATGTAGCATAAAAAAAGGTGCCGGTAGCTTTCTTTCTTGGTCTCCAAATAACTCGAGATCTGGAGAGGAATCAATTATCTTTGCTTCGATCCCTGTCTCTTCAAAAACTTCCCGGAGGGCCCCTTCATCAGGGAGTTCATTTGGCATGAGATGTCCACCTGGTGGTAGCCATTTCTTCAGTTTATTGTGGAAGACTACAAGCAACTTGCTTTTATCTTTATTCGTGACCAAACCAGTCGCAACAAAGTCATTTCTCATGTTATTTTCTCCCCACACGAACGTAATACCAAATAAGATGCAATTTTTTTATTGGGAGTGTCAATAACTTTGTGTAAACCCCCGGTTGTTGCGGGAGATACGCCTCTATGAAACGTTTGGATTTGCCATCGAAGGACGAAAACAACACGCTTTTTATCATCATGGACGCTACCATGACTCGTTTATTATGGCCCTGTTACTGGCTAAATAATAACGGGCGAACCAATCCAGCCGCCGCCATCACACCAGCACCGGTTCATGACGGGCTGGGAACATTGCATGCGGTCGCCCGTGATACTCGACGGCGCCTTGGATATTCATCATTCCATATGGCTACGGGTCAATTCCCTCACATTTCTTCGTCCGGTCTTTCCAAGGTGTGGAGTTCGATTGTGTTTCGGGAACGGGTCTAAGCCCTTAGCTGCGCTACATAATCCAAAAATGGCATGATTTATCGTAGATCGGGCCTCTCCGTTATGGATGGCGGGTAAATCGGGGGGGTTCCTTGGTAATAATCTCGGTAATGTTATTGTCCCCATCGACGAAAACGATCTGTGGCTTTAGAGTTTTCACTTCGTCCGGATCGTAGGAGCCATAAGCCATGATAATGACAGGATCGCCGACTTGGAAGTTACGGGCGGCGGTTCCGTTGAGGCAGACGGTGTGGGCGTGGTCGGGGTCTACAATGACATAAGTGACCCAATGGATACCGCTATTGATATTTGTCACATGGACAAACTCGTATTCGAGGATATCCGCTGATTCTGCGAGCGAAAAGCCGAGCGTTAAACTTCCGACATAATTAAGGTTGGCTTCGGTGACGACAGCCCGATGGATCTTAGACTTCAGCATTTCGCGGCGCATTCTGAGGACCTCCCGGAGTGTTTTACCCATAGTCCTAGCGTATGCAATTTTCGTAAAAGATTTCCTGTATAGTCCGTAGCCGCCCGTGTCACGCTAAACTTCATTCACAGCGTGTCCAGGGAGGTGTAACCATGACTGAAAACGCATCGGAAACGCAATCGTCGCGCCCGATCGGAGCCCATCCCAAACCGGAACCGGGTCCCGTGAATTCTCTCAATGAGGTCGTCCGGCGGGAACTATGGTATGTGGACACAATGCTCGCGACGCCGTTTCGAGCCATACGGCGCAACATCGGGTCACGACAATCGGCTTGGTCTCAAAGCGCCGATGAATTGACATGGGCCATGGAAGGCATGGCCCGGCTCCCGATCAAGTTGCTCCAAAGTGCGTTTGGGGAAGATTTTAAGAAGAATCCCAACTCAAACCCGACACCGCATTAATGGTCTAGCTAGAGTGGGGTTGGCGTACGGTTTATGGACAAGAAATTGTCTTTGGGGGTGCCGGCGCTTGGCCAAACTCGGTATGACGAAAGACCTGTGGTGGATCACGTTATCCCTAGGACTCTGGGGCTTGGGATTCGGACTCTATGGGATTCTCTGGCCCCTTTATATTGAGCATCTAGGCGGCAATGCGGTGGTGGTTGGGCTTCTCTCCACCATTGCAGGCTTCTCTACCGCATTCGTGGTGTTTCCTGGAGGCTGGTTGGCGGATAGGGTGGATCGACGGAAAATTCTCATCTGGGGTGCAGCGGTAGCGATTCCGGTGCCCATCATGTTTGCGGTCGCTCCGAGTTGGCAATGGTTACTGCCGGGGGTCTTATTGTACTTTGGCTCGGCCTTTTCGACACCCGCGATGCAAGCGGTCATTATCAGCGAGGCCAAACCGCCCCATTTGGCCACGGCATACAATGTGGTGATGGGCGTCTTTGGGGTCGGCATGGTGATGGGCCCCATGATTGGCGGATATTTGGTGTCTCATTATTCGTACCAGCTAGTGTTTACCGTGAGTGCGATTCTCTACACGATTTCTACCGGTGCGATGTTTGGAGTCAAAGCGCATCCTCCAAAAAAGGACGTGGTCCGACGACCGCCCTCCTCGTGGACTCCTCGCCAACGTCCACGACTCTTTCAATGGATGTTGTTTTCGGCGGGTTTGGCCATGGTTCAAGGTCTGGTCTGGCCCTTCGTGGTACCCTATTGGAAAAGTGTTGGTCATCTTTCGATGGAGACCATCGGCATTCTCGGCGCATCGGGTATTTTCTTTGCGACGATTAGCGGACCGATTTGGGGGCGCGTCGGAGAACGGCTGGGAATTCCCCGATCCCTGGGCTATGGGATGGGCTTGGTGAGTATGGGCATGATGGCCTTGATTTGGGCTCCTGGGAGCATCGGTTGGGGGCTTTGTTCGGGAATGCTTCGCGGCGTTGGGGAGGGGTCTCGTGGGTTAGCCGGAGTGGCTGTGGGTCGCACCATCCGCAGGCAAGAGGCCGGTACCGCCTATGGTCTTTATAATCTGGTCACAGAAATTGCGGGAGCCATTGCACCACTCCCGGGAGGCTTTTTGTATAATCGTTGGCCTTATGCTCCGCTAGTGGTGGGAGCTTTTTTTACCGCCTTGGTCGGATGGTGGTTGATCAATGGCCTCCCGGGCCGCCCTGCACCTCCCGTGACCACGGCGTAACGAGTCGAAAGGCGTGCCAGCGCCGTTTTTCGAGGGTGCTGGGGGACGGGCGCGTCGTGGCTGGGTGGTGGCGTCACTCCAGAGGGTCGCGGAAGCAAACCGCCACCCTCTGGAGTAGGTTGCCGTCGTGTTAACAATGTCTAGGCGGAGTAATACAGTATACGGCTCGAAGGTATTTTTCTTGTGATGGTTCCACGACAGGTTTTACTGGGGCCCGAAGATCTGCAGTACCGGGGTGGGAAAATGCGATTTTTTCAACCCGAGATGGACTTGAGAATTGAGCGCCAAGCGAGCACAATAGAGAGAGGATGCAGCGACTACGACCGGGTATGATCGGAAAGAGGTGATTCGGTTTGCTAAGGCGTCTACTCTTACTCTTTTTGGTGGTACCCATTGTCGAATTGGCTCTGCTCTTTTTAATTGCCCATTTTCTAGGATGGGGATGGACCTTAGGTATTACCGTGGTGTCGTCTATTCTTGGGGCATATTTGGCGAAAAAGAGTGGGCAACAGTGGTGGGCCACGGTGCGGACCGAATGGACCCAAGAGGGGTTTCCGGTGCACCGCTTGGGCGAGGGAGCGCTATTAATCGTAGCCATTGCTTTTATGATCACGCCCGGCCCGCTCACAGGGATAATCGGGCTACTTTTCATGATCCCTCGCGTTCGGGCCGCCGTGGCTCGGTTTGTGGTACGGTGGGTGTCCCATCGTTTTCTTGAGCGATATTGGACCTAGTGGATGGTGGCGGATGGCCGGGCTTTAATTCCCTTCGGGATTTGAGGTCGTGGCCGAGGTGTCCGTACCGTGGCCCGATGTCGTATCCGACAGGAGATGGGATCGACGAAGATGCTCACGCCAAGCCAGACTCACACCAAGCACCGCTCCTAAGAGGACACTGGCTATGATGATTAGAGATTCCGATACCCGGGGAAATGTCCAAAAATAGAGGTGAATCTGCACCGGTTTATGATTCTGTAAGGCAAAAATCCCCGCCAATAAAGCGAATACCAAGGCAATTATCAGGCGTTTCACGGAAGTTTGAAACCCCTTTCTATACCGATCCGATAATCTGTTCCTTTACTAGTATATCCCAGTTGTCGAATAACTTTCTTATTAATTGGCGTCGAATTAGAAGATTGGTCTCTGAGTCTTTGTAGCCATGTCGAAACCTCGCAGTTTCTCTCTACTTTCTTGTCTACGAAAGAGGATAATCCCAGTCATTTGTAGAATTTCCGTGAACAGGAGGCGATCTGGGTGCATGTCCTGTTACTCGATAGTACCGCCGAGCAAGCACGCCTCGCGCAAATCTTGAACCGTCGCGGCCATGATGTGGTTAGCGAAGGAAGCGGCTCTCGCGCCATTGAACTGCTGGAAGACCTGGAGCAGCACTTTGATGCGATTGTGATGGAGGTCGTGTTACGCGATCTTGATGGTCTCAGTGTCTTGGCCCATCTCGTCGAACGGTTCGGGGAGTCGGCACCGCCAACGGTTGTCGTGAGTGACTTTAGTCAGATGAGTGTCGTAGAACAAGCATTGGGGTTGGGCGTTCGAGATTTTGTGGTGAAACCTTTTAGCGATGAACGACTTGAGGCTGCCTTATCTAGGATGGGGTGCTGATGCGGCTTTTAGGGGTGGATGATCTTAGACCAGGGGACATCGTAGCGGCTACGGTATTTGACGAAGACCGTCGCGTTATTGTCCGTGTTGACACGGAACTGGATGAAAACACCATCCGCTACTTATCGAAGGTGGATTGTTATGAGGTGCCGGTCCGGTTCTCGGGTTTTGAGGCCATGGATCCGTACCCTATTATCCCGGGAGCGGTGGTGCCCCGGATGGTGAAGATCCTTGCACAAATGCCACCCGTCTTAGCGGTCGAACATCTGGAAATCCTGCTCCACTTACTTAAATCGATCTGGCTTTACACCTGGTCATTCTCCGGGAAACCAGTGCAGTTGTTGTCTCCTTTGAATCCCGACTGGGCGCCCTATCTGTGTGCGATTGAACGAACCTTGATGTTATGGCGCATGTATACGGATTTGTCGGTCGAAGACCAGACGGCACTGGGACTGGCAAGTTTGTTGCTTGATGCTGGGCACTATGGGGGCTATGAATTGGGCGCTGTTGTCGATTATGGAGCCAACCCTACACAGCACTTACGCTTGCTGGGTGACGCATTAGGGCAGATTATGGCCTTCTTACCCCGTCTGACGCGCAAGGTGTTGGATCAACAGCATGCGTATTGGGATAGTAGTGGCTGGCCCATGGTGTCTCATGAACAAATTCAAGAACAGGCCAGGGGCCTCCAAGTGGCTTCAGGAATTTCGTATTTATACCGTGGGCGTGGGTGTTCGGTGTGGCAGTCACTCCAAGCGATCGCCCAAGAATCGGGGGGGCGTTACGACCCCGCGGCGGTGGGGCGCCTGGCGCGTGTCCTGAACCCGTTCCGGATCGGGACTGTGGTACAGTTGTCCACAGGTCAGTTGGCGGTGGTCACCGATAGCTTTGTAGGGTGGACGATGCGGCCTACGGTGAAGATTTTAGGTCGGGGCGGCGGATCATCCTTGGACCTCCGGGACGCTAAATGTCGCACCACGTGGGTGCAAGCTGAGTGGTTCGGACGAGATATTCCCGAAGCCATCCAGGATGGGGGGACTAATACCGGAGTGAAGGAGTCAACATGATCAACGATGAACCGTTAACTCAAGAACAAGTCGATGAGCTACTGGCTAAGACACGGGAAGTTCGTAAGATTGCACCCAAACCCGAGCCGGTCGAAACGGTGCGCACGATCGAAGCGACACCCCGGGCGACCGTGCCGATTCCTGAAGAACTGCGGCGCGTTCAAGACATCGCCCTTCGATTGACGGCGGAAATTGGGGAAGGGCGGTTTCCGGTGGGTTACTTTCTTTCCCTCGGGATCGGAACCCGAATTCCTTTAGACAGCCGCTGGACCGACCCTTTGGTGTTGAGGCTGAATGGAAAATCTGTGGGACGCGGGAAAGTGGTATTGGTAGGCAACAAGTTTGGGGTCGAAGTCACCGAGTGGGGAGGCGGCTAGCATGTGGCGCGCACCGGCGAGTGACATCACGGTGGTCATTGAAACCTGGCCTTATGATCCGGAGCAAATTGAACGCGCCGCACTGTCGGTAGGCGACGTGGCAAACCGGGTCATTCTGTTGGGGACCGATGGAGCAGACATGCGTCTCACCCCATTTGACCAAGGCCTCTTGGAATGGGCGACGATTCCTTGGCAAGGAGATTTTTCGGCTTGGCGTAATTGACTGCTAGCAACCTTAGATACCTCGTGGGTACTTTGGCTCTATGGTCACGAGGAATTGGTGCGACTGGATGTCCGTGCCTTATTGGAGAACACGAGTGACATGAAACGCATGGCGTTTCGATTGCTCATCGGAGACCGGGAAGAGGACGCTCACAAACCACACCTAGACCCGGTACGCCTCTTCCCGCGTTCTCATGTGGTGCGATTCCATGGACGTCTCTTCCCAAACATTTCTCCATCCCTTACCGAATTTGGCTATGCCATTGAGGACCTGCCGATTCGTATTCACCGCCCTTATGGTAATGGGGTGCGGAGTCAACGTCGGCAATGGACGACATTTGTCACCAGACACTGGGAAGATCTTATCGACCAGGCGCCGGAGAACCGGGTCAAACTGGCTATGGCCTATTTTGGTGCCAACCAGTGGGACCGTGCTCAGCATTGGGTCCGAGAAGCGAATCAGGTTGCGCTATCGGATCCGTGGGTGCTTCAAGTGGAATTTCTGGAGGCCAGTATTGCGGCGCAACGCCAGGATTTTGATGGGGCTTTGGCCCACTTGGAGACCAGTCTCAGAAACCATCCCTATTCGACGGACCTCCTATTCCTCGACGCGACCGTGCTCGCTGAACTAGGCCGTTATGATGAGGCCTATTTGCGGTTTGTTGAGGCACTCAGTCGGGGCGACGATTATGCCTTATATAGTGAACCAGGCGTTGGTAGCTATTTGTGTCGACGCTGGTTGGCACGTATGGAAACGTCGCGTCAACGCTATAAAGAGGCGGTCAAAGAGTATCTCAGTCTCTTAGAGCAGTATCCCTATTACCGGGCAGCCTGGGTTGAATTGCTGGATCTGCTCCATGGGGGAGAACCTGCCGAAATTGTGGAACTTTTGACCTTGGTTCTCTCCAAACGTCAGATCTTAGACTATCTGGACAAACAAACCTTTTTAACCCCGATCGAGGCGGAGGTGAAAAACTGGTTGCAGCCCGAGCGACGAGAATAGAGAGCATGAGTGCTTACTCCCCGTAAGAGAACCCGCGCGTGAGGACCGGAGGCGGTCGGGAGCGGCGTTCTCGGCCGATTTAAGGGGATTAGCCGCTGGCCTCGGAGGAGTCTTTTGGGGTAATGTGACCGGCTTGGCGCGGGAAGCCGCGCGAGAGCCAGATTCCTAACCCCGCCACCAGGACTAAAATCCCCCAATGGAGTCCTTGATGGATTACCATTAGTCCAATCAGGGCGGAGGCCGTAATACTGCCGATATAGCGAAACGTTGAATAGATTCCAGAGGCTACGCCCGCCATGGTGCGGGGCGCCGCTTCTAAAACAGTGGCTTGGAATGCGACGTTACCCATTCCAGATCCGGCACCTGCAATGAATAGGCCCCCTGCTAGGTATAACAGGCCTTCAGGCCTTAGCAGGCCGATGTACCAAAGAACCACGAGAAGGTTGACGAGAAACGTTGCGAGCACGACTCGCGGCCCCCCCAAACGGCGCGTGAGGATGCCACCCAGGTAGGACATCAGGGACATGGAACAGGAAAACACGAACAGTAAGGCACCGGTGAGGGCAGTGCCATCGTGGTGTTCTTTGAGATAAATCGGCATAAATAGCAAGGTGCTGTACATGAAGAAATTGCTGAGCAAGATCGAGAGATTTGCACTTCGAAAAGGGGCGCTATGGAACAGGGGAAACCGGACGACGGGGTCTTGGACGCGTTGCTCTACCCATACGAAGACGCCAAAGACGGCGAGGGCTAAGGGGACGGTCACAATCCAGGCGTGAGCTAGGTGGGTGCGGGGCACGGAAAGCGAGAGGAGTGCTAAGAACAAGGCGAGCGTGAGGGCCCCTCCATAGTCGATGTGGTGGTGGATCCGCACCGTATCTCGGGGGATATAGATCGCGGCGAAGAGTGTCGCCAGGAGAATTACCGGGATGTTGATCCAAAACATGGCCGGCCATCCTCCAAAATGGATGAGGAGGATACCTAAGAGCGGTCCTATAGCGGCGCCGAGTCCTTGAATCATGCTGACCGTTCCTAACACCTTTCGAAGGGCATTGCGTTCGTAGAGACTGCGGACGATAGCCATGGCATTGGGCGCTACCAGGGCGCCCCCGAGTGCCTGGCCGGACCGGAATGTAATCAGGGCCCAGAGATGGGGAGACAGGGCGGCAAGAACCGAGGACACAAAGAAAATGCCCAGCCCGGTAAATAAGAGGCGGCGATGTCCTATGAGATCGCCGACCTTACCCGAGACGGGCTGTAAAGCAGCCATGACCACCAGGTAGGCGGTAATGGCCCACACCACGGATGAAACTGGAACCGCTAAACCGTGAGCAATAGGTGCCAATCCCACAGCAATCATGGTGGAGTTAATGGGAATCAACACCAAGGCCATGGTGGTAGCCACCACGGCCCAGACAGGGTTCTTAGTCATCAACGGTGGCGGTACCCTCGGCACCGTCGACACATACCCGATCCCCATCGCTAAACACATGGGTCGCAGTGCGGGTGCCCACGACACAAGGAATTCCGTATTCTCGGGCCACCGTGGCGGCATGGGATAAGATGCCCCCGGTTTCTGTGATAACGGCTCCGACGGTGGCGAAAAGTCCGGTCCAGGATGGTGCCGTGGTGCGACACACTAAGACATCGCCGGGCTTGACCTTGAAGAATTCTTCAGGGCCGTGCACGATGCGTACCGGGCCCACATAGCGTCCCGGTGACGCGGCAAATCCGCGCACTTCCCGCGTGGCGCCCTCCAGGCTCGGCGAACCGCCTCCAAAGACGCGAACCATTAACAGATCCGGCTCTGCGTCCGGTGGCGTGCCAAATTGAGGGACGGGTGTCTTGGTCAATTGGATCTGATATTGCTCGCGTCTTGAGTGGATGAGGTGGGGCAGATCGGCGGGGCCAGTGTGGTTCAAGAGGTTAATGAGTTCGTCTTGGTACAGGAAAAAGAGATCGTCACGTCCTGCCAGCTGGTGTTGATTCACCAACAGTTCGCCGATTCGAAGCATGACCTGCCGGGCCTTGGCGGGCAGCATGGCATCAATGTAAAAATGGTGGTCTTCATCAATCGGCCAGGCATTCAAGGCATTTTCATGGATCGCAATAAACTGTTCTCGCAAGGCAGGATCGGCAATGGCTCCCACGGCCTCGTTGACTCGTTGGATTCTCGTCGTGACGACCTGGTCCCAATGCTGATCGAAGTCAAAGTCTTCAGTCAGATAGGTCTTGATTACCGATAGCGCGTAGGCGGGGTTTTCGACCCAAGCTTCATGGATGAATTCGTGGGAGTGCACAGTTCGCCAGCCATAGACCTGAAGCAACGCGTCGAGACGGTGAAGAAAACGAACCCCTTCATTTGATGTGTGGAGCGCACCGACCATATCGTCTTCGGAAAATGCGGCATACACGGACGGCATTTGCTTGGCTTCTTGGGCTAGGTTCCAGAGTGCTCGATCGGATTCGAGTGAGCGGTTCATGGTGCCCAATAACAGCAGATACGCATCGGTGGGTGGACGATTGGGGAAGGCTTTGGTGAAGATTTCTTCAAATGCAAATCCTGCCGCCATGCGCGGGACGACAATCTCAAAGTGAGTGGCCCAAAACACCTGGTAAATCTCTTGAATCCGGTGGAGCGCGGCGATGGCCGAGGGCGCGGAAATGGGGCCCTTGGCCATGGTGTCTAACTCTTGGTGTAACGGTAATAACCTTTCTTCGACGATGCGCATCATGCGTTGATGCTGATCGTGGAAGAGGTCTTTCAGGGCCTCTTGGTGTTCTCGTTGAAGGGTCTCGGGATCTCCCGGAGCCGGCACCACGGCTTGGTAAAAGTAGCCGTCATGAACTTTACCAATGAATTGGCGAAACGGGGCTTTTAAGCGTCCCATGGAAATACGGGTGCCCTCGGTCATAGCAGGAATCATGTAGGATGCGAAGAGCGGCGTAAGGGGATGGCCAAAATGCAGAGCATCTTGATTCCAGAGGTATTCTTCCCGGTCTTGGGGTGTTAACGTAATGGTTTCTTTCATATTCACGAGTGCATTCCTCCTACGGTTTTTCGGGTTATCGGGCGCATTTGTAAGCAGTACAGGGTGTCGCTATGAAGCGCCCATTCGACATCCACCGGATGCCCAGCCAAAGTTTCTAGGCGATGGGTTACCGAGGCAATTTCGAGAACGTGATGCGCTTTGAGGCAATAGGCATTTTGCTGATCGGGGGAGGTTTCGATGACTTCGGTGCCACCGCCTGGGGAAAGTCTTACTTGGCATTCTTTAAATCCCAATTGGGACGTGATGGACTGTGTCAACTTATCCACCTCAAAACTATCCGGGGTGACCATCCCTGACACAACCGACTCCCCAAGGCCATAAGCGGCATTAATCACGACGGAGTCGGATCCTGTCACCGGATGGCGACTGAAGCTCACTCCAGCGACGTCTGCATTGACTAGGGTTTGCACAATGACCGCCATGGTGGTGTCCGTTAGAGAAAGGCCATGCTCTCGGGCATAGAACTCGGCGTGGGCATTGGCCAAGGAACTCCAACAGTCTCGAATTCGGTCTAGTACCGCTTCCTTCGGGACATCTAAAAAGGTGTCATACTGTCCCGCAAACGACGCGTCGGCCAAATCTTCTAAAACCCCTGATGATCGCACGGCCCAACGGGTATGTGCTGGGTATTGTTCCAGATGATGGGTAATTTCGGCAACGAGATCGGGCGGCCACGACCAGTCGCGGTTGACGTCATGCATGAGCCCGGGACTGCCCTCGATGGTGTTGGCTTCCTGGAAGCGGCGGTGGGCCG
This sequence comes from Sulfobacillus sp., assembly GCA_027343695.1. Classification (GTDB taxonomy): domain Bacteria; phylum Bacillota; class Sulfobacillia; order Sulfobacillales; family Sulfobacillaceae; genus JAKADJ01. Next base: position 1,898 of record DAHWKJ010000034.1, on the reverse strand, counting down.
CCGTGCTCACGATAAATCCAGGTGGGACTCGTACGCTATGGGATAACAAGGTGCCTAGCGAAGCTGCTTTGGTCCCAACAGCCTCTACAGTCAAAGGGGTAGGGCTTAGGGGGATGGTGTACATGGGATCCGACTCCAATCGTTCATTCCATTTTAAATTGAGAATCTAATCATATATGCTACGATCCCAATCGCTCTAAATCAACCGAGAAGGATGTTATTTTCTTGAGGAATCTATAGGTTGCTAATGCTGTCTAGATATGCACGAGTGTTCAGGTTTATTCCGGGCACAGGGCCTTAGCCACCTCGTGATCGATACCACGGGAAATTGGGGTTTCTGTAAACTTTGGGAAATCCGCCGAAGACATTTGACATCGTATTATCTGGAATAACTGAGGATAAACTACAGAAAGCAACCCATTGGCGCTCTGGAACGTTGCCGGGACGAATGCGGGCCTCGGTGTCTAGAACGTCGCACCCGCCGACCTGGGACTCGCGTATCCGGCGATATAGAAGGCGGTCCGCTGAACCCCTTCCCGGGCATCAGCCGGCGCCACGTAATCGCTCGCCGGAATGCGCCAGATGGACCCGTTTTCTAACAAATAGTGGGACAAGAAATGATCGCGGGGACTGAGCAATTGGCGATGCGCCTGCAGTGTGGCCAGCCGTCGTCGCGTGACCCACCCGAATCGCGCCAGTTCCTGATGATCGACGTGAATCTGCCGCCAGTCGCAGTCGCCGTCGAAGATATATACCACGTGGGTCTGGTCGCCTTCCGCACGATGCGCCACGGCCACCAAGCCTTTGACAGTAAAATCGATCCCCAATTCTTCCTGCCACTCCCGACGCATGGCGTCTTCGGGCAGCTCCCCCGCTTCGACGCCGCCACCGACAAACTTCCATGTAGAGCCGTTTTTAAAGTAGTCCCACGTATGTTTGGCCATTAATAGAGCCCCGTCGCTGGGGCGAATACATAGCCCGAGCACACCGATGGTAATCATGTCTACACTCCTTATTATTCGGTCTACCTATTTGCCGTGAGTTTCGGCAATTATTGTTTGGGGGACGTGCTCCTCCCACAAGCATGAAGCGCGCGATCCGCCAAGGGTTACCAGTCGGACAGCCAACCATCGGCGAGGGCCTGCCAAAATCGTCGTGCATTTTCGCCCCAGAGATCCCCATGGGGGCGAAACCCTGTTGCGCGCCGCAGGCATCACAACACAGCGTCAACAACTGTTACTATGGGTTGACGGGCCCGTACTTTTCCATATATTGACGCAACAATCTTCACTGGTCCCCTTCCAAGGCGTATACTTCGGTCACTAGGGCGTGCATGGTCACATCGCCATCCAAAGAAAAGTCGATGCGCGACGACACCACACATTCACCCTCGCCCCGGAATCCCCATTCCCAATCCGTATACGCCCATTGCGGGACTTTTTTCAGTGTTTGGCGATAGTAGTGGTCCGGAGATGCGTTGCCATCACGAATCTCTTGGGCATTGTATATCTCGTGGGATCCCGCATTGCCGAGACAAAACACGCCCAAATACCGATCGGAAATACCGGCATTGACGGTCTCGAGGTCACCACGGTTCATGGCTTCTCGGTGGTGTCGTATCGCTTCCTGTGCCGTCATTAACATTCATCCTTATCTTTAACAATGCCGTACATTGGTAAGAACCTCACCATTATAGAACCCGTTCGATATTCCAGACACCTCACCACTTCGACTCAAGAACCAATATAACAGAAAATTATGCTAGGTAGCTATCCCAGCTAATAGCTTGTCAAGCAGGGCTTCGGCATAGTCCCTGTAAGCCGCATGATTACTGCCTCCAATTAAAGGCTGACCATCTCGCGGCCGAAAGCTTATACTCATGTCATGACAACCGTATC
>DAHWKJ010000028.1 GCA_027343695.1 Sulfobacillus sp. | reverse complement strand
CAATCGGCCACCCGCTTTCTAGGTGCTGCGATCCTAACCGATTTATGATTTCGGTGCCCGACGCTGCCTCATTCCCTAATAGAGGGCGGCCGAATGCTAGACTGAGGGCACTGGTTACGTCAGGCGGAAATCCGTTGGGATAGGTCCGAAACGGGGTTTGCACGGTGAGCCCCATCATTTCCCAATGCCCAGCCAAGGTGTCTTTACCGTTAGCACGAGGATGAATCAAGGCGACAGCCCCTTCAAGCTCCCGGCCAATAATGTCGTTTCCCGGTAGCAAACACTTTAGCCCCATCGCTGAAAGATTCGGCAGCGATAATCCACCAGCGGCCTCCGCCGTATGTTTTATAGTATTGGCACCGCTATCCCCAAATTGTGCCGCGTCAGGAGCATCCCCGACACCCCCTGAATCGATTACTAACAACGTTACACGCACAAGAAAAACCCCCCTTGAGTTGGTGGTTCATTATGCCCTAGGATGCGCCGCTTGATAGGCTGGTTTAAGACGATTGGCACTAACATGGGTATAAATTTGCGTCGTCGAAATGTCTTGATGGCCCAACATTTCTTGAACCGAGCGCAAGTCCGCGCCATTTTCGAGTAAGTGGGTGGCGAAGGAATGGCGAATGGTATGGGGCGTAATCGGTTTGGTGATGCCGGCCACCACGGCATACTTCTTGACCAGTTTCCAAAATCCTTGCCGTGTGAGTACTTCCCCTCGATGGTTGAGGAACAACATACCACAATCCTGGTGTCGCAATAACTTCGGACGTTCCCGTTCTACATATTCGGCAAGCCAATGAATTGCTAGATCGCCCAGGGGCACATATCGTTCTTTAGACCCCTTACCGAGACATCGAATGCGGGGCGGGTCCGACCACCAATCATTGACCCCGAGGTGACAGAGTTCGCTTACACGAATGCCGGTGGCGTAGAGGACTTCCAACATCGCCCGATCTCTGAGACCTGGCAACTTCGATGTGTTGGGTGATTCCACCAATCGGGTCACTTCCGCAACGGTTAACACATCCGGTAGCTTACGGTGCAATTTGGGCGAAAGTAAAAATTCCGTTGGATCGTCGTCGGAGTGCTCTTCACGCATTTGATACCGATAAAAGGCTTTCAACGCTGCCAGCCTTCTTGCGATGGTGGCCGCGGAACGCGACTGACTCCGTAGGTTTTCCAAGTAGGCAATAACGCTGTCACGTACCACACTAGATGGCCTGCCATCACAAAATCGAAAAAAATCTTGGAGATCGCGTCCGTAGGATTCCACGGTGTTGGAGGAAAGGCGTCGTTCATAGCGGAGGTAATATAAAAATTCTGCCATGTGTTCTTGCATCGGACTCCTCCTCACTCCTGTTCGCAGAGAGGTTCGACACCGGAATGCAAAATCCCTGCCCAAAACCCACGAAGCTAGGTCTTAAATAATTTAAAGACCCAGTCCGCGGGTTTGAACAGTGAGTGCGCTTCTACGCAAGAATCGCGGAAACGGCGGTGTAAGGAAGGTTATGGGATTCCGCCACGGCTTCGAAGGTGACCTGGCCCTTATAGATGTTTAATCCCTTAGCCAGCGATTCGTCCCGCCGCATGGCGTCTTCGGCTCCGAACTTGGCTAAGCTTCGGGTATAGCTTAAGGTCACGTTCGTTAACGCTAATGTGGAGGTTCGCGCCACCGCACCTGGCATATTGGCTACCGCATAATGTACGACGCCATATTTCTCGTAGGTCGGGTTAGAGTGTGTCGTCACCCGGTCAATCGTTTCAATCGATCCCCCTTGGTCAATGGCGACATCAACGATGACGGAACCCGCTGGCATGGATTTCACCATCTCTTCACTGACCAAGTGTGGCGCTCTGGCTCCGGGAATTAAGACCGCACCCACGACGAGATCGGCATGGCGCACAGCATCGGCGATGTTATATTCATTGGACATCAATGTGTGCAGACGGCCATGAAATTGGTCGTCTAACTGCCTTAGACGGTCTGCGTTAATGTCAACAATTGTGACTTCAGCACCCAGACCCAGCGCGATGCGCGCGGCATTGGTCCCCACGATGCCTCCACCCACGACCACTACATGGCCCGGAAGCACGCCAGGCACTCCTCCTAGGAGGATACCGCGACCCCCGTGAGGTTTCTCCAAGAACTGGGCTCCGATTTGGGTTGCCATCCGGCCGGCGACTTCACTCATAGGGGTTAGTAGGGGTAAACTATGGTCCGCCTTTTGCACCGTTTCGTACGCAATAGCGGTAATGCCGGATTGCCGTAAAGCCCTAGTCAGTTCCGGTTCTGGCGCTAAGTGAAGGTATGTAAATAGCACGAGGTCGGCACGAAAATACCCATATTCTTGGGGCAGGGGTTCTTTTACTTTGACTACCATTTGCGACTGTCCCCAGACCTCGCTGGCTTCGGTCAATAAAGTAGCTCCAGCAATTCGATATTGTTCGTCGGTAAATCCACTACCGAGCCCAGCATTGGCTTCGACCAAGACAGTGTGTCCGTCCTTGGTCAAGGATAAAACACCCGCTGGTGTCAAAGCCACTCGATTCTCATCAACTTTAATCTCTTTAGGAAGCCCAATCCGCATGGTACAAGATCCTCTCTAAATTAAACTGGAAAATCGACATTACGCACCATTTTAGCATATAGGCAAACCGATGTATCAATCAACGGTGGTGCAGGCGATGGTGTTTTACTGGCAAATACGCTACCCCAAATAGGGCGGTGGCGCCGACAGATATCGCCAGGGCGATCAGTTCATGGGGTGCCAGCGGAGCAGTCGCTATGACCGCTAAAATGAGGGCTACCCCACACCAAGATACAATCGGAAAGCCAATCACTTTAAAGCGCAAAATGCGATGGCGTTTCAGTAAGTGTGGTCGGAAATAAATTTCGGTGACGATGATCAACACCCAGACCATAAGCGCCTGAAAGCCTGTGGCGGTCACTAAGTAGAGATAAGCGGTTTTGGGTAGGAAATAAGCGAGACCACTAACCACCACGAGCAAGCCACCGCTTAGAGCGTTGGCTATCCGCGGAATTCCGTGGGACTCTCGCGCCAAGGCGTGAGGCGCATCATGAATCCGTCCAAGGGTAGCCAGGACGCGGTCGGTCGCAAAGAGGCCCGCGTTCATGGCGCTCAACACGGCGAATAAAATGATGACATTCATGATGTCGACGACCCATACATTATGTAAAATATTCAATGCTGCCGTGAACGGGCTTTGTTGCGTAGGCACCGTCGACCAACGCAGGATGGCCGTAATGGTTAATGCAGCGCCGACGTACAACACATAAATACCGACAACGGTGTTGCGAATCGTGGCTCCAATAGTGTGTTCGGGACGCCGTACATTGGAAGCGGCAAGCCCGAGCACTCCGGTTCCCGACATGGAAAACAGGACGAGAACCATGGCCGCCCCAATCCCGGAGATGCCGTGGGGAAAAAACGACGGGGACTTGGTCCATAACCGAGCCCCGACAGTGTGGGAAATCGGGAGCACATGGGTCACTATGAGACCCCCCAGGATAATAAACGCGACAGTCGCCACAATCTTAGCCATTGACATGATCGACTCAATCACACTGAATCCCTTGACCGTCAAAAAATTGATGGCCACTATGATAATAGAGTAGCCCATACTGAAGACGTAAACCGGGACACTGGGGAACCAGAGTCGGGTGAAAATCGCCCCTGCGGTAGCCTCAGCCGCTAAATTTAACACGCTGGAAAACCAAAATACCCACCCTCCAATAAAGGCGGAACCGTTTCCGAGAGTGTGACGCGCAAACGCCAAAAACGAGCCCCGTTCCGGATCCGCGGCAGACATCTCAGCGAGTGCCGAGACCTCAATCATCATGAGCGTGACCCCAATCAAAAACGAAATGGCTACCGCTGGCCCAGCCAGATGAATGGCTGACCCGATGGCCAAAAACAGACCTGAGCCCATAATGCCGCCGATCGTCATTAAAGAGAGGCTCGTGGTACCGATGTTTTTCGTCGCGGGAGCACGCTCCCCACTACCATACTGATGACTTACGAGTCGGGTCTGCGTGGTCTTTAACTTTTTCTTGGCGATCGACGAGAATTTCATATGGGAAGTTTGCAATAAAAGAAGGGAAAACATGCATCGAACCGGCAGCCCTGTCACTGATTTCGGAAGGCTATTCAGTTGCGGGTTACATTCACAAAGGGCACGGGTGCATCGAGCGGGTCCTCAGCCCCCTGTCGACCTAGTGGCCCGAGGTCACGGGTCACGGAGCTGCGGGGACCAATGGCACCAGCGTCTTCACGGCCGGGTTTTGGGTTGCACCCAAATAACCCAGCCTCCAGCTGCTTTGAATGGTTTTAAGCACACAATAGTGATTGCAGACAATGTTCACGCGTTGAGGTCGAGGAATCTGGCGATCAATAACGATGAGCGGTACCGACCCTCCCCCGAGAGGGATTCCAAGTATTCGCGGAGTTCCGGGTGCCCCTCTCAAATAACCTGCTACCCCCGCGAGATTGGTTGGGAAGTTCGCCTCGTCCCACAAAATGAATATGACCGCATTGCCGGACCAACTGGAAGAGTTTTGAATGCGGGGCACCCATGTAGCTAGAAATTTGTTGCCCATCTGTTCTAATTGGGTGCCTTGGCTGGTAGGACAAGACGCACCGGCTTGGTTCGGTTGACCGTGCATGTCATGACATAAATTGGGCGTGATAAAAATCAGATTGGGCACCTTTCCCTGTTTAAGTTCGGTCTCGAAAGCTCTTAAATTTCTCGTGTGGCGGATGAGGCTCTGGTGACTGATCGAGTCAAAAAACTGAAAGGGGTCATGCTTTTTCGCGTAGAGCGCATTAGGCGGGGCTAAAATAGATTGGCTTGCCGTTGCATCCGGATACCACGCTCCAGAGTATCCCGGAGATGGGATACTCTGCATGACTGCCTGCCACGTTTTATGATGCGACCGGAGCTGCGTAACTAGAGTGGGTCCTCGAAAAGTGGTTTTGGGATTATCCGTTAATTGGCCTTGTGTCGATCCCGAGATCAGTCCCAAGTAATTGGGTAGGCTAGGGTGGGTAATGCCGTCATACTGGGTATCTAACCCGTAATGGGTCATCAGGCGATCAATATATGGAGTGTTTGGGTTATGGATCAAGCTCTGGGTGCCATGGTTTTCCATGACAATAATAAAAACATGAGAGAACTGGGCCACCCTATAGTTCTTCCCATGGGAGACCTCTGGAACTAAGAAAATTCGTAGCATGAGATAGAGTCCCAGTCCCAATAAAAGGACTACCGCGAAAATCCTGGACAACGTCTTCGGCATGGTCTTTCCTCTCCGCGTTTCCTGGTTATGATGTTCCATGCCGCTCATCGCCATTCGCTTTACGCGCGGCATACAGTTCCGCTTCCAATAGCTTGCTTGACGAGTTCCAGTTAAATTTTTGGCAAAAGGTCAGTGCACGCTCAGCCAGTTGGATGCGTAGTGCATCATCTTGAATGAGGCGCACCACATTTTTGGCCATCGCTTCGGGGTCTTTGACGGGCGATAGCAAAGCGGTGTCATAATCCCTGGCATACTCGCGATGGCCCCCGATGTCGGTGACCGCGAGCGCCGCGCCTGATAATGCCGCCTCCATCGGCGGGAGCCCCCATCCTTCGGCCCAACTGGGGCCGACAAATACGGCCAGTTGGTTATACAACTGACGCAAGGCGCCCCGGTCAGGATTATAGATGTAATGCGCCCACCGGGGCAACTCGGTGGGCCGTGGTTCCGCGCCAAATAGCGTGACGGTTAATCCGGCTACCTCATCATGGACCAATTCAAGCGCTTTTAATCCGTCTTGGGTACCCTTCCAAGGAGCTGGGTGCACCATCATGCCAACATGTTTGGGGTCGCGCAACCCTATCGGACAATCCACGCCGAATTCGGCAGGGTCTTGTCCGTTGGGGACATACCGAGCCGTCTGGCCCAGGCTCAAGGCGTATTCCTGGAGCCACCTCGCGATCACGATTTTATAGAGAGGAAGCCGCCAAGTGGCCACAACCCTTTCCGGGGCTGCCCCGCTCCAAGTTTCCAAATGCTGAATGAAATAACATTTCACTCCCTTTGACCGCGGGTAATCAGTGATCCACTCCGCCGTTTGCCACGCAGTGGCAATGACCACCTCAGCGTCAGGGATCCAGCGGTCCGCAAAACTTGGTCGCCATAAGAGGCGTACTCCGGGATGAAGGGTCACCCATGCCGACGGACGAAAAGAATGTCTTCCCCGGCCCGCCCGGTACCAAAAAGACTTCCATGCATGCACACGCCTGGTCAAATTGCTATCCTTGCGGACCAACGGGGACTGGATCACGTAGACCTGGTGACCAAGAGATTGGAGACGACTGGCATACTCGTACACGACCTTATACCCGCCAATCGGGACGTGACTAAAATTCGGCAAGAGAAAACTTATTCGCACAGCCTTCGCTCCCTCATAGCCCGTTCAGGGTGGTGTCTTGGTATAGGCTCAGGTGTTTTTTTACACCGTCTATGTTGACATCATAGTGAATTTCTCGGACCCCCGGTTGCTTTTGCAAAGTGAGCTGTTGAATCGGAATTTTGCTCGGTAATAAGAGCGAATAGGTCAAAGACCCTTGACTTGGAGGAGCTGAGGCGGTTAGTTTATTCGGGATGGTGACATGCGTTCCGATCACGGTTTTATTGACCACCCTATTATCATACTGCTGGATGGGACCGTTCTCGCCGTGGATATGCAGAAGCTTAGTCCCGGTCGGAAGATAGAGCCGAATCCATGCGGTGTATGGAACCACCAACCAGTTTCCATCCGGCGGAGCGGGATTCACCCAAGTGATTTTGACAGTCTCTAATGTGCGAGTACCCACTTTCTTGACGTCTACCGCAACGGATTCCTTAATGAAATAATTGTCCTTGTGACCACCCAGGTTTTCATCTACCACCTGAAGGTAATTCCCTGAGACTCGTCGATCCACCGTACCTGCCCAGTTCAACTGCTGTAAAAGATTCTGGGCCGGACCCGCGTTGAAGTTCACCAGGAGTAATTTTTGTTGGAGGGCTTGGATGACGGTTCCCAAAATGCGTTCTAACAAAAGACCGTGAGCATGGAACGCCTTTTTTAAGATGGTGTTCATCATCACGCTGATAAAGCCCTTGCGCTCTGACTGCGACAACCCTGATTTCTCGGCCATGTATTCCATTTCATAATTAGCATTTTTCGCCGTCACGGTTACCGGTCCGAGGTTGGTGGGCACGGTGACGGGTCCCACATCGTATAGGAGTCGGTCGACAAACCAGGTGGTCACAAGGATGGTTCCGTTTACTTTTGGAGCCCCCGGCACCGAATCGTAAAATTTATAAATGTTCTGCACCGCAGTCGGAACATTGGGCGACCAGTTTGAGTCCCTTAGGTGCCAATGCCACAAGTACAGGTAGCGGTGAATTACCATGGATGCCGGAGGACGATACCGCACCTTTGAACTCAGCGTATAGATGTTTTGAGAGGAAACGCTCGCGACTTTTCCATGTGACATAACCAGATAACCATACGCTGTCATGAAGCCCCCCGTCGCTCGCAATTCCCCGCTGTTTTCGAACATGACCAGATATCTTTGGCTTTGCGGCTCGCCCATCACCTGGGCGAGAGTCGTCCCGGCGGACGCCATAGACGGAGCGTAGGTCAGAATGGAAGGAATCAATTGGCGAACCTGATCGATTAGTGGCCATCGGGCGTACAATAGGCCTGGGAGATCTTTTGGCTGCACGCCGTTCCACGCTACAGCAGCTTTTCTGAGCCATGGCATCGCGGGGCCTATTTTGGGCTTCCATGCAGTCAGGAGGCTCACGAGCGCCGGTATCTTGTGTTGGGTGAGGTCAGAGGGTACCCCTTGAAGGCCGATCGACAGAGCCTCGGTAAGATCAACGCCCCCCGCTAAAAGCCGCATGCTGTTGGCATAAAGGGCTCCATAATGGGGAAGCAATCGAACATAAACCGCCATCCGCCCCGCCTCGTCCACTGTGTTGAGCGTCGCGTGCAGTTGGCCCAGCGCAACGTCCAACTGTTGAAATTTTTTTTGATGAACGTCCGCTTGGACAACACGTAATTCGTGTTTAAGCCGTGGAATGCGTTGGACGACCACCCAAAATGGTAGCGCTACAAAGATTCCGATAACGCCCGCTAGGCCGCATCCTATTGCCCACCGATTACGAAGACTGACACGCATTGGCATACCTACCTTAAGATTAGTATCGAACTTTATCCTAGCGCAAGATGTAGGTCAATACCATCATGGATCTAGGCGATCCCTCTTCCCCACCGAAAAAAGATAAAAAGGGGGACGGCAACCGCCCAAGCTCGGCGATTGCCGTCCCCCCACTAAACGGTCTAGGCGATGCCCGAAAACCCAATGACGTCGAGGCCACGGCGCCGCATGAGAGCGGCAAAGGGCTCGATCCCGACTAAATCGCCGGGGAGATGCCCGACTACGATGACATTACCCCGGGCCTCGTTGTGCAACTTCAGCCTAGCGTCAGTGGCGAGGTGGATATACACGACAGTACCAATTCCGTGGTCAAAGTACTCGCGAGCAATCTCATAGCCGCCATTGGTGCCAGCGCCGTGGACGACCATGACCCGACCCGCTGGACTATCGAACGACCCCACGGCGACTTGGGGTTCGATGGGCGCGTTTTTTATTTCGTCGAGGGTATTGAGGGCGGCGATCACATCCTGGAGAGGCTGTGAAGCCTTAATTCCTGCGACCGCCGCCGCCATTCGTTGGCGCCCTAATTCATCCAACGGGTTATGAATATTCATATACGGCAGGTTGAGCAGTCGAGCTACCGATACGACATGATCATAGTTGGCGCTATGGAATCGGTCCTGCCAGCGTTCGGTCATCGGCTCAATCGCACCACGCGCGCGGTCCTCCGGAATGCCGGCCCCCACCATCAAATCCACGTGGCGTTCAAATATCTTAGGGAAATTGACCAGGGCGTCGGGAGGGTGGTGCGCAATGACGAGGTCGACGCCGATGTCTTTCCCAAGCTGCAACTCGGGGGCTGCAACATCGATTCCGAATAGCACACGACGGATGTTATCACCGCGCACATGAATACCACTATCTATGGGCATGGTATCTTGTCCGGCGATTTCGAGCGCCCAGTCCATAATATCTTCTGTGGTTACCCCATGAATGCCGCCCATCACAACGCCTGCCCTTTTATTTTTTTGGTTAGTGATTGGGATCGAAAACGTCGCGAATCCCATCCCCGAGCGTGTTGAAGCCAAGAACCACCAGGAAAATGGCGAGGCCCGGAAATAAGGAAATCCATGGCGCCAGAGTCAGATACTGCGAACCACTCTGCAACATGGAACCCCAATTAGGTGCGGGCGGCGGTGGCCCTAACCCCAAAAAACTTAGGCTGGCTACACTCAAAATAGCTCCACCAATGTTCAGGGTGGCGACGACGATAATTGGGGTGGCCGCATTCAAGAGAATGTGATGAAACATGATCCGGAACGGCGACGCTCCCACACACCGGGCAGCCTCGACATATTCTCGTCCTTTAACCTCAAGGACTTGGCCCCGGGTAATCCGGGCAAATTGCGGAATCGTCACGACACCAATCGCGATAATGGCATGCCCTAACGACGGGCCGAGAATCCACGCCATCGCGAGGGCCAATACCAAACCCGGAAAGGCTAATGCCGCGTCGACAACCCGCATTAATATATCGTCAACAATTCCTCCAAAGTATCCCGCGATTAATCCTAACGGCACCCCAACGGCTACCCCGAGTGCCACGATGAGTAGTCCAGAAATTAAAGAACCCCGTGCTCCCCAGATGATGCGGCTTAAAACGTCTCTTCCCAATTCGTCGGTGCCCAGCCAGTGGCGAGCTGTGGGTGCATGAAACGCTTGGGAAAAGTGAGCAGCCAAGGGAGAGTAGGGCGCTATCACAGGCGCAAGTATTGCCATGGCCACAAAAAACAGGATCACCCCAAGACCCACTACTGCCAGTCGGTTCTTGAAGAATCGCCGAACTGCCCGATGGCGATTGCTTATCGGCACCGCTTTGACCGATTCTGTAATCACTGCCACCTGGTATGCCTCCCCTCAGTTGTACCGGATTCGTGGGTCTACCCATGCGTATATCAAGTCGACCGCCAGGTTTGCCAACAGCACTACCAGGGCCATAAACAAGACGGAACCTTGAAGCACCGGATAATCGCGATTAAAAATCGCGTTAACCACGAGTTGGCCCATACCGGGCAGAGAAAAAATGGACTCGGTAATAACCACGCCTCCGAGCAGTCCACCCACCTGCAGCCCGATTACCGTGACGACCGGGATAAGCGCATTGCGGACTCCGTGATGCATCACGACACCCCACTCTTTGACCCCTTTCGCCCGAGCCACCTGAATATAGATGCGGTGCATCACTTCGAGCAGTTCGCCCCGCAGCACTCGGGAAGTGATAGCGACCAACGGTAGTGCCAGCACGATCGTCGGGAGAACCAAATGGCCCAAGTTACCCAACACACTGACGTTAAGCGGGACCCACCCTAGCGATGGGGCCCATCGCAATGTCACAGCAAACACATAGACCAGCAGCAGCGCTAACCAAAAGTTCGGAATGGCGGCCCCCAACAGGGCTAAAAGTCTGGAGACACTGTCAATCCATGTGTTCGGTCGATAGGCGGCTAAAATTCCGGTGGGTAGCGCTATCAGAAGAGATAGCGCTACCGCCAGAACTGACAACTCCAACGTGACCGGCAGTCTCGTAATAATTAAGGATGTCACGGATTGGCCGTCGAGCAAAGAACTACCGAGATTACCGTGTAACACCGACGCTACATAGGTTCCAAATTGTGACACCAAAGGGTGGTTCAGACCCATTTTCTGATCCAACAAACGCACCGCGGTGGGACTGGCCTGCTCGCCCAAGATCGTGTAGGCAGGATTTCCCGGCGCCACGTGTATCAGACTAAAGGTCACAATGAGGACCAGAAACGCTACGGGGATCAGGTTAACCAGTCGTCTTAAGACGAAGAGTACCATAAGCCCGTCCTCCCATTACTTCCAGACGTTTTTAAACCGCATCAAACCGTCCGGATAGATTTTAAACCCGTGTACGTTGGGCGACCAGGCTTGGATGACCGGCGTGTACTCCAGAAAGATGTAGGGGGCTTGATGGAGTACAATGGTGGCCGCCTGATTGTAGTACTGTTTGCGCACCGACTGCGAGGTCGCTTCACGGGCTCGTAACAAGAGGCTGTCAACCTGGGAATTGGAATACCTTGGATCGTTAAAACTCCCACCCGTGGTATCAAACGCGTAGCTGTTCTGGTCGGGATCGGGTCGCCCACTCCATCCTAAAAGGTCAGCCTGATAATTCCCGCCGATGGCGTCTGTCAACAGCGTTGTGAAGTCGACGGGCTGAATGTTTACTTTAATCCCGACTTTGCCTAATTCGCTTTGTATTGCCTGCATTTCTTGGACCGTTGTCGGGCTGTTGTCCCCCAACAGATTAAACGAAAACCCATTGGGATTACCCGCTTTGGCTAATTGTTGCTTGGCGAGGGTGTCCGAGAAAGGAATCTTGAGATTTGGGTTGTAGGCCCACGATGCTGGTGAAAACTGGCTATAAGCCGGGATCGCATGGCCAAAGTATAACAGTTGGTTTAAGGCTTGGCGGTTAATGGCGTAGTTGATCGCCTCGCGGTTGTGGACGTTTTTCAAGGGCGCCACGGTCGTGTTGAGTTCCATATCAACATAACCCAAGCCAGGTGTCTGTGCCGACCGCAAAGAACTATTGCTGGCGAGTGAACTGACGTCCTGATACGGGACGCTATCGATAATGTTCACCTGACCGGTGACCAACGCGTTGTACTCTTGAACCGGACTGGTGATTGGGGTGTAGACGATCTTATTCAAGTACGGCTTGCCTTTCTGCCAGTAGTTAGGGTTCCTCTTTAAGATCATGTGGTCATTCTTGATCCACTGAACAAACATGAAGGGACCGGTTCCTACAGGATGTAGTCCGTAAGAGCTCCCCCACTTTTGCATGGCAGTGGGGGACGAAATCATCCCGGTCCGTCCAGCCAAGAGCGACAAGAACGCGGCAAATGGAGCCTTTAGCGTAACCACCACTTCGTGGGCATTAGGTGCTGACAGGCTACTGACCAGGGCTAAGTTGGAACGCCGGGGCGAGGCGTTGGCAGGATTCATTTCCCAATGCCAGTTATATAAGACCGCCGCAGCATTAAACGGGGTCCCATCTTGGAACTTTACGCCGTGTCGTAGATAAAGCGTATAGGTAGTCCCACCGTTGGTAATCGTCCAATGCGTGATCAGATTGGGCTCAATCTGCATAGTGGGCGACAACTTCAGCAACGGATCGAAGATGTTAATAAAGGCCTGGCGATCGATCAACGCCGACGACATCGCAGGGCTCAGGGTTACAAAGTCGGAATTAATACCAACGTTGAGCGTGCCACCAACCACTGGCCCCGATTTGGTAGGAGCCGTACTGGATTTAGCAGGAGACGATCCGCAAGCAGCCAGCGTTGCGGCCAGGAACGTCGCGGCGGTAATCATCAATGGGGTTTTCCGTGTCATACCTAAACCTCCTCTATTCTATACACCCTGGGGAATGGACTCTGGATCCTGGGTTAGGTCTCTTGGGGAGTATCGATGGGATCAGCTCTAAGACGTCTCATTAGCCCCTCCCGGGTTTTTCTCACGTGATTTCTGGCACAGCGTTCCGCAAGATCCGAATCTTGGTCGCGAATGGCGTAGAATATGGCCCGGTGTTCGGGCATCGAAGCCAACACCCTTCCCGACGTAACCCATTTCAGAGAGACCATCCGGGTGCGAAATGCCTCCAGTCCATGCAAAGATTGAATTAAGTACGTGTTTTGAGACATCTCGGCGATGGTATCGTGAAACATTGAGTGGGCACAATCCCTTTCCTCAGGGCTGGCATCGGGATTCTCCATCCGTGATAAGGCGGTTTCCAATGCCACGAGTCGGCCGTCGACATGCTCGCACGCAAGCCGAGCCGCCAAGCCTTCCAAGACTTCACGTAGGATGTACGCCTGTTCGACGGACTCTATCGAAAGCCGAGAGACGATAAGACCACGATGTCCATCGATTATGACCAAGCCTTCCGCCATGAGGGCCTTCAGGGCTTCGCGTACCGGAGTTCTCGACACTTGTAACTGTTCGGCTAAGCCCCGTTCGATTAACCGTGACCCGGGTGCCAAGTCTCCGTCTACGACAGCTTGTTTTAGTCGACGGTATACCTCCTCAGTAGTGGTTACCGTGGTCACCGGCTCGAGGCCCGGCAATCGATCTAGGCTATCCATGGCGCTCACCTCTCGATGGGAGTATTCGACACAATGGACCCATTTCCTCTTTTTTGTGCAAAAATTCGTAACCGGTATTCCGTACACCGTAGACCAAGGGAAAATATGCGTTTAACGTCTTGTTTCCGGTGATACAATGAGCTCGAACGACACGGATATCGGGCATGCGATGGGAGGTTGCTCATGCTCCAAAATTTATGGAAGATAGGGCTTTTGTGGCTATTGCCGGTTACTTGGGATTTGGCGACGCTTTACGCGTGGAGTGTGCAGGGCTACCACGCCGCCGGGGGCCTAGTTATTCGCTTATCTGTGCCGCTCGCGATGCCGCGATTTTCTGGTGCGTTGCGCTATACTCAAACACCCCGGATTACCGAACCATCATTAGAAACCCATCGTTATCAACCCCATCCACCCCACATGCATTTTGGTAGTGCTCCTTTCCTGCCGCATATTTCCATGGCGGTAACGGTTGGAGTGGTTCTCGGGTGGACCATTCTGGAATGGTGCTTTGTGATGGGCCTTTTGCGATGGGGAGCTCACCTGTCGTTAGCTTCAGGACCGATTCGACTACGGGCGTTACCGATATATCTCGCGATTAATCTTGGCCTTACGGCACTGGCTTCAATTCCTGCAACAATCGCCCAATCGCTCTTGATTCGCATCGGCGCCGGCATCGTAATCCCGGCTTTGGTAATCGGTCTGCAATACTTTTTAATCTTTTTGAAATTTGAATTGCTGACGGATAACTCAACGGTAATGGAACAGTGGCGGCACAGCCAAGACCACCGCCGGTTGCGGTCCTCCGCTCTCTTAGGATGGCTAGTCGCTATAGCGGCTATCGGCTTTTTATCCGCATTGATTGCCAATTTGGGCTCTGGGGCTCTCTGGGCCTCTGCCTGGATCGTCATTATCGATGCCATCGATGTATGGTTGCTGGTGCTGCTGGTACAGAGTTTCAAGGACGCTAAGCGGGGTGTTCATTCCTCATCGCCGTCAGACAACCTGGCTCCGTCACTTGTCCCGCCACGTTGAATCCCGGGAGGCAGCCTAGCCTTTCACAGGGTTACACGATCTGATGCTCCAGAGAAGGCCGGGTAGGGAGACAGCGGGAATCTATTCGTTCGCGATGTAAAAGATGACGCGATTTGATCGAGCGTCAAACTTGCTATAATAGATAGAAATCAAGAAGAAGGGGTGATAGGCTCTAGAGCTTATCGTCCTGGAAGGAGCCAAGCCGATGTTAAAGATACCGGACAGTAACTTAATCGATTCGGACTGGCTCAACGTCCATCTCACCGACCCTGAGATCGTAATATTCGATTGCCGCTATAATCTTCAGGACCCCTCGCAGGCTAGCCAAGCCTACCACGCGGGACATATTCCTGGAGCCTATCGGCTCGATATGGAAACAGACTTAGCCGGTCCGGTTGGAATCCATGGCGGGCGTCATCCCCTCCCGAAGTCCGAGGTGTTTTCTGCACGGCTCCGGGAATGTGGGGTCACGGACCAATCATTATGCGTGGCATACGATGAAGACGGTTCCGGGGCAGCGCGCCTTTGGTGGCTTCTACGCTACTTTGGCCACGATCGGGTCGCACTCCTCAACGGAGGGATTACCGAGTGGAAGATAAAGGCCCTTCCGGTATCAAAGGAGACCCCAAACCCACGGGCCGGCACCTTTGTGGCCCGTCCCCACTCACTTCCAACCGTATCCATGCATGATTTAGCCGGGCCTCATCGCTTTTATTTGATGGATTCGCGCAATGCTGTCCGGTATCGCGGGGAAAAAGAGCCGCTCGATATCAAAGCCGGGCATATTCCCGGGGCACGGCCATTCGACTATCAAAAGGTGTTTCAAGCCCCGGCGCGCTATCATCCTGCTGATTTTTTAACAGAGCACTTCGCGGATGTTCCTCGTGACGGAAAAGTTGTGGTCTATTGTGGATCTGGGGTAACGGCGTGTGTGAATCTATTCGCGTTATCTCAGGTAGGTATCGAAGGAACACTCTACCCGGGAAGTTGGAGCGATTGGATAAGCTACCAGGGCAATCCTGTTGCGACCGGAGAACGAGAAAATGAGGAGGGGTCGTAATGGATAATCCACCGATTGATGACCGACCGATTAGTCCCTTGGTAGCCTCGAAACCTCGTCGCTCGTTTCGGCAGTGGGCGGTGTCAGCCGTCGCAGTAATATACAAAGCTAAGGTCTTTTTATTGTTTCTGAGCCTCATGGTGTCCATGGTGGTGTACGGCCTCACCTTAGGATGGGCCTTTGGAATTGGCTTACTTGCGATTATCGCGATTCACGAGTCTGGTCACGTCTTGGCCAACCGATCTCGAGGAATTGCAGCATCGTGGCCGACTTTCATTCCGTTTTTGGGCGCAGTCATCAGCCTTAAGCAAAACCCTCGAAATGCTGACGACGAAGCGTTTATCGGGATTGCGGGACCGGTTTTCGGCCTCTTGGCCTCTATTCTCAGTTTTGGGTTATTTGAGTGGTCCGGACACCTTATTTTTGCCATGGTGGCCCTCTTTGGGATGGTGATCCACATTTTTAACTTAATTCCGGTGGTGCCCCTAGACGGGGGACGAACCGTCGCATTTTTGGGATGGAAAGCCTGGGGTCCCGGTCTAGTTGGACTGGCCGTGATGCTGTTCTACAATCCTCTCACCAATCAGTTTCAGTTGGATCCGGTCACCTTGATCATTTTAGCTTTTATCGTATGGAACTTCACACGGCGGATCCGTCAGGGGGTTCCGCCGGCGTATAATGATATCCCCCTATCTCATAAGTGGTTTTACGGTGGTCTTTGGGCATTTTTGATGGCACTCAGCATTGCGGGCTATCTCTTCATTGGGGCTGTAATCCATTTGGGTGTCGGTTAAGGATCCCCACCCACCCCTAAATTCGTGTATGATGTGGTGCGATGCCATACTTTACACGTTGTCTCAAGTTCCCATTAAAGCGAGTAGCACAATCGAATCCCGTTATCTTACTGACTACCGAATTGCCCTGGTCGGTGACGATGGCATGGATGGGCTCCTACCTCACCCTGTTCTTGGTCCATGAACACTTGACTCCCAATAGGATTGGACTTGCCTTAGGAATAGGATCCTTGTTGCAAGTCTTTGGATTAGCAGGGTCCGGAATGCTTTCTCGACATTTAGGCCGTAAGGGCACCATTATGTTGGGAGATTTCATGGGTTGGGTGTTGGTCCTGGGAGTCTGGGCGCTCCTCAGATCGCCTCTGTGGTTAGCCATCGGCGTCATCGCCAACCAAGCTGGGGGGTTCGTTGGTCCGGCCTGGAATAGTCTCTTTAGTGAAGGAGCCAATTCCGAACGACTACCGGCCTTTTTCTTAATGCTACAAGGGCTGACCATTGGGGGAGGACTTATCCTACCGTTTATGGCGCCCATGGTAAGACACCTAGGTGTCGTGGCGGTGGGCCATTATCTCCTATGGTTTTTATGGCCTGCGGTGACTCTGTCATGGACTCTTCGTCTGATCGGCTTACGAGAATCGAAAGAGGGTCGAGAATCCATGGCGGCCACCCGACCCAACATGCGTCAGGTAATAGCACACATCAGAATTGGACTTACGGGTGCAGGGTTAACCCTCTCCGGACTCCGCATCTTAGTGCAAGTCCCCGTCGTGTTGTTTGCCACCTTTGCGCCCTTGGCACTGGTGGCGCAACGCGGCGCCAGTCTACCCGCACATGAATTAGCCTATTTACCGATTGCCGGCGCATTATCCGCGATCGGGCTAGGCATCTTACATGGGGTGCAACCTCGCCGGCCTCATCGTGGGATGATTCTTGTATCTGTTCTGTTGTTACTCACGGGATTTGCGACGTTGACGTTCGGGCCGCGCCACGACTTCGTGGCCGTCATGATCGGATGGATGCTGGTGATTGCGGGCCAGTCGCAATTTTGGACCAGCCATACCAGCTATTGGATGACATGGCTTCCTGATGCAGTCCGCGTGGAAATTCAGGGATGGACGGGGGTGGTGACAGCGTCCGTGGTGGCACTGCTCTCCCCCCTAATTGCCACCCTTTATGCTCAACACCCGCGACTGATGCTCGGATCCAGCGCTGTAGTGTTTGCGTTAGCTGGTGTGCTCTGGACTCGATTGCCGAAGCCACCGGTAGCGACGGACTCCTCGCCACAACGTAATTAATCCGGTATGGTGTAATTTTGACTAAAACCCCGCGATCTCAATGAGCACGGCGAAAGCTTGAGGGCGGATGTGGCCAGGTTTTCCATTGACTGCACTTTCAACTCCGGCGAAATCGTTATTGTCTCTTAAAGGTGTCGCCTGCCTTTCCCGACCAGGACAATCCCGAATTTTGCCATCCTTTTGATGACGGGTCCGATCTATCGTTCATACGCATGGGGGCACCGCCGATTTTTCTTCAAATGACCGCCCGATCGGAGCGATTGCAAAATCTGCATGGGCCATGAATCGGCTTACCCCTACCGAAATCTTTCTCTAAGGAGCCTTCCCCCGCGCACCATATATCCCGAACCATGTGGCCATCAAGGTTGCCAGAATGACGCCCCCTACCGCATCCCAAATCCAGTGTCCTCCCGTGGCCACCACACAAAAGCTCGCCGCTGCTGCGGCAACGATCACGCCGATACCAGGGCGGCGCCGACCTAAGAGGACGAGAAGCGTATAGGTAATGCGAAAGAGATGGCCACTGGGAAAGCTACCTTGCAGCAACCTGAAATGTGACGGGCCCGTCCTGGATCGCCCCACGATCAACGAGAGGAGATGAAGAATCTGCTGCGGATCAATGTTGGTCACCGCAACAATGGTTCGATAAAATCCTGTTGGTCGGACGTTAGGAGGATTCGGTAACACGATGAAATGTTTTGCTAACACCTCAATCAGGCTGCCCACAACGAACCCAAGCAGGATGCCAAGCCAAGAGTTTCGGGTAGCCTTTCTCCGCCAGGCGACAATCAACACAACGACAAAGGTCAGCGGAATCCCACCCAGTACCCAAATCAATTGCAGTGCTGGAAGATGAACTCCAAACGGTCTTAAAGTCATCGACACCGCCCGATTAAGATGGTGGATCCATGGTGTTGTCGCGAGCCATGCTGTGACGGCGAAGAGAACGAATGTGAGAATGCGGTCTTTGCTCCCAGTGTTCATGCTTGGTATTGTATCGGATTGCGGTCCGGGTATCTAGACACCAGATCCGTAGACAGTCGCCCTTGAAGCCAGCTAAAATCAAAGGGACTGGTCCACGCACCAAGGGGGATGCTCCTCCGAATCCGGACCGATATCGACAGTAGCTGCTAGGCAAGTAGGCCACGAAAGGACGACTTATTGATGACGGTAAAAGAGCCCATCTGTTGGTCACCACAGTCGCTATGGGGAGTCCCTAAACGATTGCCCGATATATGTCGCTGGGTGTTCGGACCACTACCAGAAACCGAATGGCCAGAGGTCGTAGCCATGATTCTGAACGGATCCGATGGATATTTTAGTGGTCAACGCCTCTCCCAATTCCCCCGGTTACGGACCATTTCTAGCTATGGAATTGGATATGACCATATTGACGAGGCATATGCCAGGCAACACCAGATTATCGTGACCCACACCCCAGATGCGGTGACCATTAGTACCGCAGAAATGGCCGTTGCTCTACTTCTATCCTTAGTTCGTGAAATTGTGGCCTATCACAACCAAGCGAGTCGGGCCGGAAAAGTTCTGACTGGCTCTGGCACCGGCTTATCGTGGGAGCTCTATGGTAAGTCGGTCGGCATTGTGGGTTACGGACGCATTGGGCAACGTCTAGCCGGTCTGTTAGAACCATTCGGTGTATCCGTGCACTATACTCGGGCACACGGCCCGCATCCCGACGATCCAGAACGGTGGCGGCCGCTAGCGGAGCTCTTAGGGGCCGCTGACATCGTCATTGTGGCCGTACCCTTGACCCCTCAAACCCAGCATATGCTAGACCGTGACGCCATCGCCTCCATGAAACCTGGCAGTCTTTTGGTCAACATTGGTCGGGGTCCGGTCATTGATGAAAACGCGCTCGTGGCGGCATTAGATGCAAGACATCTCCGGGGCGCTGCCCTTGATGTTTTTGAGGACGAGCCCCGCATTCACCAAGGACTATTGAACCGCCCCAATGTAATCTTGTCGCCGCATCGCGGGACATCCACCTATGAAACCCGGGTCCGGATGACCGAAGCCGCCGTTGAAAATATCTGTCTTGCCCTAGACGGCCATCCCATACGCGTTATCCCTGACGTGCGGATGTCGGGACTTTAAACAACTGGTACTCTCGCCAGATTTCTCCCATTTGCGGTGGCTTACAAATTCGGTGGCGTCAAAGTCTTGCGATGTGTCAGGCTCCCGACGGGACCAGTTGCAACAGAATCCCACCTCGGGGCCGAAGGCTCATGCGGGGCAACGGTTCGGTCGGTTTCGGATTTAGAGGAATTAGCGTCCAACGCGCGAGGATCCGTTGCACGGTCAGTCTCAATTCTTGCCGAGCAAAGGACTCCCCGATGCAGCTACGCTGACCGGCGCCAAAGGGAAAGTAGGTATAAGGGCTGGGGGCCGGTTGGTTTATCCATCGGTCGGGGGAAAAGGTCTCGGGATTGATGAAGTACTGGGGCAATCGATGACTGACCCACGGGCTCATCAGGATCGAAGTGCCCGCCGGAAGGTCTATGCCCCCTAGTTGCATGGACGTCAAGCTCTTTCGACTCATCAACCAGATTGGGGGATAGAGACGCAAGGCTTCTGAAATGCATGCCTCGAGCCATTCTGGATTCTGTCTTGCCAAAGCCTGTGCTTCGGGATTCCTCGCAAGTTGATCTAATGTCCACCCGAGCGCGTTAGCAGTGGTTTCGTGTCCTGCGATGAGAAAGGTAATAATCTGGGCACGACGGTCCGATTCGGATAGATTCGCAAGGCTCTGGAGAAAAGCCGAAGGGGCGCGTTCTTTTTGGGCATAGAGTTGATCGGCAACACGGCTCAAGACCTTGGACGCCCCATGAAATTGGCTATTGAGGGGCCAAGGGGCCCGATACGGGGGTCTCACAAAACTCCGCGTGCGATGATAAAAAAATTCCATGAGGTGACCCGAGGCTTCAATCATCACAGACAAAGTCTCCGGATCGAGAGAGGCTTCGAAGAGACTGGAGACCACCACTGCGGCAGTGAGCCACACCAGTTGCGGGAATACATCGAACGAGCCTGTCGGCCACCGGTCGAGTGCCTGGTCAATGGTATCCGCCATCCGATCGGCTTTCAGCCTTACCTGGCCTGGGGCCAGCGCGCCCTTTACGTCTCGACGGCTGGTCTCCCACCATGGCGTTTCGCTTAATAACAATCCGCGGCCAATTAAGGGGTTCTCGCGATCCATGCCAGGACCTTTTTCCAGCATACGAACATGGTGGGTAAAAACCTGAGCCAGCTCGTCCGGGCCTGTAATTAAGTATAAGGTCCAGCGCGCAATCGTAATAGGTATCACAGGCGATTCGGTTCGAGCCAACCAGGATAGGACCCTCAGCGGATCCCGATGAAAGGCTAGCATATTCTTCCAGGGGCCGTGGAGCCGTTTTGTTCGTCCTATCGTATCCCACTGCTCTTGCATCGAACTGCCCCCTGCCATCGTCGCCAATATACCCCCTACTATATCAAACTTGCACGCTTGCGGGCGGCATCGTGGGTATGCCCTACTCGATGGCTTGGATCAATTTGGCTAGTGAGTCCTTCGCGTCACCGAACAACATGCTGGTATTTTGACGGGTATAGAGAGGATTTTCCACCCCAGCAAAGCCTGGATTCTTTCCGCGCTTAAGAACAATCACCTTTTTTGCTTGGTCCACGTTCAGTACGGGCATCCCAAACAAAGGGCTTGTCGGCTCATTTTTCGCCGCAGGATTTGTGACATCGTTGGCTCCGATCACCAGGGCAACATCAGCATCCTTAAACTCTTGGTTGATGGCATCCATCTCAAACAGACGGTCGTAGGGAATATTGGCTTCGGCAAGAAGAACGTTCATATGACCGGGCATACGACCGGCCACTGGGTGGATGGCGAACCGGACCCCCACCTGATGTGCTAGAAGTTTTTCCATGAGTTGCCGTACCTCTTGCTGTGCCCGGGATGCCGCTAACCCGAACCCCGGTACTACAATAACGCTCCGAGAATACATCAAAAGCATCGCCACGTCTTCATGGGACGCCTCGATCATGACTCCCCCATCCTCTCCGGGCGTACCGAGTCCCCCCGACGTTTGGGTGAAGGAGCCGAATAGGATATTTGCGATAGACCGATTCATGGCGCGACTCATCTGCTGAGTCAAAATCGTGCCGGAGGCTCCGACCAAGGCCCCGGCCACAATCAGCACATTGTTGCTAATGAGAAATCCTGTCGCCGCAGCCGCCAACCCGGTAAGTGCGTTAAGCATGGAGATGACAACCGGCATGTCCGCGCCGCCAATTGGGAGTACCAACATGACCCCTTCTAAGGCCGCCACTATCATGATCCAGGCTCCGAGCCCCGGTGCTTGGCGCCCAACAATATTCAAAAACCCCATCACCAAGATGGCTAACAACCCGCAACCGGTAATCGCAGAGCCTACGGTGCGGCCGAGCCGCGGGCCGCGCAACCACTCTTGTAATTTTAAAAATGCGATGGTACTCCCGGTGAAACTTACTGAGCCGATGACTAAAGTAATCGTGGCGATAAGGTTAGCGAAGACACTTAAGGGGACGGAACGCTGGAGGGTAGCAAGAGCGACCAACGCGGCCGCGCCCCCTCCCATCCCGTTAAAAATCGCTACCATTTGGGGCATCGCGGTCATTTTGACTCTTTTGGCTACCAAGATCCCAAGCCCGGCCCCCACTCCCATGACCGCCACAGTAGGTGCCCATGGAATATTCGGATGGAGGGCCATCGTGGCTCCTACGGCAATAATCATTCCTATTGCAATCCACCACATGCCGGTACGAGCGCTTTTAGGAGACTTGAGACGCATGGCGCCCACAATAAAGAGAATCGTCGGTATGGTGTAACTTAACGCAATCCAGAGCGAATGCATCTTATTTTTCACCACCCGGACGCACATGAAACATGCCGAGAATCCGGTCGGTGACAACGAATCCTCCGACCACGTTTAAAGTCGCCAGGAACACGGCTAGCAGCGCAATCATAAGATCTAGGGTTCCATGGGCCCATGATAACAGCGATAGGGCCCCGATCAGGACCACTCCGTGGATTGCGTTGGTTGCGGACATTAAAGGGGTATGCAAGATTGGAGGAATCTTGGAAATTAGAAGGAATCCGACAAACATGGCCAAGATAAAAATGTAACCCTCAGTAACCAAATGATTAGACATGACATCCCCTCATTTCTTATGGTGTCGTAGGCACAGTGCTGGAACGGGTTGCCGGGATGGTTAGGCATGTCCGTTGATAAATTTCATCGGGAAAATCTCGGGTTTGTAGTGGCTCTAAGCCTAACCCAGTTAGATAGAGAATGAAATTGACCAGATTACGCGAATATAAGAAGCTGGCGTCGACCGCCATTTGAGATACCAGGTCTAAGGGTGCAGAAATTTTTACCCCATGGGATTGGGTCAGGCTCCCAGGCTGAGAGAGCTCGCAGTTGCCACCGGTTTCGCCGGCCAAATCGATTATGACGGACCCTGGTTTCATGCCCTCCACCATTTCCGTGGTAATTAAGAGTGGGGCCTCGCGCCCCGGAATTTGGGCCGTCGTAATGACAACGTCCGCTTCTCTAACGAATGGAGTCAAGAACTCCAGCTCGCGGTGATGTTGGTCTTCATCCAACCCCGATGCATATCCGTCGGAGGTTCCTGCCTCCGATATCTCGAGATTCAAAAACGATGCGCCTAGACTTTCCACTTGCTCCTTAACGGTAGATCGGGTATCAAAGGCCTTTACTATCGCCCCTAGACGATGCGCGGTAGCAATCGCTTGAAGTCCTGCCACCCCTGCACCTAGGACCAGAACCCTGGCGGGTATAATGGTTCCTGCTGCCGTCATCAGCATGGGAAAGAACCGCTCGAGCAATTCTGCCGCAAGGATGACAGCACGATATCCAGCCACCGTACTCATCGACGATAAGACATCCATGTTCTGTGCACGGCTGATCCGCGGCATGGCGTCTAACGCGAATGCGGTAATGTGGTTGTTAACGAGCCACTGTTGGGCGATCTCCGACCGAGACCAAAGGTTTAACATTCCAATCAATATGGTCCCAGGCCGGATCGGATTTGGGTTATCCGGCGGATGAATAACGAGCAACATCTGGCTCTGATCACAGAGATTCTCCCAGTTCTCAGCAATTGAGGCGCCCTCTGCCCCATACGACGCATCGGAAAATCCAGCACCGAGACCCGCTGCACGTTCGACCAATACTTCGTGACCTTCAGTGAGTAGCCTTGCAACCCCAGCGGGGGTAATACTGACGCGCCGTTCTCCTGACGCTTGTTCTCTCGCGACTCCGACTTTCATACCTCACCCCGTGATCGTTGTGGCGCTCGTGGTAGCGCAATAAGCTTTCTTACAATACCACGGGTTAGGCCGTCAACGTCAAGGATCCCTACCCCAAATGCCGAAAAGGTGGCCTGAATAACTTCCCGTCTACTTACAGACAAAGCAGTCCCCCCACAAAGACAACCCAGGACTCCCTACACGATAGGGGTGCCTGGGTTGCTGATATAGGGCGTCCGCCGGTCCTCGTTAGGACTCGCCGGAGGCCACTTCAATGCTGAGTCCACTTCCCGTCTCACGGCCCCAAATAAGCCAAGCTCCTGCCGCTAGTGTGCCCACTAGCCATATGGCAGCGTTGAAGTAGAAATAATGCGATGTAGACATGTTAGCTGTAATATAGATGGTCGGAATGTACAGTCCAATCGACACAAAACGAGCCACAGCCGTTAGGGTTCCGCGGTGTAACGTGGGCCAAACCTCGGCTTTTAGCGTATCGGAGGTCAGGTAACATAGCGAGTTGATTCCCGCGAGAACAACCAACAGGACCCAGAACAAAGACATATCGTGCTGCCATACCTTAGTAGTGAGGCCCACGATAGCGGTAAGAACGAAAGTGCCCACGAAGCTCCAGAAGAGAAATTTCTTCCGTGACACGACATCGGCAATGAGACCCACAAATCCGATGATGAACCCTGCGCCCTCAAAGATAGCCAGAATCGTGGGTTGCAGATGGGGGAAAAAGGCGAATGCCATCGCATAAGCCATCAATCCGAATCCAATCGTATTGGCCGCGGATACGATGATCATAATAATCATCGTGAACCATACATATGCTGTGCTCGTTTTCACATGCGCCGGTTTGGCCGATTCGATAGTTTCTTTGGCGATCGCATCAGCATACACTTCGGGGCCAAAGTATGATTTGATGGTTTTTTCAAGTTCCGCCGTGCGCCCCTTTTTGTGTAACCAAAGAAACGATTCCGGCATAGTGACACGGGTAGCAAACAGGATAGCTACCACCACCAACACCGCAATCGCAACCACATTTCTTTGAACGTCTACTGCCGCGGTCCCTTTTAGAGCGGCGGTAGTGAGAGCTAGGACAGCTAGGACGGTGCCACCGAAGTTAATACCGTTAATAATCATCATAGTAGCCTTACCCCGATGCTTACGCGGCATGAGTTCGTGGCTGGCCACCATAATGGAATTCATCTCACCACCACCCGCGAGAAGCATAATGGCAAGAGAGACTAGGATTACAATATAAGAGGTGCCAAAAAACAGCACGATACCCCCAATTGCGTATAAAGCCAGTGTCGCAAATAAGGTGACTTTACGCCCGTATTTATCAGAAAACGGGCCTGCTAAGATGATACCGATAATAAGCCAGATGGGAGCCCAGGCTAAGAGCAATTCGCCAAGAGCTTTGGGCATCGCTACCCAGTAAATCGCAATGGAGGCCAGCGAAAACACGTAGGACTCGAGGGCCAAGCCCAACACGAATGAGATGAATATCCATGTGGTTTTCTGGGTCCAACGGGTTTCGCTGACCCGGTCCACGTTCACCAAGACAAATTCCCTCCTCATAATGTGTACCTCTTAAAATACATCACGGGCTATCCCGACCATCTTGTAGCCGGGATGAAGAAACCACCCCACGTAAGCGGGGCTTTCTGTACTCTAATTGGTAGAATACCACCCCGATTAGAAAATTCCTGCATGTTCCAAAAACTTTCTACAGAACTGGGCCTAAATCATGGGGGCAATCGTCACAATTCGACACTTGAGACCAAAACGACCAGGGCCTTTACACCCGGCGATAGCCTAGTGTGGGACCACGGCGATGATTTTATACTAGGAACTCTCCCGTCTAGACCCAAATCCGCGACCATCCCAGCACGACCCAAATCTCAAGAGCGCCGGGGCCGTGACGTATTACCTGTCTCAATACGGGGGCATTTGAGATTCACGTCGTGCTACGGAGTTGCCTTTTCTATGTCCGTTAACCGCGGCAAGCTCTTCAGGGAGCCGGGGCGTGATGCCACCAGCGCGCCGATATGATTGGCAAAAACAACCGCATCGTCAAGGCTACTTACCTGCTAAGAGTCTAGATGCTAATGCAGCGTTGAACCCGTCCCCAGCCGCCGTTTCGTCCACCGCGACAATAGGTTCGGCGGTCACCGTAAAGCAGTCAGAGCCATTCGCGACTGCAACCCCCAAATTTCCCAGGGTAGCGATGACGGCATTAAGGTGGGGATACATGTCATGGAGCCGGCCCGCGGCATCTAGGCCTTCTCCCAGAGATTTGATGGGGTCGATTCCCAAAATTCTACCGAGTTCGTGGGCGTTAGGTGTAATGATGTCCACCCATTGCCATAATTCGTCGGAAATTGGCGCAAAGGGGGCTGGATCTAGGATCACAAGACCTCCATTGTGATGCACCATTTTAGCGGCTTCGATAGAGACTGCTTGAGGTACTTCGAGTTGGATCAGGAGGACCTGGCACTGTTGGAGTGCGGTTCGGCTGCGGGATAAATCGTCAATGGTCAATCTATAATTAGCGCCAGGGTCAACAAAAATAGCGTTACTCCCATCGGTCAGTAAGATCGGCACCGCGATACCGCTTGGATGGTCTTTAACCCGGGTCATAAAGTTGGTTGAGAGCTGCTCGGATTCCATCGATTTCATTAGCAGGGCCCCTATCTCATCTTCCCCTACGGCACCCACCAATGCACAAGGTGTCCCCAAACGCGTAAGAGCCACCGCTTGATTGAGACCCTTGCCCCCAGGTGTCATGCCCCCACAGCGACTGACCATCGATTCCCCACGACTAGGCCAACGCTCAACCCGAAACGAAATATCCATCACTAGACTACCGACAACGACTGCTTGCACGTGCTATCCTCCCGGATCTCCGTCATTAGTCATCAATAATAGTGCGTGATAGAGGTGCCTTGCTCGATGCTTCGAGACCTGTTAGACTTCCCGTGAATCGCGAATTTTTGGAGGTGACGTGCCTTGCCGGAAGTCCTCGCAGCGTTTGTCTCGGTTAAACCCCCTAGCGGCTCCCTACATGTCGTGATACCGGTTCGCGTTCAAGATAAGAACGTGATGCGGGCGATGGCGACCCTAGGCCAACTGTGCAACTGGCTTAAGGAACGTACCGACGTCGAGGAGGCCTATCAAGATATTTTGGAACGCCTTTTGGATGTACCCGAGGAGACTCCCGTTACGATCCAGATGGAACGCCTCGGCTAAGGGGACTTCGTAACCCGAACCCATGGACGGCCTTCGTGCCACTCGACCCGCACGGGCACCTCGTAACATCGGCTTAACGATGCGTTACTTAACACGGCGGGCTTCGGCCCCCCCTTTTCAGCCCTGCCGTTCCGTAACAACAAGGCATGCGTCACCCATGGCATAATTTCTTCGGTTTGGTGGGTGACATAAATAACAGCGGGGCCCCCATCGTCCTCGGCTAGTTGGCTCAAGTCGTCTAAGAACTGTTCTCGGCCCCGAAGATCCAATCCCTGCGTCGGCTCGTCGAGGATAAGGAGACGGAGGTTGGCCACCCAGGCCCGCGCCAAGAGTACGCGCTGACGCTGGCCTTGGGACAATTGCGAGAGCATGCGGTGACCCATGGTATCCAATTCTAAGCGACCCATGACCTCCCGGGCCCTGTTCTTGGTTTCATCTGATGCACTGGCGACGCCCGTAAGACGACCCTCAAATCCTCCCCAAATTAGTGTCTCAACCGTGTCAGAGGCATGGTGGGTCACCAACCATTCGGTGACGGCACTACTAATCCATCCGATGTTCTTTCGTAATTCCCGTAAATCCACGGCGCCAAAGGGATGTCCCAAAACACTGACAGTTCCCGATGTGGGCCACTGGTAACCATTGATAATATTCAAAAGAGAGGATTTCCCGGCCCCGTTGGGACCTAAGAGCGCCCAATGTTGACCTGGACTAATGGTCCAGTCCACTTCGCATAAAATTTGGTCGTCCCCACGCTGCCATGACACCTTACGAAGTTCCACGATGTTTTGCATTCGGTGTCCTCCCGCTTTTCTTGATTGGCTAGCATTCTTGCTCGATCCCCAAAATTCCTTCTAGACTATCCTGCGATGCTTTCCCCGGGATCGATGCCCAAGGCATTATAATGGGAAGTATGACAACCCCATTAGATAGACGAAGACTCGGACAATCCGAGGCATCCTGGTCCCCAATTGGTCTCGGCACTTGGCAATTTAGTCAGGGACACGGCCTTATCGGTAGGTTTTGGCCAACCCTAACGCAAGATTATATCACGGCGATCGTGAAGGCAACGGTTGACGGTGGCATTAGCTGGTTTGACACCGCAGAAGCCTACGGACGCGGGCAATCCGAGCGCGCATTAGCCATGGCCCTAGAGACATTACACGTTGACGTGGATACTATCTCCATCGCGACCAAGTGGTGGCCCCTCCTGCGATCCTCCCATCACCTACAACATAGCATCGGGGCTCGCCTACAGGCTCTAAATCAGCATCCTATTGCTCTTTACCAAATCCATCAGCCTTTCGCTCGTTCTTCGATCGAAAGCCAAATGCGCGCCATGGCGTCTCTTTTAGATCATGGTCTTATCAAACAAGCTGGCGTCAGCAATTTCACGGCGTCTCAGATGGTTTTGGCACACCGCACCTTAAAGAGCTGTGGGCATGCTTTAGCGTCGAATCAAGTCCATTACAATCTCCTTCATCGGAACATCGAGAGCAATGGCATTCTCGCTAATGCCCGGGAATTGGGTATTAGCCTAATCGCATACTCGCCGTTGGCACAGGGCCTGCTTACCGGCAAGTTTCACCAGGGCACTGCGTCACCACGTGGGTTCCGACGCTGGTCGCCGCAGTTTCGACCAGAAGTTCTTCGCACCACGGCCCCGCTCATCCGCGCGATGCAAGACCTCGCAGAACGCTACGAAGTTGAGGTGAGTCAGGTCGCCTTGAACTGGGTTATCACCAGTGCCGGAGACACCGTTTTTGCTATTCCCGGTGCCTCCTCACCGAAGCAAGCAGCTGCCAACAGTAAGGCTATGGGGTGGGCGTTGACCCACGACGAATGGGCGATGCTCAGCGACTTGAGCACAAACTTCCGATAGATTTTGGGAAATCCGGTGATTCGTGCTAGGCTAACGTCACCGAACTCTGGGGGGTGTATTGGTGATTGGCGTCAGTGTGGTAATACCGGTGTACCGTGGCCGCCGTTATCTTGCAGAAACCTTAAGATCGGTCCGAACCCAGGTCTTGGAAATTCCCGTTGAAGCCATCGTAGTGGAAGACGGGAGTCCACCGTCCGAACGGGTCGCAGACATCGCACAGAGCTTTAATGCTACCTACCATCTCTTAGAACCCAATCGAGGCGTGGCGTTTGCGCGTCATTTTGGTGCGGGCGTGTCACGATTCAGCGAAGGTTTTGTTATGTTCTTGGACCAAGACGATGTCTTGCTGCCCGGATCGTTAGACACCATGGTACAGGCACTCCAAGCCAACCCTGGCGGGGATTGGGTGGTATCCAACGCCTTATTACGATTCCCTGATGGGCCGGAACGGCCCCTTTATGTCACCAAACATCCGTCTCTTAAGCTCTCTGATTTAAAGATGTTCAACCATATCGTCACCCCGTCGCAGGTGCTCATTCGGTTAGCAAGTTATCGGGCGTGCCGCAATCTGCCCCTTGAAATGGATTATCCGGGGGCTGACGACTGGATACTCTGGCTATCGTTACTGGCCCAATCTCATCCGGCGATCTATATCCCCGAGCCGCAAGTACTCTATCGGATGCATGACCATAATGTTAGCGCCGATATTCCCGCCATGCGCCAGAGCGAACAATATGTGGTAGCAGAATGGTTTCCACGACTCGGATTTAGCCGCTGGGACCAGCGTCGATATCAAGCACGAGTGCGGCTCGATCAGCTTCTTCAACACCGACAATCAGGAGTCGTACGCCAAGGTGCCAGGTTTTTCGGAGCGGATCCCATGGCAGCGTTCTCAGCCTTGTGGTATTTTGCCCACCACCGGATCAAGGGCCTAGTCTGACCCACCCCTAAATGGTATAATATGCCATTATCGACAAGGGGTGGGATCTATGAAAGATTGGCTATCGATTGGACAGCTTCAAGAACAAACCGGTATTCCAGACCGGACGTTGCGACGTTACCTGGCCCGTTATCGGGAGCATTTGACCTTACAAACCCATCATCGTTCGTATCGCGTCCATCCCACTGCTTTGCCTATCTTAGTGACCATTCGTGATTTGTACGCTCAAGGGAAGTCCCATGATGAAGTTTTACAATATGTCCTGGATGGGTCTCGGGCTCCAATATCGCCACAACCTTATCGCACACATGCTCCAGGCGAGGATTCGAATTCGCTCGAGACCGAGTCCCAAAGGAACCAAACCGATTTAAGAGACGCCATCGATGGGTTACGGGAGCAGTTGGAGACTACGCGCTCCCAACTCGCCGCGGAGGCCGAGGCTCGGACCGCCGCAGAAGAGGCACGCGATCGATACATCTTGAAACGGGACGAACAACTTATCGCGACCATGCGGCATCTCTTAGGCGAACGGAAGAAACCATGGTGGCATCGCCGAGGGACATCCGTGGTATGATCCAAGAAGAATCTCCCAGGAGGTGATGGCCATCTACTATCCCTATCTCATTATCGGCGGAGGAATGACCGCAAACGCTGCAATCAGTGGGATTCGCAAACGCGACAAGGAAGGCCTGATTGGACTCTTTTCAGCAGAACGCTATCCGGCTTACAACCGACCCCCATTAAGCAAAAAAATTTGGTTCGACGACCGGGTCGAGGCCATTTGGTGTCGTGTAGAGGGGGCTCCCCCCGGTGTCCATGAACATCTAGCCACACCGATCGTCAGCCTCGACCCTCTGGCCCATACCGTAGTGGACCGGTGGGGTACGCTTTGGGAATATGGGAAACTTCTTTTAGCTGTAGGAGGCTCCCCCAGAAGGCTTCAAGGCCCGGATGACGGTGTCCGCTATTATCGTACACTGGACGACTATTTCAGCCTTTATAAGGCGCTTAAGCCAGGTACCCAGGTAGTGTTGGTCGGTGCCGGCTTTATCGGATCCGAATTGGCTGCGGTGTTAGCGACGAAAGGGCATCACGTCACCATGATCTTCCCCGAAGAGCATCTCTTAAGCACAAAGTTTCCGCGGGATTTATCGAAGTATATTGAACAAACCTATCGTGACCATCACGTAGAACTGGTTCCCCAAACTACGGTGGCCGCCGTGTCGCGGCAGGGGCGGGGCTTGTCGATTTTAACCGATGACGGCAAAACATATGTCGGTGACGTGGTGTTAGCCGGTATGGGTCTGGAACCAAACGTCGACCTGGCATTAGAGGCCAGGTTGGCGGTCGACAACGGAATCCTAGTCGACCAGCAATTGCAGACATCAGCTTCTGACGTGTGGGCGGCGGGCGA
Source organism: Sulfobacillus sp. (assembly GCA_027343695.1). Classification (GTDB taxonomy): domain Bacteria; phylum Bacillota; class Sulfobacillia; order Sulfobacillales; family Sulfobacillaceae; genus JAKADJ01. Next base: position 153,567 of record DAHWKJ010000028.1, on the reverse strand, counting down.
CGTGGCCTCGTTTCAACTCCCCTTTGTCGCGGGCCGCCTACGTCTAGAGCACGAAGACAATGCTTTGATGCAGGGACGCACAGCAGGCGAAAACATGACCGGAGCGGGCAAAGCATACACGCACCTGCCCTTTTTCTATTCAGACATGTTCGCTTTTGGCTACGAAGCGATCGGGACCATCGACAGTCGTCTAAATATCTTTGCCGATTGGACCACATTTGGGGAAGAAGGCGTTCTCTACTACTTAGATGGGGATAAGGTGGTTGGAGTGGTCAATTGGAATGTATGGGACCGAATTCCCGCCGCGAGAGAACTGATTACCCGTGTCACTACCGTCTCGAACCCAAAGGAATTGAAGCATCGTATCACCTCTGCATAGAGGGACGACCTCAATAGTCGGGTTTCCATCATAGACGCTAGCCCCCATCAGCAAGGCCATTGAGGGGATCCCCGCGGACCATAAGCTCGGGGATTCCCTCAATGGCATCGGACTATTGCCCCCCCTACTCGCGTCGCCGCGTCATGGTAAATCCAATGTCCTGCAAAGACTGCGTGGTTAAGGGGCGCACAATGGCCACGTTGGGAGACTGCCACTCCATTAACCCTTCGTTTACCAGTAAACGCAATGCGCGTGTCAGCAACGACTTCGGGATACCTAAGTCGCGTGCCTCATCATCAAGTGTGATGGTAGTCCCAACCGTTAAGCGTTGGGTCAAAATGGCGTCCCGATAGCGACGGGACAATTGAGCTGGGCTTTCGACTAGACTCACATTGGCGCTCCCTTCCTCTGGAATTGTGCCGTAGCCACGTTTCCAGGGTCATGCCTTATTGTACACAATGTGACATCGGGGTGGTACCTCTTTGAAATAGGACCCGGGTATGCTAGGCTCTTGGCGTTATGGATTCAAAGGAGGGCGCTCATGGGTACGCGTTGGATTCATTTGATGATTCAAAGAAAATGGTGGGTAGTCATAGCCTGGGCCATGATTGTACTGGGTACGCTCCCCCTGGCCATTCGGGTAACCCATCACTTGTCATCAAGTGGATTTGACAATCCTAATAGCCCTGCCGTGTGGGCCACCAAACAACTCAATCATCTGCGCCCACCAAAAAGCCCTAGCCCAATCTTGATTAGCCAAATTTCGACGAAGGCTATCCGTCAGCTTGGTGTCAAGGTGCATATACCGGCCTCCGACTTTCACCCCATGAAGTCCGACCAGACGGTGTTTTTGCCGAGTTCTGGGGTCACCTTACAGCAATCGCAGGCCTTGACGGGAACGCTACAGAAGCATCACGCAACCGTCGCCTCGATTGGGCAAATAGCCATCGGTAAGAAAGTGGCCAACGACAGTTCTAAGACGTTGGGCACGAGCGGCATCCTTGCGATGCCATTTCTTGCCGCGCTATTGCTATTGGTCTTTGGATCTTTAGCAGCGATTAGCCTCCCCCTCTTAGTGGCATTGGTAGGATCAGAAGTAGCCCTAGCGGTGGTTACCATCATCGAGACCCATATCACCCTATCAGTGTTTTTGACTGATATCGTGAGCTTTCTCGCGCTCGGCGTTGGGATCGATTATGCTCTTTTCATTAGCACCCGGTTTCGCCAAAATATCGCCCGAGGTGACACCGTAGATGCTGCGGTCGCGGATAGTATGACCCATGCCGGGCGGTCCGTCTTTTATTCTGGGGTTGCAGTGGCGTTGGCGGTAGCCGCCTTGACGTTGGGGGGCAACGCCTATTGGAGAGGCTTGGCCTTAGGGGGGGCGATAGCGGTCCTATCTGTGTTGTTGGCCACCCACTCCCTCTTACCAGCTTTGATGTCTATTCTAGGACGTAAAACCCTGTGGGGAAGAATATTTAAGGCACGGGATTTGGGGTTTTGGAAGGCGATCGGAGGGTGGGTCTCTCATCGGCCCTATTCGGCGTTGTTGGTCGGGGTAGTCTTATTAGTGCCCTTAGCCACACTAGGACCCCGCATACATATGGCCACGCCAGCTAATTTAGCCACCATGTTGCCTCAAAAAGATCCATTACGTCAGGCCGTCAGCCTGCAGCAAAAAGTTCAAGGCGCCGGTAGTATTGCACCAATAGCCGTCGTAATGAAGCTTCCCACCCCAGTGACCAATGCTGCGACCTGGTCAGAAGTGGCGGCGGTGACAAAACACCTCTCTAATTTGAGGGGTGTACAAAAAGTCTCCTCCCCTACTGCCATCGGCCTCACCCCCCAGCAATTGGCGACCGCGATCCAGCACCCGACGCTCTTACGCCCACCCTTATCCAATGCTCTACGAAATTTCATGAATATCTCTTATGATCCCCATTTGGTGGTGGTGTTCGTCACCGCCCGTGATGGCCCCGATCAACCCCAAACTGCGACGCTTGCCAAAACCATTGATGCCCGTCTAGCCGGGTGGCTCCCTCATGGCTCCCGGGCTGCTGCGGGGGGATTGGTACCGATGTTGCAGAGCTTTAACCATCTCACCTCGGCCCGATTGCCATTCATTATGGTTGGCGTCGGGACGGTAGCCTTCGTGGTTCTCGCCATGGCCACTGGTTCGTTGCTCCAAGCGCTGTTGGGCGTCCTGTTGGATGCGTTGGTGGCCTTAGCCACCGCCGGGTTTCTCTATCTTATTGTCCAAACCGGGCACCTCGGATTTCCAGCGACCACGCCCGATAGCTCAATTACGCCATTGATCTTTGTGTTGCTGTTTGGTCTCTCGATGGACTACGAAGTCATTTTACTCCACCGCATCCAAGAGCCTCTCCATTCGGGTCTCCCCATCAAAGACGCGGTTCGGTCAGGGGTTTCCAGCACTGGCGCCATGATTACAGGCGCTGGGATGATCATGGTGATTGTGTTTATCTCGCTGTTAGTCAGCCCCTTAGCGGTCATGAAGACCTTAGCCTTAGGACTCACTTTTGCAGTACTCGTAGACACCTGGATCGTCCGCTCGCTCATGGTGCCAAGCATCACCGTGTTGTTAAATCGATGGGCCTATTGGCCTTGGGGTGACCACAACCGTCGTGACCACTCAGAATCCCCTAACACCAGAACGAATTAAACGCCATGGACCGAAAATCCCCCGCCGACCCCGGTACCCGGACCATTAGACAATGGAAATCGGTGGTCGTCACTTAGAGACAAAGGTCTTCCGGCCTTCGTTTCCACCGGTGATTTGGAACGATTTAAAAGAGATGGTAGGGCCATTTCCTTGATTTGCTCGAGATCGATGGGCCGGTCGACTCCATCGAATATCCCCGGAATTACGCAGCACTGGTGACGTCGACCGGCATCCTTGAATATTTTGGATTCACCGGGCGTGTTGGTGCCCCTAGGGCTTCGGCATCTGGACCATGCCCAGTCCGACCCAAATCGTCGTCCCACGTCTAGGACCCGCCCGTTGTCAGTTCGACACGTCGGGTTGCCACGCCCTTGTTCGCGGTTTATTTTGGTAAATCTCGGTCTCTGTACGGTAGGACAGGTAGTGTTTCTCCGGCTATCAAGGTATAGCTTTTCCCGAATAGGTTGCTTTAAGAAATTTGCCGGGACCTATCTCGACCGCCAACTCTTTAGATGGACTGTCCCCTCGAACCGTATATATTCTGGTACCGGATGGTAAGCGGTTGGATTTCTCTGGCGATGCGTGATTGGTTATGTCGAGTACGCGGTATTCTCGGCCAATATCTTTGGCCGAAACCTTTACATTTTCCACGATGAAATACGTTGTCGGGTGTCCTGCACCATTCCAAATCCCGATCCAGGTGGGCGTAGAACCACAGCCTGAGAGTGCCATCGCGACGATCATTATCCCCACAATCCCAACCTTTGGCATACGCACTTACTCCCTTCGCCAATGATGACGTAGGCGCCGTCACCCCTTTAAAGACCTTAACGCCTGCCTGACCGTAATGGTATCAACGGAGCAAGGACCCCACGCATGGAGCGGGCTACCAAACTGCTTGATTTCTCGTCCCGAAAAGCCCAGAAATACACGGCGCCTTAGAAACAGCAAGCCGACGTGCCGCGAGCCCGGACCAGGGCGCGCTGTACCAATTTATGACTCCCATACTTAAAAACTTTGGGAGACGCGGAAACCCGATGCCAAGGGTTATAAACCCGCGTTCCGTCGCAGTCTTTACTGCTGACAACCCATCACGCCCAGTCCAATCCGATTAGATCACCATGGATGCACAACCTCATGGATTCCTTTATTGTTCTAACAGTGCCCAGTCAACCGAGTCGCCGGGTTCGTTGATTCCATGGTAATAGGCACCCCCATAAAAGAGCAAAGGGCCGGAACCTTCTCCGCTGTATCCGAAATCGTCTACCGCACCGACATATAAAATGTGGTCCCCGGTGGTAAGACGCTCCGCCACATGGCACTGTAACCACGCCAGGCTCCCACGGACCACGGGGACCCCGTCGGGAAAAGGGTGCCAGATACTGTACTCCGCGCGATGGCCACTCCCCGCAAACTGGTGGGCCACCGAGTGCTGGTGACGGTTCAATATGCTTACTGAAAATGGCACGGCTTCACGATCGGACAACAGTGCGTGAGTATAGCTGGTCTGCTGGACACTCACCCCAATGAGGAGCGGTCGTAGCGACAGAGAAAGGAATGCATTGGCCGTCATTCCATGGATTCCCCCGGTCGATACCATTGTCGCCACCACCGTAATTCCGGTGGCAAATTCCCCACAGACACTGCGAAAGGCGCGTTCGCGGCTTGTTATCGGCATAATGGAATCTCCTTTAAGCTACGACTTCGGTCGATCCCGCAATGGAGAGGCTGTCGTGGGTATCGGCGTGTCCTCCCCCCACGAGAACACATCCATGGTTTCGTTGAACCATCGGGCGGGCGCCTCAGATCCCCAAAACGTAGCGCGCCGTGGATCGTCAAGATTCCAAGCGATCGGTTTCAGATCCGGATCGGCGCGTAAATAGTCCCCGGTGAACAGCTCGATGCGATTCCCATCCGGATCTCTCAAATAAAGAAAAAATGCGTTAGTGGTACCGTGACGGCCCGGACCCCGTTCTAAATTGGTATGATACCCAGTGGCAGCTAAAACGTCGGCCACATGGAGGAGGCTCTCTTTTGACGCCGCAATGAAGCTCGCATGATGCATACGAGGGCCGACCCCGTTGGCGATGGCCAAATCATGCGAGGTACCCTTGCGAGCCAGCCATACGCCCCATATCCGCTCCCCTTCGGGTTCTTGACTCACGGTATATTCCGAGCATTCGAAGCCCAGATGCTCAGTGTACCAGCGATAAGCGTCTGTAATCTTGGGGGTCACATAATTGACGTGATCCAGACGCATCACCTCTGCCCCATGGTACGCGTCGAATCGTTGCAAATTCCACTCAACCGGAGTCACTTCGTGGATGAATTCGACGGGAAACCCAAAGGGATCGATGATCCGAAGACTCTTTCCCACGCCCGTCTCGGAATGATCAGTCCAATGATGCGAAAGTGATTGGCTGTTGCACCATTCCGCCAGGGTATCCAGGTCGTTGCTCCGACGGACCCGAAAAGCAACATGGTCAAACCCGGGCCGGTCTGCCAGGATCAAAACCAAGTTATGATGCACCCTATCCTCCAACCCCCGCAGATAGAGATGGTGGGCATCTCGCGCCGTCTCGACGAACCCGACACGGTCAACGTAAAATTCCGAGGCCGCGTCTAAGTTAGTAACCCGATAGGCCACATGGCTGGTGCGCGTAATGTCTACTGGGAGCATCACGACACCCCCTCTTGGCCCGGTGGGCGTCCAGACGCAGTAGGCAAAGGTTCCCGATCCAAAAGGGCCTGAACCTGGCGACGAGCGGGCTCTTTGTCATAACTAAAGTAAAGCGCGGATGCCATACGGACCGGATCCCCAAAGAAAAAGCGCTCATAGAGCACTTGTCGTGAACCAAAGGCAGAGACCGCCGTGTCCCACGCCAGTCGAAAGAGACGCGTGCGCTCCACAGCCGTAGTATTCTTGGCCTGATAATATCGGTCCAAGTCCGGTCGAAGTGCCGGATTCTCGAAGTCGGTCTGGGTGGGCAGTGCCATCAACCCACTCGCCCCCAATTGCTGAATGATCTCCACCAATCGCGGATAGAGTCGAGGGAACGTGTTGCGCGCTACATTCAATGGTGTCCAGTCTGGGGTCATGACTCCATATCGGTTGAGCTGGGCGTTCGCTTCGGCGGCGACGACCAATGCCTTCATGGTTTCTAGAGCGATAATGATTTCTGCTGCTTTTTCCTGTACATGTTGAAATTGTTCAATGCCGATGGTGTCAATCATGAGGCTCACTAGTCCCAACATAAACTGGGCTTTGGTGGTATCTTTGACTAAAACCTGGTGCGTCATGTGAACAGTGGCGTCGGTGTCTGCATACATCTTGTTGCACAACTCGCCATCTTGATAGATAAATACGCGATCCCACGGCACTAGAACGTCATTGAAAACTACGACGGCGTCCATCTCTTCAAACCGGGATCCCAACGGATGGTCGAAGTGACTACGCCCATAGTCAAACGATTCACGGCAAATGAGTCGCAAACCCGGTGTCGATAACGGGAGTGCGAAAGCAAACGCATAAGGCCGGTCTTCTTCTGTGGCTCGAATCACTGTCGATGGAAACACCAAAATTTCATCCGCAACCGGTAAAGTGGCCAGCATTCTGGCTCCTCGTACGATGATGCCCGCGGCGGTCTCTTTGACAACGCGGGCCGCCAGGTACGGATCGGCCTGGTGAGAAGCCCCCACGCCGCGATTGGCTTGAGGCAGAATGAGTGTGTGTGTGGTACACAAATCATTTTCTCGGACGTATTCATAATAGCGGCGCACGTTATCGGCAAATCGTGAGTCCTGTTGACCAAAGAACTCAGCGGCGGAAGTAATCGCCATCAATTCGGCGTTTAGATAATCTGGGGTCCTTCCCATCATACCCTGCGAGTATTCTGCCCATCGAGTCATCATTTGACGGCGTCGCACTAAATCTTCTCTCGTGTGGGGTTGCATGAAGGAGATCCCGACCGGTTGCCCGGACGATGGCGATCGGTAGGTCATCTCTTCGTGCAACTCTGGGCGATGTTGTAAGTCGTAGAGACTAGCCATGGTTTGGCAAACATTCTTAAAGGCCGGATGGTCAGTCACCCGCCCACTCACCGGGGCACCATTAATCCATAAATCTCGCGGCTGACGGTTAAGGTCATCGAGATACTGGGTTCCAGTACGTGCTGGCATCAAAACTCCCCCTCTGTCATAACGATTTAGGCCTAGGCTTCAGTCATGCGTACCGTGTTGGTCAATCGGCCCAGGCCCACTACTTCACAGCTAATGACGTCCCCCACAACAACGGGACTAATCCCTTTGGGGGTTCCAGTCAGAATGACATCATTTTCTTCTAGGGTTGTGAATGTCGAGAGGTACGCGATCAACTCCGCTATGGAGAGCATCAAATCGCCTGTAGTTCCCTCTTGGCGAAGTTCCTGATTCACCCAGGTGCGAATCGTGAGCTGGCCCGGATCCGCAATCTCATCCGGTGTCACCAGATATGGTCCGAGTGGGCAGAAGGTATCGAATCCTTTAGCCTTGAGCGGGGGCCGAAACATATTGGTAATAAAGTCGCGGCAGGTAAAGTCGTTGGCTATCGTGTACCCCTTAAGGTAACTGAGGGCTTCCTCTGGGGTTACCCTCGAGCAGGTTCGTCCGACAATGGCCGCCACCTCTGTTTCATAGTGGCAGTGAGTGGCTCCCCGTGGATACCATATGTCATGCCCGGCACCAATCGCACTACCCAGCGGTTTTGCAAACAAAGCAGGTACCGGCGGCTCCGCGAGCCCTAATTCCTCGGCATGATCTTTAAAATTCAACGCGATCCCGAGAATTTGCCGCGGCGGGATAGGGGGCAATAGATTCAAATCCGCAATAGGAAGCAATTTGCCGCGAAATTCTACGCATTCATGATGGACCATACCTTGATGAACCTGACCATCAGAGATCCAGCGCGCTAAACGCATTACAAAGCCCCCTCTCTAGCGATCAGTCCATAGGCATCAAGGACAGCGGCTAGACGCTCGGTTAGGTCTCGTCCAGGTAACTGCAGAGGAAGCCGTACTGATGGATTAATGTGACCCATCAGGCCCAATGCGGTTTTCACCGGACCCGGGTTAGTCTCCCAAAACAGGGCTTGATTCAGAGGCAAGAGCCGAAAGTGGAGATCGAGAGCCTGTTGGTAGTTGCCTTCGCTAACGAGATTGTAAAGGTCGGCGACTGCTTTAGGCATCAGATTGGCGGTGGCACTGATGTGCCCCGCGCCTCCTAGCATCAGCATCGGGTAACACAACGATTCAATCCCTGAGTAGACTAAAAAGTCCCGTCCGACTGTAGCGAGTACCATGGAGACCTGCTCAAAATCTCGGTTAGCTTCTTTAACACCTACCACATTTTCTGCTGCGATTCTAATCCGTTTCATCGTGGCGGGGTCCAAGTTTACCGCCGTGCGACCAGGGATGTTGTAGAGAACTATGGGTAACTGGGTGGATTTGGCAACGGTGACAAAGTAGTGGTAGAGACCTTCTTGGGAAGGACGATTGTAGTAGGGAACGATCACGAGAGCGGCGTCGGCACCCAGGACCTCCGCTTGGTGGGTCAGTTCCAGCGTTTCCTCCAGGTTGTTACTGCCGGTGGCTAAGACCACAGGCACCCTACCGGCCACTGTGTCGATGGTGGTACGAAATACTCCCAGACGTTCCTGCATGGCAAGGCTACTCGGTTCACCGGTGGTTCCGGTGACAGAGATGCCGTGAGACCCCTCTTCGATTTGCCATTCGATAAGGCGTCTTAGGGTCACGTGGTCGACCTCTAAATTTTGGTCAAATGGCGTGATCACCGGAGCAATGGACCCTTTCAGTCGGTTGATATTGTACGGCATTTAGTTCCTCCGTTCCTCGTGGGCTTACAACAAAGGCGCGACCGACCCTTGGTTCACAGTCCGCATTGCTTTAGCCAAGTATCGAAATAGGGCGCGAACCAGTTCTTCGACCAAGGTGGAGGGGGCACCCTCCGCCACGGACTGCAGGATCTGATAATGCGCATGCACCATGTCATCCGCGGTACGTGGGGACCACAACACAACGTTCTTAGTCCCCCGATAGAGCCGGGCAGCTACCTGTTCGCCAAGCAAAACCGCGGACCGGTTAGGACAGGCGGCATGCCATTGGGCCATAATTTCTTGGTGCTGGGCGTAAAACGCGGGGAGCTCTCGCCGTTCTACGACTTGAGCCAAGTCTTGCACACATCCTCTCCACGTTCGGGACCATGCAGACGCCATCGGCATCGCTAGGGTCAGAATCCATGCTTCTAACACTCCTAACGTCTCGAGAAGTTCCGCCTGCTGGTTACAATCCACTGGACTCACCCTAGCCCCAACATGATTGGCATAGCTCACTAGGCCTTCGGCTTGTAATCGGCGTAATGCTTCACGAACCGGAAGGGCCGACACGCCGTGATCCCGGGCCAAATTTTCCACGACCAAGCGGTAACCCGGGGCCAGAGCCCCTTGTTCAATCTCTCTGCGCAGGCAACCATACACATCATCGGATTTGGACACGGGCTTCCCTCCCGTTGCAAGAAGATACTATTAAATTCTATCAAATATTACGCATGAATATTCCTAACAAATAATCTATTAAGCATTATATCCCGATGCTGCAGATTAGAAAAGAATCCCGTAGACCAGGACAACCATTCGGCAAACCCGCTGAAGGCCTTGCTCCTATTGGTGGACGCTTGAATGGCGGTCCGGAGGTCTGCTTCATGGAGGTACCGCAAGGGAAAGTACGTGGGTGCTCGGCCCAATTCCCGAAAGGCATGGCACAGCTTATTTTTTGGGCTGTAAGTAATGAGTTTTCGGAACACCCTCTAGGCGGCGATCCGCCCCGCCCTGCCTTGATCGACAGCGCCACCCGCAGTACGGCGGGCACATATCGCGCGCTGAGATCCCAGTGCACCGGGGATCCGAAGAGATTGTCAATATAGGCCTACTGGGCGCCCGCGGTGGGCCGCCCTAATACGAGGGCTTGCCAGTTCCGAATGCGGGGCATGAGTTGAATCCAATGGGCCGCTGTCGAGTCCCCCATCCGCCATGAATGGTACGTGTTTCGAGGAGACAAGTGGCAGCCAACGCCGGCGGCGTATCTAGACCTATGACTACCGGAGGCAATCCAACCAACCCGATTCCTGCCAACACTACCAGCAATCGACGGCCGACTTCAAATCCCATCATGGTCTTAAAGAATTTGCCATTTCATTTTGATGGTATAATGCCATAAACAATCCGATAATTCGGACACTATCGCATCGTGCCCAAGGACATAGCTGAGTCTGTCACAAGTGTTAGGAGGCGAATACCATCAAAAAGATTCAACCGTCGCCTCGACTCTGGTTGATCCCGGCCCTATTAACAGTGTCTTCGTGGGTTTTTTGCCTCCGAAATAGTGCCACACAAATTATGCAACCTACACCTCGATTATGGCATCTCGGGGGAATAAGTCTCGTGGTCAGCATGCTTGAGGTTATGCTCGTCCGTGGGGCACGGCAATGCAATCCTGTGGTAGTTCATGGGGATGCTCATCAGCCAGCGCGCCTTGCTAAGCGTCCATGGGTCATGTTTGGATTGGGCATAGCCGTCGCCGTAATAGGGATTGGAGTGCAGATATTCTTGGTATTAGCTAATCCGATCCCGATACTGTAATTTAGGGCAGCACAAAATTCTGGAATGCTATACGGGGGACTGCTTTCGGAGATCTGTCAAACTGCGAAACTTGAGATGTTCATTGTCGTGCACGACCGACAGACTGGTGGTCATTCGAATCACAAAAAGACCGCCGTGGTACAAAGACAGGCGCCACCGCATTATTTGGGGAGTACCTAAAACTGGGACACCCTGTTATGGGTAGGCCTGGAAAGGAATGGTGGTACCCCAAGGATTCCACGGTGTCGATATGCACTTTGCACCCTTAGTTAAGACCTCTTCGTCACGAGATATCAATGGAATCAAGCAAGGCACGGAATGAGCGGGAATGGCCACTAAGGATTTGCGTCGAGGCGTAAATCCTGTTATCGCACGGGTTCCTTAAGGACCCCAATGCCCCGTTAAAGGACCCGTCAGCACTTGTTCAAGAACGTGTCCTGTCTGCGCACTCACGATGAACAAACTAGCACTATAGGGAGAGGAAGCTAACTGAGACCACTGATTAGGTATTCCCGACACCGCGACTAACCATAGGTTTTGGTTGCCAATTTTCGGTACCACGGATCGCGCATGCTCTAACCGCACACTCGTGACAGTAATGGGCATGGTACGAGCAGATGCCGGATACAACGTATCAATATAGGCCATGGTCGACGCAATAGCGGTAGCCCGAGACGTATTCACTCCAACCCCTAATGGTGTAGTCAGTGGCGTAGCCGCCAAATCAGTCGGGACATAGGTATTCATATTAATTGGCCGTGGCGCTGCGCTAGCCTTCGGGGCCACGACGGGACCGAAAAGGAACCACACGCTGCCCCCCGCAACGACACATATTCCTCCGATTTTTCCCCCCCATTTATTCTTCATGGATTAGCCCCCCAATTTCTGCTAGCCCAGACTTGTAACATATTATACTATACGAACCGATATTTAGTATATTTCGTATATTTCGCAATTTTCCTCTCCGCATATCTGTGGGACTCGCACAGGGCCAACTCTAAACCACCCTCTTTATTTGTTTCGAGCATGCGTTAGCCGCTTACAGTTTCGTGCCCCAAACGGTCCCGGATGCCGTCACATGAGAGGAATTAAACCCGGGTGCAGACATGGCCTTGCGTATCCCACTTCGCATGTCAGAACAGTGAGTATGGTGCGTCACGACCAGCCGACCGATCCGGTCGGCGAGGATGTCATTTAAGAGGCGTTTCAGGCCCTTCTTGGGGTCGTTCATCCCCGACCCGAGGCCGGCGATCACCTCAAAGGTCCAGCCTTGGCGGGCACAGTAGAGTTCCAGCACCTGCTTTTGCTGTTCGAGATCGTCTTTCTGGTCAGGACTCGATACGCGCGCATAGGCAATGGTTTTACGCAAGGCGGCATGACGATGAAACAGTTGGGGTCGTATTCGCGCTCAGTCATAACGCCGATAGCCACCCGGTGTCCGTTCATCGGGCATCAAGGTTGCTTCGTGTTCCCACCGACGCAATGTCGACGGGGTGACCCCAAAAAACTCGGCTGCTTCCCTAATGCTCGACGGATAACTATAGGTAAAGTTTTAAGAAACTATTAAAACCCTTGCTACTGGGCTTTTTACGACTAAAATGGCATCCAACTATCCCGGCCTAACCGCCGAACCTCGGGATGCCCCCAACCGTGGTCTTACGTTAACGATGGCACTGCCATCTCGGCCATATGAACCGCAGTATCCATGTAAGTGCAAATCCCCTTGTGCCGGTATTTTTGAGCCTTGAGCACGATTTGTTCAGCCTCGCCGGGCGTCAGCAAAGAACCTCTCGGGGTTAACATCTCGGCCAACATTTTGGTGCCCCGAGCACATAAGGGACACTTGCCACAGGTTTCTCGCGCAAAAAATGTCATGATCTCGTTGACCACTATGCTGAGGTCCCGGAATCCTCCGATACAGATGATCGAAGCGCCGAGACCGCTCCCGTGCTCCTTTAAAACGCTGTAATCTAGAGCAATTTGGTAGTCTTCAGGCTCTATCCACGGCATCGAATACCCACCGGGGAGCACCCGCTGAATGTCGTCTCCACCCGCTTGAGTCAAAAGATCTTGGAGCGAGGTACCTAACGGGAGTTCGTAGACGCCCGGCCGGGCCACATCCCCGTCTACCGAAAACAGGGCCGGTCTGTAGGCTTTATACCATTCGGGCGAATTGCGTAACACGAGAGCCACATGGGCCATGGTCTCCACATTGTTGACAGCGGTAGGTTGACCCTGGTATCCCTGAGTCGTGGGATAGGGAGGCTTTCGCCATGGTTGGGCCGGTCCGCCGTTTAAAACGGAAATCAAGGCCGTTTCTTCCCCCGCAATATAGACGTGCGATTCGGGAACGAGCGTCACAGAAAATCCCAATCGTGAATCCCCAGCCCATTGCATAGACGCCATTTCGGCCAGAGCCCCGTTCAATGCGGTAATCGCCTCTTGAAACTGGTCGTTAATATAAAAGATGACGTCTTTGACACCCAGTGCGAAGCCAGAAATCTGAATTCCTTCTAAAACCTGATGTGGGGCTGCGGTCATTAAGAAGCGGTCTTTAAAGGCCCCTGGCTCCCCCTCTGCTCCATTGACCACGAGGTATTTGTCCCCCGTAGCGTCCACCAGGGCTTGCCATTTTAGATAGGTCGGAAAGGCCGCACCACCGCGTCCCCGTAACTCACTCTCTCGAATCTGAGCACGCACCGCCTGAGGCCCTAAATCGATGGCCCGCAACAGCCCTTGGTACCCACCCCGGTCTCTGTATTGCTCGAGAGTCTCAGGAATAATCCGACTCAAGTCCTGCTTAGCGATGGGACTTTGCGGCAGCATCTGATGCATTCAATCCGTCCTCCCTCATACATCAGACGGGGAAAACGCTCTCCCCGTCTGTCTCCCTCTAAGACTTCGAACCTAGTTAACCAGCTCACCTATATACGGATACCACGCGGTTAAAAGTCTCACTTCTTAGCACCCCCATGCCCGAGCACGCTCACCGTCACGACGGTGCCAACTATTATCTTAATCTTATCGGATCTAAGACATTGATTCAATGCCGCCAAGACAGGTACAGTAGTACTGTTAGTGTAATGAATGGAGGAGACCCCTAGATGGCCCACGTAATTACCGACCTATGCCGGGACAGCAAAGATCAAAGTTGCGTCCAAGTCTGCCCCGTAGACTGCATCCATCCTTATCCCGAAGTGGATGGGGACGCCGCCTTTGAAAAAGCTGAGCAATTGTACATTGATCCAGACACCTGTATTGATTGTGGAGCGTGTGCCCCGGCGTGTCCGGTCAGTGCTATATTTTTCGACGATGACTTGCCGGAAGAAAAGCGTTCCTTTATTGAGATCAATCGGAACTATTTTGCGGAAACCTAGAGCAAACCACTGGGGGGGTGGCGTGCCCGGTGACGCCACCCGCCGTCCGGTGGTACGTGCTCGCACGTGACATTCCCTCCGGGTTCCGCCAATTGAAACGCGAGGAGTGTAGAAGCCCATGCAGGACCCTTATACGATTCAAGTCGCAATGTTAACCCCGATCACTAGGGATGGCGGCCTCGATTACGAAACGTTAGATCGACAACTCGAAAGACTCGTGGGTCAGGAAAAAATGGCATTATCGATTTTGGGGTCCACCGGAGAGGGCGCCGCACTATCGTACGACTTACGGTGCCGCCTCCGCCAAGCGGTCGGGGATCGCGTCCGAAATCAGGTCCCGCTTTTCACCGGAGTTCTCAACACGATCCCGACCGACGTCCGGGCCGAGTTATTATCCCTAAGCCCAGCCACATTTCAGGGTGCCCTAGTTCCCCCTCCCTTTTACTATCCAATGACGGCAAAGGAACTTCGAGCGTATTTCTGGTCTCTAGCCGAGGTGTCGCCAGTTCCACTGATGCTATATAATATCCCGCCTTACACCAAAATTGCGTTGCCTCCGGTCCTGGTCGCTGAATTGGCCCAGCACCCGAATATCATGGGAATTAAGGACTCGAGCCGGGACTTCGAATATTTTCTTAACCTCCTCCACCATGTCGAGCACGGGGATCAGTTCAAGATTCTCACCGGGACCGACACATTGCTGTCGGCATCACTTCTGGCGGGAGGCGAAGGCACCGTCTGTGCGATCGCTAACGTCATCCCTGGTTCAATAAAAAATCTCGTCGGCGCCATCTCTGTATCCAATATCCCGGCGGCTTCCCGTCTACAAGACCAGATTAACGAACTCGCCTATCGAGTGCGGCAAGCGGGGGGAGTCGCGGCGTGGAAATATTTGGCCCGCAAATTAGATGGGGGAACTGGGCTCCCAGTCGACCCATACCTCCCTTTAAGCCCCGAGTCGCCTGTGGCTCAGCACTTGGACGATCTCGGAGCCTCTTTTGGAATGACCTGAGTCACTAGACCGAGTGGATGGGGAGCGTTCATGGCCGTCGGTGCCATGGTTCAAGCGTTCCCACCACAGAGGCCGGTTGGCCGCGTCGAATCGATTGGAGCACTCCTTGGCAGATTTCAGAATGAGTTAACCATCGGCTGGTGCTTGCTTCAACCACAAATCCTAGGGTCACTCGTTGGTATTGGCACCATGAGCCACTGACGGGCGGCGTCAGCGTTTCTAAAGCCGTGCCGCTCCCGACCACATGAACTAACCGCCACGGCATGTGGCGGTAGGCTTCAACTTCCGCCACAATCGCCTCGAGTGAAGCCATCCAAGGCTCATGCATCCAGGCCACAACCAAATCGATCGGACCCTCCATCAATTGGAAGTGTGCGATCCAATGCTTAAGACGCCCAATATCGTGATAGTCTAGGGCCATCGGAATTAATTTGCCAGGGATACCAGGAGGAACTGCTCCAAGTCGATTGAGGCTCTCTTTGGTACGGGCGATAGCGCCGACTGTCATCCCATTGTCTATGGCCAGTCCGGTACAGACGCCGGCTAGCATCCCGGTCGCGCCCACTACAAGTGCCCGTTGCACGGTATCCTACTCGACTTCCCAGTCGATAATCCCGTCCAGATTCCGGTGTCGGTCTGGGGCATCGCTCAAGACGCGTTGGCCTAAGTACACAAATCCTACAATCCGCGACTCACTGGGGAGATTTAAAATGTTTAGCATCTCGGGATGATATGCCATCTTACCCGTACGCCAACGAGCCCCGAGTCCTAATGCGTGTGCTGCTAGCAAAAGATTTTGAATGGATGCCGACACCGCTGCATGGTCTTCTTCGATCTGGACCGCGGTCCCCGCTACACGCTGACTTACTACCACAATCACCGGCGCTCTCAACAATTTGGTGGACTCTTTGCTAATGTATTTTTCTCGGGCAACCTCATCAATGGGAAGCTCCGCCGCGGCGGTCTCGGCCCACCTCAATCCGACCCGATTCCGAGCCTTCCCTGTTAGCACCGTGAAGTGCCAGGGCTCCGTATGGTGATGATTAGGGGCCCACACAGCCGCCTCTTGAATCAGCCGGGTAACGGTGGCTTTGTCAACATCCCCGCTTAACTGGGCCTCACTGGATCGGGTGCGTATTGCTTCCAAAACATCCATGGTCGATTCCTCCCCATCTCGTTTTCAACCATCCCATCATACCAGAAACGTACCGATGACTGATATTCAGCGCAAAGCAATTGCCATAACGGCGGCAGGAATTTTGGTTTGGCACCCCGAAACTAGTGGATGAGGTGAAGAGAATGATTAGTTACTGGCAAGAGTTACTGAAACCGTTGCCGCCGTTGTGTAACGACGTCAATGTTGATGTCGCCATCATTGGTGGGGGTTACACAGGACTTTGGACTGCGGAACTTTTAAGTCGACGCGGGCTGACGGTGGCGGTGCTAGAGCAAGAACAACCCGGCTGGGGCGCCAGCGGACGAAACGGTGGTTTGGTGATCCCGGGATTGGCACAGCTCTATCCCCACGTGGTTAAGACAGTCGGCCAAGATGCCGCTCAAGCCCTATATCGCCGAACCATCCAGGCTCAGGGATTGGTACGCCAGGTTGCTGCAGAGTCACCACATGGCGTTGATTATTCGGAACCCGGTAGTCTCTACCTAGCGGCCGACCAAGAAGAATGGCGATACTTAGAAGAGACCAAACAGCTTCTGGACACCATGGGAGAACCATCAACCCTATTGCAGGACCAAGACATACCTCCAAGCCTCCAACACAATCTGCGTCCCGGGGGTCTTTTCATGCATGGGGACGGACGTATTCATCCATTGAAACTTATCCACGTTTTAATCCAGCGCATAAGTAACCGCGGTTCAGGAGTCTGGGGTCAGTCAAGAGTCATCGGCATTGACGAAACGGCCACAGGGGTTGTGGTAAGCACTAAGAGAGCCAGAGTCTCTGCCGACCACGTCATTGTGGCCACCAATGCATCGGCAATGGAACTGTGCCCCTCCGTGGCCCACAATATTGAACCGGTGCGCGGGCAGATGCTCGTGACGGTCCCAGTACCGAAATTGGACTATGGATATCCTGTATATGCCGACTGGGGCTACAAGTACTGGCACCAACGGGCAGATGGACGATTGGTCATTGGCGGCTGGCGAGATCTAGATATTCCGGGCGAACGTGGCTATGCCCTCCGCTTAAATCCAAGAATCCAAGGGGCGTTGCAATCATTTGCCGAAGAATTGGTCGGAACTCCGGGGATAATCGAACGGCGCTGGGCTGGTACCATGGCGTTTACCAACGATCGCTTGCCATGGGTGGGTCCGATTCGCCCCCGCACTTGGATAGCTGCCGGTTTTAATGGCCACGGAAGTACCAACACGGTGATGGCGGCTCAACTGATGACCGACGTATTACTCGACGGAGAATCCTGGGTACCGGAGTTATTGCCGAGGCGTTAGCGCTTGACTGTACTGGAGGATTGCATGGGCCAGCGCCTTGGTCGTGGGTCCTAAGGATTCCTGCGGCGTTATTAAGGCTATCGGACGAAACACTGCGGGCGCGAGAGGAATAATCTTGACACGATGCATGGCTTCTTCTTCGATGGCCACTTCTCGCGGAATCATCGAGATCCCTAAGCCGGCTGCCACGAACCCTACTACCGCGCCCAGTGTTGACACTTCGGCGGCTCGGTGAGGATCAAAGCCGTGGGTCTGGCACAGTGAGACGACAGCCCGCGCCAATCCGAATCCGGGGCGAAAGATGACCCATGGCTCTCCGCTAAGTTCGGCCAGTGCCACCGTCCTGCTAGGTACATTTTCTGGGTTACCGATTACGACCAATTCTTCGTCCCACAACGGTTCAATATTGACCCTCCCACCTAATAATGGCAAGGACATAATGGCCAAGTCGACCTGATGATTTTGCAAACTCGTGACCATTTCTGCCGACGCGGCTTCGACCACAGTAACCCGTACCTCAGGGTACGACCGGTGAAATTCACGATAGATGGCCGGAAAATGATGGGTGGAAACGGGTGACACGGGACTCAATCCTAAAGTTACGTCCCCTTCAATTAGACGGTCAGCGTCTGCTACCCGATTGGGAATCGCCCGTGCCATGCGCACCAACTTTCTCCCATCTTCGACGACCACACGGCCGGCCTCGGTCAGTTCCATGCCCCTACCTTTGCGTTCGAGTAATGGCACGCTTAATTCTTGTTCCAACATCTGAAGTTGATAACTGACGGTAGGTTGCGTCAGCTCCCAAAATTCCGCCGCCGCCGATATAGAACCTTTATCGGCGACAGTGATAAGGAGTTCGATTTGGTAGAGTGTCATGGTTTGGCTCCTTTAACCGACTCTATGGGCTCTTGACACTGACCCCGCAACATGCTGAGCGGGTAAAAGGTGTCCCGCCAGAGGATCCCTTGTTGGTTTTCGGTACGACACGCCGACCGAATCATTAAGAAAAGAAACAAAATCGGCATCAAGAAAAATAGCGAGGGCGCTAAAACTCCCATGTTGAGGGCCTGTTGACTGATCCGCCAGTATTCGCCCCACACTATAATAATCGTCAGCATATCCAGAAGCCACCACGGCCCGCGTAATAGGAAAAGCCCGACGTCCGGAAGCAAAAACAGCATGAAAAATAACCCAATAACACCCAATACAGCGGACTTACGATAGTGCACCAGGCTGTAGAAATTTTTCTCAAAGCCGTGGATCACGTCATAGAGACTCTGATACCAGGGCACAACCACCGCTGGCCCTGCTAAAATTAGCCCGGTTGCTAAGCCCAAGCGCTTAAATCGATTGGCCAGCGCGACATCGTCGGTAGCACACTGACGGATGCCCCAATGGCCTCCAATGGCAAAATACAAGTCTCGACGCACCATTTGGAAAGCTCCGATCCCGATTCCGGTCCATCGACGAGACCGTAAGTTGGTCAAAACCAGCCGAAGGCTCATTGCCATAACAAAACCAAAAAACCCTAAGAACGCCCGTGCTACCGGTCCCTGAATGGAGAGGTTTGGAATCACGCTTAAATAGTCAAGGTGGACGGATTGTGCATAGTGGAGGGCTTTCTCAATCGCCAGAGGACTGAGGCGGCTGTCGGCATCCAGGAACACAATCCAATCGCCCGACGCCAGTCGGGCCCCTTGCCATAGCGCGTATTGCTTCCCTAACCAGCCCTGGGGCAACGTATCGACCCGAACCTGGGATAGACGTCCAGTAGGATCCGGAACACCTGCGATTTCGGTATCTGTGGCATCGGTCGAGCGGTCATTGACCACGATGATTTGGGACACGACGGGTCCTATTAACTGCAACTTTAATAACGTCTGGCGAATCACCAGCGCCTCGTTACGGGCCGCTAAAACAATGGATACCCGACTCACTGGTGGTTCGCTGCCATTGATTGACTCCAAAATTGGATAGCGGCGACGCGCCCATTCGACTATTCCAATGAGGACGACCCAGATCCCGAAGACCGCGAGTAATCCCGTCGTCATAAGCCACATGCTAGTGGTTTTGTTTCACGATAATACTATTGATGACATTTGCTGCCCCATCAGCACGGTCCGCGGCGTTGCTAAGATGCCGGTAGACCTCTCGAGCTTTAATTAAGTAGTGGATGTCGGGTTCATGGGTCAAGTCGGCGATGGCCCGGCGATAAATGCCCTCCATTTTGTTTTCCATGGACTTTGTCTTCAAGGCCGCTTGATTGGCCGCTGCGGGATCTCGGGACAGCAATTGGATCGCGGTGGCCAAATGGTCTACGGCCTGGAGCATTGTCGCCACCATCTCGCGAATGGGAGCGTCGATCCGAATTTCGTAAATCGCAATTTCTTTGATGGTGTTCTCGTTGTAATCGATGATGTCATCGATGGCCCGCGATAAATCGTTGAGGTCCTCTCGGTCGATCGGCGTGACAAAAGTCCCCTGGAGCTTTTCCATTAATGCTTGGCGTCGACGGTCCCCTTCGTGTTCACAATCAGAAGCCCGCTCGGCGATACCCTTGCGCTCTGTCGGATCCTCCACTGAAATGTAACGCTCAAGTAATGCCGTGATTTCCTCTGCCACCGTCATTTGGTCGCATAAGAGTCCATAAAAAACGTGTTGTGAAGGAACAAATATGTCTTTCCAGCTCATCTCAGTCAAGCCTCCAAGGGTTTTTAATCGCTCACTCCGAACCTTATTTGAGCGCCGACACCATTGCCATTCCGGTGCCACCAATCACCATAGCGATAGGCATCGTCAAAATCCATACCGTGAACATTTTTCTGACCATTGGCCACCGAACATGCAGCGGATCGAGCGCCGCCCCCATTCCAAATAAGGCGCCATCGGTGGTCTGGGTGGTGCTGACCGGGAACCCGAACCAGGCTGCCACACTAACCGTGATCGCTGCGGCTGCTTGGGTGCTGAGGGCATTCATGGGCCGCAAACGAAAGATATGTCCACCGACGGTATGGGCAATGCGCCAACCTCCCACTACGAGTCCGATCGCCCAAAATACTAAGGGTAACAATATGGCCAACCAGGTCACTCGGTACGTCAGGGTGTGGGCTCGAAGCATTAAGAAGATGGTCATGAGCCCTATGGCCTTTTCTTGGTCGTTTGCCCCGTAGGCCAAGCCTTGCCAAAATACGGTGACGTACTGCGCTAAGCCGAGCCGACGGATGTTACGCACCGACAACCGTGTTAAGACAGCCCAGAGCAGATTTGCCAATAGCCAAGCCACCAGAAACCCGATCATCACAGAGCCCACTAAACCCAGAATTAATTTCCCTACCCCAATCCAGTGAATCAGGCGACTGTGACCGCTTAGAACCGCTGCCCCAATCATTCCGCCCCCCAAAGCAATCGTGGTACTCGTCGGGATCTTCAAAATCCACGTTAACAGTAGTGTGGCGAGTGCCGACACTAGAGCCATTAACAACACCAACGGACCCGCTGCTTGGAAATTCACCACCTCTAAGGCTATGGTGTGGGAAACCGCCGTGCCAAACAGGATGGGACCAAGAGCAATTCCAGCGATCAACAATGGGACCACCGAACGACCGGATAGGGTGCCCGACGCCAGAAAGGTTGCAATCAGGTTGCCTCCATCATTGAATCCCGATATTATGGCAAATCCAGCAATCCCAACAAAAACCAAAACATCTAAGCCCATCCCAGCACCATACCTTCAGTAACCTTATCTTAACACGATCTTAACACATTCTTAACACAATGCGAAGAGATTGTGACGTAATCTCGTCGCGCAAAGCAGGGAGATCGAAGCGCTAACGCGAAGACCTCTCTAAACGACTCCTCTATGAAAGGGAGACCTCGGTGACCCATTTGGATCCTGCAAGACCCAGCCTCCTCGCCCCACGGCCTACCTTATCGTTTTATTTTCATCTTAGAGTGTTTCTTGTCTATGGTGTGATAGCCTGGGGTATTTTGGGCCTGGGTATTCCTTCGATGTTAGCTAAACAACTGGTTGGACAAGGCCCGGATCCCAGCCTCTTCGTGTGGTTTTTCGCATGGTGGCCCACGCATTGGTTACATCCTTGGCACACATCCTTGCTGTGGGCACCTACCGGCGTCTACCTCGGGTGGGTCACCACAGTTCCGCTTTTAGCCCTTTTAGCAGCTCCCTTGACCCTCCTGACCGGCCCAATAGTCAGCTACAATCTCATGATGTGGCTCGGTCTTTGCGTAACAGCCTTCTCTACATACCTCCTAGGTTATGAATGCCACCATCGTCCTAGACTCGCCATGGTCCAAGGCCTCATCGTGGGTATTTCCCCGTACCTCATCGGCCAAGCGTGGGATGGCCACCTAAACCTCGTCTGGATGCCCATTCCGCTCCTCACGACTCTTATAGCTTTGAAATTTTGGCGGGGACAATTAGCGTTATCCCCAATGGTGATATTAGTGACGGCTAGCGTTGTGCTTCAATTTTTTGTGTCTACCGAAGTCCTAGCCACCTTCACCCTAATCCTCGCGCTCGGCATGGTTCTCACTTCCCTTGTCCCGGGTTCTCGCCCACATGCCATGCAATTACTCAAAGCCATGGGGTTTGGGTACGGTGTGGCTGCGGTCGTTCTGAGCCCATGGCTCTACCACATGTTTCAGCACGTCGCTCCGGCCATCCATGCGTCGCCCATAGCCTTCTCGATTAATCCATTAAACTGGATTCTCCCCACCAGACTGACCTTGGGGGGGCAATTCTTTGCACGGATTTCGTCCTGGTTTCCGGGAAATCTCGGCGAGGCCTCGGGATATTTAGGATTCCCGTGGCTACTAGTATTGATGGTTCAGATCCGCCACCAGCGTATTCGACGTACCTGGCTTGCCATGGGTTACGCGTTACTCACTATAATCATGATTCTCGCGCTCGGACCGAAACTTCACTGGTATCGTGACGCCCACGGTTGGTTACCCGAAAGTCTTATCAGTCATCTACCCTTATTAAGCTTTGCTTTACCGAGCCGCCTCATGTTTTACGCAGAGGTCGTGGCGGTCTTCCTATTGACACCCGCATTAACTTATCCCGGCTGGGCACGATGGTTTCGAGTAAGTATTGCAGGAGTGATCATCCTATCCCTGCTCCCGAATTTTTGGTTAAAGCCGGGCTGGACTCAAAGAGTCCATGTTCCCGACTTCTATCATCAAGGGGTGGTGTCAAAAATATTGGCTCGCCACACCACCGTCCTGCTATGGCCGTACAATACGGCCGGCCTGTCAATGGTATGGCAGGCTACCAGTCATTTCTGGTTTCGAATGGCTGGTGGCTACATCGCCCCCGCAGCTCCAAGCCCTTACGACACCTGGCCTTTCGTGTCGCAGATGGCAACCTTGCCTTGGCAATATGGGCCCTATTGGCGGTCGAATCTCACCTTATTTCTATCGACCAATCGGGTTAGGGCGGTCTTGACACCCCTAAGGCCGTCTGAAAAAGTGCAAAAACTCCTTACTGAAGTGGGATTGAAGCCATCTGTGAGAAGTGGAGTCGTAGTGTGGTCAGGCTTATCACCCAATATGCCCCGCGATGGCGCGGTCGAGGCCAGTGCTATCAGTACGCTCTCGTTGCTTAAAATGCTGATCACCGGTGCCAGTAAGTATGTTCAACAACAGCATGCGGTGCAGGCAATGGATCCCAGACGACTAGAGCAAGATGGGGACTTGCCCGGGTTTTTCGGATACTATAGGCATGGGGTGGCCCGCTACAGCGTACCGCCCTTCGCGTTCATTGGCCCGGGTACGGGGCGCAATGTGGTGATCGGAACGCTCGCCTCGACCAATCAACTCCCCTTGCTGACGCCCTTTCTTAGCCAATTCGGTACCGTTCACACGATCCCCATTCCGAATGGACAGGGTGGCCAGGCACTCGTCACTTTACAAGTCATCATTCCAGAATCGAAACTTCAGACCGCATCCTTGGCCCGCTAAGAGCGCGCCACACACCAGGCGTTCCTCGGAATCCCGGATCCGAATATCCCATCTTGGCCCTTCCCTTGGAGAACCAAGGATGTCGAGATCGGCTCTCCGCGGAGCAGATGACAACCAATATGCACTGCAAGAGTAACTTTTGAGACAATGCCTATGTCGAGTCCTGGCGTAGTCTTCGCAAGAAACAACGGATTGATCTGGACCTCCGACCCATCATGGCGGCGCACCAGGCGATTTTTGCGGTCCGTTTGAAATCTGGTATAACTGGCTCACGGCGAAGACGGTGGATGGCTAAAGCCCCGACACCTGCCCCAGCGATCACGATCTTTGCCATAAAACTCCGTCATGGTTTCGACTAGGGTCGGCATTTCAATTGATCCGCTTTGCCTTCCCCTTCCAGTACGATTCGCGCAAGACAAACTTCTGGACCTTCCCGCTGGCCGTGCGAGGCAATTCCTGATAAAAATCTACCGTAGTGGGTGCCTTGAAATGAGCCATATGCTCACGGCAAAAACCTATAATCTCGTCCGCAGTAGGACCCATCCCCGGTTTTAGTACGATAATGGCCTTGACCGTCTCCCCCCATTTTTCGTGTGGCACACCAATCACGGCCGCATCCTGCACCGCTGGGTGCCGAAATAGCACTGACTCGACTTCCACAGACGAAATATTTTCTCCGCCCGAAATGATGATATCTTTTTCCCGATCCCGGATCTCTATATAGTGGTCCTCGTGGACCACCGCTAAATCTCCGGTATGAAACCACCCGTCTCGAATAGCTTTGGCCGTTTCCTGCGGCTGTTTGTAATAGCCCTTCATGACCACATTACCACGGCAGATGATTTCTCCCATGTCTTCCCCATTTGGAGTCACATCCTGGCCGTCTGAACGCACCACTCGGATCTCGCCCGCCAGAATTTGAGCCACACCTTGGCGTGCCGACCGCACGACGCGGAGTTCGACCGGGTCCTTTGTCTCTTCCGGAAGCCACTCGGATACGGTAATAAACGGGGACACTTCAGTGAGACCGTAGACATGCAAAACCTGAAATCCAAGCGCTTCCATCCGTTCAATTATGGCTGCAGGCGGGGGAGCTCCAGCGGTAGCCACTCGAACCGGTTTTGTGACCCGGGGGGTGTCCGCGACCTGGAGCATCATGTTAAGAACTGCCGGAGCCCCGCACATGCGGGTCACTCCATGGCGATGAATCAGTTCCCAAATTCGGGAACCATCCACTTTGGGCAGGGTAACATGGACACCGCCCACTCCGGATACGGCCCATACACCGCCCCATCCGTTGACATGAAACATCGGAAGGGTGTGCAAATAGACATCCCCCATTGCCACTCCTAAATGATACGCAAAGTCTATGGCATTCATCAAAAGATTGCGGTGTGTCAACTCGACCCCTTTGGGTCGCGCCGTCGTACCGCTCGTATAGTTCAATGTCATCGTGTCATCCTCGTCAATGTCCGGCAAAGGAATCGGGTCCCCAGAATATCGGGACAATAGCGAGTAGTACTCAGGCCGTCCATGGATCGGGGCGCCCGTAACCCAGACTTCCGGCAGCCGTTCGCCTAGCGGTTCCACCTGAGTCCACAGATTGCTGTCCACAACCAAGACGCGAGATCCTGAGTGTTCCAAAATGTATCCATAGTCATCCGTCGCAAGACGCGTGTTCAGAGGCACCAAAATGGCCCCAATCCACGGGACCGCATAAAAAATGTCTAGCATGGCACCCGTATTGGGCATCAGCGCGGCCACCCGATCACCTGGCTTAATGCCCGTTGCCTTAAGTGCCCGGGCCAGTTGAAAAATTCTGCGAGACCAGGTTCCGTAGGTATCCTCCCGATCTCCGTCGATCACGGCCAGACGACGATCGTAATATTTAAACGCCCGCTCTGCCAGTGCAAGCGGGGTCAATGGCGTTTTCATCGATGGTCCCTCCTTGCGTGACTTTCTTCGACCGCGGCCATTACCCGAGGTGACAGGGGATCCGCCACGTATCGCTCTTCCAGTGACCGGATTTCCGGCAGGCCGATAAAGTCAAGAAACTCTTGGAACGGCACCAGTTTATCCATGACCTCCAGCGGGGTTCCAGCTGTCCGAATGGCATTCAATACCACACGCATTGCCTGCGTGGCGGATAGTAACGTGCTGATCGGGAAAATCACGAATCGATACCCCAGGTTCCGAAGTTCTTGATACGTGATCGGCGGGGTTTTCCCGCCTTCCGCCCAGTTAAACACGAGCGGCACCCCGGCGAACGTTTCGGCAATGATGTGAATTTCATCAACATTCTCCGGAGCTTCGATAAAGAGCATATCCGCTCCGGCATCTCGGTATTTGCGGCCCCTTTCGAGAGCCGGTTCCAGCCCCTCCACCGCTCGGGCATCGGTGCGGGCAATGATGACAAAATCCGTTGACCGCCGGGCTTGCACCGCAGCTCGAATTTTGGCCACCATATCTGCGGGTGGAATCACCTCTTTCCCAGCCATATGGCCGCACTTTTTCGGGGCCACCTGATCCTCGAAATGAACACCCGCCACGCCCGCCCGTTCATATTCCTGCACGGTGCGAATGATGTTGATAGGGTTACCGTATCCCGTGTCGGCATCAGCAATGACCGGGGTTCCCCATACCGCCTCCGCGATCTGATGGGCATGGTCCACCATTTCCCGCATCGTCAAAAGACCCACATCGGGTCGCCCTAGAACCGAGGCCGAAGTCCCAAAGCCCGTCATATAGACGGCCGGAAACCCTGCTTCCTCAATAAGCCTAGCGCTTAAGGCGTCAAAAGCCCCTGGAGCCAAAACCGGATCGGGGCCATTTAAGAGTTCACGAAACCGTGCTCCCGGATTAAAGTGAGATGTCATCAATTTACTCATGGTTTTGATTCCTCCTGTGAATTTGTTCCCGAACCCAGTCTACTAGTCCTCCGGCCTCGATCAACTCCTGCAAAAACGGAGGATACGGTTCAATAGGGAAAACTTCATCACCCACCTGGATCACCCCCTGCTGGGTGTTTACGCCGATGGTCTCACGTTCTTTTGAAGCCCGAACAGCGTCAGGACAGACCAAAATTGGCAAACCGAGATTGATAGCGTTCCGAAAGAAGATGCGTGCGAAGCTTTCTGCCACCACACACGACACTCCGGCGCCTTTCAAGGCCAAGGGTGCGTGTTCCCGCGAAGATCCGCATCCAAAATTTCGGCCCGCCACCACAATGTCTCCAGGCTGTATCTGCCGAGCCCATTTTGGGCCGAGCCCTTCGAATACATGCTCTGCCAATTGCCGGGGATCGGTAATCGCTAAATACCGGCCTGGTATAATGACGTCAGTATCAATGTCGTCCCCGACTCGGCACACGCTTCCCTGGAAGATCATTGAGGGCTCCCTCCTTTGGACGCCGAGGTGACCAATGCCGGATCGATAAGATCGCCCGCTACGGCAGCGGCGGCCGCAACATACGCGTTGCCCAGATATACTTCCGCTTCGGCGTGCCCCATGCGTCCACGGAAATTCCGATTAGTTGTCGCCACCGCTACTTCTCCCGCGTCAAGAAGCCCCATGTGCCCCCCAAAACAAGCCCCGCAGGTGGGCGTTGAAACGGCTGCACCAGCATCAATGAGCAGGTCTATTATCCCCTCTTCCATGGCCTTGCGATAGATTTGCTGGGTAGCTGGTACCACAATCAGGCGAGTTCCGCGGGCGACCTTTTTGCCCTGCAAGATGGCGGCAGCCTGTCGCAAGTCTGTCAGAGTCCCATTGGCGCAATTGCCGATATACACTTGGTGAACACGCCGTCTGGCCACCTCCCCGACCGACTTCACATTGCCGGGGGAATGTGGGGCTGCCACTAAGGGTTGAGATCCCATCTCGACCTGATACGTCGCTCGATAACGGGCAGTGGAATCGGGGGCCACGGCCAAGTTTCCCGGAATGCCGTGTTCGGTCGTCCACTGAGATAAAACCTTGTCCGGAAGCACGATGCCGGCTTTGGCGCCCGCTTCCACCGCCATATTGCAAACCGCCATCCTTTCATCCATATTCAGGCCGTAAATGCCTTCGCCCCCAAATTCCATGGCCATATACGTCGCACCGTCTACCCCAATTTCCTCTATGACCCGCAAGATAAAATCCTTGCCGGTCACATACGGACCCCCGCCGCCGGTAAATTCAAAGTATAGGGACTCCGGCACTCGAAACCAAAGCTCGCCCAACGCCATCGCCGCCGCGATGTCCGTTGAGCCCAAGCCCGTGCCGAAGGCGTTAAAGGCTCCGTAGGTGCAGGTGTGGGAGTCGCCGCCGATGATCAGATCCCCGGGGGCCACCAAGTTCTTTTCGGGTAGGAGCGAATGTTCAATGCCACCTTGTCCGATGTCGTAAAAATGGTCGACCTCAAAGCGTTCGGAGAACACCCGCATCTCGTATAACCCATGCGCTGCGGCGATACTGGGCGGTGGTGCAAAGTGGTCGGCCACCAGCACCACGCGTTCCGGGTCAGGGAGCCTGGATGCCCCCATTTTCTCAAACTGCTGAAAAGCTAGCGGCCCGCTGACGTCGTTAAGCAGCACCCGGTCGACCTGAGCCCGAACAATTTGACCGGGTTGAACCGGTCCGTCGCCGTCGACACGGGTTCATCAAAATCTTTTCGGAAATGGTGTATCCGGCCATAATCAGGATCCTTGCCCACCCGCCGACAATCCCGCTTGTGCGCAGACCATATCCTGGTTGTAATGCCCCCCCGAGCATCCGATGCCTCCAACCACCCGGTCATTCACCAGAATCGGGTAACCTCCGCCGAACACCACCAATCGCGGCGTGTGCGGAATGCCAGCCCGGAGCGGCGCGTCATCTTTAATAAATTCATGCCACTGATCGGTGGGAATCCCAAAACTCGCAGCGGTCCAAGCCTTGTTTTGGGCAATGTCGACACTTAAAAGTTTAGCGCCGTCCATCCTTAAAAACGCTTTCAAAATTCCCGAATCGTCGACCACCGCAATGACCATAGGAACACCAATTTCCTCCGCTTTGGCCGCCGCCGCATTCACCATGGTCTGGGCAAGTTCGGCCGTAATACTGAACTTTTCGAATGTTTCACGCATCGATTCTCCTCCTCTTGTATAGTTCTTCTGGTAATACTCCTCGGTCCTGCTTTTTATGCAGGGTGCGTCTCGCCACCAAATTCTCCAATCACGGAGTCGACCGGCATGACGTCACCGTGCTTTAAGGCAATGTCTTTGAGCCCAAGGCAGATGAGTCGGACCAAACCGGGTCTAGGGGACCCCCCGGTGACCGGTCAACGTCGACCGTTCAATAGTTCGTAGGCTTCCGTCTCCACGTTCCTAGACCCACTGTGACCCTTTCGAGGTAACGACATGTGCCATGCGTATAGAGGAAAGCCCACTGACTTACGCGGAGTGATGTTCGGATAAAATTTGAATTTTATGTCGCTCTAAAGCGTGCCGCGCCACACTCGCGTCCTTGCGATCCACCCGCAACACCAAGTGCACCCATTTTAGCGTCTTCGGGTCCGACAAGGTAATGGCCGTAATATTAACCCCAGCTCGACCAACTACATCGGCAACATGGGCCAACTGGCCCGGTTCATCCGTTAGGGCCAAGGAAAACCGCACCGATTCGGTGTCATTGAAACCTGTAATTTCTCTGAGGTAGTTGTTGACTTCCTGCCATGAAATCAATCCCGCCGGATTCCCATGACGATCAAGGACTACCACGGCCTTTTCTCCGCGGTAAAGCCAATTGACCGCTTCTTCCACTGGCGTACCCGCTGCCAAACACTTAGCGACATGAACATAGTCCTTAATCGGGTTTTTAAGAATGTCTTCAGAATCGGCTCCGTGTGACAGCCAGTACTCAGCAAAGGCCTCGAGCAAGTTCACCCGGGCCACCACACCGACTAACTTGCGGTCGCGGGTTGTCACCATCAAAGCCGGTCGCTCCTTAAATCGTTCGAGTGCTTCCGATACCGGGCCATCTTGGTCTATCGCCGAAAACGGATTCATAATGGCTTCGACAAACATTTTACCGCCTCCTATTTAGTCTACGAAAAAGATTTCGCCTAAATTGAACAAATTCCTGCTATGTTTCGAATTCAATTGAACCATCACGATAAAAATGACTCTATAAAAGAAAGGCCTCAGAAACCACCAAGTTGCCGGCTCGGGTCAGGGGAGCATCATTAATGCCCCCTAGATTTACCGGCGGGCACAAATCACCGATGGGGTCAGCACGCGGGCCGACTCGTCGACATTGCGGACTATGCCGCAAGCTCAGTACTGCCGTCCGGCATGCCCTTCATCAAGCCGCTTGAACAGCCCGTGACCGCGCTATCAACACCACGTAGCCCGCTCCCGCTAAAAAAGGCCACAGAAATCTGGTGGCCTGGTAAAATATATAAAATTTCTATAAATCATCATAGAATGGCCTCTATTGTTCGTTCAGCCCTCGGGTCCTAGACTAAGACCAGAGATACGAACTGATTGAAGGAGGCGTTAACCATGATTTCACCATTCACTTCACTACAGACCCCGCAACTGCTTCACGCTCTGACCACGAACAACCCCGTGTCGATGGTATTGCTCGGATTGTCGCTCGCAGTATTCTTTGTCATGCTTGGGGTAGCCATCACGACCTCGCGCTTTACCCAAAAGCTCGGTGGTTCTACAAAACTCGTACACCAAGATGCCGTTGTCCGGTTCCCCACTAATAGCTCCGACATCGTCAAGGAAGCCCGTCGCGGCTAATCTAATCCACTGCAGGTTTGAGTCAGTCTTTCTTGCGGCGCCACATCATCCAAAAGAAGACTGCAGTGCGTGAGACGATAGCACCGGCCAATACCAATCCGATGAGCCACCAAGGAGTTTTTTGAATGCCGAGCAGGTGAAATGGCGTGGTAGCAGCAAGGTTAAAGTACTCGCGCATTATCGTGACCTCCCGTTTTCCAAGATAGTAATCGGGATCTCATGCATCACCATGAGATCCCGACCCGAAACTAGTCAGACCTTTAGGCAGGGGGACTCATGTCGCGCACTGGTGAGCGGTCGAAATCGGCTCCCATCGCGCGACGGACTTCCTCTTCTGTAGGTGGTGCAAAGAATATTGCGGCGATGGCAGCGGCGCCCAAAGCCATCAGACCTCCGACAACAAAGGCCCAAGTGTAGCTTCCGGTCCCGGTAATGAGGTAAGCTGCAACCACACCACCGTAAACACCACCGACAATTTTCGCCGCGTAGATGGTCCCGTAGTTCTCCGTCTGGTGGTCCGTGCCGAAATAGTCACTGACCATCAACGGGTTCAACACAAACAACGAGCCGGAGGTTCCGCCTGAGAGTAGGGCAAAGATGACGAAGGGAATCGCCAGATGAAGGCGCCCTGTGACAAGGGACCCGATCGTTGTCACACCCAAGAGGCTATACACGACTACTTCTGCCCATCGACGGCTAATCCGGTCCGATAAGAGACCGACGAGCGGTCGCCCAATCCCGTCGGTGAACGCGAAACCAGTCGCCCCAGCAATAATTGCGACCGATCCAAGATGGACAGCCACAGCAAAGGGATAGTAGAATCCGACACCAAACAGTGAGGTTCCCGCAATCAGCAAGAATTCTAGGACCATCCAGGGCGGTTTAGAAGTCCGCCACATTTGCCGGGTGGTCATTTGGCGAATAGCTGGGGGATTGTACTTCAATGCCCATGCAGCTTTGGTCTTAGAAAACTCAATGGGGTCGACTTCTGCTGGCCACCAGCTTTTCGGCGGATCTTTGAACCAGAAGCTAATGATGATCAAACCGCCGCCCAAAATGGCACCGGTCAGGTACAAGATGGTAAGAAAGTCATGGGTATTAAACGACGTGGCGTAGAGAATAATGAACGGGACGGCACCATAAGCCCAACCGCCATCCACAAATCCAGTCCGCCAGCCTTTCTTTTCAGGATACCACTTCCCTACGGTGTTCACACAGGTGGAGTAGACCAATCCTGATCCAATACCTCCCAGCGCGGCATAACCGGCATAGGCAATCCATGGCGCGACCGAGTGCGCCAAGAAAAAGTATGCCAGTGCAACCAAAATACCACCGACCAACATCGCGGTCTTTGGTTTCCACCAGGTGGCTCGCTCGCGAAACCGCCCGTTGAAGTACGAAACGCCGGCCTCAAAGGCCACATACACGGAGTAGTTCCAAAATGCTGTCGTTAGGCTCCAGTGATACTGATGAGCCACGGTCGCTGATGCCGCTCCCCAACCATATTCCAAGGTAGAGGCCAGCATCATGCCGATCCACGGTAAGAGAATCATCACAATTCGGCCATAGCCCATGATGTCCTTGGGAGACTCTCCTACACGATAGACGCGGCCTTTAGCATCCCGCACTTCTCGGTACGGGACATTACTTGACGCGACTGCCAATCTACACACTCCCTTTCTCGCTATACGTTCCCAACATCCCCTCATGAGCGTCCAAGGGAGGTTTGGCTCCGAGATTACTGTTCCGGCGTCGGAATTTATCAACCATTCGGAATTCTCTAGGGAAAATAGCTCCTAAACGGTTTCCGGGTAAACCTTGGACGAACACACCCCGTGTCCAACCCAATTTTTGGTACAAAACCATAGATAATTGCACAGTACCGATAGTTATTCAGCACTAGTGCGTTTGAATCAACATCATCCTATTAAGTCCCCACAACAATTACAATAATTTATCATTATCGATTCGCATAATTCTTCATTATATGTCGGTAAATTGGGATACCGTGGTAATTGCTCAACAGTTTAAACAGGAACCACCTGGACAGGGATGTAGAGAACTCTTATGATTAAGGTCATGGATATTAAACCGACTGGCTTTTCAGATCTGTCACAAATTACCGAAGCTGTCGTGTCATGCACTATGTGCGAACGATTGGTGAACTGGCGGACCGAAGTATCCCAACAAAAGGTTAAACGGTATCGGCACCAAGAATATTGGGGTCGACCGCTACCTGGATTTGGCGACCCCAAGGCCGCGCTCATGGTGGTAGGCTTGGCGCCGGCGGCGCATGGAGGCAATCGCACTGGAAGAATGTTTACCGGCGACGATTCTGGCACCTGGCTGATACGGGCCATGCACGCCACCGGTTTTGCCAACCAAATGACCAGTGCGTACCGCGAGGACGGCCTCCAATTAGTCAGGGCCTATATCACCGCCGCCGTACGCTGTGCCCCACCCGATAACCGCCCCACGGTCGATGAATTTCGTAACTGCCGGCCGTATCTCATTGCTGAACTTGACGTGATTCAACCTTGTGTAATCCTGGTACTAGGGCGAATGGCGTACGAAGCAGTAAGAACCCATTATCGGGACCGAGGCCTCGACGTGCGGCATTGGAAATTTTCTCATGGCACTCAAATCGAGATACCAGGGGTGCGCCCTACCGTCCTAATCATTTCATACCATCCTAGTCGCCAAAATACCCAAACTGGTCGATTGACCCGTGAAATGCTGCACTCTGTTTTTGAGACCGCACGGTGTCTGATTGCGGAACGGGAACCGCGTTAGGGTCCACCGCGAATATACAAAACCTGCCCGCTGACATAGGACGACTCGGGATCACAAAAGAATCCGACGGCGTGTGCCACGTCTTCCGGCACTCCGACCCGTCCTACTGGAACGGTGCTCGAAATGGCTTCCTTAAATTGTTCGGGGTCGAGATTAAGCCGTCGGGCTGTTCCCCGGGTCATGTCGGTGTCAATAAATCCGGGGGCTACCGCGTTGACCGTGATATTAAATGGCCCGAGCTCTATCGCTAGGGTCCTCGTTAGTCCCTGAAGACCAGCCTTAGCCGTCGCATAGTTAGACTGCCCGCGATTCCCCAACGCTGACGTAGACGATGTCAACACAATCCGTCCCCACCGATGCTTCACCATATCGGCCTGTGCGGCGCGGCTACACAAAAATGCCCCCTTGAGGTGAATGTTCATCACGGTATCCCAATCATCTTCGGACATCTTGTACAACAGATTATCCCTGGTGATACCGGCATTATTCACCAGAACACTCACCGGGCCC
This sequence comes from Sulfobacillus sp., assembly GCA_027343695.1. GTDB lineage: Bacteria > Bacillota > Sulfobacillia > Sulfobacillales > Sulfobacillaceae > JAKADJ01. The sequence goes on along the minus strand of DAHWKJ010000028.1, from coordinate 119,902 downwards.
AGGTCACTGCGGACCTGTTCCATAGCAGACTCAACACGTAAGGAGTCGCCCACGTCGACCCGGTAGGCTTTAGCAACGCCCCCATGCGAAATGATGTGGGCTGCCGTCGCTTCAGCCAAGTCGAGATGCCAGTCCCAAATTGCTAAGCGCGCTCCACGCGCAGCGAGAACTTCGGCCTCTGCCCGCCCAATGCCCTGACCGGAACCGGTGACAATGGCCACTCTGCCTTCTAAGCCTCCCACAAATCGCCTCCTAGTCTTGATACCAACCGGCGCCGTAACGTTTTCGGACCACGGTCTTCTGAATTTTTCCAGTACCCGTCTTAGGTAGTTCCGCTGTAAAATCCAGCCCCTTCAGGGCCTTGAATGAAGCGACTCTTTGGTTCACAAACCCTAAAAGCTCTCCCGCATCCACACTCATCCCAGGCCTCAACACGACGACAGCCTTTGGCACTTCACCCCATTTGGGGTCTGGGATCCCAATAACGCAGCACTCGAACACCGCGGGATGCTGGAATAAGGCGTCTTCTAATTCAACGCTACTAATATTTTCTCCTCCAGATATGATGATGTCTTTTTTGCGGTCCACGATATGGATGTAGCCTTCTGGATCAATGACTGCCATGTCGCCGGTATAAAACCAACCTCCACGAATCGCGAGCGCAGTATCTTCCGGTTTATTCCAATAACCCGCCATCACCATGTCGCCTCGTACCCTTAACTCCCCCACCGATTCCCCATCCCATGCTAAATCGTAGTCGTCATCATCGACGATGCTCACATCAACCCCCACCGCCGGCAGCCCCGCTGTACCGCGGTAGCGGTTCAGCGCCAGTGGGTCATGGTCGGCTAATGTTGACTTGATCACAGCGAGAGACACAATCGGGCTGGTCTCCGAAAGGCCGTAACCACCTACATATTCACCACCAAGAGCATCCATGGTGTTTTGGACAAAACTGGAGGGACTGGGTGCCCCTCCAAAGACTGCATACCGAAGGCTTGAAAGGTCATACGGATGGCTTTGGGCCGCTTGGATCAGAAAATTAGCCATAGTGGGCACTAAGCTAGCATGGGTTACGCGATGTCTTTCAATTTGCCGCAACACAAGGTCGGGTATGAAACGCCGAAGCATGACATGCGTTCCACCTACCGCTGTAATGTAATGCGGTGTCCCCCATCCATTCACGTGAAAAAGCGGGATGGTATGCAATATAATGGCGTCGTCACCAATATTGGCCGAAATGAGAATCTGCATCGCATTCATGTAAAGGTTTCGATGTGTAAGTCCTACACCTTTGGGCATTCCTGTGGTGCCTGACGTATAAAAAATCTCTGCAACGGCATTCTCATCCGTCTCGGGATAGTCCGAAACCCCTAGTTCCGAGGGTGCGTTTGCCAAGAACGACTCGTAGTCCAAGTAGTCCGGGTGACTGCCCTCAATCTGGATCTCGACCATCTTTAGATCCGGAACAACGGCCGCCAAGCGCCGGGCAGTTTCCTCAAAATCAGAGTCAAAGACAAGCAGTGCTGGTGTACAGTCACTAAAAATATAAACGAGATCGTCGGGGCTTAAGCGGATGTTTAAGGGGACTAAAATTGCACCAAACTGTACCACACCGAAATAAGCTTCGAGGAGCGGGTGGTTGTTATAGCTGAGCCATGCCACCCGGTCCCCCGGTTTTATCCCTTGTCCCTTTAAGGCTCGGGTAAGGCGGTCTACCCGAAAGGACATTTCCTGGTACGTATAGGACATATCCTGATCGATCACCGCCACTTTAGTTGCATAGAGTTTGGCGGTCCGTTTCAGGAAACGATTGACGTTCATCGGCACCATCATTGGATTCTCCCACCTTTTTGGTATTTCCATAATATGAGTGAATATTCTACATTACGAGGAGCTTCTCCTGCCTATGCCTGTTCCTTCGGTGCGAGGGGTACCAAAAAATCTATTTGCTTCATGCCAAGTTGCGTGGAAAATTGCGCGAGCGAATCGGTAAAACGCTCAATAAGAGTCGGGGTGACCCGAGCTTCCGGTTCCCACCAAACTCCCATCACTTGAAGTCGCTGCTCTTCTCGCAGACAGCGGGCATTGACGCGGCCAATCAGCCTACTGCCGGCGAGGATGGGCATGACGTACGCCCCATATTGTCGTTTCGACTCAGGAATATATATTTCCCACCGATAGCTGAAGTCAAAAATATCCTCCAGCCGTTCACGGCGCCATAACAAATTGTCAAGCGGCGGTAAGAATCGGATTGAGGCCTCTTCAATGGGGACTTCAGAAACGTCACGATAGTGCTCCAGACGCTCCAACAAGTCGGTGGCGACATAATAAGGCCGCGGTAGCGATTCAATCGCCAACGGGGTGAGCCACTTGAGCTGTACGCATTGTTCAACCAGCCGTGTTCTTTCGACAATGGGATGATGCCGCCAGCCAAACCGTGGGTCGCTGGGATCCATAATCCCATAAGCGCGAATATATTTATTGAGGAGACCACGATCCGCGTCTTCAATCGAGATTTGTCGCCACCGATCCAGCAAAGACGCCTCAATTCCCCGTTCCATCAAATCGAACAAGCGATGCCCTTTGTCGCGGGCCACCACCCGGATCATGCCAACGTCCCGGAGGACATTTAATGCGTGCGACGTAGCCTTGGTGGCAGCGACTGCCGAATCCCAATACCCAGCGACACGCTCTTGGCTCACAAATTCGCGAGCCGGTAGGGGGCCCTCGCGGGCCAGTCGATCCAGTACGTGTTTCACCACGGGGCCAAGACTGTCCAGTTGGGGTTGGAGGGCCCGCTGCCTGCGAACCTGGATGCCCTTTAACCACACCATATCTTCGATAGGCATGATGCAGGCCGCATTGGCTTCATATTCGATCAGATTGCCTTGGCTTAGCAGTCCATCCAAAATGCCACCCGGCGGTTGTTGTAGTCGAGCTCCCAGCACCAAGTCCTGATTGCGGCCGATCAGCGCCACGGGATCTAGTTGGAGGCACTCAAGCCTCCGAACCACGTGGAGCGAGTCACGTGGCGCGGGATCCATGAGCAACTGTTGCTCCACCAGAAGTTGACGGACTTGGGACTTGCTTGTCGGTATCACCTCAAGCCCCCCACTTTTTAATCCAGGTTGTAGACCATGGTACCAGATTGGGACCCGAACCATCGAGTCGTCATCACATTTTTATTGGATGTTCTGATCTTGCTAGGAGATTCGTGGTCAAACACCGGAGCGCCCAAAGTGAGCTTTCCACGACGGGCTGGGGGCTATCGGTCCCACCACAAACGTCCCTTATGCTGACTTGACCGCTCGGTCCACGTCTGGGGGTCGGCCATCGCGTCCCTGGCCACCGCTCCTCCCGTGGAGGGGGCGCAAACCGGCACCAGCGCATAGGGGTCTCTCGATATCCACGGTCCGTCAATCCACTGTAATACTTGCTGTTCCATGATCCGTCTTAATGGGTACGTTGCAACAAAGCCAGTTCAGGGTCCTGTTGAACTAATTCCGTAAGCGCTTCGCGCATCGTGTCAAGGGCCTCGGTAATGTGGCTTTTGGTGACGGTCAACGCCGGCGCAATACGGACGATATTACCCCGAAGACCACCCCTCCCCAACAAGAGACCTCGAACCTTAGTCCCCTCAAAAAACCGGAGTACGAGGTCGGGAGCGGGTTCTTTGTCGTCCCGCACAAATTCCAGTCCTTGCATGAGACCTTTGCCCCGGACATCACCGATGAAAGGAAACTCTTCTTGGAGTAGCTCAAGTCCGTCTCTTAGTCGTTCCCCCATCACCTGCGCGTTCAGCATTAAATTTTCCCGCTCAATTACCGTCAAGGTAGCTAGGGCAGCCCGCATACTGATGGGGTTCCCCCCAAAGGTACTGATGGTTGGCCCCTGATATTTAGAAGCGATGGTCTTGCTCGTGATGGTAGCCCCTATCGGCAGCCCATTGGCCAACCCCTTGGCAAATGTCATAATATCCGGTACTACCCCGGAGTGCTCGATTCCAAACATTTTCCCGGTTCGTCCGAAACCCGTCTGAACTTCGTCATCGATAAAGAGGGCACCGTGCCGTCTGACAATGTCGCTGGCTTCTTGAAAATAGGTATCGGGCGGCGTAATGAATCCTCCCACACCTTGAATCGGCTCGGCGATAAATGCTCCAATGTGACCACTGGTTTCGGTAGCAATTAATTCGTTCAGGTCCTGGGCGCACTCCAATCCACACGTTTCGGGTTTTTTCCCAAATGGGCACCGATAGCAGTACGCATTATGGGCATGGCGAATTCCGGGCAACCCGGATAGACCTAGTCGCCATGATGCCTGCCCAGTGAGATTCATGGCTAATGCGGAACGTCCCGAATAGCTGTGGCGCAAAGCGAGCACTTCGCTTGCACCAGTAGCCAGTTGCGCCATGGTTACCGCAGTCTCATTGGCCTCGGAACCACTGCTGGTAAAAAAAGATTGTTCGAGATCACCAGGAGTTAGGGCAGCCAAACGCTCTGCCAGGTCAACCATCGGTTTTGTCACATACAGGGTAGAGGTGTGGCTCAGTTGGTGCACCTGATCTTCTACGGCATGCACCACGTCCGGGTGAGCATGTCCAATCGAGACCGTGAGAATACCCCCGAAAAAATCTAAGTAACGGCGATTATCTCGGTCGTAAAGCTCGAGACCGCGACCGTGGGTAAGGTCCAACGGCTCTTGGTAGTAGGGCATAACCGCCGGTACTAGATAACGCTGTTGTCGAGCCCAAAGAGTTTGCTCATCAGGTATGATGTCCATGTCGTGCGCCTCCATTTTCAACATCCTAGTGCACCGGGAACTGATTATCCCCATCACCTTCGAGAATACCACCAGACGTGACGGGATGCAGGTGATAACGCGTCGATTGTCGTATGGCAATATCAGACAGGATGCCGAGCACATCGTGATCCTGCCCACTTCATACGTCCCGCGTTCCGCCACCACTCATTGGCAAGCAACTGATATCAAAGCGGTCGAACCATCATGGGTCCCGACCGCCAAATCGTACACCCCGATACGTGACGAAGTCAAAGTTTTCTAGCCGAAGCAGTCACCCCTCGCCGCGTTGCACCTTCGGCTCGGCGATTGCCCAACGGGGGACACAGAGTGATGCCAGGTACGCATGATGCACGCGATCTACACGAGGGTTGGACGCGGGCGTTTGCCCGGTCCCCGAGCCGATTCGGGAGTAGCGAGTCAAGGAAAGAGGGACGTGAATGTGATATTCAGGGAGCAGCAGTTGTGATGCGAAGGCGCACGGAAAGATTAGGTCTCGAGGTCGGGCATCTATTCGGATGCCACAGCCAGGAGCGGATCGCCATCGACAATCGCGAGCGATGTCACCACAAACAGCACTACTCCCGATTGGGGGGCAACAATTTCTTGTATGAGGTCACCATATTCGTTCTGGAGCCGGCCTGCTAGATCGCCATGATGGACCTCTTGCCCTACCTGAACAAGAGGGTAAAAGAGGCCTTGGGTTGAGGCATGCGTCCACACAAATTTACGGAAGATTGGTTTTGTTTCGACGCGGGGCAGCGGGTCGGATACAAGATCCAAAAGCCGCAGCACATTTTCCAGACCGTCCAGATGAATCTGGACGGCATCTTCCGACAGTTGCCCCACCCCTCCTGCTTCCGCTAAGATAGCGGGCACCCCAACCTGAGCGCTCGTGGCATAGGTGCTGCCCGCAATAGATGAGGATTCCAAAATATAGCGGATCCCATAAGCCTCCGCCATGGCTCGGGACCGCTCCACCACCAGCGGCCCCCCCTGATCGGAATAGATAAGGAACGGCGTCAGCGCCTCATGGATGTCTCCGCCGTGGAGGTCAACCCAATAGTCGGATTCCTTTGCCAACGACATCACGCTATGCGCTATCCGTTCGGATAAACTTCCGTCAACACGCCCAGGAAACACCCGATTAAGGTTTTTACCGTCTTCGGGCGTGAAGTATTGAGACTTGGCAAAGAAGGCAGGAGGATTGGTCATGTGGACGACATTTACCGTGCCGCGCAATCGCCCGGGATCTAATGCCTGCGCAAATCGAATAGCGGCTTCGATTCCAGGGTATTCGCCCCCATGTATGCCGGCTGTGACTAACAGTGTCGGACCCGGACGTCTCCCGTGGATTCGTGTATAAGGCAAGAATACGTTACTATCTGGCACCTGAAGGCGATCCCTAATTTTGGTTCCTGAGCCGTGATTTGGACCTTCGCTCATGTAGCATCCTCCATCCGGTACAGTGTTCATCACGTTGCGGTGCTGATCACGTTGGGATGGGTACCACCAGAGATATGCACCTACCCTGAAGAGAGTGCGGGTAAGGCCCAAATCCCATCAAGCAACCCACCGAACTGACCAAGAAGATGTCCAAATATTAGTTAGTATTTCCAATCCAGTCAATTGGCCGTACCCAGTGGGCCTACATTGAGGCACGGAAGAGTGCGGTATAATAAGAACCGAATTCGTCGGGACCCTTATCGGGAACGTTTCACGAAGATCTGAGGTGATCCATCAATGAACCAAGGGCTCATTCTGCCGTTTTTAAAAAAGCACAGTCCTGCCTACGGAATAGCCGTTATCAGTGTAGGAATGGCCAAAGCCATTCAAGTGCAGATTCCCAACATTATCGGAAACTTCATCAATACCTTTCGCACCGGGATCACGGTTCCCGAAATTGAAACGTACGCACTGGAACTTGCCGCCGTCTCGTTGGGATATGTTGTACTCTTTGGACTAGGACAATATACGGTAGGGAAGTATGCACGAATTTTTGAAGGCGATCTAAGACGCCGGCTTTTCTCCCATTGGGAAACACTGGAAACGCATTATTTTGAGCAACACACCGTCGGCGACCTCTTATCTCATGTCCTCAACGACGTGCCGGCGGTCCGGCAAGCCATGGCGGGTGGTGTCAGCCAAATCCTACAGGCAGTGTTCCTCTTGATAGCGACACTCTTTATGACCATTACCAAGGTCAACCTAGAACTTACTTTAATAAGTTTGGTCCCTCTCGTCTTGATCCCAATTGTGGTGGTGCGCCTGGGTCCGAAAATAAAGCAACAGTCCCGGCTGGTCCAGGAGTCCCTGTCCCAGATGTCTGACATGGCTGAAGAAAGTCTTCAGAGTATTCGCCTTATCAAAAGCACCGCTAATGAGGCCGTTGAAATGAATCGCTTTTCCGCGAAAACGGATCTAATTTATGAACGCTCGATGCGCCAAGTTCGCCTCAACACGATGTTTCAAGCCTTGATCCCGTTGCTCACCGGGATCAGTTTTGCGATCGCCCTAGTCTTCGGAGGATATCTCACCCTCCATCGGACGATCACTTTGGGAGCGTTTGTGGCCTTTACCGTGTATTTGAGTATGCTGGTTCGCCCTCTGATGCAATTTGGCAATGTGATAAACATTTTCCAAAATTCGTCAGCTTCTTTGGCCCGGATTCACACTCTTCTACAAGCCGCACCGAGCATCTCAGATCCCGAAGATCCCGCGCCGGTGCCGGAGCACGCGGCAATTCGAATCCGTAATCTATCGTTTACTTACCCCAGGGCTACGACCGCAGTACTCCACAATATTACCCTCACGATTGAACCCGGTACCACCTTAGGAGTGGTAGGACGCACCGGCTCCGGAAAATCTACTTTGTGTGGTATCTTGCTGAGGGAAATCGATCCCCCACCAGGCACCGTTTTTATTGGTGATACCGACATTCGAGATCTGCATCGTCAAGAATTACGGGAACATATTAGCTATGTCCCTCAAGATGGGTTCCTTTTTTCGACGACTATCGGCAACAACATTGCTTTCCCTCTCGACCCTGAACAAGCTGGTCTAGATACCATTACCAGCGCAGCATCGCAAGCCCAAATCTTAGGTGCTATCCGAACCATGCCGCAGGAGTTTTCCACCGTGGTCGGGGAACGAGGGATAAACCTTTCCGGCGGGCAACGGCAGCGGGTTGCCATCGCGCGCGCACTAATTAAAAGCCACGCCAACGTACTTATATTTGATGATAGTCTTAGTGCCGTAGACACCCTCACCGAAAATGCGATTCTCGAAACGCTGGGGGAGTTGCGCCGACAAGGTCGCACCATGATTCTCGTGAGTCACCGCCTGTCCTCGCTGCGACATGCCGATCGCATCGTCGTGCTCGACCAAGGACGTGTGGTGGAGTACGGAACCCCGTCTGAACTCCTTGGTAAACCCGGTCTTTACGCCAATTTATATGCCATTCAATCCGAAGGAGGACCTAGCATTGGCTAATCAGACAAATCGACCGGGACCGGATCAACGGAAAACCATGCGGGACTTATTCGTCTATGCGCGCCCCTATAAACGCCTCTTTGTTGGGATTATTGGACTAGTAATTATATATAATCTCACGCAGGTGAGTCAGCCCTACCTGGTAAAAGTCGCGATTGATCGTTATCTTTTGGTACATCATCCGGTGTTGCGGCCCCTAGTCGAAATCGGGGTTGCCTATCTAGGCATTACGCTCATTGGGTTAGGGGCAAATTTGGTACAAACCCGCCTCATTGCCTCAGCTGGCCAACAGATTGTACGTCAAATTCGTGTAGACCTTTTTAAACATATTGAGTCCTTATCAATGCAGTACTTTGAACGACACGATTCCGGTCGACTGCTCACCAATGTTTCCAGCGACACCACCCGAATTAGTCAATTCTTTACCCAATTTTTGTTGAGCGTCATCCGAGATGGGCTCACCATTGTCTTAGTGCTTGGTGCCATGTTGGCGTTGAATTGGAAGCTCGGGCTATTGTCGGCTTTGGTTATTCCACCCATCGTCCTGATATCGGTCGGGTTCCGTCCTCGGTTGCGTAAGAGTTACAACGCGACCCGATCACGACTGTCTCGAATGATCGGTTTCGTCGCCGAGAACCTGACCGGGATGCGAATAACTCAAGTGTTCCATCAAGAACAAAAGCAATTTGACGCCTTTTCCGAACTGAACCATGGCTATCAAAATGCTAGTGTGACTGAATACCGCTGGGATGTGCTGTTTAACCGGAGCTTTGATTTATTAGGTAACCTCGCCGTGGCCTTTGTGGCGTGGCTCGGGGGCTTGGCGGTACTACACCATGGCCTACAGATCGGAGTCCTCTATGCCTTTATTAGCTATATTCAACAGTTCTTCGCACCCATCAACTCCTTAACCCAAAACTGGAATACCCTCCAATCGTCGATGATCTCGGCCGAGCGGGTTAGTAATGTCTTAGGCACTAGACCATCGCTTGAGGACCCCGTAAACCCCGTGATCCCAGACCCTGGTGACCCCGGCGGAGTGGAGTTCGACCACGTGAGTTTCGCCTATGACCAAAACCCTGTTCTCCAAGACATTTCTCTTTCGATTCGGCCAGGCGAGTTCGTCGGCATTGTAGGCGAAACCGGGGCGGGCAAAAGTACGCTTATCAGTCTTTTGAGCCGTTTTTATGATGTTAGCCAGGGCTCCATTACAATTGATGGAATAGATATCCGCGAGCTACGTCAAGCAGATCTGCATCGTTTGGTGGCCGTGGTACAGCAAGAGGTCAACCTCTATTCGGGAACGGTAGCGGACAATATTCGACTATTTCGTTCGGAGGTTTCGATGGACCAAATTGTGACCGCAGCTCGAACCACTGGAGCAGATAGCTTTATCCAGCAATTGCCGCACGCATACAACACCTGGCTCACACCCCGAGGGTCCAATTTGTCAACGGGCCAACGCCAACTGTTAGCGTTCGCACGCACCGTGATTTTGGACCCCCGTGTGCTAGTCCTAGATGAAGCCACCGCCAATCTTGATGCCGTGAGTGAAATCGCGGTGCAAAAAGGTCTTATGGAGGTGGCCAAACATCGGACGACCATCGTAATCGCGCATCGGCTATCAACAATTCGAGCCGCCAACTGCATTTATGTGATGGACCAAGGCCGCATCGTGGAACAGGGTGACCATGCCACGCTGATGGCGCTTGGCGGCACCTATTTCAATCTAGTGAAAAAATCAGCGATCGATGTGGCGCAGCAACTAGCCTGAGCTGCATGGGCTCTATTCGGCGGCTTAAAAGCGTGCGGTTACAATGTGACGGAGTGCGCTATACAGGAATAGCACGTAAATCACGGCCAACGATGCCGACCAAGAGCCACACTTACGGATTCGGCTCGTCTGTAGAACCTTTCCTTTGGAAATGATGCCGCCACCTCACCCCCTGGAACGCCGCGATCGAGTGGTATCATGCGCCTATCGGGCACGACGACGATAGGACGCTTAACCGGCCCCGGCCAAAACGTCTTGTAGCCTTCGCCGCGCGAGCTTTCCGGTGGGGCCAATCGGCAACGAACTCACCAACAGCACCCGGGACGGCACTTTATACGACGCCAGCATGGTTTCAACATGGCTCATCACTGTCGTCACGAGATCCTCTCCGGCGGCCTCGCGGGCAACCACAAACAGCACGACTTCTTCACCAAGAATCGGATGCGGCGCTCCAACCGCAGCGCATTCTTGCACGGCGGCCAGCCGCAACACCACTTCCTCAATCTCCCGAGGAAACACCTTCTCCCCACCCCGATTAATGACCTCGCGACTACGACCCTTCAGATACAAAAATCCGGATTCATCTAGGTATCCGAGGTCACCAGTCGTATACCAGCCGTCATGCATTTTGTCGAGCGCCCATTGGTTCGGTCCCCATCTGGGATTAATCACCGAGTCTCCCTGGATCTCAATGGCTCCTACAGCCCCCGGGGGAAGACTGCGTCCGGTCTCGCCAACTACCCGAAGCTTTACGCCTCGCGCCTTGCCTGCGGATCCTGGTGGATTATCTTCGGGAGGAAGTGCGTTGGCCGTAACCTGGCTGGCTGCTTCCGAAAGTCCGTACGTCTCGGTAATAGCCAGACCCCACCGCTCCTTCCAACGTTCTCTGGTGATCTGTGGGAGCGCCATCGATGCCGAGCGGACGAGCCGAATGTCTCTAAGCTGATGGCGTTCAGGGCCTTCGACCGATTGGGCAACCAGGGACAAAATTGTAGGCACTGCGTTAATCCACGAAACCTGATAGTCGAGAACATGGTGCCAAAAGGCGCTGCGGTGAAACTTTGTGGGGATTACAATGGTGCTGCCGGACAACAGGCTTGCCAGTACAGCGACCACTTCAGCATTGACATGAAACAACGGCAACGGTGAATATCCCCGATCGGATGCCGTCAGATTTTGGGCGTGTCTCACCTGGTTCGCGGTATGCCACAAAGCCTTTGTTTGCATACCGACAGGCTTAGGCTCGCCGGTGGAACCCGATGTCCAAAGAATCACGCCTCCGCCGTCGTACGCCTGGGGGGCCAAGAGTTGGGGACTTATTGCCGTCGGAACCGGCACCAGTCGAACGCCCCCGTCCTGTGCCCCCTGCAACAGCGTCGTGGCCGTTACTCGAGACAAGGTCCTATAAACATCGGTGTGGGGCGCCTCTGGGGATATCGGGACCGCTACGCCTTCCACGGCCAAAACGGCAAACCAGGCCACGACAAACTGGTCCGGATCCGCAAGTTGAATCCCTACCCGGTCACCCCGATGAATGCCGTGACTCCTAAGCGCCGCGCCAAGCCATGCGACCTCCTCTACCATTTGCGTATAAGATAGTATCGTGGTCGGCCTCCCCTTATCTCCCGGAACCACTAAAAATGGCTTATGAGATAAGCTTCTGGCCTTATTGAGTAAGATTGCCTCGATCGCATTGACTGCATTCGCCATCTGCATCACCTCTCCCTTTCTCCAATATCGTTAATGTTTGGCCGACACTGCGGAGCCGACAACAAAGTCTTGACGGAATCGATACTCCAGGCTTCGGTCCCGGGTTTCTGAACCCAACCACGCGACCGCTATCGCGCCCACAACCGCAACTCCAGCAATAAAATCGAAACTGATACTAATTCCTCCTCGTGAGAGCCAGATCGCCATGATATAAGGTGCAAGGGCGCCACCAAGTAACCGGGCCCATGCTTCGGCAAATCCTACACCGGTGCCACGCATTTCAGTTGGGTATTGTTCGGCTGCATAAATCTTCATAGCAGGATCCACCGCAATGCCAAAAAACGAAAACGCAAGGCCAACGAGGAGCCAGCCTAATATCCCGTGCATTAGCGGAAACACCAATGCCGCGAAGGCTGCGATGAGGGAAAAACCGACAATCACGGGTTTACGACCGACTCGCTCTACCAACCACGATTCTGCCCACTTTCCGGGAATACTGGATCCCATGATGATAGCGGCCACCATATCAACCTCGGCCACCGAGAGTCCTTCTCGAGCCAGTATCATGGGCATAAACGTCATGATGGCGTAGAACATGAAGAGGATCGCCGGAAAACTTATCCATAGCATTACCGTACGCCTTCGATACGTTGAGCTAAGAATACCTTTGGGCTCTCGCGAAACAGGGGCTGCGGCTGGCCTCGGCACCCGGGATTGACCACCGGGGGTTCGACCCCGAGACGATGTCGCCATGCGATGCAATATAAGTTCTGCTTCGGCGGTGCGCCCGTTAAATGCCAGCCATCGTGGCGATTCCGGCAAGTATTTGGCCACCAACACGGCGATGAAAAATCCCACGCCGCCAATGAAAAAGAGGATGTGTAACGCCATCGGCCCCGACGCTAGACGCGTCGCGGTGAAAGCAGCCAACGGAGCCATGAAATATCCGAACGACAACGACGCGTCCAACATACCGGCCATCCGACCACGAGATCCGATCGGACTTAGTTCGGCAATCATCGTATAGGGCAATGGAAACATGGCGCCCAAACCAATACCGGCGACCAGCCGTAATGCTACAAACCACTGCCAATCTGGTGACCACGCCGTCAACACGGTGGCCATTGAATATTCAATCAAAGCGAGTACCATCACGCGCTTTCGCCCGACTTTATCCGCTAGACGTCCTGCGGGCAACACGCCTAGCGCCACCCCGATAGTTCCCGAAGCCACAATGATCCCGACTTCGGAACCACCCAGATGCCACAGATGTTGCAACGGGCCCAGGACTACCCCGATAAGCCCAATATCATAGGACTCCATCAGCCATGCCAAGGCAGCCAGCCCAAGCCAGAACCAGTGGAGGCGCGTTAAAGGAAGCTTATCGATGAGATTTACGTCAATTACGTTGTCGGTGGGTTGAGCGCTTAAGGTTTTCATGAGGCTAGCATATCCGGCCAACCTTGAGATCTCCTGTGTAGAGCCTGAATCCTAGCTAAATCTGGCGTATGCGTCGCGGCCCTGAGCAGCCACGCCGACACCCTAGGTTGCATTTATGAGGAATGCTGAATATCCCCACGGGGAAACATATCATTAAACCACCGAAAGCAACCTTTGCCCGCGGCCTTCGCCTGGTACATCGCCATGTCCGCAAGACGCAGTAATAGGTCGGGAGAATTACCGTCGTGACGGAAAATTGCTACACCAATACTCGCAGAGAGCCGTGCAGGTTGATGATTTAAGGAGATGGGTTGTTCCACTGCTTCCAACGCGCGTTCGAGAATTTTTGCTACTGCATCTGGGGAGTCGCCTCGAATCAAAAGGCTAAATTCATCGCCCCCGAGGCGTCCCATGACATGCCGCTCCCCGATCGTGTCCTGAACACGTCGGGCCACAATTCTCAGCACCTCATCCCCCGCCGCATGCCCGTAGGTATCGTTGATGGCTTTAAAACCGTCAAGGTCCATATATGCCACAACCATAATCTCTGTCAGTGGGATGGCGTCGATAGCGCGGGCCAATTGATCGAGAAAGCTGACACGATTCGGCAACCCGGTTACGGAATCTTTGAGTGCCAAACTTTCTAACGCCTGAGCCCGTTCATAATTGGCTAGCCCAAAGCTAAGGCCATCAGCCACCCGCTCAAGGAGTTCTATGACCTCATCGGAAAAAAAGTTGGGCCGCCGCCCATAGGTCACCAACACATGGGTGACTCGGCCACTACGCCGGACGGGACAAACCGCGATGCTTCGAATCCCCATAGCTTCATACCGTTCCCGAAACGGGGCTAACCCCGGGTCCTCCAACGTATCTTGCACCACGTCGGGGCGGTTTAGGCGGATGGCGCGGAGGATCGGCCCTACCTGATCGCGCGCGTCGTCTAAGCGGATTTGACGTTCTTCGACATAGCGGGTCAAGGCCGCATTGCGAGATCGTGCCACCACAGCCTGGACGCCTCCCCGGATCACGTCAACTTCCCCAATCCAGGTCATTTCAATCGGAACCTCTTGAGCCAGCACCTCGACGGTACCGGTAAACAGAGTAGCCCGGTCGGAACCTTGGGTGATCAGGCGGTAAACGGATGTTAATACCTGATAGAGAGCTTTTGAAGTCATGAGCTGGGTAACATCGGTCCCAATGTGAAGAGCGCCTCCCAGCGGAGGGCCTAGGTTTACTTTCCGCACTTGAAAAAATCTGGTGCTGACTTCCACCACGGTCGGGAGGTCCCCGGTAGACAGCCATTCGGTTAGCAGGTCATTGGTGCGCGAAATCGACGCGCTTAATTGTCGCAAGGCCCGATTCGAAAAGATCACATCACCGGCCCGATTGGCAAAAGCAATAGGAGCGGGAACCTCGTCCAGGACACTTGGAATCATTTCTTCTAGGCTTTCGCCGTGGGACGCTCGACCATCGGCCTCGTCTGGCACCATCCTGCCCCCTTGGATAAAGAGTACGGACCCATTGTGTAGCATAGCATTCTAACCAGCCGAAAACCTAATTCTTAGGCTACTGCGATTCCATGAACCATGATGGGATGAAGGCACGCAAGGAGTTTAGAGTTGGGATGCGACCCACTCGTCGGCCCATGCATGGATGGCTTGGAGCACAGGACGAAATGCCTCGCCTTTGGGCGTTAACGTATAGGTTACCTGCACCGGGACCGACGCCACCACAGTCCTGGTCACGATACCGGCGGCCTCAATATCTCTGAGCCGCTCCGCCAGCATCCGATCACTGATTTGGGGAATGCTGTCGTGAATTTCTCCAAATCGCCGCGGACCCGCCAAGAGAACTTCCCAGATCAAGCCTACCCAGCGTTTACTCAATAAGGTAAAGGTCTCCGAGAACTTGGGACACAATTCGGCACGTTCCATCGGCTTCTCCCTCCCTTTCTCTCGTTCTATTATACCTACCCTCTTGACAAACCCCCAGTAAGAATTTAGGTTAGCGATATTCTGGTGCTTCCGTGGATTAAAATGATAGCACCCTTGTTATCCTATATTATCGATCTTCGAGGGAGGTTCTGGCTATGCCTGCAGTGTCACATCCTAATTGGCTGTCTTTACCAAGGGTTCCCGAGCCTGACACCGACGCTGTCGAACGGCCCGTTACCACCATCACAACAGCTCCAAGCCTACTAGAAGGCGCGGGCTTCCCCGTTCGACGTCCGTTCCCCAGCCGTGACATCGGCTTTCGTCAGTCTGACCCATTTTTGTTACTCGACCACATGGGCGCGGTCGAGTACGCCCCCGGTGAGCCGAAAGGAGCGCCATGGCATCCGCATCGGGGATTTGAAACCGTGACCTATATTATCGACGGCGCCATGCGGCATCGAGACTCACAAGGGGGCGGCGGGCTGATTAGCAATGGGTCAACCCAATGGATGACCGCTGGCTCGGGCATCTTGCATGACGAGTTGCCTCCAGAAGAATTGGTCAAATCCGGCGGTCTCTTTCATGGATTCCAGCTATGGGTCAATCTCCCCAGCCGCCTCAAATGGACCCCTCCTCGCTACCAGAGCCTGGAAGCGAGTCAGGTCACATTGGCTACCTCCTCCAATGCGGACACCTTGTTGCGCGTGATTGCCGGTGACCTCGGAGGCATCAAGGGACCCGGCATTACCTGGATTCCAGTCACCGTGGTCCATGCGAGTCTCGAACCCGGAGCTCAGGTCCGATTGCCCTGGCCATCCCAGTTCAATGCCTTGGCCTATGTCTTATCCGGGTCCGGCACTATTGGCAAAGACCAAGTTCTAATTCACGAAGGCCAAGGTGCCCAACTGGGATCTGGCACCGCGCTCAGCATCGGATCCAGTCGGCACCCGATGGGTCCGGGCGAGAGGCTCGAGATCTTGTTATTAGGCGGGGAGCCGATAAAGGAGCCCATTGCCACCTACGGGCCCTTTGTAATGAACACCCATGATGAGATTGTCCAGGCCTTCGAAGATTACCAAGCGGGGCGCATGGGAACCATCCCCGCTCATACCCTCGAAGCTCAAGACGAGTAGCGTCGTCAACCCGAATTGAATTGTCCGTGTCAAATTGGATGCGGGTCGTTTCCCAGGAGGCGTCTCGAAGTCCACATCGGGATTGGTACTGACTAGAGTCACCGATGACATGGCGCGGTCTTTAGGTCGGGAACGCTCTCCTAACATAAACCCTTTGACAACCGCTAATGCGGCAACAAGGATAGGGCTACCGGATTGAACGGAACCCAAAAGTTTCACCAACCTGGGCCACTCCATTCCCCCGGTATCACCCGACAATGTCGTGACGAGGCGACCGTCCTCTTTAAGGCCCACGATAAAGGTGGCGGTCCGGTCACCACCATCTTATTGGGCATCCGGTATTGCGGTAATTGGATAGCCCAGTATGTTCCAGTTGTCATCGCGCCATTGCAGGTACACACCCGCTACATTGGTGAAATGAAGCCATTTTGCGGACGACCATGGGGCATGAAGGGTTTGCAAGACCAAAGCCTTGAGACAGTCCGCATGAGTCGCCGCGACGATTAATCCATCGGGATATTGCTCCCGGATGTCGCTGAGAAACTCGGTAAGGCGTCGCCCTACAGAACTCAGAGGTTCCCCGCCTCCCGGCGCCCCAAGTTCTGGATCGTCCTTCCATCTTCGGTATCGGTCCCCCTCTTCCCGTTCGATGTCGGGAATTCGCCGTCCATCCCAATGGCCTAGTCCGATTTCATGCAGTCTTGTGTCAAGCATCACCGACAACTGTCTATGGTGTTCGAGGAATGCCGCCGCAGTATCTCGGGCCCGCCTTAGGGGACTTGAATAGAGGGCCGTGATCGACGCCGACCGCCACCGTGACGCAGCAAATGTCGCCTGGCGCCGGCCCTCGGAAGTTAGCCCCGGATCGTCATGATGTGATACCAAAATATTTTCCAGGTTGGCTTCACTTTCTCCATGTCTGATAAACAGTACGGATGTCATGCATGTTGTCCTCCCCACTAACTAACGCCGTATGCCGGACTAACTGGTCAAGCCCCAAAGAAACTCGTGCGTCATGGACAATATCTCTTGTGCTGCGTTCAAAAACGGAACCGAAAGAAATCCGTGAACCATACCCGGGACGCGAATCTGACGGACCGGGACACCCGCCACAGATAAAGCCGTTGCATACTGCTCGCCCTCATCACGCAATGGGTCATATTCAGCGGTGACCACCAGGGCCGGTGGCAATCCCGTGAGGTCCGTGCAACGGATTGGAGATGCTAAAGGGGATTCCCCATCCTTTGCAGTGGTCAGGTAGTGCTGACCGAACCACATGATGTCCTCCCACTCCAAAAAGAGCCCCGTCGCGAACAGTCTTTTTGATTCGGTCACCGTCGCCATGTCGATGGCCGGATAATAGAGCACTTGGGCGGCCAGAGAAGGTCCCCCATAGATCTGAACCAATTGGGCCATCACCGCCGCTAAATTGCCTCCGGCACTGTCCCCGGCTACGACGATCCCTTCGGATTTGATATCCCATCTGTGATGCGCCTCGGCCGCTAACCACAGCAAGGCGTCGTAGCACTCCTCGATGGCCTGCGGAAACTTGGCCTCAGGCGCGAGGTGATACTCGATCGAGGCCACTGCATAGCGGGTGCGTTCTGCCAAGGCGCTGGCTACATGATCATAACTGTCGAGGTCTCCGAGAACAAAACCTCCCCCATGATGAAAAACCATCAACGGATGGGGCCCGATCCCTTGTGGAATATAAAGGCGAATCGGAATCGGCCCGTGCCGCGTGGGGCAAGAAACATCATCGACGCGTTCTAACTCCGCTGGCCGAACGGTCGTGGCCAAAACTTTGGCGCCTTGAGAAAATCGTCGACGAGCATCGATCGGTTGCAACTGATGCAGCGGGGGATTGCCCATACTCTGCACTTGTTTCAAGAATTGCTCCACTTGCAAATCGAGGTGCATGGCCTTCCCCTTTCTTGTATACCCCTATTTTAACCGCTGCTGAGACATTCGGCGAGTCTACGGGCGCCGCCCATCCTTCTATCTTGTATAATAAATACCAGAACTATCCAAACTACCCAATGCGAGTACGGCGCAGGGCACAGAGTGTAGCCGCTTGGCTGAATCGCATTATGAGGAGCGTGAGAGATGAATCGCCTAAAACGCGAGTTAACCTTGTTCGATCTAATCATTCTCGGTGTAGCGGGAGCGGTGGGTACGGGGGTCTTATTTAGTACCGCCGGAATGACCGCGTTGGCCGGACCTGGGATTATCCTCGCTTGGATTGTTGGCTCCATCATGTATCTTTTTGTGGGACTGACCTACGTCGATTTAAGTCGGATCTATCCCGAGGCAGGCGGACCCAGCCGCTATAGTCTTTATAGCTATGGGCGGGCCACCAATATGATTAATGCCTTTGCTGACCTCATTTGGTATTTGTTTATTCCTCCGATAGAAGCCCTGGCCACGGTTGAAGGCTTAGACTACTTTTACCCGCATTTCTTAACAGCCTCCGGCAATCCTACCACCGAGGGCGCCTTAGTCGGGGTTGTCCTCATGGTGCTGTTTCTCCCCTTTAATTATTACGGCATTAAGTTTTTCTCCCAATCGACCAACGTTTTTGGTGGCGTGAAACTGGTGCTCTACGTGGTCGCTGCAATTGGCTTCATGACCTTTGCCCATTTCGGCAACTTTGGCCATTTCGGTGGATTCACCCCCTTTGGCGTGGGCGGTATATTTGCCGCGATACCGCTTGGTATGTTTGCCTTCGGTAGCATCCGAATCATTCCCGATTATGCGGAAGAAGTGCGCCACCAAAAAACCATTGGCCAATCCATCTTGTGGGTGGTCCTGGGTCAAACCATTATTTATCTGTTGCTGGCGATCGCATTTTTGGCGGCGCTTAATTGGCGTCAATTGAAGATTCATCCGGGGGCCTGGAAATCTGTCGTAGACATCCCCGGCAATCCTTTTCTCACGATCGCGAGCAAAGCCAATCTTGGGTGGCTCATCGTGATTACCGCGATCATTGCGATTATTGGCCCGTTTGTCACTGGCTACATCTACCAGGGAGGTGGAAGTCGGATTTTGTTTGCCATGAGTCGGACAGGCATCGTCAGCCGTCGTCTGAAGGATCTGAACCAACAGTTTGCGGTTCCGGTGTGGTCACTGATCGTGTTCACGGCAGTTGGGGCCATCTTGGCTTATCTGGCGGCACCACTTCCCTCGATTTATAGCCTCATTAGCGACGCGGTGGTGGCGGGATATCTAGGGTTTGCGGTCAATCCCGTCGTGATGCTGGCGATTCGACGCCAAGGCGTCCCCGGATCCCTCAAGGCGGGTAAGTTGGTGGCCTACGTCGCGTTCGCATCCGCTTCGCTCATTGTGTATTGGAGTGGCTGGCCATCGGTCCCCTATGCGACCATCTTGCTCACGATTTTCGCCCTGGTCTTTGGTGTGATTTATAGAGTCAAGGAAGGGCTCGGGAATTCAGTCTGGTACATGGTCTATATCCTTTTCCTAACCTTCATGACCTATATTGGGGGAGTTGGTAAACTCAACGCGTTCAATGTCGACGTGGGTAGTGGCGTCGTTGTGGTAGTGAGTCTTCTCATTTTTCTCCCCTGGGGTGTCGCATCCCGGCTCACCACGGCCCAACGCAGAGAGACTGGAACGCCCGAGTCTAACCAAGATCTGGCCTAGGCATCAACCAACCTGATCAAAAGGGGCCCCGGGTCAGACTTGTCTTCGGGCCTCTTTTGATCGATCCTGCGTGCTCAACCCGCCAAAACACCGGAGAAAGGCGTGACGTGATGCGAAAACCTTCCCACCCAAATCTGTCGAGGGTGATTCCCATTGGGGTGAGCATCGCCGCCATCGATCAACTGACCGCGTGGTGGGCCCGTCAATCTGTCCCACTGGGGCACGAAACGTGGCTGGTGCGCCCGGTTCTCGGCATGGAGCTCCTCTTCAACCGCGGTGCGACCTTAGGGATCGGGTCGCAATGGCCATTTTTTGTGACCATCGTCGGGGTCCTGGGAACTATCATATTGTTTTGGTTGGCACTCACCCTCAAGTCGCTTCAGATTCCCCTAGCGGTGATGGCGGGCGGCGCCCTTGGAAATGTAGTAAGCCGCATCCATTCGGGGCGGGTCACTGATTTCATCCGCATTAGCGGCTGGCCCGGTATTTTTAATCTGGCCGACGTGGCAATTCGCCTCGGAGGACTCTGGCTGATCATTCACGTCCTGATCACCAGCCGCAACAAAAAGACCTCCAGCCCTTAGCTCCCGGGCCGACCCCGAAGGGTTTTACCCCTTCACCGCAAGCTAGCCGGCAACCATTCCTTGCCATACACAATACTCGACGGAACCGGACGTGGGGGATCTCCGTTGGCACGCACGAGATTTGGAAATCGGGTGTAGAGCGTCGCCAAACCAATACTAGCTTCAAGCCGCGCCAAAGGAGCTCCAAGGCAAAAGTGCACACCGTGTCCAAACGCAATATGCCGGTTGGGAGCGCGGTTCGGCAGAAATTCCTCAGGGTCTTTAAACTGCGACGGGTCATGGTTAGCAGCGCCTATCCACGCCACCAACGGGTCTTTCGGCGCCAATTCGACGCCGCCCAACTGCGTCGGCACGCGGCATATCCGGTACATGCTTTGCACTGGTGACCGGAACCGCAACACCTCCTCAATAAGTGGACCCCATTCCTCGGGGGCATGGGGGCCTTGATGAAACGCTTCAGGATGGTCCATCAGCGTATCCACCGCATTACCAATGAGATTGGTGGTCGTTTCATTTCCGGCTACCAACAACAGCACACAAAATCCTAAGAGCTCACCCGACGTCAAGTGTTCCCCCTCGAGGGTGGCCCGTAGCAGATCGCTGATCAAATCCTGGCCTGGGTGTTTGCGCCGCCATTCAATCATTTCAAGAAAATACTGGGCCATTTCGCGTTGCGGATCGGCCACTTGAGCCGCTCCGGCTTGCACACTTTGGGACTGCTCAGCTTCACGCACTCCTGAAACCATCGCATCCGACCATCGTTTAAACTGTTCCCGATCTTCGGCCGGCACGCCAAGCAGCTCGGCGATCACGATCACCGGTAGGGGGTAAGCCAATGCCGCAATAATGTCGCTGGAAGGTTCGGCCATCGCATCCACCAGTTCGCTAGCGATTTCCTGGATTCGGGGCCTGAGTTTTGTGATGGTCTTGGGCGTAAATCCTTGCGACACCAGGGCACGAAGGGCCCGGTGCCGCGGCGGATCCGTTGCGATAAGGCTCTGACTGATCGGGTGGTGCAGATCGTCATCCCCACCAAAGTTCGAGGAAAAGCGATGGTAATCGGACAACACGGTGGAGACGTTATCATATCCAAAGACATGGACGCTCCCCTCTTCATCCCGCCACACCGGATGACTGGCCAACATCTCCTGATACCAAGGAAACGGGTTGCCAGGATTCCATTGGTTTCGCATCGTAACCCCCCTGATCTACCTAACCTCACGATGTGACGGAGGTTTTGTACCAATTATAGCGAGGCCATATCCGACTACCCTTTATTACCGATCCACGGTGCTCATGTCTGGATAGCGTAAGCCAGCGGCCTTACCTTTTGGTATGACATCGGAAATCCGCTCGCGGTCCATGGCTGAGAGGTGAATGCTGACGGCCTTCAGGTTCTCTTCGAGATACTGGCGTTTTTTGGTCCCGGGAATCGGCACCACATCGGGTCCCGCACCGAGGACCCAGGCGAGGGCCAGTTGTGCAGGAGTGGCATCGATCTCACGAGCCATGGCTTCAATACGCCGCAGCAATGCTAGGTTTTTTTCAAAGTTCTCCCCCTGAAATCGCGGTTGGTTGCGGCGATAGTCGTCTTCTGGTAAATCTTCGGGTTTTTGAAACCGCCCGGTTAAAAATCCTCGGCCGAGTGGACTGTAGGCCACAAACCCTATTCCGAGTTCTCGTACGGTGGGCAATATGGCATCTTCCGGATCCCGACTCCATAATGAGTATTCGGTCTGCAGCGCACTGATCGGGTGCACCTGGTGAGCCCGTCGAATGGTTTGCGGGGCCGCTTCGGATAATCCCAAGAAGCGCACCTTGCCGTCAGAGACCAATTGGGCCATGGCGCCTACGGTCTCTTCGATGGGAACTGTGGGATCTACACGGTGTAAATAATAGAGATCAATAACGTCCACCTTAAGGCGCCTCAAGGAGTCTTCGGCAGCCTTCTTCACATATTCCGGTGTCCCGTTGACCCGCACAAATTTCCCATCGGACGTCCGTTGATTGCCAAACTTGGTTGCGAGTACCACCGCATCCCGATGTCCCGCAATGGCTCTACCCACCAACTCCTCATTGGTAAACGGTCCGTACATGTCGGCGGTGTCAATTAGGGTGACACCCAATTCTAAGGCGCGATGGATAGTGCGAATGGATTCGTCGTCATCGCGACCACTATAAAAATCCGACATCCCCATCGTCCCAAGGCCCATCGCAGAGACTTGAAGCCCCTCAGTTCCTAAGTACCGCAGTTCCATATGTGTCCCTCCCAGTCTCCTAGATCACCCACAACATGGATGGAATTACCTACCTATCATAACCGAGGTGTGTCAAAACATGCCACCTCTCTAATCGTACCTGGTGGTAGCCCGTGGCATATTCTCTGCGTGGACTGTTCATGACGATATTGTCGCCGTGAACGTCGTGACCGCGTCGAGCATCCGGTCGACTACTCGGGCTAAATAAAATCGCGCTGCGGTGGCTTTAACCGTGTAAGGGTCGGGAAGTTGGTACGGGTCCTTAACAATTCGCAACAAGATGGCCTGCAGGGCGGCCACATCACCTGGTGGATACAGCCATCCGTTGAGGTTGGGTAGTACGATATCTCGTGGCCCATGATGACAGTCGCTGGCCACCACGGGTACTCCCCTTGTCAATGCTTCAGCGAGCACGACACCAAACCCCTCCGAAATAGATGCCAGAATCAGTGCCGACACGGTTCCTGCTGCTGACCATGGGTCGTGGGACCATCCGACCCATTGCACCGAATCCGAAATGTGGAGGCGTGCGGCCAAATCGACCAGAATGTGGCGGTCTTCCCCATCACCCACAATGGTCAGCCGCCATGGTTCCCGTATCGAAGATAAGGCCAGAAGAATATCTTCAATACGCTTAACCGAATTGTCCAATCTCCCAATATAGACAAAATGAACCCCGTCGTTTAATCCAGGGCGCGGTTGTATAGGGGCGGGGACCGTAGGGTTATACACCACATATACGTTATCGCTCGCCCCCACTGTCTCCGCAATATCCTGACCCAATCCGGTCGAAATCGCCAAATGGGCATCGGCCCACCGGACTCCCCATCCATGTTCCAGTTGAGACATCGCCTCATGCAGCCACGACCAAATTTGGTACCGCGATCGAATAAGCAGCCTAACCACTCGACTGACAACCAGGGCCGACGGGGTCATCCCAATTACCAGATCAGGATCGAAGGCCCGAATGCTGCCAGTGGCCCACCATAATACATGCAACCACCGACACACAAAATTGCTGTGTCGTTGCTGGGGTCCCACGTAGCTCTCTTCAAGGTTTTCTTCCCATCCCGGATTTCTTGAGGGCCCGAATAGATGGATGGCCACATGATGCCCACGTTCCCGCATTTCGCCCACCACCAGTGTCGTCACCCTCTCGATACCTCCGCGCCCTCCCACCGCCGCACTCATAAACAAAATCCGCAGAGTGTTCACCTCCCAAGGCCACCATAAGCCGGCTCGGCAACACTAGTCTAGTCAGAAGTATAGGGTGACGGATAGGTTCATCTTCCGAGGGTGATGTGTCCGTCTAAAGCCCACGATACGATGGAGTCATGATGCCGGGAAAGGATGATCCCATGGTAATCGAAAGTAACCTTTCGCTGGCCCGGCGAGCCGGGGTCCTCACGGTGGGCAAAATACTGCAAAGTGTGATGAGTTTATTTGCCACCATTTACATGGCTCACGTGTTGGGCCCGGTAGACTTCGGCGTCCTGGGATTTACGGCCGCCATTACATCCTACTTTGGATTGGCCTCGACCTTAGGAATCCCCATCCTGGCCACCAGAGAAATTTCACAACTTCACGATGACGATGAGAAACAAGGACTTATTGTGGGTGACGTAATGATGCTGACGGGCATCTTGTCCCTAGGTAGCTATACTCTCCTTTGGTCCCTTACGCCGATATTTACGGTGGCACCGACCCTCAGGGCTATTTTGCTTATATCCGGTCTGCAAGTACTAATCAATTCACTTTCGCCTCAGTGGGCTAGTGCGGGCATCCAACGCACAGACTTCAATGCCGGTGCCAATATCATCGGGACAATCATCCGGGTCGGCTTAGTCTTTCTCATCATTCACAGCCCAAGAAACCTTGAGGCAGTGCCCGTATTAGGAGTCATTGGCACTCTCATCACAGTGGCCATCGAGTGGTGGCTCCTGAAACAAACTAAGCCAATCCACTGTCGACCCTCCTGGACTCGGTTATGGTCAATTTTTCGCCGGGCCTTACCGATGACCACTGCATCGGCGATGATGCAAGCTTATAGCAGTTTGGACACTATCTTCTTAGGCTATTGGGATGGGTTGGGCGTCGTGGGCTACTACAACGCGGCGTACAAATTGGTACTATTTTTGGGGAGCTTCACAAGCGTCTACAACCAGGTCATTTTTCCTCTCGCCACCCGACTCTATCACTCCGATGTGAACCACTTAAAGGTTCAACTCCGTCGTAGCTTGTCCATCACGACCATCATTACGTTACCCATCATCTTGGGAGGGAGCTGGCTTGCCTCGCCCATCATCCGGACCATTTTTGGTGACCGTTTTGAAGCAGCAGATCCCCTACTTCGTATTCTTTTATGGACCTGGGGTATAACTTTTGCGACTTTGCACTACGGGCCCGTACTCATTGCGTGTAACCAGGAACGCCGCTTTGCCCGCGGTATTGCCCTGGGCGGCGCGGTAAACCTGGCTGCCAACCTGGTTACAGTTCCACTATGGGGGGCCATCGGTGCCGCCCTGTCCATTTTATTCACGGAACTCGTCATCCTGTCTTATATGATGTACTACATGACCCATCAAGTGGGGTGGTATGGTCCCAGCATCCATACCATTCTCGGAGTCATATTAAGCTGCGCGGTCATGTTACTGGGACTCGATTTGTTTTCTCGCCAACTGGGTCTATTCGAAGCCATCGGATTCGGATCTTTACTATATAGTGCCAGCCTTATTCTGACGCGGACAGTCCATCCCGCCCAGTTGAAATGGGCACTACGATTGCTGGGTCCATGAATTATTCTGCCCGATCCAAGACACACACGGGAATTTCTAAAACGTGTTCTGGAGTCTCCTGACGTTATCGAAAATCCATTTTTGCGCGTGGATGTTATTGGAAAAAGAAAATATCCGATCGCGGTACATGCCACATTCATGGATAAATGGTTGCCCGTAGCGCTCTTGATAATACCATGTCTCCCGAAGACGGTACCGCAAGGCTGCCCAGGTTTCCGCGCCTTCCTGCCCCGGAAATCGGATACCGAGACCTTTCAATAAGGCGCGTAGGAAAATCCTCAGAATTCGATAAATCCTGGGAGTGACCAGCACAATAACCAAGTCCGCCTCGTGCACCCATTTCCGGTGTAGTCCCAATGCCACCGCTTCACAGATCCAGGCATCTTCTATCCGAACCCGGTCGTATAGGATATCCCGATCGTCCGGAGCGAGCTGATACAGCGCGTCGCTGTCCAAATCGTACCAAGGGATGTCTAACTGCGCGGCAAGACGTTTCGCGATAAACGATTTCCCACTACCTGGTGCTCCCACTATGTAAATCCTGGCCATCCCAGAGAACCTCCTCGTCGTGATGCCTTACCTAATCGATGGTATCGCATAGTTCCGACACTAGGCAGGATGACCTTGGGGGTGAATGGCGCCGCGGCTGGTTCCATTCCAAAAATCACCGCACGTGGTGATTTTTATCGCGTCCTACGCCTTATATGCTAATGGATAAATAAGAATCCTAATGATGGAGGAGAGGCTATGATTAAAATATCCATCCTTATTCCTACATTCAATCGTGCCCAGTTTCTGCCGGACCTGCTAGCCAGCATCGCCCACCAAGAGTCCTTTGACGAAAAGATCGAACTGGAGACCTGGATTATTGACAACGGGTCAACGGATAATACGAGAACACTCGTCGCCATTTGGGCCGCCCGGTGGCCTGAAATTCACTTGACCTACACATTTATTCCCGAAGCCAGCCGAATTCGCGCATTAAATACCGGGATCGAACTTATCACAGGAGATTACGTGTTCCTGACGGATTCCGATGATTTTTGGGACCCTCAAAAACTACGAATCCAACTCGCGGCATTACGTGGGTCCCACGGAAAGACCATCGCGCACACCGATTTACGTACAGTCAGTGCGGACGGCTCCCAAATCATCGACCCGTCACTGCACCGCTCTATTTTCCGCGGAAAGATGTCCACCCGGTTTGAAGATATTCTGCAACGGACTAATGTATGGGCCGGCACTGTCTTATTAAATCGGGCTGTCATCGCAGAATTGTTTCCCATTCCGCAAACGCTCCCTAGCCAAGATTCGTGGATTGCCCTCTATGGTGCATTGCACGAATCTCTGATGGTCGTTCCCCAGGTGTTATACAACTACCGCCAGCACGGAATCAATCAAGGCCAGACCCTGACCAAGCAACATAAATCTTCAGTCCCCGGGCTGATCGAACACATTGAGCTCCTCACCCAATTCGCCCATCGGTACGGCTCTAAGCTCACCGCCCGGCAACGAGATGCACTGGTGTATCGACGTTATTGGCTACAGCGAGAGTTGGCTATGGTTTGGCCCAACGCGTCTCCCCCTGAGGGTTGTCAGCCGTGGGGCGGCGTATCCCTAAAGAGCCGAATCCGAATTCGTGCCGGCATTGCAAAGCGCGTGTTCCTGGCTCGCCACCTGCCCTGGGTATAGAATTTTGCGATACTCTGCTAGGTAGTTCTCGACCATCCTCCCTTGGGCATATTGTTCCTGATGCAAGGACCGTGCTATTGTCAGTGCTTCGGCACGCGAGGCAACCATCATCTTTAACAGCTTTTGGGAAGCCTCTCCCCAATTCCCGGGTTGATATAGAGTCACCCAGTCCATTCCTTGAAATCCCGATATGTCTGGAGCCAGGACGGACGTTAGCCGCGTCAGTGCCTCGACGGCGACCAATGGCAAGCCTTCGTAACCGGATGCGAAGACTGCTACAACAGATTGCCCGATGTGCCAAGGCGCGTCAGAGCGAGGTCCCAACCACTCAATCCATTCGTCGTTATACTTTCTTTTTAAATCGGCCAAAAGGCTGCCGCCACCTACCATACGTAATTTAATCCTGTTGTCTTGCATTCTCGCCAAACGCACAATCTCAATCACGCCCGCAGGATTTTTTTGCGCCTCCATTCTGCCCACAAAAGAGACCAGAAAAGGGTTCTTATCCGGAATTTCCGTGGTCCACGGAACCCCGTTGAGAATAACCGGTTCGCCGTGCATGGCAGCCGCGGGAGAACACGCATATTGCTGACTAGACCATAGGCGGTAATATATGTGAGTCAGGGCTCTCATGGTCGCATGATCCGGCCATCGGGCTTGGTTATGGATGGTCCGCACTAGATGGGTTCGTGGAGTGACCGACTTCATCAACATGCCTATGAGTTCTGGTAGCTCGGTGTGCACGTGCACTAAAGTAGGCTGGTACTGACGAGCCAGACTCATCGCTTTCACCATCTTGGAAATCCAGGACCGTGAAAGCGTTTCAATGTGAACGCCCGCCGCCTGTAAGTCCATTTTACAACGGTCTAAATCCCTATTGCCGGTCGCCGACACGACCACGGAGTCCCAACCATGCTGGGAGACGCCGATAGCCACCGCTATCGCAATTTGCTCCGCTCCTCCGATACCGAGGGACCCCACCACTTGGAACACCCGGGGTTTCGGCAATCTACCCATATCTCTTCCCCCACTCCATATACCCTTCGGTAATTCCACGAAGAATGAGGGTTTTTTGTGTAGCCTTTTCCCGCACCCCCGCGAGGTGCTGAATCGCCCTTTTGATACGAAGATTTGTGCGGTAGCTAAAAAGGGCCTGACGTAAAGCGGTCTCAAATGCGGTGCCCCGGTATTTACGCAGTAGGGCTCCACGGCCTCGAGCCATTCCAATAACTTTGTCACCTGTCGGGATTTCAGGCCGATGTAAAAACTCTACACTCGGGGTATACAGCACCGACACGCCGTGCTCGACGGCTCTTAATAAATAGTCGGAATCCTCGTCGCCGCCAAAATAAGTGCCAATGCCGAGCCGCTCGTCGAAGTCTCCAATCATAGTCAGCGCAGCCCGATGTACCATGGGAAATCCACTATATTGCCAAACCGAACGAGGAGTCACCAGACCCGGATGTGTGGGCCAATTTTTGGCGGTGCTATGTCCACCCTCATCAACGGTGCGGCCAAGCAACAGCAGAGGCCGTCCCGAGTAGCCTTGAAATACCATGAGGCTTCGGGCATAAGTGTCGGTAATCTCGGCATCGTCGTCGATGAAAACAACCCACGTGCCCCGTGTATATTGCAGCCCGACATTGCGTCCGCATGACAGTCCTCTATCTTGCGGTCGCGCGACGTAGACCAAGCTCGGCACGAATCGCGCATAATGGGTTACTACAGGCTTCAGCGTACTGAAAGGGTTCTGATCTACACACACGACTTCGTAGTTGTCGCGCATAATAGGTCCGATATTGATAATGGATTGCAACAGACGTTGAATTTGTGTCGTACGGCCCCGACTACTGATGCAAAAAGAAAAAGTGACGGAATTTGTCATAGAGATTGCTCCTTATCGTTACGTGTGCGGGATAGGCACTGCTTCATGGAGGACTTCGCCACTTAGAGGCCACCCGATGGGGTATGCGGTCGGCCAATTTGATAGGAGGTCGCTGCAATCCCATCTCTTCATAGAGCTCTCGCAGGTTTTCTACAACTTGCCGGGGAAGATAGCCACGCTCCACGCGCAATCGGTTTTCAGTGCCCCATACACCGCATCGAACCGGATCCAGCGTGGCCAATATGGTTTTCAGAGCCCCAACGTCACCAGGTCTTATCAACACCGCCCGGGGCAGAAGACTAGGAATAGCCCCAACATTGGTCGCGATCACGGCGAGCCCGGCATACATCGCTTCCAGTATCACAAGCGGTAAGCCTTCCGAATAGGATGGTAATGCCAATACGTGACCCGATTGAAATAACCGTTGCTTGTCCTCGCCGGTGACGATGCCATGATAGGTGACCCGATCCATGAAGCCTCGTTCTGTCAGGATCTGCATCGCACGCGCCCAGCCATCATCCATGTTGGCGCCGGTCCACACCACATTATGCTCGACGTCGATACGGTCCCCTGCGATGTGCAATTCCCAGGCTTGAGCTTTGGGTAATCCTGTGAGAGCCTCGACTAAGTCGAGGAATCCTTTGGCCACGGAGATGTGACTGACGAACAGAATGCGTAGCGTCTTTGCCTCCCTTGGTCGCTCCAAAAGCGTGGCGAAGGCCCGACCCCATGCCGATGGTACCGGATTAGGCAACACGGCAATTCGGCTTGGTCCCATAAACGGGAACTGGGTCTTAATCCGATGGTCGAAGACGAGGAGCTTGTCAGCCCGAGACAGAGTGGTAGACACGAGACTCCGATAGCGGCACCGTACCCAAAACCGGTTAAAGTCGCCCCCGTGAAATTGGACCACAACCTTATAACCAAAAATCTTAGCCACGCGGAACAACACTAAATCACGGAGTACGCCAGGATTAGATTGCGATAGAGGCAGGTGCACTATTTTTGCCTGCGTTCGCCACCGCCATGCGACCCACGCAAAACGCCCTGCTTGCTTCAGCGCCCGGACTACCCCATAAACACTCCACCTGCCTCGAGACGTATTACTCGTGGCAGATAGATCCACAAAGATATAATGGATGTCGGCCATGGGGCCCTCATCCAACAGTGTTTCGGTGACCAACTCGGGACCGGCAATGGGCGGAGGCAATGGGCCCATCAAGATCACGTAAATGGGATCATCCCTCACCGTTGGACACCTCCCTACCCGACCGAATCCGTTGCCAGTCCGGATAGTAATAGCAAAAACCAATCAAACACCATATCACTGCCGACATATAAGGTCCCTCTAGGACGACTTCAACCCCCGTGACCACGCACCACATGGCTAAAAATGTCAGCACCAAGATTTGGGCAGTCGTGCGCTTGCCGAGGATACATCGGATCCCTCCTACGACGACGCCGGTCATCCCAATAAATGCCCAGATTCCATACCACTGGAGCATTTGAATGTACGAATTGGATACCGCCACGGTGTTTAACCCGAACCCAATTGACTCATTCCATCCTCCGTATCCCAAAGCAATCAGTTGAACCGGGACCCAAGCTTGTCCCACCCGGATTGCCAAGGGATTCGTCATAAATTGGCGCAACGCCTCGGTCCAAATAATCAATCGCCAGCGATTGTTTGCCACTTGGCTATAAGAACCATGGGTCGTGGTGAGACTACTTATGTCATGCGCAATGTGAGTCAAAAGGGCTGGGTCGATGGTCCACAAGACGAGCCCACCCCATAGCGCCAACCCCAAGACCATTCCACATCGTGTCAGAACACGAGATTTCAGATTAGAGTCGGTATCTCGAATCAACCACAACAGCACCATGATCCCAAATCCCAATCCCACCCAGGGCCCACGCGCGCCCCAATGCAGCACCATGATGAATTGCAAGGCCACCGACGGCCATATCCACAATCCCGGTATGTTCCGCCAATCCCATACCAACACCGCCACTATCAGCATTCCGCAAATGGTCTCCGAGTCGGCCGGGAGTTGCGAACTACGAGTTACAAAGTACACTAGGGGAACTATCCATGCCGCAATGGCCAACCCCCACTCCACATGAACACGCTGTATATAGGGGCCTAGCAGGCGAAGAACCGAGTAGGATAGCGGGACCATCCATACGTAATATAGTTCCGCACTGTCTCGTAGGACTGGAAACCATCCAAATCTAACGCCGTTGAACGCTATCCCGACCGCCATAACCACTGCTAACCAGACCAGCCATTTTCGCATCGACCGTGGAATCGATAGATTGCCCTGGCTGGCCAGCAGCAGTGTCACGACAGCCATGGTGGTTTCGGTCACATAAAGCGGGGGGCGTGGTAGCGCAATATGCGCAAATTGACGGTTGAAGAGAATAATTAGCGCCATGAATCCTAAAAACCAGGCCACGGTAAAACGCGATTTAAATCGCAGGAATAATAGACTCATTAACGCGATCCCCATGAGACCACCGAGTGCTAATGGAACCAAGCGCCGGGAATCCGTGCTTGCATAAACGATAACGCCCACCCCCACCGTTAAGCATGCGCACACCGCGGCCGTCACCATGATCCGCTTAAGATCCGACCGCTTAGGGTGGCGGTGGCGCAGCTGTCGGGAAGATCTCCTAGGCAAAGTTAGTGACGCCATAAGGACTCTCCCAAAAGAACCCGGCTAACAATCTCCGAAACATGTGGTCTTAGATACTCCGCCGGTGGTGTCCAGCCATAGTTGGCCTGTGTCAGAGCGAGTGTCGCGGCCGCTACGATGCTGTGGCATTCCGTGCCCGCCAGCACGTTGCTGCCGCATTCAATGGTCTCGGGCCGCTCGGTCACATTTCGCAATGTAACACTCGGAACGCGGAAGATCGCGCACTCTTCCTGCACGGTGCCACTGTCGGTCAATACGAGACCCGCATCGTGTTCAAGCCTTGCGAAATCATGAAAACCTAATGGCTCCATGACTGTCATCGCTGGATGATTAAGGGACCACCCCTCCCGTTGTAATCGATCACGAGTGCGGGGATGCAGGCTAATTACCATGGGCATGCCAAATATCGCGAGAATCTGAAATAGAGCGTCGTAAATACCCTTCAAGCGCACTGGACTGTCAACATTTTCGCTGCGATGCACGGTGACCAGAAAGTATTCCCGAGGCACCAGTTTCAGTCTTTCCAAGATCTGACTCGAGCGGATGCCCCCCGCATTCTTTTCTAGCACCTCACAAATGGGGTTACCCGTCACCACGATGCGATGCCGGTCAATGCCTTCACGTACAAGATTTTCCATGCTGCGATAAGTGTATGGCATGAGGATATGGCTGACATGGTCGATCACCCGGCGATTTATTTCCTCCGGGACCCTATCGTCGTAACAACGATTCCCGGCCTCCATGTGATATACAGGAATACCAGCGCGTGCAGCCACTAGGGCGGTTAACCCACTGTTGGTATCGCCCAAGACCAGTACCCGGTCCGGTTTCACACGATCCAGAGTCCGACTCATATGGTCCCAGATTACGGGCATTTGCTGGGAAATATTCCGGCCCGTGACCTCCCACTGCTCGTCGGGCGAACGCAGTCCAAACTCGTGGAAGAATTGCGTACTGAGTGACGCATCAAAGTTTTGTCCGGTGTATACGACAGCGTGCTCAGATATCTGATCTAGCATCGGAATGATTCCGGACAACCGGATAATTTCGGGTCGGGTCCCTAAAACTGTAAGGATTTTCATGCCAAAATGTCCATCCGGGAATCGTTGGGAGCAAAGTCTCTGAGCAACCGCGACAGTTCTGCCACCGACAACGAGACGCTCTGGGACGAATAAGCCTCGGACAGCACAATACTGGAATCGGAATGATCGGGTTCAAGTTCCGGCAACATGGGTCGGATCACGTAGTAGCCGTCACGTTCCACGGTGCGAAAGCG
Organism: Sulfobacillus sp.; assembly: GCA_027343695.1. GTDB lineage: Bacteria > Bacillota > Sulfobacillia > Sulfobacillales > Sulfobacillaceae > JAKADJ01. The sequence goes on along the minus strand of DAHWKJ010000028.1, from coordinate 86,770 downwards.
TTCTTCATCGGATACCAGAATTTCATGCACTTTTTCTCCGGGTCTGATTCCAGTAAAAATGACGGGAATCGACCGGCCATCAATCATGGCCGTCGCGATGTCTACGATACGGGCTGATGGTACTTGCGGTACGTAAAGTTCACCAGGTTGAGCTCCTCGGATGGCTTGGAACACAACATCAACGGCCTGGTCAAGACTCAAGAGAAACCTGGTCATTTCTTTGGTCGTAATGGTGACGGGTCCCCCTTGAGTAATTTGGGATTGCAACAACGGTACTACGGACCCACGTGATGCCACCACATTGCCATATCTCACACTAACAAACCGCGTAGCAGTGCCTCCGAGATTGGCTTCTACGAGCACGCGTTCCATAATAGCCTTAGTCATCCCTAAAACGTTGACTGGCTTACACGCCTTATCGGTAGAGATCCCTACCACAACCTGTACCGCCTGCCCATGCTGTTGGACCGCGCGGGCCAGATTCTCTGTCCCGAGTACATTAGTCGCTACGGCCTCCGCGGGGAAGTATTCGCAGGTGGGCACCTGTTTCATGGCGGCGGCATGGATCACCACATCATGACCCGGGATCACTTTAACAAGTGCCTCATAGTTCCGCACGTCCCCTATCACAAATCGTAACCGAGGGTGGTCGCGATGTTCGTCGAAGACAATGTCATCCGTCGCCTTTCTTCTGTGAGCGAATTCCAATCGCATATAGTGTTGTTTTGCTTCATCTCGAGAAAAGACCGTAATCTGACTGGGCCGCCCTATTTCGCCAGACATTAAGCGGCGGACCACAGCGTGTCCCAAAGAACCGGTACCTCCTGTCACCAACACTCTTGCGTTAGTCAGGTTTTCCATGGCTAGTCCTCCTTCACTGATTTTTGCCGACAACGGCGGTACATACATATAAATCCTCGATCAGAGTCGACCAATCGGGAATCCGAATTCCGGTAGCGCGCGAGAATCGACTCCCATCTAAAATCCGATTGATGTGAATGCTCCGATCTCCCAGAATCTCGATAGGCCAGTCGAATCGGTCACGGATACGGGTTAACAACTCGTGCTTCGATATAGGACTAGAAGCGACTTGATAAATTCCGCGTAACGCCGGGAATTTCTCCATAATATCGATCATTAACCGGGACAAGTAGAACGTTGTCACCCCCGAATACCAGGCTTCCTGATAGCCACTGACCGTACCCCCACGCGAACTTTTAAGCCACTCGAACAACCCAAGTCGCCGCTCTCTTTCGGGACCGATAATCGATGTCCTAAGCGTAAGAGAGAGTTCTCCCTTCACTTCACCCAACGCTTTCGAACGTCCATAGCCATCGACTGCATTGGGGAGGTCGTCCTCACGATAGGCTCCGCGCGACCCATCGAAGACACAGTCAGTACTCACGTGGATGAGTCGGATACCACGGGACTCGGTGAAAAATTCCAGGGCACGAGGAAACCATGCATTGACTCTAATGAGCGTGTCGTAATCCAGTGCCTCGGGGCGTTGCTTTATGAGCCCGACCGCATTAACCACCACGTGAGGCGATATCTCGTCTAACCACGGAACCAAGCCCATCGGGTCTTCCGCGTCCAACCCCCCAAGGACAACCTCGCCACGGGTCTCAGACGTGCCGTGGCGAGAGCAACCCCACACTTGATGCCCTCTTTGCACCGCTTCGGCCACTACTTGATGCCCTAGCATTCCGGTCGCCCCTAGCACTAAGATGCGCATCAGTTGACCCACCCGGCGAACCAATCGAAGTAACCGTGCAGGCCTTCTTCCAAACCACACGATGGTTGATAGTGAAAATCTCGGGAGGCTCGCGCCAACGACGTGAGACTATGCCTCACGTCACCAGGACGTGGGTCTGCATAACGCACCGCGATGTCTATGCCAGTCACGTCTCTCATGGTTTGTACCAACTCGTTAAGTGTCACTGCAGATCCGCTGCCAATGTTGTAGACACCGCTCGCTTTTGTCACGAGCCCCGCCGCAACCGTGGCGCGAGCCACATCGGCAACATTGACGAAATCTCGCGTTTGATTACCGTCTCCATAAATCGTAACAGGGCGTCGTTGCATCACGTGTTGAGCAAAAATGGGTATGACATTGCCATAGGCGTCATACCGCTGTAAAGGGCCATAGACATTGAAGTACCGGAGTGCCACCGTGCCTAAGCCAAAAAGCCGGTGATAAACCATCGCCATGTGCTCGGCTGCCAGTTTCGTGACACCATAGGGGGAACCGGGGTCTTTTGGATGCTCTTCGTCGACGGGCAACCGGACGGGTTCGCCGAATATTCCAGCCGACGAGGCGATCACAACTTTTTCCACGTTACTTTGACGTGCCGCGTTAAGCACGTGGAGGCTTCCGATAAGGTTCACCGAGGCGTCGTGGATAGGATCCACGATGCTCCGCTGATTGCCGACTGACGCAGCAAGATGAAACACCACTGCACAACCGGCCATGGCAGACCTTACCACATCTGGATTTTGCACATCTCCCTGAATAAATTGCACGGGCCCCTGGATATCCTCTAAGTTTTCTACAAATCCCGTGCTCAGATTGTCCAACACAACTACTTCATGGCCCCTATGCAGTAGTTCTCGCACCACGTGTGAGCCAATGAATCCGGCGCCGCCGGTCACCAATGCGCGCATCTTTCTTATGCCCCCTTTTTCGTAGACACCGGCTGTTCTTCTCGATCGCGAGTCTTTTTGTGATGCGCCGCCAACCTAATGATTACCTGGGCGCAAGCAATCACAAAAGCCAGCGAAGTGGTGAGATACCGTGGACCGAGTCGACGAGGTTCCTGAATCATTCGATAAAACCATTCCAGCCCACAGCGCTGGATCCACAGCGGCGCCCGTTGGTTGAACCCGGCAATGATGTCCAACCCACCTCCAATACCAAGAGCAAAGGGTGTGGCACATCGGGAAAAATACTGAGTCAACCATGACTGTTCGTAAGGGGTGCCCATCCCCAAGATCAAGAGGTCGGGTGCGGCTCCTTGGATTTCGGAAAGCACGTGTTCTTGCTCTAGGGAATTCATCAGGTATCCATGGTGACAGCCTACAACCTGAAGTCCTGGGTAGTTCTCTTGCAAACGAATTCCGGCCAGTTCGGCCACCCCGGGTCGCCCCCCTAACACATACACACGGAGCGGTAAGGATACGAAAGCCCGGCACACCGCATTAAAAAATGTCATCGCAGGAATCCGGGGGATCTTAATCCCATAGAAAATGCGACTCGCCAAGCATATCGGCCAGCCATCGGCACTAATTAGGGACGCCTGATCAATCATTCCCGCCACCCTAGAGTGATGCGTGTACGCATACCAGTTGGCAATATTGATCGAGGTATACCATTGTTGTTGACTACTACCTAAGGAGCGTTCAACACACTTCAGCATCTCCTCGACACTGGCATCGTCCACGGGGCACCCGAGCACGGTATGACGCATGGGTTTCGTCCTCCTGATTGAATCTCTCTGGCTAACCTGTCTCGATTGTTTTCCAAGAGACGATATCTGCCCATCCCCTTGCACGGGTGATTATTTGGTTCACCCTGTTCCTCACGAGTCCTTCCCTGGGCATGCTCCACTAAAACCTAAGGTCCCGGCGCAAGGACCGGCATCCCAGTACTAAATCACCCTACACAGGCGATAGCGAGGCTCTCTCGTTTCCGTCTACCCTAAAGACAGCAACCATGCGGTCTCAAGGGAGGTCAAGTCGTGTCAATTTGGATTCGAATCCAGCGTCATTTCTGGTTAAGTCTGGGTTTAATAGCCATGAGTGCCGTGGGCACAGCGGCGACGAATCACTACCTCGTCCGAAAAAACTATCAGAGCTCCGCTTTGGTTATGGTAATTCCAGGGCGCCATCTCAGTAGCCTGGCAGAAGGTACTCAATTTACCGAGACCTTTGCAACCTTAGCTCAGAGCCAGCCGGTGTTGGAATTGACTCAAACCCTATTGCCCACTCCGATGTCACTAGCGAGCATCCAACAAAATGTAGTGACCGCTCAGGTGCCAAACACCGATCTTTTTGAGATTACCGCCACCTCGCATAACGCTGCCAAGGCCGCGACACTCGCGAATGCGTTGGCGCATTCCTTAACAGTTAAACTGGACGCTCTCATGGGGTTCCCCATTATTACCGTGGCGGCACCGGCCATCCCAGCGCCCAGTCCTTTTGCCCCACAGTATTTTAAATCTGAAATTTTAGCCGTATTGTTGTCCCTCATGGCGGCATTTCTGGTGGCGGCGATTCGCGAGAGTCTCTACACCGCACTCTCCTCAGAAGCCGACGTCGAACGTTGGACCGACCTTGTAGTGCTTGGCCTGGTGCCCCAATACCAAGGCAGCCACCGTAAACCCCGTAGATTGAGTTCTGACCAGCAGTCATCTCTGGCTCACATTTCGGAGTCGCTATCGTAACCATACTGAAGCCACTATGGTCTATTGGAGGGTCTAGACGATGTATTGGAAGGATTACGTCATCTTAACGTCCGATTGGATTCGAGGGTATTCGCGTTATCCAAGTCACATGCTCGGAAGACAGATCGGACAACCGCATCGCGATCCATCCGCTCGCCAACATATTTTGGTGATTGCGGCTCATCCCGACGACGAAACCATCGGACTCGGCGCGACCATATTCCGCCAGATGAAAAAGGGAGCTAGCGTGAACGTGGTCTTCACGACCAATGGCCGTGGATGGTCATGGATTGCGCCTCATCGGGTGTTAACACGTATCGTCAGTCGCCGCCGTCGTGAGGCAGAGACGGCGCTCGGGATGGCGGGGATAGCTAGCGATCATATTCACTGTCTCGGCTTTCCGGATCGTGGACTCCACCGATTTTTAGAGCCCCTCACCCAAGAAATCCAACACCTCCTGCAATGGCTCAACCCCGATCTGATTTATACGCAGGGATTCGAAGGAGGTCACATTGACCATGACATTACCAGTTTAGTGGTTCAGCACGAAGCAAACCTTCGCGGCATTCCGGTCTATGAGTGGGCGGAATATAATCCCGAATACGGAATAGGGACACCGGAAATCACGTTCCCCCAAAAATCCCATCGGTTTTCCCAGCCCCTCCCCCAACGTTTGAGTTCCGAGGAACAGTGGGTGAAAGCGATTATGCTGAAGTGTTACGCCTCGGAAGAACCTGCCCAACAAGCCGTTGGGCAAGGCGAAACCCTTAGGGTGTCATGTCCCGCGGCGTTACCTTTGCTCGTAGACGAATATTATAATCCAGAACGCAATCCTACAGGACATAGATACTACCCGCTCATGCTCCGTCTCCTTAAAAAATAACCATAGAGACCTTTACACCCGATATCCACCGGCCATTGCAAACAACGTCTTCACCGCAAACTTCAGCGGAGAGTCTTGATATACGCTACCGTTTCCCGCGATGCCTTGAACGCGAATTGGAAACCGAAACGCGGGTAGATTGAGGTGATGTAAGGCTCTGGCGTATCCTTCGCCTAATACATAATCAATCGTTTGAGCCTCCTGATGTACCGACGCGAGGTGCATTTGGTAGAATTCCGGAGTCATCTTGAAAAACCTGGTATCCACCCAGCGTCGTTTACGAAGCGATCGTTCGTTGACCACGACGGGATAGTCCCTCGAACTAGACTCCAGTGAACTAAAATTTGCGATCTTAAACCGCCCCGTAACCTTAAAAAAACTTTTGTGGCGCCGTATCAAACGACTATCCCGGACCGCACGATTTAAAATTTCGCCTTCTCCATATCCCCGGCCCTTCTCACTAGTGCCTACATTCCCCGGATAGGACACTATCTCTAATGCTTTCCCAAGGCGACTCGCCGTGTCTTCTAACGGCGTGAAGTCGACCGGATGTCCGCTGTTTTCGAAGAACACCACCGAACCCACGCTTTGATGGCTCAACCAAAACCGCACCGCTTCTTGATATTGCTGCCAACGAAGCATCGGGTCTGTAATCGCTAAGTTGTCTAACCGCCCCGGATCGATCGTCGCGGTCATAACAATTAAGGCTGAGGTCTCATTCAAGTTAGATGCCTGCCTTTATGACGAATTTAGAGGCCGTGACTCGACTTTTCCGTTCTCCGACGAAATGACTCTCACCCGCACCCCTCCATACGATTGCATCATGAACGGGTGACCCTAGGCAATCACCCAAAGGGGGTGATTGCCTCTATAGGGAGCCGGCCGATAGACTTACCACAAGAGCCAAAGGAGGCGACGCGGGATGGCATGGACAAGGATTGTGACGCCCCTAAAGAAAGCAGCTTGGGTCATACTTCTGGCCGGCGTTTTTGGGGCGGGTTCGGGATGGGCACTCAGTCGTTGGGCGTTGCCGACCACATACCAAAGTAGAAGTCTCATCATGGTGATCCCCCGTCACAGCACTGGGCAAAACCTGATGAATGGCCTAGTCTCTGGTCAACAACTCGTCGCCACGTACGCGACTCTGGCAACCAGTCCGGCTTGGTTGAGGTCCGCCGGGAGACTTCTACCAGAACCGTTGTCGATGACCCAATTGGCGCGCAATGTTCAGGTGAGCTCCGAGCCCAACACCAATTTGATCCTGGTGGTGGCGCATGGTCCGAGTGCGACCTCGGCATTGAGTCTCTGCCAAGCTATATCCGCCACCCTAATCGCTACGGCTCACCATGTGACGGGATCATCCACACTGCGAGAAGTCGAGCCGGCCAAATTTAATCCAACTCCGATCTCCCTAAAAGCTTGGACTCTAGAGATTGGCACGGGCCTATTGGGACTTTTGGCAGCGCTTAGTGTCGTCATAGGCTTGGAGTTCATAAATGATTCAATCGGTAGTGCGGAGGATGCCTCCAAATACACCGACCTCCCTATCCTCGCGGAGATTCCATGGGTGCCTGGATCCCGTGTCGCTCAGAAAGCCTAATCTGTTGCCGCCACTATAGTGTAGAAAGTAGGCTATGTCATGAATGTCGATCCGAAGTTAGTCACTCAATCTGAGAGCAGTACCGCATGGAGCGAGGCATATCGTAGCCTTCGAACCAATATCGAATATATTCAGGTACTCCACAACTTAAGGACAATCCTGGTGACGTCAGCCGTGCCCGAGGCCGGTAAGTCTCTAACCGCGGCCAACCTCGGAGTAGTCATGGCTCAGGCCGGAATCCGGACCGTCATTGTTGACGCCGACTTGCGGCGACCGGCACAACATAAACTCTTTGGTCTCACAAACACCAAGGGTTTTACGACGACGCTGGCGAAGGATCTCGCACCAGATGTCTGTACCCAAGCCAGCCCCGTTGTCCACCTGGACGTTCTCACATCCGGTCCTCTGCCGCCAAATCCAGCCGATTTATTGAGCTCCAATGCCTGTGTTCACCTCCTCGCCCATTTAAAAGCACAGTACGACATGGTTCTCATCGATGCGCCCCCGGTATTGGGACTTTCTGACGCCCCGATTTTGGGCCGGTCTGTCGACGGAGTTCTATATGTCATTAAATCTCGGTTCAACTCCCGACGTGCGGACCAAAAAGCCTTGCAGCAACTTAAGCAAACCGGCTCTCAAATCATTGGCGCGGTCCTAAACCAAATTCAGGACTTTGACGAACGTCTTTACTACTACGCCAGCAATTAGTTCTCAAGAAGCGATGAATGTCGCCACAGAGCAAGACTCCTAGCCTTCCCTAGTTCACCCATATAGGGCGATGGTAAAGGACTTAGCTACTCCCGATAATACAAAGCGTAGCAGTTCTGGAGCTGAGGAGTTGAACCCCTATGATCCATGAAGAGTTTTTTTCCGCGATCGCCACGGTCTTCCCATTGGTTTCAGGGGTTTTTGTTTGCACCGATGGTCTCGGTGGCTTTGACCTAATTGCCAGCACTGTCGATCCTGGAGAATGGGCATTAGCCAGGTTGCTGGATCGAAAAGGCCCATCGAACGAACATGAAGGCGGTGAGTTCGACCGCTATCCTGTAACGGTCAGCCAAAATGACGGGTCGCTTTATAAATCTGGAAGCCCTCAACAATACATCACGATCTGGCAGACCATAACCAAACATCGCGTACATGGGGTCATAGCCCTCGCCACCCCTGAAGTTTTGGCTTCGGAAACAATCGTACTCATAAACCTGTGGTTGCGGCAATGGGAACGGATCTCAGAATTGGAATACCAACTCGATGAATCCGTAATGGGTCGACGGCTGACCAATAAACGGTTTCGCGATGCCTTACGCCAAAACGCGCTCGCTCGGCAACAATTGGGTGTGCAACTTCGGGGACCAATTCAGACCCAGCTCTTATTGATCTGGCTCAAGCTAGCGAACTCTACGGTTCCCGAGTATCAAGGCTTGGCGGCCGAGCTCGACAAAATCCAGACATCGTGGCTCCAACCTCTAAGCCAGAGACTGTCGCCCCGAGGTCTAGAACTGGGCCTTGCTTCGGCGTTCCGTGAAATTCCCCAACCCGGCATCGCGTTGGCAATTGGGCCAAGATTACGGGCCCAAGACCTTCCATTAGATAACCCCATCCCGATTTGGATACGGATGGTCCTGTGTGATTTGTGGGTAGACGTCATCAAGGTCTCCCCCAATATCACCGGTTCCTTCTATGTCGAGATCCATCGGCAGGACTGGATCCACATCCTGTTCAAAGGTACGGACCTGGCAATCCCAAACTCTACAAGACAGATGGTCTCCCAAGGCCTCAATGGTCGTCTACGCGTATCGAACACACATCCCGGCGAGGTCCGTTTATCTCTATGTATTCCATGGCAAGACCCTATGGGCGATGACTTTCGTTGATATAGAGAAGTGTTGCCGTAACTCGTGGATGGACGCCGCCATCCCCTGTTTGCACTCCAAGGTTTTGATAGACCAAGGAAATTTGGTTTTCGACAGATTTCTCTGTAATCACCAGCTTTTCTGCTATCGCATGGTTCGAGTAGCCGGCGGCCATCAGCGCCAGGACCTCCTTTTGCCGTGGAGTGAGATGGCTTAAGCGGCCGTTGTCCCGAGGTCTAAGGGCACGGATTAGGTGGGGATCCAGCACCATCAATCCTGCCGCCGAGCCCTCAATCGCCCGGACTACAGTGTCAATGCTCGCCACGGATTTTTTGAGCAAATAAGACCATCCATGCGTTTGACCAACCGGAATAGCGGAGAGAATACCTGGCTCGTCGTAGTTGGATAACAGCACAACCCCGAGGTCGGGCAGATGCTGTCTCAACCGCAAGCCAACCTGGAAACCCGTTTCCTCGTGACCTAAGTCGATATCTAAAATGGCCACATCGGGCACTAATTCGAGGCATCGGGCGATCGGCTCGCGTCCGTCTGAAAACACTCCCAAGAGTTCCAATTCGGACCTGTGGCGCAGTGTGGAGGCCAACAGGTTCCGGAACAGTGGTTCATCCTCAACCAAGATAACTCTCAATGGGCGACCCATCATCTTTATCCGTCACCCCCTGTGTTGGGCATAACTCCCGATCCGAATGAGGGGTTACCCCTCTGCTCACCCCAAACCCAATGCAGTTTAATTCTACCAAGATGTCCCAAAAACGTCAGCATTTATCATGAAATGGGGGAATATATTGATGTTGCACCGATTTCACACAAAAATTGACACCACCCGATGGATGCTCGGATTTTCGATCAGTGTGGCCGGTTGGCTGGAATTTGTAGGGTTACGGGTCCTTAATCCCACCAACTTGTCGACGATGACGACCTATACGATGGCGATGCTGGCACTTGGCATAGGCTTCGTGCTGGTCGCTTGGCTACTAAAAACCGATAAACCTTCCCCGTCCCCGATTTGGCTCAGCCCTCGTCTAGCAGCACCCGTAGGCCTCGGGCTGGGCTTACTTGCCGTCTTGACGCTGCCCGTTTGGGCAGGGATTCTGGGTCTCAGCATCGCCAGTTATCCCGTATTATATGAATGGTTAAGACGGGTGACGTCTCTTCACGGAGCGAGACGCCGGATGTTTCTTATCGCCTGGATAGGGGGATTTGCCGTTGCTAGTGCGCTCACGCTAGCCGCGCACTGGATAGGGACCGTATGGGCGGTCGCTGTGGGGCTAGGCATTGCGAACCTCATATATCTGAGGATCCCAGATACGATAGCCGCAAAGAGGACGATCACCACGATCAAGGTCCCGAAAAAAATATTGGCACTGGCGTTCGAGCTTTTCTTCTGCTATGGAATTGGAGCGTCATCGACTACGCTAACAGGATTCAGAACATCACACCCGGTTCCACACCCCATGCTCACGGGATTCTTATGGTTAACCGCATTAATCGCCGCAACCGCCACGATGCCCTTGCTATTCCATAAAAAGCCCCGTTGGTTGGTGTACACGGGATGTTCCATCCTAGTGGCCACGCTCTTAATTCACCTTCAGGAATCCTCCATGGTCGCGGGCCCAGAACAGATGATGCTGCTAGCCTTGGGTGGTGGGATCCTGTGTCTCTGGTGGCTGTCGATCATGTTCGACTTTCTCCGACACGGAGCGGCGGTTCTAGCGGTCGGGTTAGCCACGGTAATCATGGCCATGAGTGGGGCCTGGGTCGTGGCCCTGCTGCTGCCTCACATTGTTCAAGGCGGCTCGGTCATTGCCTCGGTAATCATGGCGATCGTGCTCATTTTGCCCCTTGCTTCCACCCGTTCCACAGTGGCCGGGAGCGCCTCGAAAAAGGGTGGAGGTCCAGCTATCCGGGTCGAAGCGTTCTACCTCGAGGCAAAACTAACCCAACAAGAACGAAAGATTGTCGATCTGTTACTGTCCGGTTCAAACAACCAAGATATTCTCGGCCAGTTATATATTTCAATTAATACGTTAAAGACTCATCTTCGTAACATCTACCGCAAGACAGATACGAGTAACCGCCGTGAACTCATCGGTGTCATCGAACAGTATCATGCCTATAGTTCGGGTGAGTAACCATCCAATAATCAACGCTCAGTTAAACGTCTGAGGTCAGGCCGCGAGAATAAAGACGTATCTCGTGGCCCGCCTTTATGAATAAGAGTCCCCGCGTCTTTCCCTGAATATAGGTTGCCAAATCTCCCGCTAACCCAAAGATTTCCCCTGCCTCTACCAGTGGGCTCTGAGCGTGCTCATCCGCCGGATACCCTGTAAAGGAGTGCCAATAGCCACCTTGATCCGCTAAAACCATGGCCAGGAACCGGACATCCCCTTGTGACCACCCCAGAGAAACTCGATAATGGGGGGGACAATACGTCAGGAGGGTTGCCCGATGAAAGTGATAACGGTAACGGAATTCGGCAGTGCCGATGTATTACGTCTCGAAGAGCGCCCACGTCCCGAGCCTAGCCCCAACGAGGTCCTGATTCAAGTCGTCAACACCAGCGTCAATTTCGCAGATATTAAAGCCCGTCTGGGAAGGTATCACGGTGTGGGTCAACCGCCGTTCGTACCCGGACTGGACGTCGCCGGCATCGTGGTGAAGACGGGTGCTAGAGTCCAACATCTTGAGGTTGGCACGCCCGTGGTGGCCTTTCCACAAGGGGGGTCATATGCCGAGTATGTGGTCGCATCACCGGATCTGGTATTCTCGCTGCCGAGCGACATCGATTGGGAAACGGCCGCTGCTTTACCCACGGTGGGATTTACCGCATATAAGCTTCTCCACGATGTAGGGAGGATTGAGGCTGGTGAGAATATCCTCATCCATGCGGCGGCCGGGGGGGTTGGAACCACGGCAATCCAATTAGCGCGCATCCTAGGTGCACAGCAAATCTTTGGGACCGTGGGTCGCGATGACAAAAAGGCCATTGCCGAAGCCGCCGGGGCCGATTACGTGATTAACTACACGAAAGAAGACTTCGTGAAGGAAATCCAGAATCGGACCAACGGCCAGGGAGTCGACCTCATTTTAGATTCTATCGGCGGCCCAATCTCCGAGCGCAGCATGGATATATTGGCTCCTTTCGGCCGACTGGTTCACTTTGGCAGTGCTAGTGGTGAAGACGCCACAATTCGGATCGGGGATTTACACGGGAGTTGCCGTGCCATACTCGGCTTTAGCCTTGGCACCGCGCGGGCCAAGCGACCAGAGGTGCTTCAATCGGCCGCCCAAACTGTATTGGAATTGGTGAAAAGAGGCCAACTCACCATGTATATCGGACGGAAATATCCGCTTGAAGACGCGGCACATGCCCATCGGTGGATCGAGAGTCGGGCCAGCACCGGGAAGATTTTACTCGAAGTCTCGAAAGCGTAGAGCCACAGGCAATAGCTCCTCGAATATAGAAGTAGGAGAAGAGTTTCCCCTTCTCCTACTCTGCCCGTGAATCGTTATTTCAGGTAGTTCTGTAACGAACCTTGCTATAGTTAGGCACTGTGAGAAGTCTCGGTTAATTGAATACTCTTCGACGACTTCGCGTTATTGTCCGCCTGTTGCGCATTCACCGCAATTGTAAAGCCTCCTGCGGCATTTTGATAAGCGTTGTTCGCCGCATATGGCAACGCGACCGACACCGTCAAAGTCTCCGTGTTGTTGGGATCAATGAGAATCCATCCACCGCTAGTCTGCGGGTTTTGGTCCTCAGCGCCGGTAATGAGCGAGACCGACTTGGTCCCATTCATACCCGAAATGGCCACGGTGGCTTCATTCCCTTTACTTGTGACGCCGTTGAGCATAAACGGATTTTTTTGGAACAACTCTCCAGACGTGTTTACAGTCACCTGATATAGTTCCGGTAACGAGCCGGTGTTGGTAATCGTTAGTGTCTTGGTCCAGGTATCTCCGGGAGCCATATTGTTCGTCATGTCATAGCCAGCCTTGCCTCCCCCTTGGCCATTATAGGACTCTGTGGACTCATGATACGTCGACCCTATAGCCGTAATCGCTAAATGCCCTGCAACAAAGCTATTAGAAGACGGGTCACTCGTCTGCGCCGTAAATTGCGCGAAGCTTGACGCTCCCATCACTGCCAACATCGCCCCGATACCTACTGCGGCCGTAGCCAATTTCAACGTCTTTGATTTCACTTGATTGAACCTCCTTAGATAATTGCGAATTGGGTAAAACAAGTGCTCGGGCAGAGCAGGAGAACAAGAAACGCTTCTTCAAACGTTACGGTTTGGGGGGGACTGGAGGTGTCGGCGTAGCCGGCGCTTGAATGTCAACCACCGTGCTCCGTGATTCCATGAAGCCTCCCAGTGATACCGTGATAACCACTTGGTAGCGGCCTGGCTGGGTTATGTCCGGACCCTGAAGAATCAACGGCACCACTGCGCCCGGTGCTAGCCTGATCTGGGACACGGTCAACTGGTACCCCGGAAGACCCGCCATAGATATGGACACGTCTAAGGACTGACCGGTGAGATTGGCGACGTGGCCAATCGACTTCCCTTGCAACGACACCGGTACCGGCTGAGGTGCTGGTGGATTCCCTTTGGTCGATAATGGGTTTTGCGCTCCACTAGACTGTCCGGATGCCTTCGGGTTTCCGTGCTTTCCAGCGGATTCATTGCTTGGGGGTCCCGAGGGCCCGTGTGGCCCCGGTCCGATCCCGCCGTTCTGAGTCCCAGACCCGGCCGGAGGATTAGGCCCGCCTGTCCCCGACGGTCCGTTCCCAGCGCTCGGTCCTCCCTGCCCGCCGGGCTGCGACGGAGGATTATTGCTCGGGGGCCCTTTCTGGGTCCCCGGTCCCGGATTCACGGCGATGGGAAGGTTCATCTGGACCGTCAGCTCATTCAATTGGATGGGTACGGACGAAGACATGGCAATTGCCTTCACATTTGAGTTCAATACGGCTGTCGCGGTAAATCCGGCATAGGTTGACCCTGTCGCCAATGTTCCCATTACTAACAGAGTTCCGGTTAGGGTCACGGCAACTGGTTTCCCCATCATGATTGGGACTCCTGTTTAAGTTCGGTAGAAATCCACCGAACGAAGACCAAAATCGCCGCCAAGGCGCCTAACATCTCTAACAACCACGCCCAACGGGTTTGAATAAAAGAGATAACATATCCCAGATAAGGGACTTCCCCTTGGTACACTCCAACAACATTCTTCACCGGTGTTTGGAACGGATCGCGCGTCGTGTTGGCGTCTCCTTTGGTCTGGAGCGAAATCTGTTGCGTGCCCCGCGTTTGGATGGCCACGATGCGGTGGGTCAATAGTTCTCCAGGTTGGGTGGGATTATAAAAAGTGACAATTTCTCCTTTATAGAACACGGGGTGGGCGGATACCGGAAGGTCCCACACCACAGATCCGGTATCAAATGTACCGGTCATGGAACCCGAGCGAATCACGTAGGCTTTGGGAAAATGCGGAACCCCCAGATTACCTAGGTCACTCACTAGTAGGCCTGCGACCACAATTCCAAGGCCCGTCCATTTCGCAGTATTTAGGGCACGTTTTGTAAGACTTGGACGACGAGTGCTACTACGACTGATGACCATGTGTCATTCCCTCCTTGCATTCGGCGTTGCAGCCTCACGTTACGTCGAGCACGGCCTAAGGACTATCGCCCACGATGGGTGATTCCCATCGGTCACCCATCCGGCCACGGAATGTTGGTTGAAAACAGCCATTCTCCAGGGTACAGGAGGGACACAGTCATTCCATGGGATGACCAGGGGTGAGGGTTTTGTAATGCGAGAAGAGGGACGATAGGATGAGAAGACCTCCACCTAAAACTGGCGGAGGTCTTCATGTTGTAAGCTAATGGCTATAAGGAGGAAGTCGTGGGAGATCGAAGAGAGCCGCCTTAACGGCGGCTCTCTTCCCAGACATTACGCCAAGGATCCCATCGGATCCCATGGGGCTAACTGCTTGGGGGTCTCAGACAGTGCTTGCACTAGATCTGCGGACAAGTATTTTTTGTGTACCACTACCTGATACATATACTCGTCGAACCAGCGCTGGCTCATTACATAGTAGCCTTTGTTTCCGGTTTCAGTACCCCAACTGTTCTCAACCTTCCATCGATTGGGTTCCCCGTCGACGAGATTCACGCCCATAAACACCATAGCGTGGGTCATCAGGCTATCGCCATAGTCCAGTCGATCCGTTTTGCTCATGTCCAGCTCGACATCTAACGCGGCGGCAAAGTTATATTGTTCCGGATCTAAACTGCCCCGCTCTCGATCCATCATCTTTCCAACGTCACAACCAAACCACACCGGCTCGTTGTCCTTCAGTTGGGCTACTGCCAGATCGCGCAGAGTCTTGATGTCCACGTTCAAGTAAAGAACATCTCGGCCGCCAACCACGTTACCCAGGTACTGCACGGTATAGGGATGATTAAAGGGTTTGTCTTCCGTCGGCGCATTAATGACGCTCACGTAATCTTCCAGATTGCGGTCTATAAAGCGCGAATAAAAGCTTTTCGGAGTCAAATCCCGCTCGGCATGGTAGACCTTTTTCTCGTCACGATACTCGAAATCGAAGTGTTCCGGTGGTTCGCCGAGAAAGTGGCAGAGCATTTGGTAAAAATCCGCCATCATCACATCCTTGTCCGCATGCAATGCCGACAAGGGACGACCAGAGGTGTGCGCCTGTCGCAGCCGTGACGCATCCTCTCGGAGCTTCCCGGTCAAAATTCGGTTCATCATCATCGATTGACTCGAGTGGAATGATTCCGGCATCACACTTTGGGGCACCACGCCGTACTTGTTAACCAGGTTGACAAACATATCCCACTGGCCTCCATCTTGCAATGGTCCGGACAGTAGCCAAGACACCAGCCGGCCGTTGGCCGGCTCCTGAACCGTATCTAGGATACTTTCTAAGAAATAATTGGCCTTTTCGAGTTTATCCCAAAACATCATGTAGCTCTGGGATAACTGGAACTCCTTAAGATCAATCTTCCGTGCAATGTCCACCCGCAGTACGTTAAGACCGGCAAAAAGCCAGCAACGCCCACTCTGTTTTTGATTGGTGATGGGCCCGGTTTCAATCTCGTGGGAAAAGGTATGCGTCATACGATTAGCCGCTTCATGGTCAAGCGCTACCGCACCAATCCCATTCTTCAAGATCGCGTTCATTACCACCCGATGTTCAGGTTTTTCCCGAAACTGAGCCTGAAACCGGGCTAAAGCATCCCGCGAAATGGCGTTCGCCTCAGTTAACGTTGTTGCCAATCCAATCCCTCCTGTCGTGAATAGCTATGCATCGCTAATTATGCTATTCCCGAAGCGATCCGGATTTTCCTGCACGCCGCGAAAATCCATGCCGAATCTTCACGAATTGGCCCGCACACTCCGCATTCTCGCCCTCGACTTGGCTATCGACCAAAATGAATGTCCCGATACGCAGTACCCTAGACCTGATTACCCGCTCGACAATCGCCCTAGATTGATTCTTCGTCCCGAGCACGGCGTTAGACACTTCTGGCGGACGGAATTACTTCCCCACCCGGTGCTGGTGCTAGCTCTCCAATGATGGCTGCTAAGCGTGGTAGACGTCGCGCTCTTAGCGGCCTTATGGGGTTTGGCGTTCGCGGGATGTTCGGTCGCATTGAAACAGGCGAAGTGCCAAGGCGGCCTCCGTCACCTGTTCCCTGTTGGGTTCGGGTCTACCTTGGTACGCCGAAGGCCGAAACGGACGTCCGGCGCGATTGCCGCTAACCCGATTGGGTCCAGTATGGGCGGTATCGCCGCATCTCAATCTACGTAGCCACCACTGGCTCGCCCGCATTTTGCCTTTCGAATTGGCTCATGTAGAGCCTTGCATAGAAGCCGTTCGCGGCTAAAAGCTCCTGATGAGTACCCTGTTCAATGACTTGACCGTGATTCATTACTAAGATTAGGTCCGCATCCCGAATCGTGGAAAGACGGTGGGCAATCACAAAGCTCGTGCGCCCCTGCATCAGATGATGCATTGCCTCTCGGATGAGTACCTCGGTCCGGGTGTCCACACTACTGGTGGCTTCATCCAAAATCATGATGGCCGGATCTGCCAAAATCGCCCGGGCTATCGTTAATAGCTGGCGCTGCCCTTGGGAAATATTCGAGGCTTCCTCGTTGAGAATCGTATCGTAGCCATCCGGTAAGGTCCGGATAAAATGGTCCGCCCGGGCTGCTTTGGCGGCTTCGATGACCTCGTCCAGGCTAACGTCACGCCTGCCATAGGCGATGTTGTCCCGAATCGTGCCATGAAAGAGCCACGTGTCTTGCAGCACCATACCAAAAGCGTGTCGAAGTCTACTTCGTGGAATGCGCCGAATGTCGATGCCATCCACCGTAATCTGCCCTCTATTAACATCATAAAACCGCATTAATAGATTCACTAAGGTTGTTTTTCCGGCTCCGGTAGGCCCCACAATTGCAACTGTTGCTCCGGATTTAATCTCTATATTCATATCAGAAATTAAGGGCTCTCCCTCCGTGTACTGAAAACTTACCCCGTTAAATCCGACGTCACCCGATACTCGGGCTAATCCGTCCGTGAGATCTTCGTCGTTACTTTCTTCGGGCTCATCCAATATCTCAAAAACCCGTTCGGCTGAGGCCAGTGTCGATTGAATCACGTTAGAGATACTGGCAAGTTGAGTTATGGGTTGAGTAAATTGGCGCGCGTATTGAATAAATGCCTGAATATCCCCGATGGGAAGACTACCACGTGCCACCAAAATCCCGCCAATGACGCTTACTAGCACATACCCCAAGTTGCCGATGACATTCATGAGCGGCATAATAATACCGGTGACAAATTGGGCTTTCCAGCTGGAGTCATAAAGCCGTTGGTTAATTTCGTTAAATGTCTCTAGCGACTGTCGTTCACGGCCAAACGCCTTGACGATAGGATGTCCGGTATACATTTCTTCCACGTGACCATTCAGTTCGCCCAGGCGTTTTTGGCGTTCGCCAAAATAGGTCTGCGACCTTTTGGCGATCACCCGGGTGACCAGGAAACTCAGGGGCAGCGTTAACACAATGACCAGGGTCATCAACGGGCTTATGGTCAGCATCATGACGATAACCCCAATAAAGGTGATGACGGCCGTGATGGCTTGGGTCAAACTTTGTTGCAGCGTCGAACTGATGTTGTCAAAATCATTAACAAAACGACTCAGCACATCACCATGGGGGTGGGTATCAAAGTATTTAATGGGCAGCCGCGCTAGCTTACCCATCACCTGGCGTCGAAGCGCATACACCGTACGCTGAGCGACCCCGGCCATTACGTATTGCTGAACATAACTGAAAATGGCACTAAACACATAAAGTGCCGCCAACACGGCGAGCAGATCCAAGATCTTTGGGAAGTTGACCCCGCCTCCGGGTAGGCCCCGAAGTTTTTGGACGTATCCTTCGAAAATGTCGGTGGTAATGTTGCCTAAGAGTTTTGGGCTGATAATACTGAATACCGTACTCGCGATCGCCGCTACCGCGACTACGACCAGCCACGGAGTTTGAGGGCGGAAATACGAGACCAATCGGAAAAAGGTGCCCTTGGCATTTTTCGCCTTTTGCACCGGCATGCCAAACCCTCCCGGGCCACCCCAACCACCAGGGCCACGGCCGCCGCCCATGGGAGGCCCTCCGCGATATCCCGAGCTCCGTTCACTTTGGCTCATGCAATTTCCTCCTCGGAGAGCTGGGATGCCACAATCTCTTGATAGACCTGGGACGACTCCAACAACGCCGAATGGGTCCCCATCCCCACGACGCGGCCTTCTTCTAACACGATAATTTGGTCGGCGTCCACGACGGTGCTCACCCGTTGTGCGACGATTAACACCGTCGCGCCTTTAACCTCTTGCTTTAACGCCAGGCGAAGATCTCGGTCGGTCCGATAATCTAATGCCGAAAAGCTGTCGTCGAAAATATAAATTTCTGGTTGTCTTACAATCGCCCGGGCAATGCATAGTCGTTGTTTTTGGCCACCAGAAAGATTACCGCCGCCTTGGGAAATGATGGAATCGAACCCTTGATGCATTTCCAACACAAACTCGGTCGCTTGGGCGACATCGGCCGCATGCCGTACCAACGCGTCCGAGGCATCCTCATTTCCGTAGCGGATATTGTCGCTCACAGTTCCGGTGAAAAGGGTGGCACGCTGTGGCACATACCCAATCTTGGCACGCAGGGTGTCCTGAGTCATCTGCCGCACGTCGATACCATCGACCCGCAGGCTGCCACTATCGATATCATAAAAGCGTGGAATGAGACTAATTAAAGCCGTTTTCCCGGACCCGGTACCGCCAATAATGGCCGTGGTCTCTCCGGGGCGCATGGTGAAGGAGACATCCGCGATGGCAGGTTCCTCGGCCCCAGGATAGCTAAACGTGACATGTTCAAACTCCACCAGTCCTCCTCCCCGCCCCGGATTCATAGGTGTCTCGGGATCGATGACCTGGGGTAAGATGTCCAAGACTTCGTTAATGCGGGCGGCTGAAGCTTGGCCACGGGGAATCATAAACGCCATCATGGACACCATCATAACCGCGAACATGATTTGCATGACATATTGAATAAACGCCATTAAGCTCCCGATCTGGAGCTGGCCACTATTGACCCGTAGACTGCCAAACCACACGATGGCGATGGTGGACAAATTGATGATCACCATCATTAACGGCATCAGAGCCGCCATCATTTTGTAAACCCGTACCGAAACGTCGGTAAGATCTTGGTTGGCTCCATCAAAGCGCGCGATTTCATCGTCGGTCCGATTAAATGAACGGATCACGCGCACTCCGGTTAAATTCTCACGCACCACGCGATTGAGGTTATCGACTTTGTTTTGCATGGCTCGAAACAGTGCAATGCCGTTACCCAATACTAAATAGATGGCCAGCCCTAGCACTGGCATGACCACAACAATAATCCAGGATAGACTCGCGTCCGTGTACACGGCCATAATGATGCCTCCGACTGCAGTCAAGGGAGCCATCACCATCATGCGCAGCATCATGTTTACTAATTGTTGAACTTGCATGATGTCATTGTTGGTTCGTACGATAAGGGAAGAGGTACCAATCTGATCAAATTCTTGAAGGGTAAATTTAGTGACATGGGAAAACACTTTAGTCCTCAAGATCTGGCCGAATCCCGCCGAAGACTTTGACGCATACAAGTTCGCAAAGACCGCGGCAATCCCGCCGAGCACGGTCACCCCGAGCATAAATCCGCCAATATCTACGATATATCCGATGTTTCCTTTTATGATTCCGGTATCCACGATATCGGACATCAAATTCGGCAAATAGAGACTGGATAACGTCTGTAAAAATGTCAGTACCAGCACCCACACCACAAATGTACGATAAGGCTTCAGGTACCTAGTCATCAATTTGAGCAATCTGGTCACACTCCTCTCCACACGGCCTATGCATGGTACACGGGTGCGGCTTTATGAGCCCAATACGCGAGATCGGCTCACCCCCGTCATTAAATTCATTGCTGGGACTGTCTGGATCCCGAATTCTTCACAAGTAACGATCCAATCCACGCAAACAAGAGTCCCAGTAGAAGCCAGACTGTGACACTCGAAAATAGTGCCCCTAATCGCGCACTCATTGTGTTCAAAAGAACTACCCGACTGAGAATCTCCCGATGTGTTAGGCTAGGGTAACTCCGTTCAAACAGCTTGACCACGGCAGGCCCGTGCGGTGTATAGATGACGTCACCAATCCCCAGGAGACCTCCGTAGATTACGCCCAAAACTGCGCCCAATCTGGATGCCTTATTACCGCGTCGTTTAGCATCCATCCCAGCCATCACGACCAGCACCACCATGCCAAGAAACACGATATCGTTCAGTAAAGTCCCTACTGCCGCCATGGGCAAGGTGAAATGAACCACCAGTCCCGCTGCGCCTAAAAGAGCGGCCAAGATATACCATCGATTCCTTTCCGTCATCGCCAAATTCGCCTCGTCTCCTGTTGTCACGCGTCTTCTGTGGTCTCCCAGTTCCGCTCGTATCGGGACCCTTAGGAGTTGCTCTTATCATATCAAATGCTCTACCGGATGCCGTATCCTTACCGAATCGCATGGCGGGAATCTTCGCCAAGGCTTGGTGTCCTTCCGCTCGTCATCGCAATTCTTTAGAATACCACTCAAGCCCCCATACGCCAGACACTGAGCGGCTGGCTTCCAACAAAATGGCGTAAGAAATGATGCGGACCGCTAACAGGTCTCACAATGTGAATCGGGTTTGGCTGCTAAGACCGGGGTTCCGCTCCGGTTCTTTTGACTTCGTTGCGCTATGGCGTAAGCACATCCCCGAGAAATGCGTAACTATCCACGTCAGCGACTGGACGATATCCCACCATGCGATAGATCCGGTTTGACGTCAGATTCTTCAGGTCGGTGAAGAGATAGACCTGTTGATATCCCCAATTGAGGAGATTTTGGCTTACAGCGCGCACCAACTCCGTCGCGTACCCATGGCCTCTCGCTGATGGTGGGGTATATACTGGGGCTACCCGGATTCCATTTAGGGTCGGATTCCCGTACCCCACTAAAGAGCACGGGTCCCCGTCAACCTCTAGCACAAAAAATCCGCCTTCTCGGGCAAGTCCGTCGATTTTTCGCGCACTCCTTCGGGCAATCTGTAGGGCGTCGGTAGCCTGATGTGGCAATGCTTCTCGGACGAATTCTTGGAGCCATTCCATAACCCAGTCTCGGTCTTCCGGCTGCACCTGACGGATGATTCCAAGGGACTGAGATTCAATCGCGATCTCAGTTAGTTCATGGATTCTTTCAGTCAGTTCCACGACGAAGCGTCGCCCCGTCCTTTGATGCCAGCCGGATGCAAACCGGAGACTCAGGGCTTGAGGCCCCAGGACTCCTGGCACTCTATCTGACACTGCCGACAGGTCTTTGACAAGAAGATCGACGGGCTCCACATCAATCGACTGGGACAAAATCACGTTGTGATTCTCGGTCTGTAAGGCGACCATGACAATTTCTTGGTTTTTGTCTCGAATGACGGCCGCATAAACGATCTCGGACTGGGATTCAGGGTGGGAGACAAAGTGGACTAATAATCCCAACAGAAGGTTATGGGTAGCCTCTTCTTTTATAAGAAAATCCTGTATTTCAGGCCAGAGCGATTCCAGATTAGTGACCCGTTTAAGGCTATAGGTTTCGATGGGTGCTCCCTCCTTCATTTACAGAGCCCTTATGGATACTAAAAGTTCCAGGAACTCTCTCTCTAGGCCTTAAGACGGAGATTATCTACGAGCATGGACTCGGTGGTAATGATTGTGCAGCATATCCGCTGGCTCGTGGCTGTCGATAGACGCACGGTTCCTCTCTTGTCCACGATAGAGACCATTGATCAGCTGGTCACCCATGGGTGACACGGCCAATCACCCTATCCGAGTGATTGGCGGGATGGTCAAACCCTTCTAGGGTAGGAGTCACAACAGGTACGTCTAGTGTATCTTAACAAATCTTTTAGGGACAAGGACTTAACTAATGGATGTCAACGCGACGTGGGATCGAATAGCAGCTACAATCCAAAATGTTATGGAAGCGGGATGGGTCCAGATCACGCGCTACGATGCAGAACGCGACGAAGCCGTGGTGGTTGGGGCCTCTCCATTTCAGATTCCGACTCTAAACCGTCTATGCATCATGACCGACGCCCTGATCGCTCCCCTAAACCCATTTCATCGGGGTCATCAGGCCTGGGCAAATTTCTACACACGGCAGGTGTATCTCGAGGGGCTGGTCACCCGCACCACGATTGACAACTACCTGCATGGCATTTTGGCCCCGGAACTCGTCGCGGTCTTAGCCCAGTATGAAACCCTCCACACCGTACACATCCTTCCTCTAAAAAATTCGCGAGAGGAAGTTGCTGGCGCCCTAATCGCCTATGGGGGGCCTGAAACCCTATTTACCCGGTTAGACCAATTTGAAGACCTCGTTTGGCTATATCGTGAAGTACTTCAGGCTTCTTATCCCGCACCCATGCTCCATACCCTACAGCAAGCCTCCTGGAACTGGCACATCCATATGGCCGAGCGCCTAACAGAACACGCTGAAATTCTCGATACCGTGATCCAGAGTCGTCTGTCTGCCGGGACCTGGCGGCTTAGCGAGATTCTCAATCAACACAACCTTCCCTCGGCGCTACAAACTGCCATTAGAGAGGTTCGGGATATTCTCAGCAACCTGGCCGCTGATGAAGTCTACAGTTTGAGTCAGGCTCTTTATCCATCGCTATTACGCATCGGGCTACTCCCCGGGATCAGTGCCCTTATAAACGATAATGCATTCAGAGACCGGATTGCATTGTCGATTGATGAGGAGATCAAGGCGTGGGACCACCCCCTGCACAACCACATTCCCTGGAGCATCCGACTCGCCGCATGGACGATCGTTCGCTGTCAGTTAGAAACCTTAACTCAAGCGGTCCAACCGGAATCGATCCGCATCCATATCGCGGTCGGAAGCAAACGCCTTTGGATCCAAATTCAAGGCGATCCCCATGGGGAAATCAGCAAGATATCTCAGCGTGCCGCGATCGATGAATATGCGTTGTTGTTGGCTGGCACGACCTTCTGGTCAGACCAAGGATCTTCCTTGATGGCCATCCTCCCCCTGACTTTCGAAGCCGCGTTTGTCGTCCCAACACCGAGCTTCCCGGAGCCATGACGCGAAGCCCACGAACCAGACTCGTCGGTCCAACGGCGCCCGCGATACCTTTCTTCTAGCGGCAAAATCGTACGCCATACATCGCTTATTTTCGCCAATTTACAGTCACTTTCGATAGGCCCCAGCTCGTATTTCGGCACTTTGGGACGGACCGTGGCACACGATTCATGCTACCGCACGCCATTGCTGGCAGGATATTCCAAAGCCAGTGCAGAAACGTCCGGCATGTGACTGATGCCCCCGGCATCGTGAACCACTCGACGCCAGGTACCTGACACGGGGGCTTTACAAGGAGAAAACACCCTAATGAACCAGGCTTATAGAGAATTTAATCATTTCGTAGATAGTGTCCGCCATGAAACGAGTTGGCCGATTGTGCAATACACGCAATATGACCGAGCCCGGCGGATAGTGTCGGAGTGTGCCCGCTCCGTGCGTCCGGACCTCTATCGATTCACCGAGGGAGCCACCGTGAGGGCCCTTGTCGGTCAACCGGACCCTTACCGGTGGTCGGTTGACCATAACTCCTATTGGCATCAGGTCTATTGTGAGGGCCGTATTGTGCGAACCTCCCTCCGAGAATACATGCAGGATGATGACGCTACCCTATCCCTAGCCGACAACGTTTTTAAGTCCTGGCCTCTCAATTATGTCTGCCTAACCCCGGTCATTGTTGACGACGTGGTGCGAGGAGCCATTGCAGCCTTCGCCTCCGACCCTTTTTCTATACATGACGTAGAGAGTCTTCGGCGTTACGTGCGCGAAGCGCAGGCGCTGGAGCGGGTAACCGAACTGGAGCAGCGCACCGGAATGCAGGCCATCATCCTCAGCTCCATGCTAAAAGACATCATCCGGCTTCAGGATCAGACCGCCCAAGCGATTGCCGAGCACCTTCACGCAAATGTCCAGAGCCACCTATTGGTTGCGTGGCATCAATTACAACAGTGCCAGGAACTTCTCTACGACGATCCCAAACACGTGCAAGCATTGCTCGAAAAGACTATGGACATCTTAGACACGGTCCGCGACCAACAAATCCGCCAGCTTAGTCACGCTCTTCATCCCGCTCTCATAAGGATAGCGCTGGTTCCTGCTATTAAACAGCTCGTGGACAGGTTTGCAGGTCTTTTCGACATCCGGCTCAATATTGGATGCGAAGTGGTAGAATGCGACTCACCGATGGGCAACCCGATTCCGTTGGACTATCGGCTCGCGCTGTACCGGGTACTAGAAGAGAGTCTAAGTAATTTGGTACAGCATTCCTGCGCCACAATGGTAGACATATTCTTGGCAGTAAGACCCCCGTCCCTCATCACGTTAGAACTGGTAGACAATGGGAGGGTTTGGGATGTGGATCCATCCAAGCCTCATCTCGGGCTCTTGACCATGACCACCCGGGCGGAGCAAATCGGCGGCACACTCTCTTTTGCACGGCTTAAAGGCCATAATCGCATGGTGTTTACGATTCCTATTCCGGCTCTGCGTCCCCTGTCAAACACCTCTTGAGTCATGCAGTATCCCTCGCAGTCGGTTAAGGGAAAACGAAGTCTTGAGGAGAAATCGGGTTCCTTGGGCCAAGATCACGGCTTCGAGCTCGGGATCATTACTCGTGACCACAATAACTGCCGACGGCAGCAACTTGTTCAGGTCCTGAATCCACTTTACACCGAACAGGTCTGAAAGTCCCCCGTCAATCATAACGAGGTCAGGTCTAAGCTCGCCCACTAAGTGAAATCCTTGCGCGTAGGTATCTGCGGTCGCCATGAGGATCAAGTCTTGAATCCCTTTAAAGAGTCCCTCTACCCACGACAGGAATAGGGGAGACGCGTCAATCATCACTATCCGATACACGTGACCTCCCACGCCTCATCGTCTCCCATATCTCATGTTTGACCAAGCTGGTTTTCACCATAGTTCGGGACGTAACACCCGGCCCGTCTTAACCTCCATCAATGGCCCACCCCGTATACAGCATTGCCGGGCTCGAGCCAAGTCTACCGCATCGACCCACAATGTCCACTGCCAGTCATCTGCATCAATGCTGACATCGATGTCGTAGCGCTTTAAGTACTCCGTTAGCCGTACCGCGCTCTCCCAATTGTTGACCACTCCCAACAGGCGAGGACGTCTCTGCGATCGCATGAGGTTCTTGAGCATGTTACGTTGTGCCATGACTGTATTGCCCCCTTTTAAAGCAATACGGGCCTCGCTAGGGATCAGATCTCTAAGACACACGTCGCATCTCTAACCGTAGCCTACAATACGGTGCGCGCTCGGCGCCGACGCCTTCCGTTCAAAAGCAAAGCCAGGAATACCAAATAGGAAACCGCTACGTCCAAAATCGCCACACCCGGATACCGACTAATGGCCGAATCATATATGCCATGGAAGATGGCCACCAACGCCATGAGCCCGCTCCCCACACGCCATTTTTCCGACCCATGGGCGGCCACTTGCCCGATTCCCCAAGCCGCGGTACCTGCCCAAATGGCATGAAGGAACGGTGTGTATAAAGCCCGGGTCAAGGCAGTAAAGGTTCCCAGTCCAAAAGCATGTCGCATCACTTCAAAGGCAATCCCGCGCTGAACATAAGAGATGTTTTCTACGGCCGAAAAACCTAATCCGGATGACACCCCCAACATCATATAGCTAAGGGCCGGCCACACTTTTTTTCTGGTCCGTTGCCACCCCATCACCATTATCACCACCAGTTGCTTGGCCACCTCTTCGGTAACTCCAACAAACAAGATATAGGCCGGAGCCGCCACAACCAAAGCGGGCGAATTAAGCAGTCCTCGTCCTCCATGTCCATACCAGAAGGACTCGACTCCCATCGCAAACGACGTTCCGACTAATCCGGTAAATATGTAGGCTCCTATGTCCATGACTAGTGGACTCAGCTGAATGTGATCGGCCAGTAAGGGCTGGAAAACAAAAAACCAAAACAATGAAAAATACACCATCATGCCAACCACCATGTTGATGTGAACAGTCAACAATAAGATTGGAGTAATGGCCAATAACAGGAGCCCGACGTAGAGTCGGGACCTCGCGATCGCCATAATATAGCGCACGGGGTTGTCCGGCAACCACCGGTTGGCAACACTAAAGATTCCACTCGCCTGCCTCGACCGGCACGCTTGACAGAGAATCGGCGACACCGGTTGCCCGCATTCTTCACAGTGCATGCTCGTACTCCTTGTACGGGATCTTATCACGGGGAGGCTTGGATTCCAAACCGACGGAGCTATCACGAAAAACCCGGCCCACCGAATTGGGGGGCCGGGCTCTCAGATACCACGCAAGGCAGAATAGGCCTTCCTAGGTGCGACTGTCTCGCAATCCGGCTACGGACGTTTGCTCGGCACGATCTGTGGAACCCCCGCCAACTGTCTTCAGAGGATCCTCATTCCCTTCTTGGGAGTCGTCATAAATATACCGTTGTCCACGAAATACCGACAAGATCGCGGCCACCAACGATAAGGCTGCGGAAAACAAGAAGACGACCTGAAGCGACTTCATAAAGGCGTGAGCAATCAGCGTGGGAAAAAACCTTGGTGACAACATTAATCGGCTTTGTGACGCCGGTAAGTGCGCTAGGATCGTACTGGGAATCAAATGCGCCAACGGGTTATATCCCAATAGCGACGCGAACAATACGGCCATCGGCGGTAGGTGGCTCAAACTCAACACCATGCTGTGCGGCAAGGCAAATCGGCTAAGCCCATGCACCATCGCTCCCGGTAGGTTAGAAGCCAAAGACGCGATGATCATGGAAAAGAAAATGCCCATGCTCAACATGGTACCCGCATTCATAAAGGTTGCCCGCATACCGGACGCCGCCCCTCGATACCGCGCGGGTACTGCACTCATAATGGCCGAGGTGTTCGGCGAAGCAAAAAGTCCCTGCCCGACACCCACAACAAATATCCACATAGCAAACGGAAAGTAGGAGAAATCAGCCGGGAGCGTATTCAATAGGAAAAATCCGCCTGCTGCGACAATCATCCCGACAGTGGCAAAGCCGCGGGCTCCCCACTTGTCGGATAACCGTCCGCTAATGGGACCCGCCACCAGAAAGCCAATCATCTGCGGGATAGTGTCAATACCCGCCCGTAAGGGTGTATTGGCAAATGAGACTCCATGGAGCGGCAGCCAGATTCCCTGCAGCCAGATGATTAGCATAAAGGACAGTCCACCCCGCGCTACGGCCGCCAACAGCATGCTGATATTCCCAATCGCAAAAGCTCGATTTTTAAACAATCCGAGCTTGAACATGGGGTCCTTCACATAACGCTCAATCACAAGGAAGGCTAGCAAGAGGAAGACGCCGACCACTAAGCTCGTGATGACAAACGGACTAGTCCATCCCATCGGATGTGTGCCATAGGGCGTAATACTATAAGTTAACCCCAACATCACCCCCAATAGACCGATCGCAAATGAGAGATTACCCCACCAGTCCAGACGGCTTGGCCGGCGCTCCGCAGTCTCCTTAAGGGCAATGTAGGCCCAAACCGTACCAAATAGCCCAATGGGCACGTTGACCAAAAAAATCAGACGCCAGTCAATGGTGGACAAGATACCGCCCACGATCAAACCTAAAACCCCTCCCGCAATAGCGGCAATTTGATTCAACCCCAACGCAAAACCTCGTTCATTAACGGGAAACGCATCGGTCAAAATAGCGGCACTATTGGCAAACAGAAATGCTCCGCCAATCCCCTGCACAAATCGGAAGATAATCAGTTCCCACTCCCCGGCGGTGCCCACACTCGGGGTAAAGTACAATAGGATAGATCCGATTGTAAACACCAAGAACCCCATATTGTATAACTTCACGCGACCGTAACTATCCGAAATTCTTCCAAACGAGACCAGGAGAATTGTCGTCGCCACATTAAACCCCATCAAAATCCACAATAAGAGACTTGTCTGGCCGGTTGCCAATGGATTGATCTGGATACCCCGAAAAATAGCCGGTAAGGAAATAATCAATATGGTTCCATTAATGGACGCCATTAGGACGCCCAAGGTCGTGTTTGATAGCGCTATCCATTTATAATGGCTACCTAAATCTACTTTCGCCAATAACCCCACTTCCTTTCCCAGCTATAAGCACCGCTGATTTTCCCGCACCATGCCATCGACTTGGTCCGCCAAGATTTTCAGTCCTTGGCGCACGGTAGTTGAGGACTGCGTATCCAAGGCTTGAATTGCCGCGAATACTGGACTCGCAAACCATGGTTTTATTCCGGCTAAGACGTCGAGCCCTTCCGGAGTAATCGTCACTACAATTCGCCGCCGATCGGTCGGGTCGATGGCTCGCGTGATAAATTTTCTCTGTTCCAAGCGTTCAAGTACCCGAGTCAGCGACGCGGGCGCTACATGCATTTTTTTCGCTAAATCCCCCGCAAGTTCCGATTGCAGTTTCAAAAACCTCAGCGCCTGAACATGCCCGAGAGTCAGCTGATGCGAACGCCAGAGTTCAGCAATCATTGGCTCCGCCAATGCGATGACATCCAAAAAGGCACGCATCGTGAGCCGCGCCTCTTCTGAAATTTCCTGCATCTCCCCTAGCCTCCCCATTTGTTTACATCACGTTAACAATTCACACCTCACGAATTATATGGGATTACGGATCTTCCTGTAAAGTTCTATTTGCCATTCTTTCAGCTAATCGATCCATCCAATTAAATCCACATACGTGAATTACTGCGAATTTTGCAGATTGGAGGCTCTCAATACGTTCCAGCGCGGAAAATAATTCCTCTTGCGACAATTTCAGCCATGACGTATCGATTATTGTCGAGTAGTGTAACGTTGACTCCTTCAAAGCCGAATCGTTTTTTAACGAAAACGTACGGGGGAATAAAAAGCGTAAATGCTTTTGGTGAATCGCAAACTTGCGTAGGGCGCCTCCAGCCCGAACCTCACAACTAACCTCGAAGGCAATAATGGAAGGAAGGGAGCCTTTTACACTTAATGTCAATACGACCTTCAACCCTGTTGGCTACCGCCGCATTAGGATTTTTCGTTGCGGCCTCGGTAAGTCAACCTGCTCACCCGCGACCGGCAGTACTAAAATCCGCGTCAGCGGGAACCAGCGTGAAATTTTTATCGAGTGCTGGGACCTATACGGTCCAACCGGGAAATACTTTAGGCGGTATTGCAGCTCAGTTTCAGACGACGGTCGCGGCACTAGTGTCGCTGAATCATCTGGCGAACCCCAACCTGATCCAGGTTGGCGAAGTGATAACCCTCGGCGGAAACACTTCCAATCAGTCTGCAAGCTCTGTGGCCAGCCCTACGTTCACAACAAACTACGGAAGCTACACGGTGCAATCAGGCAATACCTTAAGCGGCATTGCGGCTCAATTCCACACCACGGTGAGCGCCTTGGTCGCGATTAACCATCTCGCTAACCCCAACGCCCTACAAGTAGGACAAGTGCTACGGGTGATCGGTGGCTCCAATACGGCATCATCGTCGGCCCCCTCGAGTAGCCCTGTTTCCACGTCTGGTGCAAGCTCAAGCTATACCGTCCAAGCCGGCAACACATTGGGGCAAATTGCCTCCCAATTTGGATTGTCCTGGCAGACCCTCGCAGCGGCCAATCATCTGAGCAACCCTAATGTACTCCAAGTGGGTGAAGTGCTCTCGATTCCTGTCGGCGGTAGCGCGACGGCGTCGACTCCGGTTGCGAGTGCTCCCGTGAGCTTTGGTCAAGCGGTAGCCCGGACTGCGCTCTCGTATCTTGGTGATCCGTATGTTTGGGGCGGTACTTCCCCCGCAGGATTTGACTGTTCCGGCCTCGTCCAATATGTGTTGGGCAGAAACGGAGTTAGTATTCCGCGGACGAGTTACGCCCAATACTCCGCTTCGATTAAAATTGCCAAGTCGCAGTTGCAACCTGGGGATTTGGTATTCTTTAGTGCCAACGGCCCCGGTGCATCACATGTTGGCATTTACATCGGCTCGTATCCGGCACTAGGTTATAGCCAAGCCTTTGTCGAAGCACCAGCACCCGGACAAACGGTAATGGTGTCCAACCTTAACAGCACGTTTTACGCCAACACGTACTATGGTGCCGGTTACTTCAACCCGTAAGCCACAGCTCCACCACGGGTAAGAACCGCTATAAAAAATTCTAACCCCAGGCGAAACACGACATGGCCTGGGGTTAGAATTTTGTTAAAAGTCGTTTCCGGATGGCGAGACACAGTCCGTTGGGATCCTGTTCGGGGTCCACTTCCACCACAACCTTGGTGTATCGTTCGTGAGTTAGGATGAACGTCAGGCAGCGATTGGGATCTCTAAAATCGTAGAACATGATTCCTTCGCTGTTAACGAAAGTCCCTGCCACCTTAATGCCAGGTAAGTTGGTACCAATCCGCATCCCCCGATACCAGGTTCGAGGCACAGGATCCGTGTGAATTCCGGCGATGTGCGCGTAAGGAATCCGCAGTGAACCCGATAGAGCCAGGACTTTGTCGGGCCAGCTCAATTCAATAAACACCGCATCGTGATCATCTCTTACGCGCGCCATCAGAATTCACCCTACCCTACGCGAAATATGGATTCACTGCTTGCGAAAAGTTTTCAAACCCCCGATATACCACGGTGTGGATACCTAGAGCCTGCGCAGGTGGCATATTACGTTCCCGGTCATCCACAAAGAGACAGGCACCAGGAGGCGATTGGGTATAAGTCAAAGCCAGCCGATAAATCTCCGGGTCCGGCTTGGCCAAGCCGACCCGTGCCGAATTTATCACCGCGTCAAATAAGTTGGTAAGGTGCAAAGTTTCTAAGCGTTCCTCCAACGTAGTATCTGCATTGCTCAACGCCACGATCAATGGCCCATAGGTCGCTTTTACCCGGCGAACCCATTCCACCATGGGTTCGATCACCACCCATTCTAATTCGGCGCGCAGTGCCGCTAGGACACTATGCTCCATACCCAGCCGATTGGCCATCTGGAGCACATAATCCTCATAGGTTATTTGTCCCGTCTTGCAGGCATGCCAAGGTCCTTCTTCGCCATAGAACAGTTCCTCAGCTCCGCTCGGTATACCGTGTTCGGCCTCCAAACGACTCCAAAATCTCTTATCGGGGTCCAATATAACCCCACCGATATCTAAAAATAAGGTTTCGATTGTCATTTAGAACCCCCTAAATCTATTTCTATCCACGGAATCGTCATTTCTTCAGGACGGTGTCCGCCATGACTCCATTTCAAAAGCTTTTCCTGGTTTAACTGCCAGTACCAACCCGATGGTGGCATGAGGACGTGGGACCCTAGGCGGTTTTGAAAACGGAAGTCCATACTCGGCCCGAAAAATCCTGCTCGCCACAACTCGCTGACCCTCACCACTGCTACCGGCACGGAAGACCATTCCGCCAAGAATGTCTTAAAGGCCTCGACGTTATCCACGTCGAGGGAGACCCCGGTTCCCACCATGGGAGGCAGCTCGGGTAAGCCTTTCCAGTGTTCCCTCAGCTCGGCATACGGTAGAGCCCCCGCCAGTGGGATGTGCCCATGGTCGGCCGTAATCCAGAGCCAACTTCCCGGACGCGTCTGCGACACCAACTGATAAAGGCACTGGTCAAGCCACTTCACCTCGGCCACCCACTCGGGACCGTAGGCCCCTCGTGCATGATTGATCGAGTCGGGTCCCGACCAATACACGTAAATTATTCCCGTCTGTTCTTGATCTAAGGCTTGGTTGACTATTACCGGCAGGCCAGAAGCCACCACGAAGGTATCAATCCGGTCGGCATCTTGGTGTAAGAGAGTGGTTAAAGCCCCATGGCGCAGTCGATTCTCAATCACAACCCGGTAGGGAATCCCCGAATGCCGTGCCAATTCCGCAACACCCGGACTCTCGAGCCTCAGCGAGTTCGGGAGGGGTCCCGCGATCACATCGACGGACTGATGATCCACTTGAACGACTTGCCCCACAATCCCGTGTTGTTCGGGAAAGGATCCCGTCATCAAACTGGCTAATGCCACCGGTGTCATCGAAGGAAAGACCGTCATCATCGACTCGAGATGACCCTTTCGGGTTTTTAGAATTTGGTCGAGATGAGGCATCAGTTGACGATTTAAGGCTTCTTGAATTTGGTGGTATCCAAACCCGTCGATTAGCCAGACCACGATTTGCTGCGCAGTATTCCTGGTAGCCCAAGTGGGGAGCCCGCGTACCGAAGCGATGTCGCCTCCTAGCAACTGCAACGCGTTGGGCATGATATCGATAATGGATGGCTCGTGACCGTCCCACCACTTGGGACCCTTATATGCGGCCTTGATATCTACACTTCCCTTCCGGTTCAGATCTTTTGTGACCGCTGGCCTAATACGTGTCGCATCCGGCACGATCGGTCCGAACCCTCACAATACCACAATACCGTGACGCATGGCCCTCGGCAACAATCTACCATGTACTTTCCTCGCTGAACTTAGTCCGTTGATTTTTTGCCTCTGCCGTCCTAATAGGTCTCTAATAATGGACAGACAGTCCCTGAGTTTGCCACAATATGCAGGGAATTTCTACCCCAGATGGATCTTGGGAACTTTACGAGTGGGAGTCGGCGCATGGACGCGAATCAACCCCTAAGTCAGGCGTTAGTAGCAGAGTGGTTTCAACACGAACCGAATTTTTCAGTGGCATTTCAATCGTTGGTTTCTCTATCGAGCGGTCAGGTCGTCGGGTACGAAGTCCTTAGCCGCCCTGCCACCCTCACCGGACAACTTCTTCCGGTGGAAGAATTTTTTGAAACCGCCACGGGGCTAGGATTCGCGGTCGATTTGGATCGCCTCATCGTGGGCCGCGCGATGGAAGTCGCGCACGACATGGATCTTACAGTACCAATCTTCATCAACTTGCATCCCGATTCGCTCAAGGACCCTTCGGTGCAACAACACCTTTTTCCCCGGGTAGACCGCCACGTAGTGGTTGAAATTACCGAACGTGGGAATTGGAGCGGGGAAGTTATGGAACCCTACGTCCATGATTACCAGAACCTCGGAGGTTCGATTGCCTTAGACGACTTTGGGTCAGGCTATTCCGGACTACAAAAACTGGTCACAGTGCGGCCCAATTATGTCAAGATCGACCGCGGTCTTATCGATGGTTGTGACCAATCTCCCATTAAGCGCAAATTAATCTCCTCGGTGGAACACATCGCGAAATATTTGGGGTTTTCCCTCATTGCAGAAGGAATTGAAACCTATGATGAAATGGTCACTTGTATGACTTTAGGTGTCGACATTGGTCAGGGGTTTTACTTTTCGCGTCCCACCGCCTGGGAGGCGCGATCTTTGCCGGATCCCGGTTTAGCCAGTGATGTGGCTGCGATTCGGACCCAAGTCGTATTACCGGAAGGACTGGGTGCCGATGTCGATCCATTCCGATCTCAATTTGCCTCGCTCATGGAACACTTGGGTACGGGACTCGTCACCCCCAAAGAACAATTGAACCTGATTTTGACCACCCTTTATAAGGTCTTACACCCGTACTCCCTCACTCTTTATGTAGCGAATGCCACGGGATTCGTCCCGTTCGCCAGCCGGGGTCAAAACCTCCGGCACGAAGTGCCCATGGAAATGCCCTCACTGATGCGCCAATGCTATTATCAAGGCAAGCCGAAAGTAGTCCAACACTTCTCCCAACTCCCTGCCATCCTTGGAGAGCGTTGGGGTCAGTCTTTCCCGGTTCCGGAATCTCTGGCCGCGATGCCCATCGGTAGACCGGTGTGGGGGATCCTGGTCGCCGACTACTTGAATTCCGGCCATTGGACCGAGTCGCGCCTGCAGGTTCTGCAGAGTCTTGCGGAATTAATGGGGCTTCTCCTTGATTCCGACGCTTTTCGGGCCTAACACCGAGACAAATCTTTCGAGGGAGCCTTCCCGCCAAAGATCGTCGTGCGAAGAAGATCCTCGTCCTAGGTTAATGTCCCTCCAAGATTACGGGATATTTGGATGCCAAAATTGCGAGCAACCCAGTTGAAAGAAATCTTTTACATCGGCCGCAGGAGACACTTGTAGGCATCCTTGCCCTTCTATCTTAACACTAATCTCAATGAGGTTGGCAAACCGAATTTGGATCGGAAATGGATGAATGAGGGGCTTAAGACAGTATTTCACCTTGAAATAACACTGGAGAGACGGGTTGACCGATACTACCGAATATGGGAATTGTGGTAAGCCATTCCCAGCGAACCTTGCATCGTGGTAAAAATGATGGAGTGATCGCGATGACAATGACCCTTGCCAGTTAGTCCACACCAGTTTCAGACTTCATGTTAAATGCCACGGACCAGATGCCTCTACCGGAGAGCCATTCTGGTCCGTGATGGTCCTATGGGCCACTACAATAGTCGGGGGCTGAACTCGGTTCAGCCCGTAGACGTACTCGTCGAACCGGTAGAGGTCGAGGCAGTAGCTGGAGCTGGCGCAATCCCGGGGGCGTTCACTGTGACCAAAGTTCCATAATGCACCGCGTGATACACGGTGTCTCCGGTCGCGATTGGCAACTCTACACAACCTAAACTTTGGGGAAATCCATAACTGGCTCGGGGAAAGGAATGTACCGCGTCGCCCCCATTAAAGTAGTTAATCCAGTGCACTGGATCCGCATAAGGTACTCCATTGGGGTTTTTCCCGCGCATAATTTGGAATGTGAGCCGCTCATAAATCGGATAGGTACCCAGATACGTCGGGGTAGCCGGGATCCCAGTGTTAGCCGGGGTCGATAACACTAGTTTGCCATTTACCCAGAGCTCTAAGGTCTCGGGGAGACTTTCCGTAACCGAAATGTACGTATAGCCATCGGGGCTCACCTTGCCGGCAATACGGTCTTTAAGCAAGGCCTTCCACACCGCAGGTCCGGCTATGCCATCAACGCTAAGCCCATTGACCCGCTCAAATTGCATGATCGCGCCTTTCGTTATCATCGTCATCTGTCCCGGGCTCCAAAGATTTTTAAGAGCTTGAGGTAGATTTGGATATTTCCATTGAAAGTTTCCAGGAGGGGGGTTACCAATGGTCGACACTTGATATGCCATGGTATCGGCATGAGTTGCCGGACTCGATGGCAGCCAATTTACAGGCAAGTACCCGGCTTCGGCCAACAATTCTTGAAGCCGTAATACCGACCCCGGAGTCGTCGTCCAAGTTAATTTAATCGCATGGGCTAAATATGACCCGGTTTTCGCTTCAGGGCCCCCGGCCCCCCCAGGGATGGTCACGGACACTAGCGCACCCGGCCCGAATCCCAATGTCCCTGTGGGGGTAAATGCGTACGTAGTCCCGTTAATTCTCGTCCAGGTGCCCGCAGTGGCTGGTGCTACCTGCCATTGCTTTACATCGGCGCTCTTTAGCGATTGACTAAAGGACACCGTGAGTTGTCCCGTCGGTGAGATCTCCGTTAACGGAGATGCCGATACGGTCACATAGGGCACGGCCGTCCACGACACCGTTTGCGCCGATCCCGGAGATTCCCATGGTGTCGCGTTCGCACTGACGGACACGGTTCCCGTCTGCCCGGGATGGGCTACCGCCAACGGAAGGGTTACACTTTTGGCGGGATCGTTCAGACTGAGAGTTTTAGTCTTCCCCAAGGCCGTGTAGGTGACCTTAGCGACCGGGGACCGAAAGGCTACGACCATGTCGGAACTTACCAGACGATTAACATGAGTGATCGCCACCTTGGGATCTGCGGGGACCACAACCGGCACCGTAATGACATCGGTCCCTCCGGGCAACCACGATAGAATGGGGAGGCCTGTGACGACGAAGTGGGCGGTCCCCCTGGCGCCTGCGGGGACCATGGATAGGGGTTCCAAACGGTTGCCCCGAAACAATAACGGCACCGTATGGTTACCGTAGGTAAACGTCGCATGGGACACCTGGGCATCGACCCCTCCTAGGCCAACCTTGACTAATCCGACTTGACTTGGTCGCAGCATAACCCGAGGGCTCATGCGCCAAAGGACCACTAGCAGCGCGGCCACGGCGGCTATCACTAATATCCATAGCTTTGACCGGCCTTTGGTGCGACGTGTACGCTGCGGTGCTTGTGGACCTGATGCGATCATCTAGATACCCTTCTTTCTTCGAAATACCACCCTATGACTATATGATCCAAACGCCATGGGCAAAGATTAAGTTACCAGTTAAGGAATGTTTAAGCGGAAATATAAATCAATCCCATCTATTCCTCTATATATTATCTATATACTGGCAAGTTTTGTCACTATTTGGCATCAGTTTGGTGGAAATATCTGAGATTCCGATCCGAGTAATATGGCCGAATCCGGAACTACGGCGCCATGGGATGGGCCGACGAATGTGTGGGGTTCACCCAGCCCTTTGCCGAAATGCTCTTTCCAAGCCATGGTCAGCGCCAGCGCCGCCTCAGTAATGTCTTCGTCTTGGGGGGCTCACAATCTCTGTAACCGCTGCCGGTTCCGGGAGAGGCTAGGCCATGGCTAACGGGCCGCGGGTTGCAACCACCTGTACCGGTATCAACAACAGAGCCCAACCCGTCGTCTTTCCGGCAGCTGACAATTCGGCCCCAAACAGCAACCCTGCTGATGTGACCGGGGCGTCCGGGTGTCCAGGGAGAAGGCCCCCGCCTGTCTGGTCGGGGCCTTCTCCCTGGTTACGTGACCACTACGCAGTCCCTGCAATTTCCATGGACACTCGATTTTCACCGGATTTTCAGGTCTAGGTCTTGACCCCGTGGGTATAATGGGGCAAAGGAGGCGTTCTGGATGCCACGCGTTGCGCCGTTACGCACCACCAAGAAGCATGACGAGTCTCCCACCCTAAAAGCCAATAGGTCTTCAAAATGGCCACCCTGGCATTGGCCTTGGTGGCTAGTCATAATCGCGCTCCAGGTACCTCTCTTAGGGGGAGCCTTTGTCCTCGGAGCCTTAAGTACCATGGTGTCTGCTCAGCGCGAAATCTCCAAGCTCAAACACACTTTAATCATGGGTAGTCCCCATGCGATTGCTAGCGCCACTCAATCCCATGGCGTGTGGATGACACGAATCATCTTACTGGCCATCGGTGTCGGAATTGGTGTCTTAGTAGGTCGACGATTCCATCGCAAAACCCTCAGAGAGGCGGCTCCGATCGATCCCGAAGTCCCCGTTGCGACCCCAAAAAGCATTTGGGGGAGAGAGCTACTGGCCGCGGCGCTGTGGTCAGGTACGGTCATTGCGTTGGGATATGTGGTACTGCGGACCGGCAGCCATTTAACCCATCTATCCTTTAAACAGCTTTAATCCGACTCGGGGTTCTGATGCGCCCTAACGTCTCGACGCCGCTTGTCCAACGCCCAGTAAAACGTACCCAAAATCACCAGCAACGCCAAAATCTCGCCGAGTCCCGCCAACCACAAAGATATCTTGCCATTCACTGCAATCCATAAGAACCAATAACTGGCGAGCAACATCACCAGGACCACCAGGCCGGCCACTCGAAACCGGCCAATCGCAGAGCGAGACCATGGTACCGGTGCAGACAAGACTTTAAGCCACTCCTGAAAACTCCATTGCCCCTTTTTCACGATGGTACCTCGCTTTTCTTTCCGATCTAATGCCTAAGGCATGTTCATCTCAAATCCCCAACGCAGAGAGGACTAGAGCATGCTCATGCTCTAGTCCTCCATGGATGCGAAGTCTACCGCAACGTCGTCGCAACACGGCGCGCCACGCCTTCTTCCTCGGCTGCATGGGTTACCGCTTGGGCGATTCGGAGTGAGACTTCCCGATTGAACACACTAGGAATGATGTATTCGGCCGACAGTTCATCAGGTTTCACCACTTGCGCCAGCGCTTCCGCCGCCGCGATTTTCATACCGGTCGTAATGCGGCTCGCACGACTATCCAGCACCCCGCGGAACAGACCTGGGAAGCACAACACGTTATTGATTTGGTTGGGATAATCCGATCGCCCCGTCGCTAAAACCCGCACTTTAGATTGGACGAGTTCGGGTCGAATTTCTGGCTCGGGATTCGCCATTACGAAGAGAATCGGGTCTTTAGCCATGCCTTCAACATCTTCCACAGTGAGTAGGTTACCGGAGGAGACGCCGACAAAGGCATCGGCTCCACGTAAAATGTCACCCAGTGATCCCTCACGATGAAAGGGATTGGTCTTTTTGGCATAGGCTTCCCACGCCGGGTATCCCTCATAGGAATGGGTCGACGTCAATGGACCCATCCGATCGTATCCCACAATGTCGGTGACCCCCGCTTCCAGTAGTAATTCAGTGGTGGCCGTCCCTGCTGCCCCAATGCCAGCCACGACCACCCGGAGATCCTTTAATTCTTTCTTCACGACTTTGGCTGCGTTTAATAGTCCCGCTAAAATGACCACCGCAGTGCCATGCTGGTCGTCATGAAAAACCGGAATGTCCAAGCGCTCCCGCAGTCTCGCCTCAATCTCGAAACACCGCGGGGCCGCAATGTCTTCTAAATTAATCCCGCCAAAGCCGGGCGCAATCCGCACCACCGTGTCCACGATTTCATCGACATCCGTGGTATCGAGACAAATTGGAATCGCATCTACGTTGGCGAGCCACTTGAACAGCACGGCCTTCCCTTCCATCACCGGCAATGCCGCCTTAGGCCCTAAGTGCCCTAATCCTAAGATTGCCGTCCCATCGGTCACCACCGCAACGGTGTTGCGTTTCATGGTCAATTGAAACGCCTTACTCGGATCATCGGCAATCGCTTGTACGACCCGCGCTACCCCCGGGGTGTAAACGTGCGATAGATCGGCTCGGGTCTTAATTTGTACGCGGGGCTGTATCTCTATTTTCCCACCGAGATGCATCAAGAAAGTTCTGTCCGAAACATTCTCAATCGCCGTTCCGGGCATGCCGTCTAAAGCCTTTTCGAGTTGCTTCAAGTGTTCCGGAGACGGCATCACCACCGTTAGGTCCCGGATAGTCCTCTGATCCTCTGCCCGGACCAGGTCTAGTGCTACGATATCCCCGCCAATTTCGTCGACTAGTTCCACCAACTGCCGAAAGGGCACCAGTTCACGTTGCATACTGAGCCGAATGATATATTGAATCCCTGAACCCGTCATCAATTAAGCCTCCCTGACCCGATTGGGTTTCTATTTCCTAAGTTTATCCCAAACTAGGACGATCTGCATCAGAGCCGTCAACTTTGTCCCGTAAACCACGTCGCCGCCTCGGTGAACTTAGGAATATCTCTGACGGACCGCCCGATATGAGTCCACACCACTTCACCACTCTGGCTCACGGCCAACGTGGCCGGTAATCTCCCGAACTGCCACCAATGCACAGGCTGTCCCAATTTTTGTAGCAATCGTCCGTCGTGGTCAGAGACCAGGCGACAGTCTAATCCGTGATGGGTCCGATACTCCGTTAATGCGTCAACCGTGTCAGGTGCCATCACCACCACCTCAATCTTCGTTTCTCGGAACATCGGCAGTGCCTTTGCGAGCTCCCCGAGCTCTTTACGGCAATACGGTCAAAATAATCCACGCAGCATCACGATCAGGGCCGGCGCATGATCTTTCACCGTCACATGGGTGATGGGATGTCCGTCAATATCGACGGTTTCAAATGGGGTGAGTTGGGCCATGTTGAGATCTCCTTCCATTGCATTCACGCGACTTCCTCGCACTAGATAATCCCAGAATAGCCCAGAAACCGCCATTACGGCATACCTTTTTTGAAATTTGGATCTATGGGCTCATCAATGGATATGCTGCAAAGGTCTGAGACTAAGGCCTATCCCCAAAACGGCAGGACAGCCGGCGAACCGTCCCCGGTGATTCTTGCTTTAACAGATCACTTGCTCCTTGGCATGAAGCCCGCCAGTACGTGAGCCACCGATTTCCCGTAATCTATTGCCACCCGATGCAGGCTCGTTTAGACTCGGAGAGGGGAATGTCACGACAAACCCGGAGGATACACCATGCCGCTCTTGTATCGGGTCTTTATCAACCTTCATGTGAT
The DNA here is from genome assembly GCA_027343695.1 of Sulfobacillus sp. Classification (GTDB taxonomy): domain Bacteria; phylum Bacillota; class Sulfobacillia; order Sulfobacillales; family Sulfobacillaceae; genus JAKADJ01. Next base: position 46,185 of record DAHWKJ010000028.1, on the reverse strand, counting down.
TCTCGCATTTATATTGTTTTTCCTGGCGCTCGGGCTCAGTGTTGCAGCGTTGCGTACCCGAAAGCAAAAATCCCTAAATCCGGCATTTTGGAGATGGCAAGCGGCGGCGCAAATTGGCGTATTGCTATTGGCAGTATCTGGAGCGAGCCTTTACCTTGTTCATTTAAGGCCGCGAGACTCCTTACATGTCTTATATGGTGTGCTCGCACTCCTAACCATTGGAGTCGAGCGTGGCCTCATGCCCGGTCGTTCCCTAAGAATCGTGATGGAGAACGATTATGGAAAATTCCATGAAGTTTGGGTCTACTTTGGTTTGAATGTATTTTTGTTCCTCATGCTTGGCCGTGGTATCACAACCGGCCTATTTGGTTTTTAGTTCGTTGCGACAACGCGTGACCGCCATGCTGATGGTCCTGGTCGCCGCCATATCCTATGGGGCCATCACCCCTATTGTAAAAATGGCATCGCTCCGCGACATCCCCATCTCGTGGCTCACTATCGCACAATACCCTCTGCCAATTACATTCTTCTTGGTGATGACCGGAATCGTCTCCCGCCGTCACCGCCTAACCCTAGAAAAGCCTGGTTTGATCCTATTCATTGGCCTGGCTGCCGCAGTAACGGGTCTCACCTACTATCGTAGCATAGCCCTATTGAGCCCCGGCTTTGCCATTTTGCTCTTATTCCAATTCGCGTGGCAAGCCCCCTTATTGGAGTGGGTATTCTACGGCAAAAAGCCTTCTCGATTTCAGTGGCTTGGCATTGCCATCATCCTCGGTGGAACCCTGTTAGCGGTACCATTAGGCCCCCATCGATGGTCAGTCGTGGGGATTTTATGGGGCGTACTAGCCGGGCTCGGATACGCTTTGACCTTAGTCTGGTCCAGCCGGTTTTCGGCGACTGACACCCCTTGGCCGCGGGCATTCGTCTCCACGACCCTAGGGGGTCTTATTGTCGTCACCGTCTATCACGTGTGGAGCCTAGCTAACCCACCACACCGAGTCTGGGTTTGGGGGGCGCTAGTTGGCCTATTTAGCCAAGCCATCCCGTTATGGCTGATCTACCGCAACGCCCCACAATTGGGCGGAGGCTCTACGGCTATCGTTGCCGCCGCCGAACTACCGGTCGCCATCATTTTGTCTCGAATCCTCGTGGGTCAACACACATTCATGGTGCAGTGGCTCGGCATTTTCCTGATTCTAGGGGGAATTTTACTGGGCTCGCTCTCCAAACCGCCGGCAAATTTCGACTAAGCTAGCCACCCCGAACCCGGTCGCCCCGGTCCCAATACCGGATCCCGCCTCGAATGCTAATCCGGCAATGTCTAAATGGGCCCATGGGATGGTTTTAGCAAAGTGTCCGACAAATAGTCCCGCGGTGACGGTCCCGGCTGGCCGACCCCCGCTATTTTTGAGATCGGCAATCGGGGTCTTGATCAGCTCCAGATAGTCCTCATCGTGGGGCAACTCCCAACAGGGTTCTGCCATGCTTTCGGTTGCGTCGATCACCATTTGTTTCAGATCATCATCGGTGCACAATAGACCGCTGCGGATTCCGCCCAAGGCGACCACGTTGGCCCCAGTCAGGGTGGCAATATCGACCACCGCACTGACCCCTTGACGCAAGGCCCAAGTTACCCCATCGCCTAATACGAGACGCCCCTCCGCATCGGTCGAAATCACCTCCACGGTGGTACCATCCATCATGGTAAGGACGTCTCCAGGCCGGTACGCCCCCCCACCCGGAAGATTCTCAGCCAGAGGGGTCACAGCCAGTACATTCACCGCCAGGCCACTCTCCGCAATGGCGCGAATCGCCCCGACCACGGCCGCCGCACCGCCCATGTCTCCTTTCATGCGTCCCATTCCCTCGCCTGCCTTGAGCGAGATGCCTCCGCTGTCGAAGGTAATGCCCTTCCCGACCAATCCAATCCACGGGTCCCCAGGTCGTCCTTCATAGCGGCCCACCAGCATACAGGGCGGCCTGTCGCTACCTTGTCCCACACCAAGAATGCCTCCTGCGCCGAGTTCTTTCAGTGCGGCCTCGTCAATCGTCTGCCAGGTGATATGTTGGGGACTCCCCGATTGCATCCAGTGCGCCAGTTGGTGCGGTGATTTAAGATTGGACGGCAAGTTCACTAAGTCGCGCGCCAAGGACTGGTTTTGAACGATTACCAAGAGCGCGTTTAGCCGTGACTCATCACCGTCAGACGACACCACTATGACTTTAGGACCCGTGGTTTCATGGGCGAGGTCACGATATCGATAGAGCGCTTGGCCGGCACCCCAGAGCGCTGCGGCAGTTTCCGATGGGGAAAGGGTATCGACAACGATAGCAATGCGCGCCGGAGAGAGGTCTTTGGCCAGTTGTGCCGCCTCTTTGAACATTTTTAGAGTCTTTCGGCTTGTGCTGGCTTGTGGTACCAGTACAACGTCTGGCAGTCCCGATTCCACGATTAATAACGGTTTTGAACTCACGCGAGAAGCGGAACGACCCATGAAGGCCGAGTAGGCAGGGGCTGGGATTAAAACCACATCGGGTGCAGGGGACCCCATGTTGTGCTGGACGCTCCATACATTTTTAAACATGTAACACCTCCAGGTACCGTGATACTGTTCATCGTATCACGCCTAGAGGCATTTTTCACCAGCTTCGGGTCTCCCCCACTTTCAGCCTTTCATATCGTGCATTGCAATAACGGATGCCTGATCGCACCGGACATGCTTTTCGCCAACTGATGGTTGAGGGTCAGGTTTGGTCAAAACAGTCTCAATGATTATGACTCCGGTCCATTTTTCTCACGAATACCTATAAATACGCGCTTGAAATAATCTAGAAGCTCCGCAGTTAAACGAGTCTGAACGGTACACACCATACACGTCCTTGGCTACTCCAAAGCATCTCATTAGATTGGGGTTACACGGGATGCTTCGGAAGAGTGCGTTTGCAGTCCATACACAAGAGACGGTTATCCATGGCCTTGATCAGCGAGGAACTAGGGTGGCCACACGCCGCACAATGCAATAACGTGTCTTCAGTCAATTTCGCCAACATGATCCCCCTCTTGTGAGCCTGACCAACGGTCTTCGGAATGACCCAGGTCATCCCCAGCAGTAATGCCTTTGTTTATAGTATTCGGTCCCAGAATGTCGTTTAGTCCCGTAGCACCAAAAAAATTCTCGAAGTGCCTGGCTCACATACCGCGACCTCACTCGGCACCGCTCGCTATAAGGCCTCCAGATCGAGAACCGTCCACTCCTGCACCGTTGCCGTGCGCGCACCGGATCTCACCACGGGATCTTGCTCGACCAAGCGAAGGGCTTCTTCGAGCGAATCCACGTCATAAATCACCAGGCCTCCGGTTTTGTCAGTAAAAGGACCAGCCATAACAATCTTTCCGCGCCGATATAATTCTCCGATATACTCCAAGTGCAACGGACGATATTCCGCATTCTTTTCTGCGTCGATGATAGCTAACCGTGCCACATATTTCATTCACAAGCCCTCCCTATTCTGGAATCTACAACCGGTATGCGGGATTTCCGAATTCGTTGTCAGTATCCCGAAGCTAGATTCCTCAGCTAAATCCCCCAGTTACGCAACAAGTGGACCAAGAATGGTGCAACGAGTGTCTCGCAGGCGCTGCCCACGACCACCACGGCCCCCATAGCCACCACCAAAAACGTGAGACCCACAAATTGTTCGAGCACGCTATGGCGAACAGTCGTGGATCGTGGCGCCACGAGACTCCAGGAAAACCCCAAGGCGCCGGCCGCCACCAGCATGGTGGCGGGTACCATAAAGGCACTTTGCAGCCCGACCACAACGACCCCAAACCACACCCCCTGCCACGCCATTGTTGTGGTCACAAACCCCATTGCGAATCCCAACACAAAGCCACGAAAGAACACCACCAGCGCCACAAGAGGCATTCCGGCAACCGAGATACCCAATACATACAATAAGCCTAGCACTTTAAGATTGTCCACGACTGCCCGGGAAAACAACGACGATCCCTCGGGGGTTGAAGCTTGTCCAGCGATAAATCGATGCAAATACGCCACCAGAGAGGCTTTGTCGGCGGGGGTAAGCGTCCCAACCGCCATCACCCCAAACAAAATCCCCAAGGCAAAGGTACTCACGGCGATAATGAGCGGTGTTTGATATCGGTGCAATTGTTCTTGCCATCTCAGTCCCGGTTGCGAGGCGACCATAGGCTTATCTACCCCCTTTGTTGCATCTTATGGGGGCGGCAACGAATTAGACGTCAAAAGCAGGAATAATATTCCTCGATAGCGAAATAGTGGGGCATGAATCCATCTACTGCCATTGAACTCATCTTAGAAGAATACCACAGTGCGGTGAGGCGCTACCCAAAGTTCCATAGCCCCCACGAAGGTTACGCGATATTACTCGAGGAACTCGATGAACTCTGGGAGGAAGTTCGACGCTCCCCCAGTCGTTATGACCCGGTCGCAGTGCGCGCCGAAGCCATTCAGGTGGCCGCAATGGCGTTACGCTTCCTCACGGATTGCGTGGACGGTTGAGCCACCATTGAACAGCTACTACCCAGAGCGCATTGAGCCCGTCGTTTCGTCGCAAATGCTGCTCGAGTTGCGCACGGTCCCACAGCACCGTTTGAATATCTTCGTCTTCTTCTGGCTCAGGTGTGGTGGCGGTTAGCTCCCTGGCATAGAAGACTGTCATCCGTTCGGTACTATAACCGGGCGATGGATAGAACTCCAGCACCGACTCCCAATATTCGGCATGATATCCCGTCTCTTCGGCAAGTTCCCGTTGGGCCGCCTCTAAGGCCGACTCACCCGGATCAATTTTGCCGGCGGGAAGCTCCCAGCACCACCGTTGGATGGGCCATCGATATTGGAAAATCACCACGATGTGTCCGTCACTGTCTTCGGCAATAATGCCCACCGCAGCAACCCGTTCGACAACCTCGCGGGTTGCTTGCCGGTCCCCCACGATAACGGGATCAACGCGAACCGAAACGGCGCGCCCCGCAAACACCTCGATCCCAGGTCCGTTTGGTTTTTCCATTTGTCGTATGGACGCTATTGCCTCAACGCATTCAACCCGTCTAGCGCCCGCTCCTTTCAGCGGAGAATCCATTGACATCCTCCCCGCGGATAAATCCGGGGGATTCCCGCGCCTCACGACATCGGGTTCCTGCTTCATCGCACCATTGTTTCTTAGGGCTTGCGCCGTTCGTCCACAAGAGGGGGCTCCCCAGGCTCACCGGGCGTGTCCCGCCCTGTCGGGTGCTTCGCAACGGCGAAGCGTTTAATATTGTTCGCCGCGACTACATCGCGGTCATGGTGGCGTCCGCAATTCGGACAATCCCACTGACGGTCGGCCAGCGTGAGATCGTGGTTGTAGTAGCCACAAAGACAGAGGCGCGAGGACGGCGCAAACCGTCCGATGACGCGCACATGCTTGCCGTACCATTGAGCCTTATATTCCAGTTGGCGACGAAATTCCGCCCAGCCGGACTGCGCAATCCGTCGGGCTAAGGCATGATTCCGCGCCATTCCGGCCACGTTCAGATCCTCGATGCAGATGGTATCAAACCGACGCACGAGGTCCGTACTCAGTTTGTGCAAGAAATCCTGTCGCCGGTTCGCCACCTGCTCATGCAATCGCTATTTTGCGGCGAATCTTCGTGCGATTCTTCGACCCTTTAGCCGTTTTGGCTAATCTCCGCTAGAGGATCTTCAGGCGATACAATTCAGATTCCAACCATTGGGGATGCCCACACTTTTCCCCGGTAGAAAGCACCAAGAAGTCGTGGAGTCCGAGATCGCCACCTACGGCACGTTCCCATGTTTCTGCTATGGCGTCAGGGACTTGGTTTTCGTCCTCAACGAGTACCGAGACAAAGAACTTGCCGGAGGGCACGCGACTGACGGTGACGGTTTTCACGGTGCCCGAAAAGCGGCGACTGAATACGGTGCGAATCCATCCCGCCTTGGGCAAATAGATGACGCCGTTCTCCCAATGAATTTTGACGCCTTGGGGATAGGTCGCGCTTTGCTTGCCGCGCTTCGGCTTGAAGCGGGGGTACCCTTTTTTCTCCCGAAAAAACCGCGTGAACGCTTTATCCAAATGCACCAACGCTTGTTGCAAGGGTTGCGACGCCACTTCGCCTAACCACGACAATTCCTGTTTCAGCGCGGTGAGACGTTTGTCTAACTGAAACCGCGTGATCCCCTGGCCTTGCGTCTGGTAGGTCGTGGTCGCCAACGCTAACGCACAGTTGTAGACATAGCGCACTGACCCAAACTGGCGGTTCAGGAAGGCAGCTTGCTCGTCGGTTGGATAGAGACGATAGCGATAGGCTTTCAACATGGTTATAGGATACCGCAGGTTTCTATAACTCGAAATCGATCTTCACGGCCTTCGGGGCAGTGAGCCCCTTGGCCGTCGCGCCTTATATCCCCATGATTAACGTCAGGGGCTTTACGGCGCACTTTGGTAAAGTATAGGCAATCCCAACTTTCATCGCGGTTCCCCGAATAATCCATTCCCACGATGGATAGACTACGGTAATTCAGCCGACACCATCCTGGGAACGTGTCCATAAATTCCCGCAAATGGTGATCAAGGAGGGGGTTCCGCGATGCCACGATGGGCATTTGTTGGCACGACTAAAGCGCTCCAGAAAGAACTTAACACTTGGCCACTCACATTACCCCTCCGGGTCTATTTAGAGATTACCCGTCACGCCCAACCTTGGCATCCTCCTTCGGCACCAAACGAATTAAACGCACCGCAGACTTAAACACCAGCGACGGGTGTCCGTCGGAGGCGATGGTCAGCGCATAAGTGTCAAAGTCGGTGAGGGTTCCATAGTGGGTGGACCCATCATTAAAGACCACCTCAAGGCGCACTTGTTGGGTCAGCCATTCGTTAAAGAGTGCTTCTTGGGCATGGCTGTGCCGTGCCGGTGAGGGCGTCGGCTGTCCCGGCTTCGAAGGGCTCGACTTCATATGGGGCACGCGTGCCGCTCCGGACCTTTCATATTGCGGCACCTCCACCCATGACTTTTTCTGATTAGCCATCTATCGACCGCCTCCTATTCCGATTCTACTTCCGCACTTGAGGTGTCCGGCCGGAGGTCCCATCCCCCCAACAATGCCTCAAGGGTCGGTTTGTCAGTTCCAGAAATCCGCCGATTAATGGCGTCGAGCACCGCCCGAATAGCCGCCCCTTGACCATCGCCCCGCTCTTGGACAGCGCCGATTAGTACTTCTTCGCGCCTTCTTTGATTCAGATAACTTATCCCCACGACCACTACCGACCGATTCGCTAACGCCAAGGTCCGTAGCTCGGCCAAGATAAATCGGTCCCGAAGATCCGGAATGCGGTTAATCGCTTCGATGGTCGCATGGGCCATGACATGATGATACTGGCTCGGGATATAGCGTCCTTGCCATTCACCTTGATATTCGCGCATCCGGTCGTTCCCCGGGTGTAACGTCACCGTCGCATGACCCATTTGATTCGCCGTGTCCCAATCCATGAAATATTCCCCAATGACCAATCGGCCCATGGTAAGAGTGGGTTCATCCGCCACAATTTGTGCGATCGAGATACGTTTATGGTCAACCCGAAGATTCCATTGCGACAACAGCGCACTTTCGATATCTCGTACGATTTGCTTGGGTGCTCGCTCGACCGTGCTTAACGCATGAATCTCTTCAACGCCACCCCAATCATTTATCGTGACATGGCACTTCAGCACCATCGGAATTTTCAAGATAAGATTCTCGATGTCACTAACCGGTACCTGTTCGATGTCACCCGCCATCTATGTGTGTACTCCTTCAAAAAATGAAATTTTCTCGCTTCAAATGAAAATAGAAACGGTATCAAGGGACTATTCGATACCGTTTCTGGAAATTCCTCTTTGAGACGAGGACTATTCTGGGACGTAGGTACTATAAACCCGCCCCAATACATGGATGCGAGATTCAGCGAGCCGATCTGCTGCTTCCTGCGTCGGGATCCTCTCCACCTGAGCCCGGTTAAGAATTTCTGACACTTGGCCCCCAATTTGTCTAACCCGAGCATAGGCACGCTCCGGGTGATAGCCGTCACGGTGGAACTCATCCGCCACATTGACGACACCCCCGCCATTGATGACGTAGTCGGGAACATAGACAATATTCCGTTTCAAGAGGTCCAGTCCATGCCGCGGATCCTTTAATTGGTTGTTGGCCGAACCCGCAACTACCCGGCATTTCAACTGAGGAATAGTTTCATCGTTTAAAATGGCTCCCAAGGCACATGGAGCAAAAATATCGGCCGATACCCCATAAATATCGTTAGGCTCTACCCAGTCGGCCTTCAGCTCGGCCGCCAAGGCCCTTCCCTCATCGGAGTGAATATCGGTGACGATGAGCGTCGCCCCTTCGTCCGCCAGCATACGTGCTAAGATTCCACCCACGTGACCTAAACCTTGCACTGCCACGGTCCGGCCCTGAAGGCTCTCGGTGCCCCAGACCAAATTGGCCGCAGCCTTCATCCCTACGAGAACTCCTAATGCAGTGGCCGGGGATGGATCCCCGCTGGTTTCCTTAAGTCCGCCCACGAATTCGGTTTCCCGGGCCACAAGCGCCATGTCTTCTGCGTTAATGCCCACATCTTCCGCCGTAATGTACCGCCCACCAAGGCTTTGTATGAGGCGACCAAAAGCCCTAAATAACGCCTCAGACTTATCTTGTCGGCTGTCAGCCCAAATCACCGACTTGCCGCCCCCTAAGTCCAATCCCATCGCGGCATTCTTATAAGTCATGCCCCGAGATAGACGCATGACATCGACAATCGCCTCATCTTCGCTGGCGTAGGGCCACATGCGACAGCCACCTAAGGCAGGTCCTAACGTCGTGTCGTGGATGCCCACAATGGCCTTCAGACCCGTGGTTTTGTCATACCAAAATACCAGTTCTTCGTGACCAAACTTTTCCATCGATTCGAATATGTTCATGAAATTCTCGCCTAAATGCGAGCTTCACTCCCTTTCGTTCGCTATCGGGGCCCGCTTCTCCTATGAGCCCAGTTCTACCGTTCTCCATAATGGCACAATTGTCACCCTGGGTAAACCAATGATTCTCGAATGATAGTATGCTTCCCCGAACCCCAATCCAACCGTTTACCCTTTGGCAACTATTCCCCCATTTCAATACCTTTACCCCGGCATAGCTTGCGTGAAATTTTATTTCGTGCCGATATTTAAAGGGGTGCAATACAATAGGCGCCCCATTACATGCAGGGCGCCTATCTTAAATTAACCGCATCAATTGTGCTAGCTCGCTTTGATTTGCATCCGTAATTTATCTGCTACCATGGCGATAAATTCACTGTTAGTCGGCTTGCCTCGGTCTCGATTCACCGTATGCCCAAAAATGCCATTGATCACATCGACATTGCCTCGCGCCCATGCTACCTCAATAGCGTGTCGAATCGCTCGTTCAACCCGGCTCGGGGTGGTCTTATACTTAACCGCAACCGCAGGATACAGCTCTTTGGTGACGCCACTTAATAAATCCACCCGATTCACCACCATGAGAATCGCTTCACGCAAGTAGAGATAGCCCTTGATGTGGGCTGGAATTCCGATCTCATGAATCACGTTGGTAACTTCCACGTCGAGATGTTTTACGGGAAGCACTTGAAGTTTACCAGAGCTGGTGGCCGGCCTAGGCTGGGTGGTAGCTACGTCGGCACCCAGTTGCTTGACGCGTGCCGCCAATACCCTGAGATTGAACGGTTTCAAAATGTAATAGTCCGCACCCAATTCCAACGCTTTCTGTGTCATAGTTTCTTGCCCAAATGCCGTAAGAATGATGACTTTGGGAGGTCTTGCCAAATCCATTTCCCGCAGTCGCTCTAACACCCCGATCCCGTCCAAGTGTGGCATGATAATATCCAATACCACTACATCGACGGTCTGATGTGCTAAGAATTCTAAGACTTCCATGCCGTGATTTGCAACGCCCGCCACTTCGAGACCATCCTCGCTACTGATGGTCTCGTTGAGCAACTCGCAAAACTCGCGGTTATCGTCTGCAATTAACACCTTCAATGCCATCTTTGTGCCCCCTGCGGCCAGAATTTACAGTTTTTCCTAGTTAAGGTTTCTACGATTCTCGCCGATCTCCTTCCAGTCCGAAGCACTTCGGCTATTTTATATACCGCGTTATCCACCAATATTCGACATTTTGGTCTTTTTGACCCGTGCCACACCGCGTTGGGTCCCAGGATTTGGTCCAAACTACGACAGTCGGTCCCGCACCCCAATGGGGCCCTAGCCTTAAAAACCAGTGAACCTTGACGAACGATTCTCGATCTATCGCCAAGATTCCTGCTTTGCGAAACGTGTCACAAGGTTACTTTGAATGCGCTGCAACTTGGGTCGCCATCCAATACGCGTAACACCCAAATCCCAGATTGGGTCGATTCAAGAGGACGTGGGTCACGGCACCCACCACCCTTCCCCCCTGAATAATAGGACTACCGCTCATTCCTTGAACCACGCCTCCAGCCCGCTTCAAGAGTCGCCGGTCTGTTACCTCAAATAACAATCCCTTAGTATTAGGCTGCCACTGCGGATAAGTGCGTAATATCTTGATACGAAAGCTTTCTGGGCGCTGACCATGGATCACCGTGATGATACGTGCTTTGCCGCGGTGGACCTGATCCGGTAATGCCAGTGGCATAGAGCCAGTCGGCCCCCATCGGGGACGGTGGTCCAGACGGCCCAAAATACCGAACCGGCCGTTATAGGTTACGCTGCCATCAATATTGTAGCCACCCGCCAAGACCCCCACCTTTTGGCCGGGGGCGATCGCCGTCCCCGCAACGACCCCGACGATTTCGGCTCCACTAAGGTGTCCTTCCGCAATGCTGACGGGGCGACGCGTCAAGCCATCGGTAAGGCTATGGCCCAAGGCGGCGTAGTCCTTAGAGCCTGGGTAGAAAAACGTCAGGGTGCCCACTCCACTCGTCGTATCTTGGACCAGCACCCCTAGTTGCCACCGACGCGTTTTGGGGTCCCACACCGGCTTTATCGGACGTTCGTGGGTTGTGCGCGCACCCTTCACGAACAATTCGACTGGAACCCCTTTTGCGCCTGCCTGGTCCACAGCCTCCTGGAGATGGTGGTCTGACGTCACCGGTTGATGATTAATGGCCACAATGATATCTCCCCGTTCAATACCCGCATCTGCTGCGGGATCCACTCGATGACCCTTAATAAGCACCGGATTCAGTGCGGTGACGATAAGTCCACGGGTACGCGCCACGATTCCCACGGACTCACCACCCGGTACCACATTCACCTGCGGCGGCGCCACCTCGACCGGTACAGTTCGCCATGGCAACCACCCGAACAGTTCGAGCCGTACTGACGCTGGACCAATTTTTTGCCCGATAAGGCGAATTTCTTGCCCAGTAGCACTAGTATGCACGACGACGCCGTGACTAGCGCGGGCCTGAAACGGGAGCACGCCACTCCAAGGCAGTACTAGGGCTGCCCCTTGAGGGACGATGATTTGACTTGGCCATCGCGCCATATTTTCTAGAGGTGGTGAGAATCCGAGCCCTAACATCACCGCCGCACTCACCCAACCCATCAATTTTTTTGACGACCAACGACGTCCTTTGTGCATTAGCTCGCTCACCTCCTTGCACTGCGATCTCACCTGTAGTTAACATCCCGAAGCTCGAGCCGATTCATCCCCGGCAACAAAGTCAGTGTCTGTCAGATAAGGTATTCTCTCCACAGTCAGTGAAGCTCTGACCGATGTCATTCGGCGCAAAAAGACACAGCCAATGACTCTCGCATCGCTCCTGAGGCGAGGGTCATTGGTATTTATGGATACGTTGATTTAATAACATTAGGTTTTTAGCGTGGATGAGGCCGCCTCTCTTAGAAGAGCGAGGGCAGTACCTCCATGATATGCCGTGCAGCTAGCGGCCTCGCCCAATGACCCTGGCTTTCTATCATCGTTATACGGGCTGGCGCATAATTATTAAGCAAGTCGACCACTCTAGGTTGCAAGTGAGTGTCTCCCCGGACGGCTAATTCGTGACCCACCAAACGGTCACGATTGATCTCTTCTTGTCCCGGGATCCAATGGGTTAGGATCCAAGGCACTCCCGACTGAGCCACTTCCGCCGCGGTTACGCCTCCGGGTTTACCCACTACCAGTTGTGCGTGACGCAAAAAAACCGGCATGTTTTCAATGTAACCAGCAATCGTCACATGTTCCGGCCATCGCTCTTCGGATAGTTTCCACCGCAACTTTTCGTTGTGACCACATACCGCGACCAACGGCCACTCGACGCGACTCAGTTCTCGCAGAATGCGGCTATAAGGACCCATCCCGAGTCCCCCTCCTAATAAGATGATCGGCCCCCGATCGTAGACCGGTAAGGGAAGACTAGAATCTTGGAAGGACTCTCGTATGGGGATTCCAAGCGCATGAATCTTGGATGGCGAGACCCCGAATCTGGTGAGATCTTGTATCTGTTCGGGAAGCCATACAGTATAAGCATCCGCGTAGGGTTCATACCAGTAGCGGTGGACAGAAAGGTCAGTGAGGACTCCAACAATCCGAAGCGACGGGTGCCTTTTTCTCATGGCTCCCCATGCATTTAGAGCAAACGGGTGTGTCGCAATGACCACGTCGGGCCGGTATTCACGATAGATATCGGGAAGGGTCCTTTCGCCAATGGCTTCCCAGTGTCGGCGATGGCGCGCCCAGTTGAATCCGGTCCGGTCTTCCCAGCGAAAAGCCCTGCCATAGGCCGCTGCCATATAGCGCAGACCCATAAAATATAGCCAGGTTTCGGTGCGCGCCGGACCCACCAGGTGATTTGAAAACTCGACTTGCCACCCTTGGTGAAAAGCAGCCTCCGCCAACGCCTGAGCAGCAATATCATGTCCGGTTCCAATAGGTAAACTCGCGATGAGAACCCGCATTCTGTCTCCTTTACACGCGGTAAAAGACGACACCCAGCAGAACTCCCCATAGTGCGCCCATTAACACTTCAATCGGCGTGTGACCCACAAATTCGGGAAAGTCATCGGTATCGCTCACCTGGTTAAGATATTTTGATTGTAACCCCACCGTCCGCCTGACGCCGATGGCATCATACAGCACAATAATCCCCAGCACCGAGCTAATTGCGAACAGGGGCGACGAAAACCCCGCCTCGAATCCAATACCGGTAGCCAACGCTGCCACCATAGCCGAATGGGACGAAGGCATCCCACCCGCCCCAAATAACCGCTCAAAGCGGGCTCTCTTCCGGTACCAAATATAGAGCACAAATTTTAACAGTTGCGCGGATCCTGCCGCCACCAATGCCACCAACAACGGACGGTTAATATGTACTAAGAGAACGTGCCACGCATTATGCACCGCTCACCTCCCGAGTTAATAGTTGGCGAGCGTGCGCCAAAGCCACGGACTCTTGGTTGCCGCTAAGCATGCGAGCAATCTCGCGTTCTCGCTCTGGCCGATTCAATACCACGGCACCGGACTCCGTGTTTTCCCCATCCACGGTCTTATAAACCATAACCTGGCAAGTAGCCCGGGCCGCTACCGTAGGCTGATGACTAATCACTAAAATCTGGCGTTTTTGTCCAAGTCTGGCCAACAGCGCGCCAACCCGTTCGGCTCCGCCTCCACCTAACCCCGCATCCAACTCGTCTAACACCAGCGATCCTGAACCCGTATCGCCTTCGACCACCGCCATCGCCAGGGCAATGCGAGACAGTTCGCCGCCCGACGCCACCTTGGATAAAGGCCGCAACGGGCTCCCAGGGTTCGCGGAAAATTCGCATTCCATCTTGTCCCATCCCGAGGGCCCGATGTTACCCCGGGTTATGGTTAAGTTGACCCGGGCTCCGGGCATCTCCATGTCCTCGAGTAATGCCGCAATCTGAGCCCCTAAAGCCACAGCCGCTGCACTCCGGGAGTCCGAGAGGGTTTGCGCCACGGCTTCGTAACCACGTAGCGCCTCAAGGGTCGCATGCTCCTGACGGTCTAATTCCCAAGCCAGGTTGTCCCATTCTAAAATGGTGGCCATTGCTTCCTGGCCGGAAGCAACCACGTCGTCTAAAGTGGGACCATATTTCCGTTTTAAGCGAGCCAGCAGATCAGCCCTCCTCTCCACTTGATCTAAATATCCGGGATCCAGGTTAAGACTGTCGTACCACTGGTTTAGGGTCCATTGTGCTTCTTGGGTACTTGTCAGGGCGCTTTCAAGAAGTTCCACGGCGGACTTAAGGTGCAGGTCAACACCTTTCAAGTGGTCTAAAGTTCGAACCAGATGGCCGAGTGTCGAAAGCACCCCGTGATCTTCTTGCTCCAACAGTCGTTGAATAACTTGGTACTCTTCCACCAATTGTTGACTCTGATGCAAGCGTGACAACTCTTCAGCGAGGGCGTGATCTTCGTTCGGTTGAATCGCGGCACTGGCGACCTCGTCACCCACTGCTCGCAGACGGGCGATTTCGTCCATATTCTTACCCGCTTGGCGTAATCGGGTCAGAGATTTATCGGCATCCCGCCAAGCCCGATAGCGTTCTAGAACTTCTTGGCGCAAAGCATCCAACTCCGAAATCCGATCCACCCATAAAAGGAGTGTGTCGGGGTCGGATAACCGCAAGGATTGATGCTGACCGGTAACATTTAAAAGACTCGCCAGGGTCTGGCGTACCAATTGCGCCGGGACCACTTGCCCTTGCACCCTGTAGGTACTCCGGCCCTCCCGCGACATTTCCCTTTGGACTACAAGCCAATCGTCCGCTTCAATCCCAATGCCTAGTAAATCCTCAAACACTTCGTGACGCTCACCCACAAAAAACGTCAGCCGCACCCGAGCATTATTGCCAAAGAGCCCCACTAAATCCGTGGCACGGCCGCCGAGAGCAAAATTTATGGCGGAAAACAACAGAGACTTACCCGCTCCGGATTCACCCGTAATCGCATTAAATCCCGGTCCGAGCTCTAGGGAGACTTCTCGGAAGAGTCCAAAGTTTTCAACCACCAATGCGCTTAGCATGCGTCACTCCTCAGTATGCTCTATCGTAAGGCTTCTAGTCGTTGAGCCAGGATGGGAGCGTCTTGTCTACTTTTGGCGACCACCAGCACCGTGTTCTCTCCCGCCAACGTCCCAGCTACTTCAGGCCAACCGAGTCCATCAATCACCTCGGAAGCCACATTCGCCCCAGCCGGCAGCGTCTTGACCACAATGAGGTTTTCACTCACCACCAGACTCACCACCACGTCCCGCAAAAGACGCAAAAGTCGGTCTCGGGATCCACCCAACATCGGGCTCTCCGGGAGGGCGTAATGGTGACCCTCTTCACCCGGGATTTTAACGAGACCGAGATCTTTGATATCTCGCGAAATGGTCGCTTGGGTTGTGGCGAGACCCCGATTAGCGAGAAGCTCTGACAGCTCTTCTTGGGTGGAAACCATATGATCCTCGATGAGCCGGCGTATCATGGCTTGGCGAATCCGCTTTTCTTGACTCATCTAATGTCCCTTCCTCCACCCGCGTAACACATGAAAAAAACTCCAACCTGGCCTACGCATAAGCCGAATCACCGTGGGACTGGTCTCGACCACGACCTCATCGCCATCTTCGAGCGGGTGTCCTTCTTGTCCATCAATTGTAACCAATGTATCACGATGAATGGTCCGAATTCGAATTTTAATTTGGCGACTACCGTCCACAACGATGGAACGGTCAAAGAACGAATGTGGGCAGATCGGGGTCATCACCATCACACTGAGGTCCGGTGCTAAAATCGGTCCTCCGGCTGATAGGGAGTAGGCGGTCGATCCCGTTGGGGTAGCAATGATAAGACCATCCGCCGGATACGTGGTGACATAGGCGTTGTCCACAAAGGTTTCTAGATTGATCAATCGGGCAAACGGGCCTTTCGCCACCACCACGTCATTCATCGCATCGAAGCTGGCAAGCTCCTGCCCGTCCCGGAACACCTTTGCCGACAATAGTCTGCGTTGGTCCAAAATATATTCCCCGCTCAACATCGTGGACAAGGCCAACAAGAGGTCGGGAACTTCCACTTCTGTTAAGAATCCCAAATGACCGAGATTGACTCCAAGCAGAGGACGGTCTAAAAATGCTAACTCTTTCGCTGCACGCAGTAACGTACCATCCCCACCGAGTACCACAATCCAATCTACTTGACTGGTCTTTATGCGATCCCAAGGGATCCCAACCTCAGCAAAGCCCACCGCATCGGCCAGCTCTTGGGGCATACACATGATCACTTGGCGCTGTTCAAACCATTTCGCCATCTGCCCAATCAAGCCACGAACCTGGTCCTTCTCCGGATTAGGCCAGACCAGAACCTGACTCATTCGGATGCGCCCCCTTGCCATGCCTCGTCAACGATGCGGCTCACGTCAATCTCGACCGAATCCCCCCGCATCGTCCAGTACCCTAAAAACTCAATATTGCCTTCCGGTCCCCGAACCGGGGAAACCGTCAAACCTAACACGCCAAAACCCAGTGCCGCCGCTTTATCCAACACGGCCTTTAGTACCTGTCGATGCACCGTCTGGTCCCGAACCACCCCGTGTTTACCCAAGTGACCGGGTCCGGCTTCAAATTGCGGCTTAATCAGTCCGACCACGACACCCAATGGAGAAAGCATCGCGCGCAAGGGCTTTAAGAGTAGCTCGATCCCAATAAATGAGGCGTCAATCGATGCCGCATCTAAGGGATTACCACGATCCAACTGCGCCAACGTCAGCCAACGTGCATTCAACCGCTCCCGCACTACCACACGTGGGTCGCTCCGCAACCGCCAATCGAGCTGTCCGTAGCCCACGTCCACCGCATACACGGAATGGGCCCCGCTTTGTAGCCAGCAGTCGGTAAAGCCTCCCGTCGAGGCGCCAACATCCACGACATCCCACCCGGTTGGATCAATTTGAAACTGCGCTAACGCGTGGGAGAGTTTTAATCCGCCCCGGCTTACATAAGGAAGTTTAGGCCCCTCAACCCCCACCACATCCGTCTCTTGTACCATGGCTCCCGCCTTAGTCTCGCGCCGCCCATTGATATGAACTTGACCCGCAAGAACCAAAGCTTGGGCTTTGGATCGAGTTTCCGCAAGTCCCACTTCTACTAGTCGCAGGTCGAGACGAGTCTTCGGCACGGTTAGCGTTCCCGGGAGGCGGACAGGGTTTTCAGTTCACCGATCCACGACTCCGCCTTCCGCACCAAGCCATCGGTATCCAGGCCGTACAAGTTTAAAAAGTAGCTCACGGGTCCATGATCGATGAACTCATCCGGGAGTCCTTCGTTGCGAATCGGGATAGTGACGTGCGCACCAGAAGCCCATTCATTGACCGCACTCCCGAATCCGCCCGCCACGACATGTTCTTCAATAGTCATGATGGCGCCCGTATTGATGGCAACCTTTTCTAAAAGCTCGACATCCAAGGGTTTAACAAACCGCGCATTCACGAGACCCACCGAAAATCCCCGAGATTCCAGAACATCACGTGCGGCGAGTGCTGTAAAGTAAATTGGGCCAAACGTGATAAGGGTAAGATCGGTCCCTTGATGGCTCCACTCCCCACGGCCCCAGGTGATAGGGATAATCGGGTCCGTGATCGGATACCCCTGGCCTGAACCACGAGGATACCGTAAAGCGACCGGATGCGGTCGTTCCAGTGCCCCTGCCAAGAGACCCCGTAGTTCTCTATCGTCTTTACCCATCGCGATTTCCATATTGGGGACGGTCCGAAGAAAACTGATATCAAATACCCCTTGATGGGTGGCGCCGTCGGCTCCTACCAGGCCCGCACGGTCCACGGCAAAGATGACCGGCAAGTCTTGATGACATACGTCATGCACTAATTGATCATAAGCCCGTTGCAAGAAGGTACTATACACCGCAAAGACCGGACGCATACCGGCGAGTGCTAGGCCGGCCGCGAACGTGGCCGCATGTTGTTCGGCAATCCCCACGTCAAAGCAGCGGTCCGGATATTTCTCTGCAAACTTATCTAACTTAGTTCCGTCGGGCATCGCTGCCGTAATCGCCACGATATTGGGTTGTTGTTCCGCGAGCTGACTCAAGGTTTCACTAAAGACCTGACTATAGGACGGTGGTTCCGGACTCTTAATGAAGCGGCCACTGTCAATTTCAAAGGGGCCAGGGCCATGAAATACACCGGGATTTTCCTCTGCAGGTCGGTACCCCTTCCCCTTTTGCGTAATGACATGAATGACCACAGGTTCTTGAACATCCCTCGCATGAGCCAGCACCGGAATCAAGTCATCGAAACTATGACCGTCCACTGGACCAAAATAACGAAAGCCGAGCTCTTCAAATACATTACCCGCCACCATGGCGTAATGCGCCAAATCCTTAAGGCGTTCTACGGTTCTTTTAATCGGGCTCCCAAACACCGGGATGCCGTCTAACAGGCTTTCCACTTCCTGTTTTAATCGATAATACGCCGGTGCCGAACGCAAGTCCGTCAAATATCTCGAAAATGCTCCGACATTGGGCGCGATCGACATGGAGTTATCATTTACCACCACCACCATGGGCGTCTTTAAATGGCCAATCTGGTTGAGCGCCTCCCATGCCATCCCTGCCGTTAATGCCCCATCGCCGATAACGGCCACTACGCGGTAATCTTGCTTCAGGAGGTCGCGAGCCTTAGCCATCCCAAGCGCCGCGGACAGCGACGTCGAAGCATGTCCCGCCTCCCAAGTGTCATACTCGCTTTCACGACGTTTTAAAAATCCGGATATCCCTCCGAGTTGCCGAATCGAGGCAAATGAGCCCAGTCGGCCGGTAAGTAATTTATGCGCATAGGCCTGGTGACCGATATCCCATACCAATTTATCATGTGGTGTGTTATACACTCGGTGCAAGGCGACCGTGAGTTCAACGGTGCCTAAACTGGCACCGATGTGACCACCACTCCGCGCGGTGGTCTCGATAATTGCTTGACGAATCTCTTTAGATAACCGCTCAAGCTGGGCGATTGTCAGTTTTCGCACGTCTTCCGGCAAGGTCATCGAGTTCAATCCCATGCTTGATTCCTCCCTTGGGTCTACCATTGACGGTCTACCGTAAAATCTATCAATTCTCGAAGAATCGATGCCTCGTAGCCATCCCCGAGCGCCTCATGAGCCATGGCACGATGCTGTAACGCCAATTCTCGTGCCTGGCTCATCCCCAAAATCCCGGGATAGGTCGCTTTCCCCAATAAGCGATCCGTTCCCGTAGCCTTACCCATCTTACGCGCATCGCCTATTTCATTTAAGATATCATCCACAATTTGGAACGCCAAGCCCAAATGATGGCCAAAGTCGCTCAAGCGAGCTTCCGCTTCCCGATCACCAACCAGAATCGCCGGAATCCTTAAACAGGCAACAATCAAGGCACCGGTCTTTTTACGATGTAAGTCACTCAGCGCCGCTAATTCCAACGTCTGGCCCTCCGACGCCAAGTCTTTGACTTGGCCTTCAATAAGACCTTGGCGCCCGGCCGCCTGTCCCAGCACCCCTGCGGCCCTTACCACCTGATGAGCAGGAAACTGCTCGCAGAGTCGGATGTCCGCCATCTTAGTAAAGGCCTCCGTCAGGAGCGCATCACCCGCGAGAATCGCCATCGCATCACCAAACACTCGATGCGACGTCGGCTTTCCCCTTCTCCAATCATCGTTGTCCATGGCCGGGAGGTCGTCATGAATAAGAGAGTACGTATGAAGATATTCGACGGCTAACGCTGGCTCCCGAAATTCCTCCAGGCGACGACCCACGTAGATTCCCCCAGCTAGTACAAGCTGGGGCCGCAACCGCTTACCATGGGCTAATACGGAATAACGCATCGCCTCCTCCACACTACCACTCTTGGTGTCGGTAAGAGGCAGATCCGCCTCAATCCATGCCTCAACCACGCTCCGTGTTTCTTCAAGCCATCCGGTGATGCTCATCTAGGCATCACCCACACGGCCCTGCGCCTCTTCCGCCGATAAGCTGGATTCCGCCCGTTCTAAGAGCCGGTTGGCCCGTTCGCTTAAGGTCTTCGCTTCCCGGTAAAGATTGAGACTTTCGGCCAGTGGCGTGCGGCCGCCCTCTAAAAGACGAACAATTTCTTCCAGTCGTTGGATGATGTCTTCATATTGAGTTAAATCGTCGTCACCGTCTTGGGACATGGGGTCCCCTCCTTATCGGTCCGTTCTCTGCATCCGATGTGACCCATTATACCAGTGGACGCGGTAAGACTCATCCATATTCACCTCGGAGGCTGTCACCAATTGCCCCGACTCGGTCGTCACGTAGGCGTACCCCCGCTCTAACGTGTTCTCGGGATTGAGTCCCCGCAGTGCTGCCATAATCCGCTCCCAACGATGCCGTTCGTCTCCGCTCTGCTTTTCCCAAGCACGATCTGCGCGTTCCCCCAGACGGTCCAGCAGAATTCGACTCTCTCGGACCAATTGTTCCGGCCTTCTTAAAACACCATGTTCAACCCACCCCGAAAGGCGGCGCGCTTCCCATTGAAGCCTTTGACGCAGAGCCGCCTCAGCACGTTGCCCCAATGTGTTTTGCCAAGCCAGAAGGCTCTTAAGCTCGGGAACCGCCAGTTCTGCTGCGGCGGAAGGCGTAGCAGCCCTCAAGTCTGCCGCCAGATCGAGCAAGGTGGTATCAATTTCATGGCCCACCGCCGAAATCACCGGTACTGGGCACTGGACGACGGCACGCACCACCATTTCCTCATTGAAGGCGCGTAAATCCTCTTTGGATCCACCCCCACGACCTACGATAACCACATCCACGTCCGCCGCAGAGACAGCTAAAAGAGCGGACGCCACCGACTCCGCAGCCGTCTGCCCCTGCACCGTAACCGGATACAGGCGGATCGGCATGCCCGGAAAACGACGAGCTACCACTACCTCAATGTCTCGCCGCGCTGCACCGGTGGCCGACGTGATCATCCCTATCGCGCGAGGAAGCCTGGGAACCGCGCGTTTAGGTCGCGAAAAGACTCCTTCGGCGGACAGTCGTCGCGTCAGCTCTTCGAGCATTCTCTGGGCTTGTCCGGTTCCCACATCCCGCACCGCTGTCACATAAAACTGGGTCTGCCCGTCCCGCTCAAAGACGCCAACCCGGCCGAGAACCTGAACCTGCATACCGTCTCTCAGTGGCATCGTCAACCCCACGGCATCTCGCCGAAACATCACGGCCCGCAACTGTGCCACGTCATCTTTCAACGTAAAATACCAATGGCCCGACGAATGGTGTTTGACGCCAGATAATTCGGCTTCGACCCATACTTTTTGCCAACCCGGGACGCCCTCGACCAGTTGCCTGATGGCTTGCACCAACTGGCTAACCCGCACCACCGTGCTTTCCTGGATCATCGGAGTCCTGTTTGGTTACGAAATGCCTGCCAGGTATTTTCCAGCAGCATCGCAACCGTCATCAGCCCAACCCCACCGGGCACTGGCGTAATCCAACTGGCCCGGGTTTGTGCCACTTGGAAATCCACATCTCCTACAACCTTTTTACCGTGACGATTAATTCCCACATCGACGACCACCGCATCGGGCCGAATCCAATCTCCTTGGATAAGATGCGGTCGACCGATGGCTGCTACGAGGATCTCGGCCTCACTTACCAATTCCGGCAAATTTTTTGTATGAGAGTGTCCCCAAGTGACCGTAGCGTCACGGCCCAACAATAAAAGCCCAAGAGGCCGCCCGACTAAGGCGCTACGCCCTAGTACTAAAGCCCGCCGACCACGAATGGGAAGCGCGTAATAATCTAGGAGACGAAGCACCCCTTGGGGGGTACATGGATATAGCCCCGGCATCCCCTGCGCCAAGATACCTTGGCTATAGGTGGTGAGCCCATCGACATCTTTTTCCGGATCCAGCGCCGCTAGAACCTGGGTTTCGTTGACTTGTGGGGGAAGGGGCATTTGCACCAATATCCCGTGCACTCTCGGATCCTGATTAGCCTGGTTCACGGCCGCGACCACATCGGCCGTCGACGCGGTTTGTGGCAACCGCACCGTGTGGGACCTAATCCCGACCTCCCGACAGCTTTTTTCTTTACTCGCGACGTAAATTGCCGAGGCAGCATCTTCGCCCACCAAGATTACCGCGAGACCAGGTACCGTACCCCAGCGGCTATAATGGGTCGCGATCGTCTCCGTTAGTTCCGCCCTAACCGCAGCCCCCACGACCTTGCCATCAAGAATTTGTGACATCTTCGTCCCCCTTACCAGCGCTTATACGATCCCATCCAATGAGCGCCACACCCACCGCGTTGTCCCGGCTCAAGGCGGGCGTCCCAAAGCGCACCCGCCAACCTTGATCTGGATTAAGTTCGCGGTCACAATCGTTACGCAATTGACGATTAGCCGCCACCCCACCCACAATCAAAAGTGGGCCCGGCGCCATAGCGGAGCGGACAAGCGCGATAAGGGTCCGACTCAACGCGACCTCCACGCCACGTGCCACATCTTGGGCCTGGTGATCCGGGATAGAACGCTCGGCGGCAGTCGTCAATCCGGAAAAACTAATCCATACGGTACCCGCTTTCTTCCGCGGTGGGCTAGACGGCAGCATCACTGGGTGGGAACTATGGCTGGCGAGCTCTTCAAGAGCTTTTCCAGACGGGAAGGGCAAGCCTAAAGCTACCCCGATCCGATCAATAAATTGGCCGGCAAAGAGGTCATCGCTGCCCCCTTCCAAGACCATCTGAAACCGTCCCGGGCTCTTGCGTTCGACCCGCAGCAACTCTGTGGTCCCACCCGAAATGTGTAGAGCGTGAAAGCGGTCCCCGAAGTCTTCGGACGTGCCATATAGGCCGGCTCTAATATGTCCTTCCTGATGGGTGGTGCGCACCAGCGGAACCCCTAGGGTCGTGGCGATCAACTCGGCCGACGACAAGCCCGCCACAAAATGTGGAAAGTAAGACTCTACAGTGGGTCGTGGTTTGGTTGACACCGACACGGCACGATACGATACAAACCCGGTCTCACGCACACAGCGGTCATATAGGTCCGGAAGATTTTTGACGTGGTGAAACACCGCATCGCTCGCCCGCATACCGCGTTGACCGATCGGCACCGGCAACACCAATGAAGCCTCCCATTGCACCTGACCATCATTCACAACCGCTAAGGATGTGGTATAAGCGCTAGTATCGACACCGAGAACTCGCCCGCATCCCTTATGTGGTAGGTCGATCCTGATCACCCTCTGGTCGTATCTCATGGGCCAAGGTCGATAAAACTCCATTAACAAATTTTTTGGCGTCTGAGGTACTATAATCTTGAGCCAACTCCAAGGCTTCATTAATGATGACGGAGATTGGCACGTCCGCGGAGTACAGCATTTCATAGGTTGCCAACCGCAGAATATTGCGGTCGATGGTTGGCATCCGAGTAAGCTTCCAGTCGATGGCCGCCGCCCCGATTCGAGTGTCCAGTGCTTCTAAATGGCTCAAGATGCCACCAACCAAAGCCCGAGAAAATTCTCGATTCACCTCGGATTCATCCGCCAAGGCGTGATCCAACAGACCTTCAGGTTCGGCATGGGCCAAATCGTGTTCAAACAGAACACGAAGTGCTATTTCGCGGCCACGATGACGTGCCATAGAATGCCCTCCTTCAAGATTCAGCGGTCGGTGGTTCCGACGCGAATGAAACGCCCTGCACGTGAATATTGACATGCGTAACAACCAGACCCGTCATATTTTCAATCTGAACCTTTACTTTCTCTTGCAATTGCCCAGCGATTTCGGGAATCTTACCCCCGTACCGGACAACCACATAGAGATCAAGTCCGACACGATTTCCGTCAACTTCTAACTTAACGCCTTTGGTGGGGCCGCGTTTTCCCAGCATTTCGGATATTCCTCCGGTTAACCCCCCCGCCATACCGGCCACCCCGTCCACCTCAGCCGCTGCCAAACCAGCAATAGACGCGATCACGTCATTCGCAATTTGAATCGATGGAATGACTGTCGTATCGGACTCTCCCATTTCTGCCTCCTTATGCACCTTCCATGCGCTCCGCTAAAAAGTTGGTGTGAATCGCTCCCTTTTGAAATTCCGGATCTGCGAGAAGATTTCGATGCAACTCTAACGTGGTTTTTACGCCCTCTATGCGAAATTCATCGAGAGCACGCCGCATCCGTTCCATGGCTTCCTCCCGAGTGCGACCCCAAGACACCACTTTTGCCAACAACGAGTCGTAGAAGGATTGCACCTCATAACCCGTGTTAGCGCCAGAATCCACTCGGATTCCTGGACCGCCTGGCTCTTGCCACAGTGTGACGGTTCCCGGGCTAGGGCGAAATTGTTTGGCTGGATCCTCGGCATTAATACGGCACTCGATACTCCAACCATTCATGGACACTTGATCCTGGGTAATCGAAAGAGGAAGTCCAGCGGCGACACGAATTTGCTCTTTGACAATGTCGACCCCCGTCACCATTTCCGTACAAGGATGCTCGACTTGAACCCGCGTGTTCATCTCCATGAAGTAAAAATTCCCGTCCTCGTCGAGTAAAAACTCTAACGTTCCGGCACTAGTATACCCGACTGCTTCGGCCGCCTTTATCGCGGCTTGGCTCATTCTTTGGCGCAGCTCGGGAGTAACCGCCACCGATGGGGCTTCTTCTAGAACTTTTTGACGGCGACGCTGTAGTGACGATTCTCTTTCACCCAAAGCGATGGTGTGCCCTAACTGATCCGCTAATACCTGAATTTCAATGTGACGTGGACGTTTGAGATATTTTTCCAAATATACGTCACCTTGACCAAACGCGGACTTGGCTTCCCGACTGGCACGTTCGATAGCGTCTTCCAATTCATCCGCATTCTCTACGATGCGAATGCCACGCCCACCACCGCCGAATGATGCTTTAACTAACATGGGGTATCCAATAGTTTCTGCAATATGCTTGGCTTCATCGATATCGCTCACAGTACCCTCGGTTCCCGGAATAATCGGGACGCCTGCCTGACTCATCATCTGACGCGCTTGGGCCTTTATTCCCATATGTTCGATAGCTTCTGCTGGAGGCCCAATGAACACCACACCCCAGGTCTTACAAACTGCCGCGAAGTGATGATTTTCCGACAAAAAACCATACCCGGGATGAATGGCTTCCGCTCCAGTCTGGATCGCCGCATTGATAATATTGGGAATGTGTAAATAACTGAGTTGAGCCGGTGCGGGGCCAATGGGGAAGGCTTCATCCGCATACAGCACATGCGGCGAGGCCTTATCCGCATCGGAGTACACGGCCACCGTCTTGATTCCTAATTCCTTGGCTGCACGCATCACGCGAATCGCGATTTCACCGCGGTTAGCCACTAAAATTTTGTTGAACATGGTACACCTCCGGTTTGTCCTCCATTAATAGACCACATTCCTAATGCATTGTCTAGAGTACCCAACCACACATCGAAGAGCCTCAATCGACACCCTTCGGCGTCGGACGACAATCCCAATGAGGACCTAAAAGCCCCCAGTCTTAGGTTCCCCCGCGATAGAATTTTTGCGCCTTAGACCAAGCCGTTTCCTTCCTGCTACCGTCGACTTGCGCCCATCAATCCTGGTCAGGGCGCGGTGTTTAGACGCCACACCCCGACCAGCAGACACCTTAACATACCCACCGATAGAAAAGCACGGCGGCCCTGAAGGTCGCCGTGCTACTTTCCCACCGATGGTTGCAACTCCTTACGTCGAGATCGGGATGACGGGCCGTCTTCACCACCCTGGACCGTCTATTAACTCTCAGTGTAAGTCCAACCCCGGCACTGCCCCCGGATTCTCACAGTAATCGCGACCCGACAACTGTTCGACCCGTTCGCGACTCGGGAAAAATCGAGGTTCGGTGGATTCCCCACAGAACTGGTCCGGAGACAAAAACGGAGTCAAAGCCTTCGCGTTCTCGGACACCGATAAGCTCGTTACCACCTCAAAGCAGAGGTTGTTGGGAGGTACCGCACCTTTAGTGTCACGGATTAACACCCGATGCTCCGCCTCGATCCCAAGAATTCTGGCGGCATAAAACGCCAAACGCGGCGCCCGAAGTCGTCCGGCAAATTGATAAATTGCGGCTGAATAGGCCGAAATCCCAACATCCTCCAACGAAAGCAGAACGTCCAAATACTTTTCCAGACTGCGAAAAGTACCAGGTGGAAAGTAAAACATGTTGTAGGATACTCGAGCGCCCAACCGCTCCAAAGCCACGGCATGCGAATACTCCTCACTGACTGCGGCTTTAAAGTAACTTCGTTCGTGGTCCGGCAGGTTGTCTAGCACTCCCGACTCCAGACCTGTCGCATAAGCAGTCGCTTCCAATCGCTCTGCGATCAGGAGCGCATCCAAAATAGCCTTGACCCGTGAGGCCATGTAGCCGTCCCCCTTTGATGTAAATCGCTTATCGATCCAGTTTATGGCTTTAATGGGATTATGTGTTACAATCCATCAAAGGCTCTAGGTCGGCCCGTGCCAGTATTCTTAGGGCTGGAAAAAAGGTCGGCTTTGTACGCCGACCCTTACATGGGATACTCTAGACTATTTTTTGAGCACAATCGTCACGTTCTGGGGAGGGAGCGCAGTGACTTGAGTCACGGTGGCAGCAATTCGCGCCACCTGCTGGTTAGACACGTTAGCGCCACCCACCACCACATCGACCCGATTACCCGCGATCGTCACGGCGCTGAGAGGAAAACCCCGCGCACTTAAGAGACCCTCGATTTGCGTCTCATGTTTAAGTTCTTGGGTGTCGGCCACCATCGTGGCAGCTGCTTGATCTTTAGCTGAACGACTAATACTCGGATTATTTACGAGGCTCTTTAAGGTCGCAATCTCTTGACTCATCAGGCGATCCCGATGCATCCGATAGTTCACAAAATAATTTTCAAGGCTGGCCACACTTTGGGCCTTAGTACTCGGAGCACTCACCCCCGTCATCACCGTAGTGTTGGCTTGAGTGCGATGGTACACCACGTAGCCGAGCAGCACTGCTAACACCGTCACAAAAGCAGCAAAGCGAATCATTTGCGGTCGTTTCATTGATTTTGGCTCCTTCCTCTGGTTGCCCTTAGTTGGGCAATATCAACACTTGATAGGCCTGAACTTGTAATAAGGTTTGTACCGCCTCGGCGAGCTCGGACCGGATATTGGGATTATTGGCACTCTTCGCCACCACCACCACCCCGCCCACCAAGGGCCCCACCTGGTCCAAGGGGACGACCGAGGTTCCCTGTTGGTTGGTCACCGTCACGGGACTGGAACTCGGGCTACTTAGTCCCTGATTCGATGTCACATATTGGCTCTGGATGGTACGATCCAGCGTCACCGCGACTGAGACCGTGCCGACCTCCGGAATGGCTTCTAAAATGTGCGTCAGTTGGGTACCAACGATCGCTTCTTGCCCAGCTAGGGACGTCGCCATGGGGTTCGGGGTGGTGGCTTTATGGGGTGTTGAGCCCAATCCACTGAATGCCAAGAGCCCCACTCCCAAGGATCCCACGAGCAACAACCGCACCAGCATTGGTCGATCTTGAGTCGTCATTTGCCGCCACCAATCGACAAACCGTGTTGGCATCCCTATCCCTCCTTCTGTCTTGTGATCCCGGTCCCAACGGCTGGCCGCGCAGGCGTAACCACAATCTCGATATTGGCGGGTATCGACCCATTGCCACCAAGCGCCACCTGTAACGCCCCGGCAATGTAGTGCTGCAACTCCTTGTGTTTCACTGTTCCGGTTACCTCGACCGTCACCGCCAGACGCCCTCCTGATTCCTTGATCGCGCATCGGGTGACCCCCGGGTACGTGAGGACCATGGCTTGGGCTTGGTTCCATTCCTCTTGCCGGATCACCTCACCTAACCCTTGACTGCTCGGCGCCCCTAGAAGCTGTTGTTGGATTAGACTTGGATGAGCGCCGTGCAGAATATTCCAGACCGGACTTACCATCGCTAAAAGCAAAATCAACCCCACCACCAATCCTGTGTATCGTCGCAGGTCTCCTTTAGGGAGTACGAATTCGGCCAAATTCCCCAGTAACACAATGACAATGAGCGCTTTAACCCAAGTGCCAATCACCGCCACCATTTAGAGCACCACCCCATTGGAGGCAGATGCCACAACAGTCACCACGAGAAAGAACATCAGCGCTACGGCCCCGCTAATGGCCATCAACCAGCCTAGAGCGTTGGCCATAGTCCCTAACGTCGAACTCACACCCGGCACGTTTAACGGTTCGGTAGCCGCAGCCCCGAGGCGATATAACACCATCATCAAGAAAAGCTTCAGCAACGGAAATGCGACCATCACGATGATGGCCAATGCCCCAACCATGGACACCGCGTTTTTGAGCAGTAAGGACGATCCCAACACCGCTTCCATGGCATCAGAAAACATCTTCCCCACCACCGGGACGAATGTATTGGCCAAAAATTTCCCGGTCCGCAAGGTAACCCCATCTGCGACGGATCCCGCCGCTCCCTCCACCGCCATGACCCCTAAAAAGAGGGTCATCAGTCCCCCGAGCAGGGTAAGTCCAGTCGTCCGCATCAACTGACCCAAATGATGGAGCGAAAACTTCGGTAACCAGTGGCCCACCAATTCCACAATGGTGGCGAACAAGATAAGCGGCAAAACCCAGTCCCGGGTTAGAAGCGCCACCAAGTTGACAGTGAACAGCATCAGAGGATGAAAGATCCCGGCCGACGCAAATGCACCGGCTCCTGCCATCAAGACCACCAGCAACGGAATGATGGCCTCCATCAAATGCCAAAGTTCCCCAATTAACCCGGTAACCATAGTAATCGCCACCCCAAACGAATGCAGTGCCACAAGAATCAGTGCGGATAATACCGCGAGCCGGGATACCTCGGCGACACCGCCTTGCCCTAACGAGTCCGTCAGCCGGCCCAGTATCGCTGCTAACACCGACAGCACAAAGATGATCCCAAGCACCCGACCTTCCACTGCAACGTCTCCCGCGACAGCGCCTTCCAAGCCGGTCAGGATGGCAGGCACGCTCATCGGATTTTTGTGATGCAAGAGATCACTGACAATCGTGGTAGCCGAGGGAATCCGGACGCCGGGGTGTTGCCCGACCAACTGCGAAACCTCTTGATCTAAGACCCTGGTATTCACCGACTGCGCCTGATTACGCACCATGGTGTCAAGCCCATGGGCAAACACCACCGGTGAGGTGACCAACAGAAATCCGATACAGAGGATGGCGATCATCAGTCTTTGCATCCCTGGGTCTCCTTGGCTAGACGTTTACCGTGCCGACTCTGAACCGCACCCTGTGCGGCCCAAATCCGTTGCTAAGAGGGGATCATCTTGAGAATGGTGTTCAAAATGGCCCCGATTAATGGCAGTGCAATGACGAGAATAGCCACTTTCCCCGCGAGCTCGACCCGCCACCCAAGACCTGATTCCCCAGTGTCATAAGCCACTTGCGCAGCAAACGTCGCGATGTAGGCAATCCCAATCACCTTCAGTAGGATGGTCAAATAGAGCCCGCGGATCCGTGCTGCCGCGGCTAACTGCATCACGTGGGAAATCACAGATTGCAACGGTGCCAACACCATGATCAACACCACGGCGCCGATTCCGAAGCGCAAGATGACACCCCACTCTTTGCGTTCTTCCCGAAGAACGACCAACAGCACCGTGGCGATCAGAGAAATCGAAGCGATTTTCAGGATGGTGTGCACCGGCAGCGCTCCTTACAGGTTGAACATCGTGCGAACCGCCTGAAACAGTTGCTGCACTTCGCGCAGAACCAGAATGAACCCGATCGCCACACCCGCTAAGGCGACCAATTGGCCCCATTCCTTGCGGTCCAACCGTTCCAAGACGCTATAGGCGACGGTAACCAGAATCCCAATTCCAGCCAGTTTCACGATTAGGTCGATATTGGTCATGTGTTCACTCCCATCCGCCAAAAACGACGGGATTACAGTAACAGGATCACCAAAGCCACGCCAGATAACGATATCAAGGTCTCCAGGAGCCGAGCTTGTTTAAGGTCCACCACCCGAGATTCCTGGGCCAACTGGTGCAACCGGGACTCCGTCGTCCTTAAGAGATCACTTTGGAACTCCACTGACGATGTCCCGAGTTTCACCGCCATGTCTTCTAGGACTTCTCGGTCGCCGTGCTGCAGGGCCGGCTCCATGCCAAGCCCGTGACGAAATGCTGCCACCACATCGGACTCCCTCGCATCCAGCTCACGCACCACCCGGTCCAAGATTGGGCTCAGCGGTGGATATGCACGTGATGCACGACTGAGGGCTTGGGACAAGGGCATGCGGTGCCATGCAATCAACGGGATTAAGAACCCGGCACAGCGCTCCCATGTGGTAAGCAATAACCACCTGCGGCGGTACGGGCGCCCCATCAGGCGCCCCACGTAGATGGCAGCCACAATGACGAAAAGCCCCCCCATCCACCTCATCCTGACTCCTCACCGACCTTGCATGGCCAGATCGCTCCAATCGAACCGACTCGGGGTTCTCGGCTCAAGAAGACCACCGCATCGAAGAGGCCGGTATCCCACAAGGTTTGGACACGTGAACCCGGATGGACGTCCTGGGCACGCGGGCCATGGATACTGGCTAAGATATCAACACCCGCGTATCGGGCACTCAGAAGAGCCTTTTCATCCGCAATGCCCCCTAGCTCGTCTATGACAATAAGGTCCGGGCCTAGGCACCGCACGGCGGTCGCGATCCCCTGCACCTTATCCCATCCGGATAGTACGTCCGTATGCGGACCCAAAAAAAATCCTTGAGTTCCAGACCATAATCCAGCTATTTCCAAACGTTCATCGACCACTGTCACCCGAAGACCCGACTCACTAAACCAACGGGCCAGCTCTCGCAACAATGTAGTTTTTCCCGCACGGGGGGGAGAAACCACGAGCCATGAATTCCCGAGAATTCCGCGGTTACGCAGAGCCCCCACCACCGGTTCGGCCAATCCACGGATCACTCGGGCACACCGCAGATTTAATCCGGTAATGTCGGTCTGCGTGATGACTTCCCCTCCCTGCCGCACCGCCCGGCCGGCCACTCCCACTCGATGTCCCCCCGGAAGTGTAATGAAACCTTGGCGTAATTCATCCACACGAGCGTATAGGGAGTGGTCGACCAGGACCTCTAAAATTCGGCGCAGCTCTTGAGCATCGGTCGCCATCTCTCGTCCCTGGTGTTGCAGTACCACACATTCACAGTCGGTATAGAGGCGCACGGGCACATCAGTACGAAAACGTATCTCCTCGACACGCGTCAGGATATCGGCATCCACGTTCAAAATGGCGTCTCGCCAACGCGGTGGAAGATATCTCCAAGGTTCCGCCATATCCTGACCTCCTGCCCCTGAGACGTCCTGTCCCAGTCACTGATGTCTATGGACAGCCCCGGCAAGTTATTCCAATTTCGTGGTTAAAATCGGCCCCGGTCGCTAATAAGGAGCCCCCCGGTAAACTTCAGGGGGGCTCCTTATTCAATGAATCCTTGTGTCCTACGTCTACTGATTAGCTTTGACGAAACGGACACCATAGAACGCGAGATAAAGCATCGCCCTTCAGTTGCCCCACTCCCCGATGCCACCGATCCTGCCCCTATCCCTTCACGGAATCCGCGGGTCGCGTTCCGTCCGAGTTCAACGGTTAGCAAGCAGGAGTTTTGTCTGCAGATGGCTAATAGGTAAGACAGGCTCGTCGTTAGGGGGTCTCAGCGGATGCGATGCTCAAGGGATTTCATTCAGCATTAAGATGACTAAAGAGCCTTTGGACTAGGCATTGGGCCTCACAGGACTCGCGCGTTAAGAGATTTCCTTATGTCATTAGCATTTCACACACTTCTGTAGGAGGAATGATGCGTGCGGCTTAGTCCCCATGAAATCCCCTTAACCATCACGGTTGACGTCTCTCAAACGCGTGACATTGTCACCCTTCCCTTTTTTCTTCCAACCACGGCGGTTCGGGTCGACTGGAAACTCATTGAAGGCCCACCTGCGCCTTATGTCATCGATTTGGGACTGAAGGACCCGACTCGTGTCCGCGGCTGGAGCGGCGGAACTCGCACGGAAGGTACCCTGACGTTGACGAGCGCAACCCCCGGGTATCTCCCAGGATCTTTCCCGGCAGGATCCTGGTGCCTCTTGCTCGGATTGTATCGGCTTCCGCCGGGGACTACCAGGATCCGCGTCATCGTAACCTGGTTCGAATTTGTGCCTCAATGGCTACGTGGTGATCTACATACCCACACCGAGCATAGCGATGGCGTCTGGACGGTCCGAGAGCTTTTACAGCAAGCGGCTGTGACCGGCCTCGACTTCGTGGCGACAACCGACCACAACACCGCCAGTCAAAATTTGGTGACGTGGCAGGATCCAACCTCGCCTGTGATCCGAATCCCCGGCATGGAGTGGACAACCTATTCTGGCCACGCCAACATTCTTGGGTTAGACGATCCCCTGCCGGACTGGCGAGTAAATCAGACCGAGGATGTCATTCGCCTCACCGACCAGCTCAAAAAAGCGGGCGCATTAGTTTCCGTCAATCACCCTTATGACGAATTTCAACCGGGGCTTCGATGGGACTGGGGAGATGACGGAATAGACTTGATCGAAGTATGGAACGGGCCTTGGCGACCCAGCAACCAAGCCGCCCTCGATCATTGGCAGGAACGCCTTGGTCTCGGCTCCCAGGTGGTCGCGATTGGCGGCAGCGACACTCATGGTCCTAGCGATATCGTACAGCTGGGCACACCTACGACCTGGGTCTGGACCGAATCACCAAGCATTTCGGGCATCCTACAAAGCATCGCCGCGGGTCATCTATACATCACCCAAGACCCCAAGGGTCCCACCCTATCGATGCAAGCCGGTCGATTTCATGTGGGAGACCGCGTAGATTGCCAAAACCCCGACATCGTCATCGAGTTAGGTCTCATCGAAGTTGGCGATAGAATACGTCTTATCAATGAATCTGGTATTGAGTATGAGACCCTGGCCGTCAGCGACACCTGGAGTCATACCATCATAGCTCAAGGCCAGCACTTCATCCGGCTTGAGGTGCATCGCTATCGCGATGTTTGGCAACATTGGCTTCCTCTATTGATCAGTAATCCTATTTATTTAGGAGGATCCTCCTCATGATCAAACCGACCTATGATTTCTGGCTGACATGCTTTGCAACATGGGCCACGGTGAAAACGGTTCCCATCGAGGCATTTCAGGTCAGCTATGACACCCCGATGGGTACTATCGAGAATACCAGTTGGGATCGGTGGACTGAACCCCACGCGACGTTTAGAACCCTAAGCACCATGGTCGAGGTGCCGTTTGACGATGCGTCATTACGGTTTGACTTATCAGGTGAGACGTTGGTCCGCATCAACCAACGTCCGGTCTATGGCGTCAATCCCTACCACCGTGAATTTCAAGTCGCCTACCCTGCTGGCACCTCCTTGGAACTAACCCTTGAGCAAGTGCGAACGGGTCTAATGGGGACGCACGAAACAGCGCCGGGCGTGCGTCATGTATCGTGGATTCAAGTTGATCACCGCGCCGAATCCTGCTATTGGGACCTCAAGGTTTTAGTGGAATGGGGACAGCATCGCGACACGCCTAGGCATCTGTCTCAGTGGTTATGGGGAGCCCTCGACCGCATTCTCCAGCCACTCTATGCGGTATCCCCGGATGCCATGGCGGTAGCGGCTCACACCGAACGTCCGGGGCGAGATGCCGAAGAGGAAGGGCTGTTCCAAGCATTGCAACACGAGTTCCCGTCAGGCCTGCGGCCATTGTCCCCTGCACTCTTGGACCCGGCCCTCGAAACCATCCGAGTACAATTCGAGGACCTCTACACGCACTTAAGACAGTCGCGACTACCCGGCATCGGCACTCTGAAGCTCTTTGGCCATGCTCACATCGATCTGGCTTGGCTCTGGCCGGTCGCAGAAACACGCCGTAAAGTATTACGCACCGTGGCGGGCCAATCGTACTTGTTATCCCAGTTCCCGGATTGGCGCTTTGGGATGTCCTCCCCCGCCATGTGGGACATGGTCCGCCCCCATACCGAATTGTGGAACGAATGGAAGCAACTCGTAGACGACCACCGAATCGAACCGCTTGGTGCCTTCTGGGTCGAATCCGATGCCCAACTGATTGATGGCGGTGCAGTGCTGCGTCATCTCTTTTATGGGCTTCGCTATTTTCAAAAGGTAACCGGACGCCGCCTACGCACCGCCTTTTTGCCAGATACCTTTGGTTTTTCCGGCAGTCTCCCAACCTTGTTAGCCCATGCGGGCATCCGGCTTTTCCTCACCACAAAGATTAATTGGAACGACACGACCACTTTTCCCTACAAGGATTTTCGCTGGGTCGGCCCCGACGGCTCATCGGTGCAAGCCCAAATTTTTGGCACCTCTCCCGATGGTTACAACGGTAAAGCCCACTTAGCGGATCTCCGAGCGGCATGGCAAGGATATGTCGACGGCGGTGGAGCCCACGAGGTGCTCTATGCATTCGGCCATGGGGATGGCGGCGGAGGTCCAGATCGGGATATGTTAGAGAGAATTCAACGGTATCGTGGCTTGCCCGCGGTTCCAAATATCGATTTTGGTGCACCCGAAGATCTGATTTTACCCGATAGCGAGCTTTCGACATTACCAGCCTACTCCGGGGATCTGTACTTGGAGTACCATCGCGGCGTGTTCACGGCCCAAACCCGAGTCAAGAGTCTCAACCGAAAAATGCAGGCCATCCTGAGTGCAACGGAAGCCTGGACCACCATGGCAAATCTAGACCTCGACCGAGAAGGTCTTTGGCGCCAACTTCTTGCGAACCATTTTCATGACATCTTGCCAGGATCCTCGATTGGTGCCGTATACCAAGATGTCCACAGAGATTTTTCTGACCTCGCCACCACGACTCACGAAGCGACCCAGCGTGCTTTGAGTAGTCTATTTGCGCAAGGCCCGGAGCCTTTCATGATACTCGGCAACCCGTCACCATTTCACACCAGCAGTCAGCTTATAGAGGTCGATGCTCCGATCCCTAACGGATTTGAAGTGTACTGGGATCAGGTCTGGCACCAAGCTATCAAGGCCTCCCGCCAGGGACATTGGACGATACCGATTCCAGCACTGCCCCCCCTAGCGGCCGTGGGTCTTCCGATTCGACCTGTGGCACTGGTACCCGTCGCACCCAACACGCACGACGACCACCCCAGCACTTACACTTGGCAGGGAGACCAGCTTGCCGTAACAATTGCACCGGAAGGCATTCAAACGCTGGCGCTGAAGGGCCGCCAGATACTCAAACACCCCGCCACCATTCGAACCTTCTTTCAACATCCAGAGCGCTTTGATGCGTGGGAGTTGGTGGATGAATCGCAACGTGGTTATGTCGAACTGGTGGACGAACCCGTCGCGATCGAAGAAGATACCGCACACCGTATTGTAATTCGACTAACCCACCGGGTCAGTCATTCCACCATCGTCGAGCACATCGAGATCGACAAAGTGTACGAGCGCATCAGTCTCACTATGACCATGGATCTGGAGGACCGGCATCTCGTCGTGCAGTATCTAGTCCCCACCACCCTGGTCAGCGACCGCGTCACTCGCGAATCACTCTGGGGCCCCCAATATGTGCCTACTGTCCCCAAGGGCCCCCAGGACCGGGCTGCTTTTGAATGGGTTGCCCATCGCTTTGTGGATATGGGGGAACCCCACCAGGGCTTTGCATTATTGAATGATGGGCGTTACGGGCACTCCGTTAATCAGGGAACCCTCTGCATCACATTAGCCACCACGCCGCTCTATCCCGATCCGGAAGCGGACCGAACTCCCGAGCCGGTACGCCTCAGGCTTCTCCCTCATCCCGGTCATTGGACCGATGCGGGCGTGATGGCTGAAGCATCTAGTTTTTCGCACCCCCCGGTGACGATCTGGTCCTCGGGCGGATCCCGAACTCCTCAAATCTGCTCGCCCCTGCCGACCCTCCCTTCTAACGTTGCGCTTCTTGCCTTCAAACCCGCGGAAGATGGATCAGGGGATCGGATTTGCTACCTGGGTGAAATGTGGGGCGACGAGGCCCGATTTGACCTGCACTGGACGGACAGCACTCCAACCATCTGCGCCATCGATTTTATTTCGGAGCGCGCCCTCGAAGAGGCCTCGCGAGCCGCGATCAACAACGGCTCCTCGCTCTATATACCACCTCGAGGCTTCTTGGCCCTGCGCATTCATGGGTTGTCCCCGCAGCGAGATCGGGAGGTGACATCATGAGCGCAGAAGCTCCCAGAGCTCTAGAAGCAACGCCTAGTTTTGGTTATGGATCGTCCGTGGTTCTGGGTTTAGGCATGTTCGCGGTGTCTCTAGCGGCTGGAATCTACAACAGCTATGTACCACTTTTCATCCGACATTACATTCCGAGTGCTGCCATCATTGGCCTCATCGTATCGGGCCGTACTTTGGCCGGGGTCTTGCTCAATATGTATTTTTCCGCGCGGTCGGATCGGACCCACACCCGATATGGTCGCCGCATGCCCTATCTCTTGCTGGGCATGCCGATTACCGGGCTCCTCTTCATTGCCTTCCCATGGCAACTCGGCGCCGCATTTCTTGTCACCATCGACCTGATTTATGCGCTCACCTCCAACATTTTTTACGCCCCCACCATCGCCCTAATGCCCGACGTGACCCCAGAACCACGGCGCAGCCAAGCCAATGGCATCATAAACGCGATGGCAGGACTAGCGGCGTTGCTCGCCTTCTTTATTGGGCCGCTACTGTTCCACTTTGGACGACAAATTCCCTTTCTACTGGTTGGGGGCCTTTTCTTTATCATTCCAGTGTTCATGTATTGGAAGATTCAGGAGCCGCGTGATTTACACCCCGCCTCAGCCCCCGGGTTAAAACACCTGGCACTAGCGGGACACGATATTCTCTCCCGTTTTGATAAAACCGCACTCTGGCTCCTGATTGCGGTTTTCTTGTGGTCCGGCGGCGAAAGCTCGGTGGAGACTTTTTTCGTCACTTATGGGGTCTATCATCTCAAACTCCCCTCCGGGGTGGCCGTGGTAACCATCGGCCTATTTGCCCTTGCCTATCTGGTGTTTGCCATACCCAGCGGGTTCTTGGCTCAACGCTTTTCCCGACGCTCCTTGGCCTTAGTCGGCAGCGTGGGGCTGGCGCTGGCCTTTGTATCCATTGGCCTAGTCCGCGACCTGACCACCATTCGACTGCTGGCTTTGACAGGTGGGGTGTTTTGGGCGTTCGTCAATATCAATGGCTACCCCTGGTTCACGTCGCTGGCCTCCCCCACCGATGTGGGGGCATTCACAGGACTCTGGTTGATGGCGGCTGGCCTGGGTAACTTCGCACTCCAACCGGTGATGGGCTTTATGATGGACCGTATGGGCTATCCGAGTCTATTTTGGGGTGCCGGCGCAGCGGTGCTTCTCGGATTTTTTGCCCTCCTTCAAACCAGAAAGCGGGGGTCGGCTGCTAAGGTCGCCAGATCGTCGGCACAGTCTTAACCCGAACCGTGCAAAATAGGGGTTCTTTCTCGCTTTAAGCTACTTAGCGTACCGTGATCGCCTGGTGTCCTAGTTGGTCCCATGCCTGTATAAAGGGAGCCTCAGCCACTTTTTGCCCTGCTTCCCCATTCAGCGGGTTGTTAATGTACAGATAGCCGGGTTTGTACCCTACGATGAGCACCGCATGTTCATAGGGCGTTGCAGTCACCAAGCCTTCAGGACTATTCCAGGTGACCCAATCCGTCGTGGGTTGGAACGTCGTCGTAGTCCAGACCTCAACCGGGATGCCCTGCGCCACATGGGCTAAAATTGTGGAAAATGGTTTACCCGTAAGGTTTTCCGCACGGCCCGGCAACAACCGATTTAAAAACTTATACATCGGCCCGTTGTAAATCCCGTACCCATATCCTGCCTTATAGACGTTTCCGACGAACCCCACATTGGGATTTCCCCAATATTGGGTCGTGTGGACCACTTGCCCACTCGGTGTGGTCGAGGTCCCGAGCACCAACTTCGTAGGGTCCACCGGCATCTCCGCTGCTAGCGTCATCTTGCTCACCGGATGACCCACGGCCGTCATCAGCATGGCTAGGCTCGTGACTTCACAGCCGTTCGGTAACTGTGGGTACTGATCTTTAGCCGGGACATGAATCAGATATGAGGTCGGCAGGGCCTTAGGCGCTGTACTCCCCGAACGAACGGGTTTAACGGACCGCTTTGGGCTCTCGATTTTACCCTTAGCCGGTTGGGACGCCAGCAACGACACGCCTTTGGCATGAGAAACCAGACTAGATTGGCCCACATAGGCGGCTACGCCCAACCCAGCTAAAACGACCACGATCCTGGGCCACCGGAAGCGTCGTCGACCACGTTGTCGTGTCATGGGTGCACCTCCTCAAAAATTTGTGACGGCTCACACACCGTACTGACATCGTCACTGCGAACAATTTCTTGATGCCAGAGTGCGAAGATTATCAACGTCCAAAGCTTACGATCATGATTCACTAGCGTCTTCTGATTGGCGTTTAAAATCGATTGTATCGTACTCCGGTTGAAATAGGGAAGGTCGGCGGTTTGCATCAAATCCCACGCAAAGTCCCGCATTTCGTGCTGCAGCCAATGGCGAATAGGAATCGGAAAACCCAATTTCGGGCGTTCCGCCACCACTTTAGGTAATAAGGGACGCAGAGCTTCCCGCAATGCGTACTTGGTGGTGCCGTTGGCTACCTTGAATCGGGCCGGTATAGTGGCCGCCAGTTCAAACACCTTCACGTCCAAAAACGGGACACGGAGCTCTAAAGAGTGTGCCATGGACATCTTATCGGCCTTCATCAAGATGTCACCAGGGAGCCATGTATTGCAGTCGACCGTTTGCATCCGACTCACTGGGTCCAAGTCGCGCGTTGCGTCGTAATACGGAGCAGTTTTGACCCACACCGGGTCGTTGGTCACGATGGCATCCGGGTGGAGCAAAGCCATTTTCTCGGCCTCGGAATACATCTTAGCATTCCCGATAAATCGATGCTCCAGGGGCAAAGCCCCACGGGTTAGATACCCGCGGCCCTTCATGCCGGTGGGCAGTTTTTCAGCCCATTTGCCGACTTGTCCGCGCACCGTCGGCGGTAGCAAATCAAAAGGCCGCAGGGCGTACGATTCATGGTAAATCGGATATCCAGCGAACAACTCATCGGCGCCCTCGCCCGACAACACCACGGTAACGTGGCGACGGGCCTCCTGCGCTAGGAAGTAGAGCGCCGGTGCACTGGGATCGGCAATCGGGTCTTCCTGCGCGCGTACTATTTTTGGCAATGCTGAGAGGTATTCCCCGGCTGTGACCACGACCTCATGATGACGAGTATCTAAATACTGGGCCGTTTCTCGTGCCGCTGTCAACTCATTGACTTCGCCATGCTTTCCTGCAAATCCGATGCTAAAGGTATCCAACACCTGGTGTTCTCGCAGAAACGCGACCACAGCGCTGGAATCGATGCCACTCGACAGGTAAGCTCCCCGTGGCACATCGCTCATCATGTGATAACGCACCGAATCTTTCAGGGTGGTATAGATAGTCTCGCGGAGCTCCGGTAAGGTCCAATCTTGACGTGGGTTGAACGCCACCGACCAATAACGGGTGAGCGATGCTCGTCCTTCTTTGACGGTCAGGAAATGCCCCGGCGGAACTTTATAGACCCCTTGCAACATGGTTCCTGGGTCCGGTACATACTGAAACGATAAATAATGCCATAGGGACGACAAGTCCACTTCGGGCCGGATTAAATGCGAGGCGAGAAGCCCTTTAATTTCCGATGCAAATAACACGCCCGCGGGGGTCATCGCGTAATATAAGGGCTTAATCCCAAAGTGATCACGAACTAAGTAGAGGGTCCCCTGCGCGCGGTCCATGATCGCAATCGCAAACATACCCCGGAGCTTTTTCGATAGCCCTTCAACCCCCTCTTCCTCGTAGAGGTGAGGCACCACTTCGGCATCACTATGGGATCGAAATCGGTGACCACGCCGGATGAGGTCTTCCCGGATCTCTTGATAGTTATAGATTTCTCCGTTGGTGACCGCCCAAACCCGGTCGTCTTCACCCGACATTGGTTGATGACCGCCGCCCACGTCCAGAATCGACAAACGACGAAACCCGAGTCCGATACCTTCATGACGAACCATTCCCGCGTCGTCAGGACCACGATGCACTATCGCATCCATCATCCGCGTCAAGACCGCGGTATCTATGTTATTTCCGGCGGTCGCAAACCCGCAGACTCCGCACACAGAAATGTCCTCCTCCTCAGCATGTTGGGGGACGTCTTCCAGCCCTGACCCCCATCCAATCGTGTAACGCTCACAACCATCTTAAAGTCACGTAAGCGATCCACAACGCTTCGCAATCTCCATATGCCATCATACCGCAGCGGAGGGCTAAGATGCCATTTGGATGGCCTAGCAGATTTTGTGATTATCGGATCAAAAACGCGGGGAATTGGCAGCGGATCACGGTCATGAGGGGGCATACGTTGAACGGCACGGAGGATCCCTCCGTGCCGTATTAGGTATCGGCGTTTACAGAAAGTCCTCGTCTAGGTCGTCCTCCAAGACATCATCCACGACAATGCAATCTTCATCGGCATCGAAAACCACATTACCGCAATGAGGACAACTTAATTGAATCCCGTCTTCATCAAAGAGGGCTTCATTGTAGTACGAGTCCTGCTGGCAGACGGGACATTCCAATTCGATGTAGCCTTCATCGTCGTCATCTTCGAGTCGAACGTCGTCGTCTTCGTCTCCGGTGTCTCCAACATACACGTCTTCTTCTAGACTCATCAGATCCGAATCAATTTCCTCAACGTACTCTTCGAGCTCCAATTGATTTGACGCGACCTCTTCCATGTCCAGGCTCAGTTCTCGCAAAACCTCGACCACTTCTGCGAGAATCTTCCCTTCTCGGCCTTGGTCGGCCAAATCATAGCGCTCCGCCATGCCCGCCAAGTACGAGACCCTTCGTCGAAGATCTGCCATGCTGCTACACCTCCTTATAGCCGTTACATGCTTAACCTAACCAACCCGCAACGTCTTCATGCGCAAAACACCAAGCGGCGGGCAGAAATCCCCGCCGCGGTGCCCCAATTTTTTTTGTTTCAGACTAGGCTCTTCCGGTGTACTGCCCAGTACGTGTGTCTACTGTAACCTTGTCGCCTTGGTTCACAAATAACGGTACTTTCACCGTAGCTCCGGTTTCCAAAGTAGCCAATTTCGTTGCTCCCGACGTGGTATCACCCTTAAATCCCGGCTCGGTTTCCGTGACTTCCAACACCACACTATTGGGTAGGTCGACCCCGATGCTCGCTCCCTTAAACAACACCACATAGCACAACATGTTTTCTTTCAAAAACTTCACACCATCGCCAATATCCTCGGCCTTTAAGGCAATCTGTTCAAATGATTCGGTATCCATAAACGTGTATTCATCGCCAGAGTTATAGAGGTACTGCATCTCATGCTTTTCCACCTTGGCTGCCGGCACTCGTTCTCCCGCATTGAAGGTTCGCTCGACGGCGCCCCCCGTTTGTAGATTTTTTAGCTTCGTACGGACGAAAGCCGATCCCTTGCCAGGCTTTACATGTTGAAATTCGACGACTTGATATAAAACGCCGTCCAGCTCGATCGTTACCCCGTTACGAAAATCGTTGCTAGAAATCAATTAAGCCACCCCTTAAGTCAAAAGACATCATTCGGATCCTACAAGACTCTTTGGGCTTTGTCCACCCAGCACCCGGCCTACTCTTGCTGCATGCGTTCAATAAAATACTCCACGGCCAGTCGGTAGCCAGACGCTCCGAAGCCACTGATGTGCCCTACAGCGACTGGCGCGATTAGGGAATGCGCACGAAACGCCTCGCGTGCATAAATATTGGAGAGGTGGACCTCCACCACCGGGATGGTCAAGGCCACTACGGCATCCCGCAAGGCATAACTCTGATGGGTAAGCGCTCCTGGATTCAATACCACTCCCCGACTGCCGTGGTCTCCAAGAGTTTCTAGATAGTCAATTAGTGCTCCCTCATGGTTGCTCTGAAAATGTTCGAGTTGCAATGTCGGATATGCCTTTCGCAGGGCTGAGAGAATCTCGTAGAGCCCTTGATGCCCATAGATTTCGGGCTGGCGTTGGCCGAGGCGGCCCAAATTCGGTCCATTCACAATGTCAATTCTAGGCATCGGCGTCCGCCCCCAGCCCTGGTAATGGAAAGCGCCGTGTAAGATCCTGAACTCGCCGTTGCCAGGAAGACAAATCCTGATCCCGAGACCCTTGTAGCACCTCGGCGATAACTGTCCCCAGTTCCACCATTTCATTGGCACCGAGTCCTCTAGTGGTCACTTGGGGAGTCCCAATGCGAATGCCCGAAGCCACCGTAGGTTTTTCGGTTTCAAAGGGGATGGTATTCTTATTCACCGTAATCCCCACTTGAGCTAGTCGGCTTTGTGCCTCTTTACCGGTGATGCCACTGAACTTTACGTCAACCAGCATCAGATGGTTATCCGTGCCATCCGAAACTAACCGCATTCCGCAGTCTTTTAATGTCGACGCCAACGTCTTGGCATTGTCCACCACCCGTCCTTGATAAGCCCGGAACTCGCTCGTTAAGGCTTCACCAAAGGCCACGGCCTTTCCGGCAATCACGTGCATGAGAGGACCTCCTTGGAGGCCCGGAAACACCACCTTATCAATGCGTTTGCCCCACTCCGCATTGGACAAAATAAATCCTCCGCGTGGACCACGTAGCGTTTTGTGGGTGGTTGAGGTGACAAAGTCGGCGTAGCCAACCGGGCTCGGATGAAGGCCTGCGGCGATAAGTCCCGCAATATGGGCCATATCTACCATCAGGAGAGCGCCGACCTCGCGGGCAATACGGCTAAACCCCTCGAAGTCCAATTGCCGAGGATAGGCCGATGCGCCGGCCACAATCATTTGGGGCTGGAATTCCAAGGCAATTTGCCGGACCCGATCCAAATCAATACGTTCGGTCGATTTCTCCACTCCGTAGCTTTGAATGGTATAGAGTTGACCGGAGAGATTCACCGGACTACCGTGTGTCAAATGTCCACCGTGCGACAGAGCCATGCCAAGAATCTTGTCACCGGGCTTTAACGCGGCTAAGTACACAGCGGTGTTGGCCGATGCGCCTGCGTGGGGTTGCACATTGGCATACTCAGCCTGATAAAGAGTCTTCACCCGAGTTCGCGCCAACTCTTCCACCACGTCGACGAATTCGCAACCGCCATAATAGCGGTGCCCTGGGTATCCCTCGGCATATTTGTCGGTCATGACCGACCCGACCGCTTCCCGGACTGCAGGCGACGTCCAGTTCTCCGACGCAATCAGTTCCAAATGGGAGGATTGTCGACGCTCTTCATCCTGAATCGCCCGAAACACCTCGGGATCCACATGGCGCAACTCCGGTTTCATCATGATTCCTGTCCTCCTCGTTGAGTCGGCGGCCCTTGGTAGGTAAGATTGGGCTTGCGCGCAGCCATTGCTTCGTCTAAACGGCCTACGATGGTGTCATGAGGGGCTTCGTGCAGGGTGGTCGGACTTTCATCCACTTCTCGGTCGATTCGGCGCATGGCGTCCGCAAACCGATCCAGGGTCTCCTTGGATTCGGTCTCCGTCGGCTCCACCATTAACGCCTCGTCGATAACCAGAGGAAAATAGACCGTGGGGGGATAAAAACCATAGTCAATCAGGCGCTTAGCAATATCTAACGCCCGTGCCCCACGGCGTTTCTGACGTGTGGCAGATAAGACGAACTCGTGTTTGACACGCCGCTTAAAGGGTGTCTCGTAGAGATCACTCAGCTTATGCAAAAGGTAATTCGCATTCAATACGGCCGTATCCGAAACCTCTCGGAGACCTTCGGCACCATGACTCCTCAGATACGCATAGGCCCGCACTAGGATACCCACGTTACCATAATAAGACCGCACCTTGCCGATGGTATCGGGGCTGTCATCGGATAACTCCCACTGGTCATTACGCCATACAATTGAGGGTTCTGGTAAATACGGGATGAGCGCTTGTTTTACTCCCACGGGACCTGCACCCGGTCCGCCACCGCCATGCGGCGTGGAGAACGTCTTGTGTAAATTCAGGTGTACCACGTCAAACCCCATGTCGCCGGGTCGTACCCGACCCATAATCGCATTCGCATTGGCTCCATCGTAATAGAGGAGTCCGCCTGCCGCGTGAACGATATCGGCAATTTCCAAAATATCTTCTTCAAAGAGCCCCAGGGTATTGGGATTAGTCAGCATCAGACCTGCCGTATCCGGTCCCACCAATCCTCGCAGGGCTTCAACGTCTACCCCGCCGCGCATATTGGAAGGGACCTCTTTGACCTCAAATCCGGCCATCGACGCGGTAGCGGGATTGGTGCCATGAGCGGAATCGGGGACCAAAATGGTGGTCCGTTTCTCCCCACGGCCTTCCAAATATTTTTTGATCATGAGAACCCCGGTGAGTTCCCCATGAGCTCCCGCCGCAGGTTGCAAGGTCACCCGGTCCATCCCAGAAATCTCCGCTAATCCTTCTTCGAGTCGATGCAAGAGTTCCAAGGTTCCTTGTACCGTCTCCACGGGTTGTAGCGGATGCACGGAGGAAAACCCGGTAAGGTTCGCCACCCACTCATTGACCTTAGGGTTGTATTTCATGCTGCACGAGCCTAAGGGATAAAATCCGGTGTCGAGTCCATAATTTAATGACGACAGAAACGTATAGTGGCGCACCACATC
Source organism: Sulfobacillus sp. (assembly GCA_027343695.1). Classification (GTDB taxonomy): domain Bacteria; phylum Bacillota; class Sulfobacillia; order Sulfobacillales; family Sulfobacillaceae; genus JAKADJ01. The sequence continues at coordinate 1,242 of DAHWKJ010000028.1, read as the reverse complement.
AAATTCTGACACTTCCGGCAGCCTGGTTGGTGTCTTGCGGATATAATCCTCTGGGAGGACCTCTTTTAAATCGGGCATCGGCACATCGCTCTCGGGCAATCGAATCCCCCGCCGTTCGGGTACCGATTTCTCAAAAATTATCGGGACATCCATTGAGACACCTCCTGGACTAAGCCGTCACATTCCGCTTTGGTGCGCTTTTCCGTCACCGCCAACTGCCAATAACCCTGCCATTTAGGATTCCAGCGACCAAGGTCGAAGCCTCCGAGATAACCTTTGCCCAGCAGATAACGATTAAGATCTTCAACCGATCCCGGAACCTTTACGGCAAACTCATACAGGAAAGCCTCTTTGGGTGATGCCAAGTCAACGCCTTGACCTTGCAGCGCACCTTGTAGATAATGCGCCTTGGCCATCGACAACAGCGCCACTTCTTTGAGTCCCTGCGGCCCGAGACTCGCCATGTAGATGGTCGCCATCAAGGCGTTCAAGGAGTGATTCGAGCAAATATTGGACGTCGCTTTTTCACGGCGAATGTGTTGCTCCCGTGCCTGGAGAGTCAAGACAAAGCCGCGCGCTCCCGAATGATCCTCCGTAGCACCGACCAAGCGCCCGGGAAGCTTGCGCACTAACGGTGCTTGCACCGCAAAATATCCAAACGTCGGGCCTCCAAAGTTAAGGGCCTGGCCTAGGGGCTGTCCTTCACCAACCACAACATCCGCGCCCATTTCTCCAGGTGGGGTCAGTAAAGCCAGCGCCACCGGATCTGACGAGACAATTGCCAAAGCCTGGAATCGGTGAGCCATCTCAATAACTTGGGGCAGTCCTTGGATGCCCCCTAACATGTCTGGGTATTGCCAAATCACAGCCGCCACCGGATCTCCAGTCTTCAAGGTATCTTCTAAGTCCTCAAGGTTAGCCACCGTCTGCACGGTTCCGCGCCGTGCGGTGACATAGGTAGTGGTTACTGCTAAGCTATCGGGATGTACTGCCTCGTGGACCAACACGCGCCCACGGCGTGTCTCTGCGAGCGCCAACAGGGCTGCCTCACCGACCGCCGACGCGCCATCGTACATGGAGGCTTGGGCCGCATAGGTACCGGTCAGCCCTGCAATCATGGTCTGAAACTCGTAAATAGCCGCCAGGGTCCCTTGAGACAATTCAGGTTGGTAGGGCGTATATGCCGTCATGAATTCACCACGACTCGCCAACGCGCCGACCGTGGCGGGAATAAAGCGATCG
>DAHWKJ010000018.1 GCA_027343695.1 Sulfobacillus sp. | reverse complement strand
TTTTTAAGAAGGCGTTCTTTCTAAATTACGGGGGCGCCTTGGGAGTTCCCACGCAGCCTCGTCCTTCGGTAGGGACTGGTTTCGGTCAGTGGCTAATCGCTCCACTTGCACGGTGACGATAACGTGTGAGAACCAGAAAAGGCTACTGAAAGGGGGTGTACCTCACGGTCGACATGGAGCTGGTCCTTAGTGGCCGAATTGCAACACCCAATGAAAATACCAGGGGAGACTACTCGATAATAAAATGCCAGTCATGACGGCAAACACGCTACCCCATAGAATCTGGCGTCCGACTGGCCATGATCGGCGAGGCCGCAGATTCCAGACCAAACTCATCCACAAAATGGCGAGCAGGCAGGTTAAAAAGAAGACCACCGACACACTTTGCGGCAGACGATGAATCGCTTGGGTTAGGAGCAAGGCTCCACCGGAAAATACCCCGAACACGACCCCTAAAGACCATGCGGTAGCTCCCCATGCAGTGATGCGGTTTTCTCTGGGATTTTCGACTGGGATTTCTTGTGGCGATTGCATTTGGGATATCCCCCTCGAGCATGTCCTGTTATAGGATATGCCGCAACCGACGACGAAAGACCCGGAAATGTCCGAGTCTTTCCGGATAATCGGTCACGACAGGAATGCTGGCACAGATTCGCTTTTAATCCTCACCGACACGACTCATCCATCCCAGGCTTAAGAGGATGAGGAGGGCACCCGCAATGCCAATAGCACTGAGGCGTTGGTCAATCACCATCCAGGAAAAGACCGCGGTCCAGGCCGGCTCTAGATTAAATGCGAGTGCGGCTTGTGTGGTATTAATCCGAGCTTGCCCCCAAATTTGCAACCAAAATGCGAGAATCGTACCGGCACAGGCCAAAAACAACAGGCGGCCCCAGAGAACGGCACCCCCTATGACTAATTGCTGAACCTCGTGGGTGGGCTGCAGAAGAACGAACGGCGTCAACACGATTGCGGCTCCCAAGGATTGAAGTCCGGCTAAACTCATCGCCGGGATATCTCGGGATAACCTCGCGGTTCCAATGATTTGACCGGTAAATCCAAAGGCGGCGGCCACAGATAGCCAGGATCCGACCGCAAGATGAAAGTTCATACCCCCTTGCAAGAACCAAAGACCTAAGAGGCTTAACGCGGCTGCGGGCCATATCGGCCAGGCTGGCGCGTGGTGATTTAAGAGCCCAATGCCGATCGGGGTCAAGATGACGTAGAGGGCAGTAATAAAGGAGACCTGGTCGACACTGACGGTTTGCATGCCCCAGGCTTGGAGGAGGACTCCGAATCCGATTAGTGCGCCGAGTCCTAACGAGGCCCCAATCTTTTGGGGGGGCAACTGCTTTTTCATCCACAGCGGTATTAAAGCCAGACCCGCAATCACAAACCGAATCCAGAGGATGAAAGATGGAGGGAGGGCGAATTCAGATTGTCGAATTAGAACATTGCTATAGCCCCAAATGGTTGTGGCTAGGATGACGGACAGCAAGGCCACCCAATGGAGTGTTTGGGTGGCCTTGGACTCATCATGCATGGGGCGGAGTTGCATCTACTGGGCCCGCGGCGAATGAAACCATCCACCGCTTTGTTCGAGCTTGAACTGCGCGGCCAGGAGGCGCCAATAGGCCCCTTTAGCCATCAACAGATCCTGATGCGTTCCGCTTTCAATAATCTGGCCATGATCAATGACCAGAATTTGATTCGCCTCGCGAATTGTGGACAACCGGTGGGCGGCAACGAACGCGGTGCGACCCTTTAAAAGGGTCTTTAGCCCTTGCTGCACAATGACTTCGGTTCGGGTATCGATACTCGCGGTGGCTTCGTCAAGGATCAGGATGGCAGGATCCGCTAAGATAGCGCGGGCAAAAGCCAGCAATTGGCGTTGTCCTAGGGATAGGCGGGATCCTCGTTCGCGTACCAGCGTGTTGTAACTTTCGGGGAGTTCATCGATGAACGCGGAAGCCCCAACCGCCTCGGCGGCGCGGATGACGTCGTGGTCCGAGGCGTCTGGATTGCTGTAGCGAATGTTGTCTTTGATCGTGCCATCAAAAATAAAGGTGTCCTGAAGGACCAGGGCCACGTGCCGCCTTAAAGATTCCACCTTGAGGTCTCGCAAGTCGGTGCCATCGACCAAAATTCTTCCGCCAGTAACGTCGTAGAACCGCGGTACGAGACTGAGAATGCTACTCTTTCCGGCACCGGTGGCGCCCACTAAAGCGATGGTATCCCCGGGTTTGGCTTCAAAGCAAATATCGTTCAATACCGGCCGCTCGGGATTATATGCAAAGGTCACGTGGTCAAACACCACATGGCCTTTGGGGTTTTGCCAAGAGATGGCTTTGGGCTGATTGGTGACTTGAGGCACTTGGTCCAGATACTCAAAGACGCGCTCGGCTGACGCCATGGCCACCAACAACTGATTGTAAAATTGACCTAGCTGACTGATGGGTTCCCAAAAACCCGCCAAGTAAGCGACAAAGGCCACGATCAGACCCAGGCTAATCTCATGGTGTAAATAGAGGGTGGTTCCATACCAGAACACTAGTCCGGTGCCCAGGGTTCCCGCAAAGTCGACCGCGGGTCCAAAGAGTGCGGAAAGAGACATTGCTCGCAACCAGACCTTAAAGTTGCTGCCAGCAAGCTCGTTAAAGTGCTCTCGGTTTTGGTCTTCCCGACCATAAGCGATGACTACGCGAGCCCCGTTCAAGCTTTCGGCCCAGGTGGCATTGATGACGGACGTCCTCCGGCGAACCACCCGCCACCGCTCCACAATGCTCCGACGGAGCCGCGTGGAAAGAATCACCAAGAGCGGAAGCACCAGGAACGAGACCAAAGCAAGTTTGGGGGCGAGCACTAACATCATCACAATGGTGCCGCCTAAGGTTAAAAAGTTCCCTAGGGTATTTACTAAGCCGGACGACAAGAGCTGGTTAAGGTTCGACACATCCGATAGAACGCGCGTGAAGATCTTACCGGCCGGAATTCGATCGAAGAACGTAAAGTTTAAGGCGTGGATGTGATGAAAGAGTTGGCTTCTCAGATCTCGGAGCACTTCTTGCCCAAGGACCGAAATCATGTAAGTCTGAGTTCGATAACTAACATAGCGAATGCCGTACACAAAAATCAAGGCAATGCCCAGAGGAATTAAGCCGGCAAAGTGTTTTGGCAGGATGTCTCGGTCAATGGCGATTTTAGTAAAAAGGGGGATAACCAGTTGCATACCGGTACCCACCACCAAAGACACCAAGGACCAGAACATGAGCCGTTTATAGGGCAAGATATACTGCAAGAGCCGCTTAAACATGTGATTATCAAAGGGACGTTCGACGGCCTCTTCGTCTTGATCGATGCGATTAATCATGCGAGCTCTCCTTTCTGGCTCATGACCTCTTGGTCCCGATATTGCACGTTGTAGATGCTGCGGTAGGTACCGCTCAATGCCACCAATTCGTGATGGGATCCACGCTCCACAATCCGCCCATGGTCCAAGACGATAATCTCATCCGCCGCTTTCAACGAGGACAGCCGATGTGCAATGACAATAGCGGTACGGCCTTGTAATAGATGCGCCATGGCACTTTGGATGACCGCCTCGGTTTCTTGGTCGACACTGGCGGTAGCGTCATCCATGATGATAATGGGGGGATCAATCACCAGAGCTCGAGCGATCGCAATACGTTGGCGTTGTCCGCCGGAAAGACCTACTCCACGTTCCCCAATCACCGTGTCGTAACCAAAGGGCAAGGTTCGGATGAATTCATCGGCGTGCGCAGCTATTGCAGCCCGTAGCACATCGTCACGGGTTGCGTCGGGTCGGCCAAATGCGATATTGTCAAACACCGTGGCCGAGAAGAGAAAGCTTTCTTGTAACACCAATCCGACATGGCGGCGTAAAAAGACCGGATCCCACTCGCGTACATCATGGCCATCCACCGATACCTGCCCTTCGGTCACGTCATAGAGTCGAGGGATCAGAGCGCAAAGACTGGTTTTACCGCTCCCCGTCGCCCCCAAAATGGCCAGCGAATGTCCAGCGGGGACTTCAAGGCTAATGTTGTGCAGCGAAGGGTTTTCACTACCTGGGTAGGCGAAGCTAACATTGTCAAAGCGAATCCTGCCTTGTACGCTACGGGGTTGGTATCGGCGGTCGGCAACCGGCCGCTCAATATCAGGCACGATCTCAGCCAGTTCGAAGAGGCGCTGACCCGCAGCGGTCGATTGGGCATAGAGGTTTAGGACTTGCCCAATTTGGCGAAGTGGGCCGACCAGCATTAAGGCATAGGCGGCTATAGCGACCAAACTTCCGACTGAAATGATGCCATGAATGGTCTGCCAACCCCCAAATAGGAACACAATCACCCCGTAGACACCGCCAATCAGGTCAAACAGGGGGAAGTAGGTGGCCCAAAGTCGCGTGGCGGTGAGGTTTTGGTCAAAAAGATCGTCGAGCGTCTTGTCGAAGGCTTGGCCTTCCCGATCTTCTTGGGCAAAGGCTTTCACGACCCGGACCCCGGATACGGATTCATTGAGGCGAGTGGTCATGACGGCAAATTGCGACCGAATGGCCCGGAATGCGGGCCGGACCCGCGTATCAAATTGCCGGATCAACCACGCCAAAGGAGGCATCAGTACTAATAGCACCAGACCGAGTTGCCAATCCAAGATGAAGATCGCGCCGATTACGAAGATCAATTGGAAGAGGACGTTGGCGCCCTCGGTATAGTAGTTGGAGTAGTACATACGGACCCATTCTACGTCGGAGGTCAGGCGACTAATGAGTTGACCTGTTTGCACTTGGTCATAATAGCTAAACGAAAGGCGCGTCAGGTGCTTGTATAGCGTTTCTCGCACTTGTTTTAGGACACCTTGGCCCATACGTTCGGATAAATAAGCCCGGGCATACATAAAGAGACCGCGGAGAACGGAAAAGCCCAACGCGGCCAAAATTAATGGCCACAGCCAGTCGACTTGGTGTCCGATGAGGACCCGATTGACCAGGATACGGGTCAAAGCTGGAGGGATGAGGATCAGGCCAGCAAACAACATGGAGGCCAGGGTGGCCAGAATGCCATCGCTTCGATAGGGACGGGCAAAAACGGATAGCCATTGACGTGCGTTCACAAATGTCCTCCTTCCGTAGAGCAAAAAACAGCAACCTTTAACACTTAGACATTCGGTAGTAAAATTCCTCTTAATTTCAATAGGGAAGTAAAGAAATAAATTTTGATGGTTAGGAGGGCCCCTGGATGCGAATGGTCACCGTGGGACGACCCAAAGATAAAATGGTGGGGACCTTGATTCATGATTATCAAACGCGGCTGACGGTGTGGAGCCCATTGGTATGGGATGTTGTACCCGAGGTCCCCTACCGATCTAACCAGGAAACCTATGCACGTCGTACCGAATCAGATGCCGTGCTTTCTAAAATTTCCCCAAAGGAATTTGTGGTACTATTGGATATTGATGGAGAAATGGTCGATTCCGTGGAGCTCAGTCGGCGCGTCACCCGATGGCAGGACCAAGGGCAGCATTTGGTGTTCGTGATTGGGGGAAGTTTAGGCGTAGAAGACTCCGTGGTGCAGCGGGCTGGATGGTGCTGGTCGTTATCTCGACTGACGTTGCCCCACGCGTTGGCTCAGTTGGTGACGGTAGAGCAACTCTATCGAGCCTTCGCGATTGCTCATCACCACCCCTATCACAAGTAAAAAACGTTTAGGAGGAGTCTACCTTGGCTTTACTGTTTGAACCCTTTGAGCTCAAAGCACTCCAATTGAAGAACCGCATTATGATGTCTCCTATGTGTCAGTATTCGGTATGGGATGAGGACGGAGCGCCTAACGCCTGGCATGAGGTGCATTATGTGTCGCGTGCGGTGGGCGGGGTAGGCCTCGTGATGATCGAAATGACTGATGTAGTCCCGGATGGACGGATTACTGTGAACGACCTCGGGATCTGGAGTGATCAACAGATCCCTGCGTTTCAACGAATTATCGATCAAGTACACGTGTATGGCGCGAAAGTAGGGATTCAGATCGCGCATGCCGGTCGTAAGGCCGATTCTCCGAGCCTCTACCCAGAAGCACCCTCTGCAATCCGGTTTTCCGAACAGTATCGAGTGCCTCGGGCCATGAACGGTGATGAAGTCAAAGGGTTGGTGGACGCCTTTGCGGCCGGAGCCCGGCGGGCGGTGGCGGCAGGCGTCGATACCCTCGAACTTCATGGTGCGCATGGGTACTTGATCCACCAATTCATGTCACCCTTATCGAATCACCGCGATGATGAGTGGGGCGAACCCACCCGGTTTGGGGTGGCAGTGATCCAAGCTGTGAAGAGTGAGATGCCGTCGACCATGCCTCTTATGATGCGCCTTTCGGCGACCGAATATGATCCCCAAGGCTATTCGTTCGAGCAACTGGTGGAGATGGCGCGGGTGTTTCATCGACACGGTGTGGATATGTTCGATATTTCTTCGGGAGGGAATGCGCCGGTCGTCCCAGACCGCATCTACCCCGGCTATCACGTGCCTTATGGGGCGAAGATTCGAGAAAGCTTGGGAGTGCCGGTGATTGCGGTGGGCATCTTAGAAGACCCGAGCCTGGCTGAGTCGGTGCTCCAACAGGGGCAGGCGGACATTATTGCGTTGGCTCGTGGGCTACTGCGGGATCCGTACTGGCCGAATACCGCGGCGATGGCCTTGGACGGGACGGTGCAAGTGCCGAAGCAATATTACCGCGCGTTCAAGAAGAGATTTTTGGGATAGGAACATCTCTGTGGAACATCGACGAGCAGCCGGTTCCCCGGTTGCTCGTGGTATTCTTACACAAGAAACGCGACGGCTATTATTCAGTGGAAGGCATGGGTAGCGCAAATGGAACTTCGCGAGATGCAACAACGAGTGGACGCCTGGATAAGCCAATTCGAAATCGGGTATTTTTCACCGCAAGGCATGATTCTTCGTTTGACCGAAGAATTGGGAGAGTTAGCCCGAGAGGTGAATCATCAGTTCGGAGAAAAACGGAAAAAGCCCACTGAAACCGAAGGGTCACTGGCCATGGAGCTTGGTGATTTATTGTTTGTGTTGGTATCCATGGCCAATTCACTCGACATTGATTTGGAGACCACGTTCAGGGCTGTAATGGACAAGTTTGAGCGTCGAGACGCCACGCGTTGGACAAAAAAGGTGACGGAATAGGCCTTGGTCGGTTCAAAATGAAGTATTGGCATTTGCCCTAAAGGCCGTCGGTGCCCAAGACCACGATGGAGGTCCCCCTCGTCGACCAAATGGAGCTTATTTCGTTTTAAGCAACAGATTTTCTGACGCATTTTTGCCGGGTATTTGAAGCGGGGGTCAAGGCTAGGTTGGTCGAGGTGGTTCAAGATCATGCCCGATAGACGACTTGCCGCAACATAAGGATCCGCACATGGTCTCCCTTACGCGTATCCACCAGGTTTTTTTTGATGAGAGCCGAGCTTTGAATTGTGCCCTCTCTAAGCTGAAAGGCGACGCGGCCCCTTACAAACGGAAAGGGCTCGATCATTATTCTAGGAGTTATTTTTACCAAATGTAGGCCAGTCAAAGATACGTTGCCGGTCGTCTTCCGCCGCAATCGCTTTTTTCCAGGTGGTGAAGGTATCGGATTGAGACATAAAGCCTACCCAGGTTCCTTGGCTGTCGACCACAACCAGTTCCGGTTGGTTGTGGCGGGCCATTTGCTCCACCGCCGTCCGGACGCGCTCCCAGTCACCTATGGTTAAAAGGGGCTGGGCGAGATCCTTCACGGAGGTATCCGGCGCGCGTTCTGCCTGGCCAAAAATCGTGGTGGATTCGATGGTACCGATGGCCCGGTCGGGATCCCGATCCACTACAGGATAGCTGGTGCGGTTAGACCCGGATTGCCCGGCGATCCGGTGTGCGGCCTCAGCGATCGATAGGTTACCGTTCAATACGAAGACTTGGTCACGAGGGACCATCACTTGGCTCACCGATTGACTTTCTAAGGGATTAACCGAGTACTCACGCGCCACGTGAACACCTCGGCGAGCCACTTTTTCGGTCAGGATGGAGCGCGGAATCCAGAGCACGGTGACGGCCATCCCAGCCACGGCGGCCACGAACACCGGCAATAGCAAGGCCCAGTTATGGGTCGTCTCCAGTGCAAAAATAGTGGCTGTGAAAGGCACTCGCATGGTGCCACCAAGCATGGCGGCCATCCCCATCGTGGCTGCGACGCCGGCTAAGTGGCCGGGAAACAGGGGGCTTAGAATCATGCCCAAGGCTCCGCCGAGTAATAATAATGGAGCCAGCACACCGCCGGACGTTCCGGAACTCAATGACACCGTCCATATGACCGCCTTCACCACAAAGAGAATCAGCGCTGCCTCCCAGAGGAGGTGGCCGGCATCTAAGGTTCTAATCGTGGGATATCCCACACCGAGTGCCCGCGGATCAATAAGGCCCCCGAGGCCGACGGCAAAGCCTCCTAACGCCGGCCACCACACCCAATGCATGGGGAGTTTATGATAGGCATCTTCCAAGAAATACACCAACTTGGTGAGGACTCCAGAGACTAGTCCTGCAGCCACCCCAATCACCAACGCCCAAATCAGCACGGTCAAAGGCAGTGTTCCAGATAGGGGGGTACCGAAAATTGGTGCGGTTCCAATGAGCCACGCACGGATGGCTTCCGCCATGGCACTTGCGATGGTGACCGGAATTAAGCTCCTTGGTCGCCACTCGAACAATAATAATTCGACTGCCAACAGGACCGCCGCGATCGGGGATCCGAAGGTGGCCGACATTCCGCCTGCCGCACCTGCAACCAAAAGCGTGCGGCGCTCCAAAGACGATAGCCGAAAGAACTGACTGACGAGGGAGCCTACGGCGCCGCCCGTCATGATGATGGGGCCTTCAGCCCCGAACGGTCCACCGGTGCCAATCGTGATGGCGGAGGCAAGCGGCTTGAAGACCGCTACCCGTGCATCCATGACGCTGTTGTTTTCGAGGATAGCTTGGATGGCCTCGGGGATGCCGTGACCACGAATTTTGTCGCTACCATATTTGGCCAGAAGTCCGACCACCAGGCCTCCTAGAACCGGCACCAAGATTGACAAAATTCCCCAGTGGTGCGGATTGGGCGCAATGAGCGACCAACCCACCCGCCCGTCATATGCCAGATGGGTAATGAGACCGATGAGACGCAAGAGGATAAAGGCGACGAACCCCGACAATATCCCAATACATAAAGCGAGAAGGGAAAGTATGGCTAATCGTTTGCCGTTCGTCGTAAAATCGCTTAGACCAGTCCGTGTCATCATCGAGTGCCTACTTTCTTCGCGAGATGGATTGTTTTTGCTAGACGCCTAGTGGTCATGAGGAGAAGGGTCCGAGGCGTCGAGGATTTTCTGCACCGATGTCAAAAATGTATGCGCGCGTAAGAGTTCCTGGCGGTGCACGATGGTGAGCGCTTCCAAAAGAGATTCGCCTGCGCGGGTGAGATGCACCTCGGTGACACGGTGGTCCTCTGGATGCGGATGACGATACACCCATTGGCCCTTCTCGAGGCGGTCGATGATTCCCACGACGCTTTGCTGCTGGAGTTGTAACCTTTCGGCGACTTCGGACACGGTGGCCCAATCCCGACCCGGGAAGCCTTTGACCGCTAGCAGTAACTGATGTTGTTGTGGCGTAATGCCGTGGTCCCGTGCTGCCGATTCACTAAATCGCATGAATTGCCGCAGTCCATAGCGAAACGCCGCTAACGCTTCGTATTCGGCTTTGGAGACCGGCGTGTTGTGTGTCATGCTGTGGTCATCTCCCATCGAATTCATCGTGCGTCCACCATTTTAGGAAGCTGTCGTGCAAATAACGTGGAAGTTCGGAACACTACATCGTAGGAAAAATATATCGCATTACGATGCGTTACGACAAGGGGAACGACTAAAACCAACGTTGCTCCGCGATGAGGAGGCTGCGCCCAGAAGAGGGTCAAGGGATATCTTTTCGGGGAGGCGCCAAAGGGGCTTGACCCTTCGGGCACCGAGATTCTCCTCAGTGCGTTTTGATCGGGTTTGGTGCAGACTGATAGGATAGGATTATCTCTAGTACCGGAGTCTCCCGAGGTCCATACAGGCATAACGAAAGGATGGTAGAGTGTCATGGATTTAAGTCAAATTCTTCCGGTTCCGAATTTGCTGGAGGCGAAACGAGTCGTCGCGTTCTCACCGCATCCGGATGACAACGAGATGGGAGCGGGAGGCACATTAGCTAAACTTGCCGGGATGGGTACTGAGATTTTCTGGGTGGTCGCCAGTGATGGAGGCGTAGGGACCGAAGCGTTGGGGGTCACCCCCGATGATTTGATCGCATTGAGGCGCAAGGAGCAAGAAGGGGCGGCCGAGCTCCTCGGCGCTCGCGAGGTTCGATGGCTTGGGTTCAAAGATACGCGGTTGCGTGACGATCTGCGACTTTTAGAATCGCGGGTCGTGGCGGTGATTCGTGATTTGCAACCAGATTTTGTCATGTGTCCAGATCCCTGGCTTCCCTATGAGGCGCACCCGGATCATCGTGCGCTGGGCCATGCTGTGTCCACAGCCTTGTTGATGGCCAATTTTGGTTTAGTCTTCCCGGAGGCCGGGGCACCGGTGCCGGCCCCCAAGATTGCTTACTACGGGAGTGCATGGCCCAATACGACCATCGATGTAACCCAAACTTTTGACTTAAAATTACAGGCGCTCATGATGCACGCAAGTCAATGGCCGGCGCCCCTGGATCAGCAAATCCCAATGTACTTGACGCTACAAGCGGCATCGTTAGGGGAGAACATTGGAGTCGATCGTGCCGAGGCGTTTAAGGTCCTGACCCCGCACCATTTACATTTTAATGTGGATACCTGGCAGGCTTAATGCGGGGGGCACTTGCTAGAATTATCGCGCACGTCTAGCAATGATGCCTTCTCTTGTCAGGGTATCATCAAAGCGTTAGGCTGAGGGTAGTCTGGAAGGGTGGGAGAGCATGAACTCCATAACACTTGCACCGTCCTGTAGCGTATGGACCCGACACGGCATGATCGTCAGCGAACATCTGGTGGCGAGTCAAGTGGGATTATCCATCTTGAAAGATGGCGGGACCGCCGCCGACGCGGCTTGGGGAATGGCGTTGGCCACGGCGGTCGTGATTCCCGATATGTGTGGCCTAGGCGGCGAGTCGTTTGCTCTCTATCAGTCTCCCAAAGGGCCCTTGGTATCCTATCAAGGCGGTGGGAAATTGCCTTGGGACTTTGATCCTGCCCTGCTAGAAATTACCCGGTTCCTGTTACCGCTTCACGGCGGTCCATCGATTTCGGTGCTTGGATCTGTGGACTTATATCTGACGTTACACCAAACTCATGGTTACCACCCGCTCTATCAAATCGCTCAACCGGCCCAGGGATTCTTAGTCGATGGGGGGATGGCCGAACGCCGCATCGAGTCAGAAACCTTAGTGGGTCACGCTGTGCGCGATCGGTTTTATCCGCACGAGAAGGCTCTCCAACAAGGCGATTGGTTGAGTTTAGAAAAGAATGGTCACCGGATCGCAGTGATTGGCCCTGACGCGGGCGGAGGATCCGCTCACGTGATTTGGCGCCAACCAGCGGAGTATGGGGGAGCGTCTGACCCGTGTGGTAGTGGGCAGACTTTGGGATACTAAGCATCAAGTATTGTGAGGAGGCCAAACATATGGCAGATCATACGTATGATGTGGTGGTATTAGGAGGCGGTACCGGAGGGTATGTGGCCGCCATTAAAGCATCGCAATTGGGTCTGAAGACAGCACTGGTGGATGCGGATAAGGTTGGAGGTACGTGCCTACACCGTGGCTGTATACCGACCAAGGCGTTGTTGCAAACCGCTGAACTGCTCCACACCTTTGGGCATAAGGCGGACTATGGTTTGGTGGGGGGCGAGGTTACGCTCGATTACCCGAAAACCATGGCTCGCAAGGATAAGGTTGTGACCCAGTTGTGGAAAGGCGTCCAATTTCTCCTGAAAAAACACAAGGTCACGGTCTACGAGGGCTGGGGGCGACTCCAGGACGCTCAACATCTTACTGTGGAGATGCCCGATAAAGAAATGATCACCGTAACCACAAAGGATATTGTGATCGCAACGGGTTCGGTGCCACGGGAGTTGCCGGGGTTGGCGTTCGATGGCAAACGCATTATAAGCTCGGATCATGTTCTCGAACGCCAAGATATTCCGAAGTCCTTACTGATTCTTGGAGGCGGGGCAATCGGGGTGGAGTTTGCATCGATGTATAACGACTTCGGGTCTGAGGTCACATTGGTTGAGATGCTCCCCCATATCTTGCCCCAGGATGACGAAGAAGTGGCGGCTGAACTCGCTAAGATGATGACGAAGCGGGGGGTCAAAATTTTTGCCGGGACCAAGTTTGACATCCAGAGCGTTAAGACTTCCGATCAGGGGGTCGAGGCGTCGGTGGAAAAGAGCGATGGCAGCCGGGAAACTCTCTCTGCGGAAGTGCTTTTGGTGGCCGTGGGGCGTCAAGCTGTCACCAAGGATATTGGACTTGAGGCACTGGGCGTCCACGTGGAGCGCGGATTTATTGTGGTGGATGACCATTACCGAACCAATGTTGCCCATGTTTATGCCATCGGCGACGTGAACGGCGGCTATCTCTTGGCGCACGTGGCGGCTCACGAAGGCATGATTGCCATGGAAACCATTGCGGGTAAAGACCCTGAGATCCTGGACCCGCACCGTGTGCCCCGTGTCACCTATTCGCGGCCTGAGGTCGCTTCGGTGGGCCTAACCCAAAAAGAGGCAGAATCCCAGGGACTTACGGTCAAGGTTGGTCTTTTCCCCTTCAAAGGCAACGGGAAATCCCTGATTTTGGGGGAAGCTGACGGCGTGGTAAAATTAGTGGCGGACAAGAAGACCGACGCATTGTTGGGGGCGCACATTGTGGGACCCCATGCATCTGACTTGATCAATGAAATGGCCTTGGCCAAATTTTTAGAAGCCACCGCGTGGGAAGTGGCGGAGAGCGTTCATGCGCACCCCACGGTCTCCGAAGTTTTACACGAAGCAGCACTGGCGGTGGATGGGTTCGCGATTCACATTTAACTCAAAAGGGGGATTCCCGTTAATGGCAGGGAGCGATGCGCTCTACGGCCTCGGACTCGACACCACGAAGATTGAGACAATGTATTATTACATGGTCCTAAGTCGTGCGCTGGACGAACGCATGTGGATTCTGAATCGCCAGGGGAAGTCGGCTTTTGTCATCTCGTGTCAAGGTCAGGAAGGAGCCCAAGTGGGTGTCGCTTCCGCATTAGACCCCACCGTTGATTGGGTGGCTCCTTATTACCGGGACCTCGGCATTGTTTTATATTTTGGGATGACACCCAGAGAAATTATGCTGGGCCAGCTGGCCAAAGCGGACGATCCTAGTTCGGGAGGGCGACAAATGCCATCCCACTATGGACATAAAGAACGCCATGTCCTGACAGGATCGTCCCCGGTGGCGACGCAAGTGCCGCATGCCGCGGGGATTGCGTTAGCCTTCAAGATCCGTAAAGAAGCCGCGGTGGCGATGACGTCATTAGGCGAAGGCTCAACGAATCAGGGAGAGTTTCATGAGGCCTTAAACTTTGCCGCTGTGCACCGTCTCCCATTGATTGTCGTCGTAGAAAATAACGGGTTTGCTATCTCAGTCCCGCAAAGTAAAGAGATGGTGGTAGCCGACGTCGCTGCCAAAGCGGCGGGATACGGGATGCCGGGTATTGTGGTGCAGGGATCTGATCCATTGGGGGTTCATCAAGCCACGTTGGAAGCACGAAAGCGGGCTTTAAAAGGCGAAGGACCCACCCTCATCGAAATCAAGACCCATCGATACACCCCGCATTCGAGTGATGATGATGACCGCGCCTATAAGACCCGGGAGCAACTGAAGGCGGAAAAAGAAGACGATGCCATTGTGTTATTTCGACAATGGATGATGGACCAGAAATTGTGGGACGACGAACGCGATCAAGCGCTGCGTCAGCGCGTGCGCCATGAAGTCGATGACGCCACCGATTATGCGGAAGCCGCCCCATACCCGGACCCCAAGACCTTATGGGATCATGTTTATCATTCCTAATTTTTAAAGGGCCGGGTAGACGAGAAAGGGGATAACAAGGTGTCAAAGAACAGCATTACGCCGGAACTTCAAAAGGATATGTATTACCACATGGCGCTGGCCCGAGCGCTCGACGACAGAATGTGGATTCTTAACCGACAGGGACGAGCCCCTGTCGTCTATTCTTCAAACGGTCATGAGGCTGCCCAGGTGGGGTCGGCTTTCGCACTAAACCGGGGAGAAGATTGGATTGTTCCCTATTATCGGGACTTGGCCTTGGTTTTGGCCTATGGGATGACGCCTCGCCAAGTGATGTTGCATTTACTCGGAAAGGCGGAGGACCCGAACTCCGGCGGTCGCCAAATGCCGGCCCACTGGGGTCTAAAGGAGCGTCACATTTTGACCACGGGGTCGGTCGTGGCGACTCAAGATATTCATGCCGCAGGCCTCGCTTTGGCATCGAAGGTCTTGAAAGATGGCCGGGTGTCGGTGGCGTATTTTGGCGAAGGATCGACCAGTCAAGGGGAGTTTCATGAGGCCTTGAACTTCGCTGCGGTGCACAAATTGCCCGTGATTTTCTTTAATGAAAACAATGGGTACGCCATCTCGGTACCAGCTCGTAAGCAAATGGCGGTGATGGATATCGCAGCGCGCGCAGAAGGTTACGGGATGCCTGGCGTGATTGTAGACGGTAACGATCCGCTAAAGGTTTATGAGGTGACCAAGGAAGCCCGTGAACGGGCATTGGCGGGAGAAGGGCCGACCCTCATTGAGGCCAAAACCTATCGGTTCGTTCCCCACTCCAGTGATGATGATGACCGCGCCTATCGGAGCCGGGAAGAGGTTGCCGAATGGAAGAAACGGGATCCCTTGGTAACGTTTGAAAAACACGTGTTGGATAACAAAATCTTAAGCCAAGAAGAACACCAAGCGATGCAGCAGAAAATTAAGGACTTGGTGAACGACGCCACAGACTACGCTGAACAGGCGGCTTTGCCGGATCCAGACACCTTGGGCTTATACGTTTATCATCAATAAATCCATCGTCATTCCCATGCCAGGAAGCTCCCAGAGGGAGCAATCTATTGAAGGAGGGCAGTCCCGGCGGGCGGGAATGAACGGATTCATGCAGTAAAGCCGGGAGATATCAATGGCAGTTATGACCTATTTAGAAGCAATTCGCGAGACGCTCCGGCAAGAGCTACGTCGCGATGACCGCATCATTGTGTACGGTGAAGATGTGGGGGTTCGCGGTGGCGTGTTTCGGGTCACCGAGGGATTACAGGCCGAGTTTGGGGAAGAGCGTGTGATTGATTCGCCGCTCGCGGAGGCCGCCATTATTGGGACCGCGATCGGTGCTGCAGTCAATGGCTTGCGGCCGGTACCGGAAATCCAGTTTTCTGACTTCATCTTTCCCGCCATCAACCAGATTGTGCAAGAAGCGGCTCGCATCCGTTATCGGTCTAATGGCGCCTTCGGTGTGCCAATGGTGATTCGGGCACCGTTTGGTGGAGGAGTGCACGGAGCGCTTTACCACTCGCAGAGTGTCGAAGCGTTCTTCGCGCACGTGCCTGGTCTGAAAGTCGTGATTCCGTCGACCCCTTATGATGCCAAGGGCCTTTTAGCATCCGCCATCCAGGATGAGGATCCGGTGTTATATTTCGAACACAAAGCGGCTTATCGTTCACTTAAAGGCGAGGTTCCGGATGAACGGTACTTAATCCCCATCGGTAAGGCAGATCTGAAGCGTCCCGGCAAACATGTCTCCATTATCACCTATGGACTTATGGTGTCTTATGCGTTGAAAGCTGCCGAGGTCTTAGATAAAGAGGGCATTTCCGTCGAAATTTTAGACTTGCGATCTATCCGTCCATTGGACGTGGAAGCCATTTTAGAGACGGCAAAAAAGACCGGTAAAGTCCTGATGGTTCATGAAGACAATCTAACCGGAGGCATCGGGGGAGAGGTTAGCGCCTTAATTGCGGAGCATGCACTCTTCTACTTGGATGCGCCCATCGTACGCTTGGCGGGTCCGGATGTTCCGGCGATGCCCTATAGCCCGCCGCTTGAACACGCGTTTATGGTCACCCCGGAAAAAATTACCGAGGCGGCTCGCAAACTAGCGAAATTTTAAGCGTCGGAACGGAGGAGGAAAGGTTGTGGCACAAACAGTTTTAATGCCCCAGTTGGGGGAGTCAGTGACCGAAGGCACGATCGGTCAATGGCTGAAAAAAGTTGGGGATTCGGTAGACAAATACGAATCTCTTCTTGAAGTGTTAACCGATAAAGTGAATGCGGAAGTGCCGTCTCCGGTCGCTGGAAAGATTGCGAAGATTTTAGTGGAGGATGGTCAAACTGTTCCGATCGGGACCCCGATTTGTGAAATCGAGGTGTCAGGGGGTCAGGCGGAGGAAGCTTCTACAGCCGCTGCCGCATCGGTTAAAGCAGATGAACCGAAAGCCGAAACGCCCGCGGCACCGGCGGCCACCACTCAGGCCGACGACGGTCAACGCGGCCGCTACTCGCCCGCTGTGCGTCGACTGGCTCAAGAACGTGGCATTGACCCCGGTTCTCTCACCGGGACCGGTGCTGGAGGCCGGGTCACTCGGGACGATGTGTTGTCGGCCAGTGATGCCCATGCTTCTGAGGCACCCAAAGCACCATCGAAGGCTCATGTTGCCCCATCTCAGTCGACCGGGGCAGCGGGCACTATGGTGTCCGGCGCGCCGGCCGTGATTGACGACGAAGATACCTTGGAGCCCTTAAATAACGTGCGCAAGGTGATTGCCGAACGGATGGTGCGGTCCAAACAGACGGTGCCCCACGCGTGGCTGATGGTGGAAGTGGATGTCACCGGGCTGGTCGCGTTGCGTGAGCGACTCAAAGAAGAGTTTAAAGCGCGAGAAGGCGTCAGCCTCACCTTTATGCCGTTCATGATTCGTGCGGTGGTGTCGGCCTTGCGGGCCGTGCCGAGCATGAACGCCCAGTGGAATGGCGATTCTATCGTGATGAAGAAGCGGATCAACGTGGGCATGGCAGCAGCCACAGAGCGGGGTCTTATTGTTCCCGTGATCAAAGACGCAGATCAAAAGAACATTGTCGGATTGGCTAAATCCAGTCAAGACCTGGTGAAACGGGCTCGTAACGGGCGCCTCACGATGGATGATTTAAGTGGCGGCACGTTCACGGTGGATAACACGGGGGCGGTTGGCACCGTGCTCACCTATCCGGTCATCAATGCACCGGAAGTGGGGATCGTGACCATGGAGTCGATCGTGAAACGACCCGTGGTGATGAATGACATG
The DNA here is from genome assembly GCA_027343695.1 of Sulfobacillus sp. Classification (GTDB taxonomy): domain Bacteria; phylum Bacillota; class Sulfobacillia; order Sulfobacillales; family Sulfobacillaceae; genus JAKADJ01. The sequence continues at coordinate 6,226 of DAHWKJ010000018.1, read as the reverse complement.
ATAGCCATTCGGTCCATGGTTAATGTGTGTTTATCCTTTGATCACCGCGTCGTCGATGGGGCGGAAGCAGGACAGTTTGTGCGTACCATTAAGACCGAACTCGAGGCCATTACCCCGAACACCTCGATTTACTAGAAATCAGAGGAGATGGAGTGCGTAGAGCCGGGTTAAAGGGAGTACGCACTCACTCTAATGATTCACTACGGTTTTTGAAGGAGGTCTGTTTAAAATGGAGCCTTTGCCTATCCTACACACGGAGCGGAGTGAGCCGCGATCTAAGAATTTACCGCCTTGGCTTAAAATTCGTTTGACCCAAGGGGCAAACTTTTTGGAGTTAAAAGATCTGATGCGCTCTCAAACCTTGCACACGGTCTGCGAAGAAGCGCTCTGCCCCAACATTTATGAATGTTGGGAGGCTCGCACCGCGACGTTCTTGATTTTGGGAGACATTTGTACCAGAAACTGCGGATTTTGTGCCATCACCACCGGGCGTCCTACCCAACTGGATTTGGAGGAGCCCTTACGGGTTGCGGAGTCGGTAAAGACCATGGGGCTTAACCACGTCGTCATTACCTCGGTAACCCGGGATGATGTGCCTGATGGAGGGGCCCAGATATTCGCTCGGACCATTAAGGCGATTCGCCAGGCAGTGCCAGGGTGTGGCGTCGAAGTGTTGACACCGGACTTTTTGGGTAACTGGGACGCCGTCGCCACGGTAACCGAAGCCCGGCCCGATATCTTTAATCACAACACGGAGTCGGTGCCTCGGCTCTATCGGCGGGTACGCCCCAAGGCCCAATATGAACGGACACTGGAGCTGCTACAGCGGGTCAAACGCCAAGACTCCACTATCATCACCAAGTCGGGCATTATGGTGGGACTCGGAGAAACGCGAGATGAGATTCATCAAGTGTTTGTAGACATGCGCGCACATGACATTGATGTCTTGACGGTGGGACAGTATTTGCGTCCCGATCAGAAACACTTACCGGTGGACCGCTTCTACCCACCCGAAGAGTTTGAAGAGATTAAAGAAGAGGCGTTGGCGTTAGGGTTTCGTCATGTAGAGTCAGGGCCTCTCGTTCGCAGTTCGTATCATGCGGCATCGCAGGTACCCGCCCCGATTGGAGGCTAAAGGCATGCGACAGGGACTGGTGGTGGACTTGGGCCGCATGCCCTATCGGCCCGCATGGGAACTACAGCGGCGTGTGAGCCAAGCGGTGTCAGAAGAAAAAATTCCAGACACCGTGCTGTTGGTCGAACACACGCCGGTGTATACATTGGGACGGGCTGCCCACGGACAATTCACCAACCTGGTGTGGGATGATGCGACTCTTCTGGCGGAAGGCATCGAACTCGTGGAAGTCGATCGTGGGGGAGATATTACTTATCATGGTCCGGGTCAATTGGTCGGGTACCCGATTGTGCATCTGGGCTCCTACGATAACGATCTGCATCGATACCTGCGCCTCTTAGAGGAAGCCATAATCATGGCGCTAGGCCTCTGTGGGATTGACGCTATCCGGGTTCCCCCGCATACGGGGGTTTGGGTGGGTGATGAAAAAATTGCCGCCATCGGCGTCAAAGCCAGTCGCGGCATCACCCAGCATGGATTTGCATTAAATATCCACCCCGATTTGGACCACTTTAGAGGGATCATTCCCTGTGGCATTCGTGATAAAGGGGTGACGTCGATGCAAGCGTTGTTACCCACTCCGCAAACCCTGGCAGCGATGAAACCCTTGGTTGTCCAATGTCTTGGCCAGGTGTTAAATCTCACGCTAGAACGTCAACCACTGAATCAACTGGACAAGAGTTTAACGGGAACTGCGGCGGCACTGTGAGGTGCCGCCATTTGTTTCTGTTGTTCGCCAGGAGCCTTGCTGCGCCGGACCTCTTTCACATCATCCTCACAGTAAAAAATGCGCAAGCGCCCCCGTTGCCACTCCAAACACCGCGACGGTGACCGCAACGCGCCCGAGCACACTGGGGGGGATGGCCTGACTTACCATGGCCATCGATGGCAGACTCACGGCCGGTAAGGTGAGCATTAGGGCGCCTGCTCCGCCGAGCCCTAGGCCGTATTGCATCAAGACCGCAATAATGGGAATCTCTGCGGCCGTTGGAATAACGAACAGAGTCCCTACCACCGCCATCAGGAGAACAATCCAAAGACTCGTGCCGAGGATTGGCCCCATGGCCGGGAATAGCCAGGCTCGTGCGGCGCCTAGTGCCATCACGAGGACGATGTACTCCGGAAGCAACCGGATGATGAGGCGCACCAGAGAGGTTAGAAAAGTTTTCAGGATGGGGCCAGGTTGGGGGGCATTCTCCGCGATGAGGGATCTGGCGTCGCTGGGATCCACACCGGTCGGAAGCCATCGATCCCCGAGGATCCCGATAAGGAACACCAGGATAAATCCCACCCCGATCCGCAAGAGGGCCCAATTCCATCCCAGTACGAAACCCATAAAGATAATGGTCGCGGGGTTTAAGATCGGGTTAGCCACCCAATACGAGAGCACGGCTCCCGATGACACGTTTTGGCGCTTCAAATTGAGTACAATGGGTGCCGAGCAGCACGTGCACATCATTGATGGGATGGCTGCTAACGTTGCCCAAGCGCGGCTTTTGAGCCCGGCCCTGCCCAAGGTCCGAGCGAGCCACCCGGGAGGGAGAAGCGCCTCCACACCGGCGCCGACTACGAGACCGGCCAAAAGCGCCGACCAGATATCTTTGAAGTAGGCCCAGGTATATCCAAAGGCCGCGTGCCACGACGGGGCGGGAGCATGACTCCGGGTGCCGGTGACGACGGAAGCGCCGAGGCTGTGACTGAGAGCGACGCCAAATACTTTGTGCGTGTAAGGACCCCATTTGGCGTAGTAGATCAACGTGACGCTCAGTAAGATAAAGAGACCTAAGGCCCACTTGGGCCAGACGCGCTCTTTCTCCGAAAACACCGGATTTGAGATCATCCCTAACGACCTCCCTCGATCAATCTTCACATCGCTGGTAGCATACGAATTCGGTATACTAGGTGCAATAACCTATTTAATTCATGCATGGAGCGGGGATCAACGATGCAAATAGAAGACCTAGAAGTGTTTCGGGCCATTGCGTATAAAGGCAGCCTGTCGCGGGCTGCAGTGGCCATGAATATGAGCCAACCGACGGTTTCGCGACGCCTCAAGAACTTAGAGGACCATATCGGAGCGGTCCTCGTGGACCGGAGTGCGATTCCGATCCATCTTACGCCCCAGGGGATTCTCTTGTTAGAATTCGCGGAAACTTTATTAGAACGGTGGAAACAGTTGGGACAGAGCGTCCAGAGCACCCATGACGTCGGGGGACTGGTCTCGATTGCGACCAGTACGGCACCGGCTAAGAGTCTGGTGATGCCGCTGCTGGCAGATTTCTTACGGGCCTTTCAGGATGTGCGCGCTCGGGTTTCGGTGATGGATTCTTCTCGCGTCCTTGCCGAAATTAGCACCGAGCAAGCAGATCTAGGGTTTACCGGCATGCGGCCTCCAACTGACCTATTTGTTGCAGAACCGGTAGCCCATGATGAGATCCTATTGGTGGTGCCCAACACAGCCCGCTTTAAACATGTAGTATCCCCGGTCCCGTTGGACCGATTGCCAGAGCTGCCCTTGGTCCAGCGGCAACAGGGCTCTGGGACTCGCGCCACGGTGCAAAGAGCCTTGGACCAAGTCGGCTATACGTCGGATTTTCACGTGGTCTGTGAAGTGGATTCCAACGAAGCGGTGGTACAAACGGTATCTACCGGGATCGGGGTCGGGTTTGCGTCGCGTCAGATTGTGAATTTATTCGGGCAACGCACCGTGCGGATGGTTAGCCTGGAAGGACTTTCCATGTCTCGTCAACTGTATCTGGTAAAAAAACGGGGTCTTATTTTGACGGATGCCGCGACGACCTTTTTACAATTTCTTAAGACGTCCGGTCTTCATCCTTAATCCGGGTTGTGCTTCATTACCCGAAAGTAGAATGATTCTCATTCCCTAAGTTGGTTTCTCTCTCCGATTATTTTTTATAATGGGTTTTGGAGGTGTTTCTCGGTGATTAGTGTCTCAAAACCTCATTCCGAAAAGGCCATTCATACGCCCGGCGCGCGATCCATCCGCGAAATAGTATTTGGTGTTAATGACGGATTGGTCTCGATTACCGGGCTGGTTGTGGGTGTGACCGCCTCGCGAATGAGCCCTCATCACATCTTATTAGCGGGCTTGGCCGCGGCCATGGCCGCCACGGTGGCGATGGCACTGGGCCAGTATTTGTCGACAACGGCACAAAATGAATATTTTATATCCGAGCGCAATCGTGAAGTGCGCGAGGTTCAGGATATTCCGGAAGAAGAGCGAAGAGAAGTGGAAGCGATTTATAAGCAGCAGGGCTTTACTCCGGAACAAGTGAAATGGCTCACCGATCATGTCACATCGGATAACGATCGCTGGGTAGATTTCATGATGAAAGAGGAACTGGGCATCGTCATGGACAGCCTTGATAGTCCCTGGACGTCTGCTGGTGTTATGGCGCTGGCTGTGATTGTCGGGTCGATCCCACCCATTCTTCCCTACGTGCTGACCAGCAACACGCACTTGGCGCTGACTTGGGCCATCGTCTTAGCCATGCTCACGGCGTTTACCTTAGGGATCACCAAGGCTATAGTGGCCAAAGGGAATTGGTGGAAGAGTGGGATTCAATTTGTCGTGGTGGCGGCCATCGCCGTCGTGATTGGGATTGCAGCGGGTCATATATTGAGCCTAATCATATGACCGATCAGGTCTACCTAAACGCGCTCTTCGATTTGGCAATGGAAGAGGCGGCGTCAGGAGATGCCTGGTTCCCGCCTGAGACAGGTGCTGTGCTCTACATGTTGTTAAACCTTTCTCAGTCCGTGGATCCACACTGGCGGTTTGGGTTACCCAGAGTGGCGACCCGTCCCTCGGTCCAACGAGCGACAGAGGCCCAGTCCACGATAGCCCCGGCCTAAATCAGGTCGGGGCTATCGTGTTGATGATGCTTGGGGCTGGGTTGTCTAACGGGGAGCGACATAAGGGCTTTAGATGGCGGTCTCTTAGGCTTTGGCGTCGGCGGGAGGGTAACTTCGGAGACGCCGATGGCCTTATCCCCAAAGGAATGACATTCTTGCGGGACGGTTTCTAGGAGGATTCTTTGGCATGCCCAAGCCGCTACTGGTAATCACCGGAGGACTCTTAGCGAGTGTCGTGTTAGCCGGATGCGGTTTGAACGGGAATAGAAATGCCACGCCGGCGGCAAACGGCACGATTTATGTTAGGGGGACCTTAAAACCAAGTAAGAGTTTCTCTCCTGCCACAGCAATAACACTGTCATCAAGTGGGTCCGTAGGCACGACACCGAGTCCAACCAGGTCCAGTTCAGCCGCGGCATCGTCTCCACCCACTACGTCTTCTCATCGAGGTTCATCATCCTTTAATACGGTGGTTCTAAAAGCGTTTGAGGCCATTCAGGGGCATACGCAGGCCGTGATCGGGGGGCCGACGAAGCTCCCGCCAGCACCATTTTCAGGGGGCTATTTAACGGCACACACTCATACGAGCGTACACCATTTGGAGATAAATTTACTGGAAACATCGACGCCGCATGCGGTGAATACGGTGCAGAATCTTAATGCGCTCGGTGGCATTGCTTCATGGGGGCGTAACCGATTTGACCACTCGGCCGGTATCCCAGGCAACCGCATTGGAACAGTGTACCGCATGGAGCACGCCTGATATGATAACTCCCAATGCCCCGCATCGCAGTATGGGGGTGGGAAGCCAAGACTCTGGGATTCGTCCCGTGACCGGCCGTCAGTGGCCTAACACGAAACTTGTGTGGCACGAGGGAAATTGGACCATTGAACTTATCGACAGCAACGCCCAAAGTGAAGAACGCATGGGCAATCGGATCGCCAATTACCTGCACGGTCATGCACTTCCTCCCTATCCGGGACTCCTCTTGGTGAACATGGTAGTTCCCGCCAATGACACGACCATCGTAGACGCAGGCGGAGCCACTATCGATTGGATTAGTCAATCCCAGGTTTATTCAATGTCCGTTGCGACTCCTTCGGCGAGTAATCCCATTGAGGTGATTAATATGGCGCTATCGTGCAGGGCCTGGACCTCGTGAAGTGCTCACATGGGGAAAGAGGCAAGACCGGAGGCGATTAAACGGAAAATCC
>DAHWKJ010000012.1 GCA_027343695.1 Sulfobacillus sp. | reverse complement strand
GAAACTTTAACACGAAAAATCTCGTCGTGGTGGCGCCACGCGTACATGAAACTCCCGCCCAACAAGGTCACCAGCGCCACTCCACTGAGTCCAGGCTCCTGTTCTACCCAACCAACTAATGGAAAAGAGATGGCACTCATGGCATCCCCGGTCGTCCGCAGCGATCCTGTGGCTCTCCCCGTCTCGCCGTCGACGGCTCGGGTCTGGATGACGGCTGTCCATACAACGGAATATACGCTGACCATCGACCCCAAAAGGGCAAGCATGACCACAAGAACCCATCCATTAGGTGCATACGAAATTCCTAAAATGGCGACTATACCCACGCCATACAATAGACCGGTCCCCGATTTCTTGACGATAAGGGCCGGTTTACGGAAAATCAGTACCTGACCTAAGAGATTACCGAATACCAACGCCGCACTTTCTAGGCCGAACACCGTGGCCCCTAAACCAAATCGGGTCATTTCCAGCGGGGCGGCGGCATTCGATAATAAAGAGGGCACCTGGGACAGCCCCCCTAGCACACTCGTCGTCATGAGCCCAGACCCTAGACCTCGATGCGATCTTCCCGTATAACGCCGGATCGAGACACTCTGTGGAAATACCACCCATACGATGACGAGAATTCCTAAAGCCATCGTGAAAGCCAACAGGAATGGAGCATGAAAGCCATCGTGGGACACCAACCATCCCCCGATTAAACCGCCCGCGATTCCACCAAGTGCTACCGCCCCATTAAACACGGCTAGTCGGCGTACGCGATGGACCGGCTGGACATTATGCCCTACCATCGCCAACATTGATGTCCAATAAACTCCCGCTGATGCACCTTGACAAAAGCGCAATATCACCATCGCCTCTGGACCAAGTAACATTCCATAACCCCATGCCACCATCGCAAGCATACCAAAGCTGACCAAAATTCCCCGCTTGCCGCCATACTGGTCAAAAAGATACCCAGCTAGCATTCCGGTCCCCGCCCTGCCAATCGCCCACGCGGAATATGCAATCCCGAGAACGACCGGGCTCGCGCCCAGTTTCATCATGGCTAGTGGCGTATCTACGCCCATCATAATGGCAATGAAGGACTGCCCGGCGGCCACCCCCATGGCCCAATAGATAAATAAATCTTGCCGCTGAACACGCGCTCCTAAGGCACTCCCTATATCCATGTAGGACCGGCCTGAGTGGCCAACACCTTCCAGCGGAGCACAAATCCTCCGGAATTTTGTGCTCGCGAGCCATTGCCATCAAGGTCCTCTAACATATGGTTACCGCTGCATCCATCACCGTAATTCGTCTTCTTTCATCCCAATTGGCCTCGATTCCCCGCCATCGTTTCCTTCGGCGCACTGATTTATGACCGCTTGGGCCAAGATATCGGTGGCATCATAGAGCGGGTAATGCAACGTTGTTGCGGCCGAAGTCCCATACGAAAATACCACGGGCGTCTCTGTACAGGCTAAAAGAACGGCATCGACAGGCCGTGTCCATGGGCTCTGTAGAACGGTCATTAATCGCGTTTCCCAGGGTTCGCGTCGATGAGTGGACTTCACCCCATGAATAATATTCATGATTTCATCTTGCGTATCCTGATCCGGATACACGGTCTGGATGCCACGATCGTTCAAGACACCTTCATAGAGATGATAATCGCGGGTAGGGGTAGTGGCAACAATTCCCACTCGACGGCAACCATTGCCATCGAGAGCATCAGCGGCTAAAGACAACAAATTGAGGACCGGGATGCCAATACTCGCCATAATTTCTTCCAAATAGGCGTGTGTCGTCGTGGACGGAATCACCAGCAGGTCGGCCCCGGCCTGTTCTATGCGCTGTGCCGCGGCTACCAAAGCTGGTACGGGCGACATGCCACGGCCCTCGAGATGGTCGAGCCGACTCGGAATCGTGTTATCCGTCAGGAGCACCACCGATAAGTGTTCTGCATCCAAATGAGCTGGAGTTAATTCCACGAGGCGCCGATAAAAATGAGCGCCAGCTAATGGGCCTAATCCAGCCAGTATTCCCACGGTTCTACCCAAATTGCTACCCCTCCTGCCGTTTTACAACCTTCACGCGAACCCTATCCGTTACTGATATTGGATCCGTGGGTCCACCACGGCGTACAATAAGTCGGCAATTAGATTTCCTAGAATAGTGAGTACCCCGATAATAATCACGATGCCCAAGAGAATCGGATAGTCCCGTTGTTGGGCGGCGTTCCAGAACAAGAGCCCCATCCCCGGATAGTCGAAAATCATTTCAATGATAAGTGCGCCACTAAAGAGTGCGGGTAGCGACATGCCAACCAGCGTAATCAGGGGTAGTAAAGAATTTTTCAGCGCGTGGTGCATCATCACGGTGCATTCGGTGAGCCCTTTGGCCCGCGCGGTTCGAATATAATCTTGCGTGAGGGTCTCCGACATGGATGATCGCATGTATCGACCCCATCCAGCCACCGATCCAATCACTAAAACCGAGACCGGTAGCACCATGTGGACGAGATAGGAACCCACCGTCGCATGGCCCAATAACGGGTTATAGAGCCCACCGGACGGAAACCACCCTAACCCGATCGAGAACACCGACACCATCAGCACGCCTAACCAAAACGTCGGCATGGCATAGAGAAAGTATAGCAACGCGGTTAGTGTGTGGTCCACCGGTTGGCCCCGTCGAGAGGCTTGATAGACGCCCACGATAATCGCAATAACGTGAGAAATGGCGATCGCGGTAACCACCAGGATCAACGTGCGAGGCAAATTAAGCAGGATGAGACTTGCCACGCTTTGGTGATACGAATATGAATAGCCGAAGTTTCCACGCACTAATTGTCCGAGCCACACCATATACTGCACCCATAACGGCTTATTCAAACCCAACGACCGATTAATTTGCGCAATGAGGGCGGGCGTGGCCTTATCACCGAGCATGACCACCGCTGGTCCCCCCGGCACCACATGGATTAAGACAAAACTGGCAATCGACAACAATATGAGGGTGGGGATGGCTTGAAACACCCGGTTCAGGCTATATTTCATCATAGAGCCTTCCCTCCCCGATACGTCGCACTTAATCGCGTATCTAACGCGGCACGGAATCCGTCACCAATAAAGCTAATCGATAAGATGGTCCATAGCACCGCCAGCCCCGGTGGGTAGATAAGCCACCAGGCGTGTTGCGGTAAGTACGCCATACTATCGGCCAGCATCGCTCCCCAATTAGGAATCGGTGGTGGAAGCCCCATGCCTAGGAAACTTAAACTCGCAATGACTAAGACGGCATCCGCCACCATAAAGGTGGTGGCCACGATGACCGTCCCTAATATATTGGGAAACAAGTGACGCACGGCAATGTGAATCGGGCCTGCCCCACTGGACACCGACGCCTCGACAAATAATCTGCTCTTGAGGGAAAGCACTTCCGCCCGTACTAAGCGACTCACGCCATGCCATGAGGTAAAGGCAATGAGGAGAACCAAGAGCATCGGGCTCGGAGTGACTAAGGAATCTAAGAATATCAGTAAGAATAGCCCCGGAATAGCGCGCAACAAGTCGACAATCCGCATCATCAGGGCATCAAGCCACCCACCCGCATATCCTGCAATCACACCATAAATAATCCCTATCGCCATCGCGGAGATGGCCGCGGCAAAACCGACCTCTAACGACGTTTGCCCCCCTAACATCAGGCGTGCCAGCATATTACGCCCGAGGTTGTTGGTACCCAACGGAAAGTGGGCCGATGGGGGTTGTAAAAGAGCCGTTAGATGTAAAGTGTAAGGACTGCCATGATACAGAAGAGGACCTAAAAATGAAAACCCTGTCAGCAAGATAATACCGAGAATGCCCCAACGCGCCAAGGGATGATGCCAGAAAATCCGCTGAAAGCGGGACCCCGAGGGCTCTGGTAGGGACCAGAGCCCCTCCATGGTTCCTGGTTCTTCTACGTCGGTCGGCTTGCGATCTAACACGCGGCTTCACTCCTCCCAAAACTCTAGCGTTTGGTGCAAACCGATCGTTATTGGCCGACCCACCAGTACTGGGGTGAAATCGAATCCGTGAAGTTGTTCGCGGACGATCTGACGCCATGCACCGTCTTAGCTACTTCTCCGAGTCCTTTGGGCACGGGCATCCACAAATTCGGGAGATGTTTCGCTGCGAACAGTTGATAGGCATCTAATGCCTGTTGGGACGCCGCGGTGGTTGGTTGCGGCGTGTGGGTTGCCGCGATCAAGGTGTTCATCGTCGGATTGGAATAGCCATAGAAGTTATAGCCTCCCGTCGTCGCGTACATCCCTCCCCCGCTGGGATAACTACCTCCATAACTCCACCCCAATCCAGTTTGGATTTGCCATTTGGTGGGTTGATGATGGTACTGCAACATTGATGCGAATGGCAAGGGGCTTAAGGACACATGAATGCCTTCTTTCGCCCAGTCTTGTTGCATAATTTGCACCATCGCCAACACGGTGCTACTTCCCGAATCATATTGCATATTGAACGACAGCTGCTGCCCCTTACTATTGGTCATCACCCCACCCACAAGATGCCATCCATTCTTCTCTAGCACCTTTATTCCTTGTTTGGGATTATAGGGGTAAAGTGGCTTGGACAACTGCGGCGCCAAGAATGTGCTCGGGTGCAGCGGGACAGGGCCCGTCCCCGGTACTCCCATGCCATTATATAGCGCTTGAATTATCGCCGATTGGTCAATTCCCATCTGCATCGCTTGGCGTACAGGCAAAGACCGTAAGATGCTTCCCACCTGCGGGTTCTTAAAGTTCAGAATTGTGCGATCAATGCTGTAACTATACGAGGTGTTGAGCGTATCGTTGACCAGTTGATTGCGGGTACTGTACATCGACAACGGCAGATACCCGACTTGAACCGTCCCGGTTTTTAGTCCATTCACTTCGGAGGTTTCGGACGTTTGATAGGCCAATACAAACTTATTGATGTACGGCTTATGCCCGTCGTACTGGCTGTTGGGTGTAAAGGTCCATGAAACATTTTGAACAGCCTTCGTCAATCGGAAGGGTCCGTCTACGACTTTGAAGAAATTGACGTTGTTGCCATTAGCTGCCAAATAGCTCAACTCTTGGTTCACGTTGTTTGGATAGAGATTCCACGCCTTTTCAGGTAACGGCATAAAGTCACCGAGTCCGTTATACTCGAACCACTGTTGGTTGACGGGATTGGTTAAGGTAATCTGAAACTCGTGTGATCCGAGCACCGTGAAACTTTTAATCATCTGGGGAACACCCCCCGATCCAGCTCCTGCATATGGCCACGGAGCCGGCGCATTGGGAGAACTCGCCGCTTTGATCAGATTCCACGTAAATTGAACATCTTGAGCCGTCACGGGCGTCCCATTAGACCACTTCCACTTCGGGTTCATCTTCACCGTGTATACAGTACCCGCTTTGTTCCAAGTGATGGAACTCGCGATACTACGTCCCAGATCAATCGTGCCATTGGAAGCCACATGAAAGAGCCCTTTATACATCAGGCTTGCCGCCCAGGCATCATAGAGGCTGTTGTAGGCCACGGGCCGCAACGGCTGATACCAGTTGATGGCCACTAAGGGTCCCAATGCTTGGATGATGGTCCCTCCATGAACCGGTTTATTCACGTTCGCCTTGGTCGATGGGGTAGCCTGAGACGTCCCACACCCCGCCAGTGCCGCGGTAGTCAGACCTAATGCCGATGCCATAACAATCATTTTCGTACGCTGGCGTAATCCTCGCATGATGATCCCCCTCTGTGTAATGACGGCATGCCACGATGTGGCCGCAATGCCCCTAATAAACCCGACCCAGTGAAGCCTTTGTTTATTGTTTCACCGCAACATCGACTTGATCGATGAGTATGGGCGGCACCTTTCCTGGAGCTATTTGCATCATCCCCTGGGCTATCCATTGCGGATCATTGCCCACGTCAACCAATTGCTCACGTAACGCATCAAAAGCATTGACACTAATTACCGCATTTTTGACGCGTCCCATGACCGTGCCGTTCTCAGCCCAATACAAATCGCTGGCATTCCCCGCGATATCACCACGCATGGGATTGGTGGGTCTCCCTCCAATCCATCCATTCAGGATCAACACACTAGGAAATCGCCCTAGGAGTTCGGACCACGTGCTTGATCCCGGTTCAACCGTCAAATTAGCCGGAGCCGATTGGATGGGACCGTTCAGTGTTCCTCGATACCCCATACCTTTGGGCTCGTATCCTAATCGACGCGATGCATCACGGTCTAAGATAAAGTGTTTGAGCACTCCTTGGGCGATTAAGGCATGGTTTGCGGTAGGTGTTCCTTCGTCGTCGAACGGTCCACTTCTTGGCCCTTCCGGAAGGGCCGCATCACTCATGACGCTCAACGCCGCTGACAATACCGGGCGACCGAGCTGATCTTCCCATGGGGAATTCCCCGCCACCAGTGCCGGGCCTGATAAACGTGCGAGGACGGGGGTCAATAGCCCCATGGCTACCGGTGGTAAAAACACCACAGGATACTGCCCGCTTTGAATGACAGATTGGGAACATCCCCACTGGAACCGTGCCTGCAGTTCGTCAAGAAGCTTTTGCCCATTGGGAATCGCATGCCCACTGAGCCGGGTCCCCGATATCCCATGGAAATCGGTACCATCAACTTGTCTGCCGCCGGCTGTAAGTTCCCAGTATCCCCGCATCCATGCTCCCCGTCCGCCGCGTGATGTCACCATTTCCACCGTGTCTTCGTGATACGTTACGGTGACAACCGGACGAAAATCTGGAGAGAGCCCCTGGAGTCCTTCATAGACAGCGCGCACGGTCGCATCCATAACTGATAACCAATCCGGGTCCCAGTGCGAGACGAGCGGTACCATCCTCCCCCCGAGGATCTCGGAGACATCCATTGCCACGTCAACGCCGTGACGCAAGGCGTCCCGTGCCTCTCGTAGCAAACTGTCCCAGCCATCCAGCCGTGATGCGGCCATTCCGAGACGTCCATTTTTTATCATCCGAACCGTCCGCATGTGTTCAGATCCGTGACGAACCATCGGAGCTTGCCCACCCTGCATCGTCAGAGCCCAGGTTTGTCGATACGATTGCGATGCCTCGCCCATTTCATCAGCCGCCCATCGAACCCCATCGATAACACCCTCAGTCCTGCGATAGACTATCATCGACCGCGCCCCCCGACCAAACAGCGTTCAATGCGTAGTGACGGCGCGTGATGACTCACCGGAAGGGGCATCTGTCCAGCCTTCCCGCAGCCACCTCCGGATTCATAGCGGGTGAAGTCGTTGCCCACGGCGGTGATATTCGCTAAGGTGCTAAAGACGTTCCCGGTAAGCACCGCATTGCGAAGCGGACGAGTCACTTGGCCATCCTCGATGAGATACGCTTCTGCCGCTAAAAACGTAAAAAGCTCACCATTAGTCTGTCCGCCCAAGCTTCCCTTCGCATAAATTCCCTTCGCAATCCCTTGAAAGAGATCTTCAAACGTGGTATCCCCTGGGCCTATTACCGTGTTTCGCATGCGCACAATCGGTGGAAAGCGGTAGTGTAAGGCTCGGGCGTTGCCCGTCGGCGACTCTCCAAACCGCGATGCGGTTTCCCGAGAATGCAAGCGGCCCACTAACACGCCATCCTTAATCAAATCAACATCTTGGGCAACAACTCCTTCATCGTCGACAGGAAGATAGCCACGACTCCCGGCATCGCGTCCCGTGTCATAGATGTGAAGGTTTGCAGGCCCAAAATGCCTTCCTAGGTACATTTGTGCCAGGAGGCCTGGATCGCCCACTTGGCCATCGGCTTCGCTTAAGTGTCCGAATGCCTCATGAGCAAACACGCCTGCTAGGTGCGGATCCACCACGACCGTATACTCGCCTCCGGCAATTTCTGGAGCATCCAAGAGACTCGCAGCGGTCAGGGCAGCCGCGTGGACCTCATCTTCGAGGCTTCGCACCACACCGAAATCATTCGATGAACCGAACGACACCCCACGTTGCGCCACCCCTTGGCGATCACGGGCAACTACTACAATGTTGCCGCCCAAATCTAACTTCTCTTGTTCAATGGCTGATCCGCGGTTATTCACAAACCACAGATGGCGATATCGATCGAAATAGCGAGTGCTCACCGACTTAATGGTCGGGTGCGCACTTCGGGCCACATCAGCATAGTGCAGTAAGACGGCGCCTTTCGCCTCCAATGAGATCGCCAGGGGATTCTCTTTGAATGCTAACCGTTGAATCAAACGGACGCCCGAAACGTCGGAAGTCCGCCCAGCTGTGCGCACGCCATACCCGCTCGCGGCTAACATGATGGCTTCGTTGACATGGTCTCCTAAATTGTCCCATCCATCAAAGTGCACGAATCCGTATACCCCGTGTAAGAGTACCCGGACGTTTCCGCCGACATCCACGTTGTGGATTTGACGCGTAATACGGTTGTGTAGGGTGTCAATCTGGGTGGTTTCGTTAATTTCCAGGCGAATTTCTAACTCGTCGACATCATCGCGCATCGCTAACGTTTGCAACGTGGCTAATACACCATCATCCGCAACATGGTTTTGGGGCATCGTTCTCACCTCATTCACAACATTTGGGGTATTCGTCGTAGCCTGACACTACGAGTAATCCACAGTATACGTCGTGACCCGCGCGGATTCCTGCTCAATTCCCTAGAATTGCTTTTGTATCGAATCATATAGGACGTTTTTGTCATTAAAAGGGTGCCAGTACTCGTGGATGTTACGCGGGCTGTTCGCAAAACTTCTCGTCGGAATATTGTGACCGATGTTCTGCAAATCAAAAGACGGTTGATCGAAGAATTTTTTATCAGATGCACCCTAAAACTCCCTCGTTCAGCGCGGAGATATCGCGCGCTAACCCCGTAGGGCTCAATCCGGAGTATCTTGTTGCTCAATGTATTGCTTGATGATCGGCAGGGGTGTTCCACCCGCCGATCCGGCAAAATAACTCGGCGACCACTATAGACATTCCACCCGAGGATCTTTCTTGTTCCGGTTGTTCGCCGTAACGTGTATTGGGTACTCTGCAATCGCCCGCTTCGTCTCGGGGTTAGCGACATCGAGGGCGAGCGCAATCGGAGACCAAGGGAGAGGGGACGCCGCATGCCTAAGGTCTTAGCGCTCGTGAATCAGAAAGGCGGTGTCGGTAAGTCAACCCTGTCAGTCCATTTGGCGATTGTTCTCGCGGTCCAAGGATTCCGCACATTATTTATCGATGCGGATCCCCAAGCCAATAGCACCTACAGTTTAGGGATTGACGCATCGGAAGAGGCCTGCCTGCAACTCTTCGTGGATCGCAAAAACATAAAAAGCCCGCCTATTCAAACCGCCGAGGTTTTATCGGGCGTACGCTTAGATGTTATCCCCGCGTGGATCACCATGGGCCTTATTGAGCGGTGGCCCGATATCAAGAGTGCGCCCGACCCCAAGGTGGTGACTGACAGGCTCCAACAAGCGATCGCTGCCAGAGACTATGACTGGATTATCGTGGATGGTCCTCCGCACTTAGGGTACTGGAATCAAGTGGTGCTGAACCTCGCGGATCGCGCGCTGGTGCCAGTCCCCCAGGCTGGCAACTACCCGCTTGTGGGGCTCATGCAAATGGCATCCACCATTGACTCGGTCAGGATGCGTGATAACCACCGTCTCCAGCTTTTGGGCGTGGTGAGTACCATGGTCGATAAGCGGACGCAGATGGGGAGAACGGCGTTGGAACGCGTCAAGATTTTTGCGGAACACATTCACACCTTTCAAACCCAGATCCCTCATGCTACCGCGATTGAATGGGCCCAATCACAAAAAGGGACCAACCTTTTTGCCACAGGACGGGATGAGCCCGTGGCGGTATCAATCGTTAATCTTATGGAGGAGGTCAAACAACGATGGCAACAAAGCGTCGAAACGCGCTAGAACTGGCTATGGCGGGCAAGAAAGATGTAAAAGAGATGGCCGGCCAGACCAATCATGTCCAGTCTAACAGCGTCGAAGACAGATCCCAAATAGTGGAGGACATCGCCGTGATGTTAAGCACTCCAACTCCAGATGGTTCGTCACCACCCGATGCATCACCATCGATTCGACGCCATTTCATCGATGACCCAGAGAGAGTACAAAGGCGCGCCCCGATTGATCAAACCGCGCAAGAT
>DAHWKJ010000005.1 GCA_027343695.1 Sulfobacillus sp. | reverse complement strand
CTCGCCGTGGGGCATCGAAGGTCGCCGCCCCGATCCTTTAGAATGGATTGGTGCCGCCATCTCTCTCGTTGGGGTGACCGTCATGCTGTGGAAGGAAGCCTTAACAGGCACCGGAGGAAAAGGGGAATACGCGTATAAGGTTCAGAAGATCCTCTCGCATCGCGGCGTTCGCGCACTTAAACTATGCCGCGGCTTGTTCAACCCATCATAATATTGTAATATTGACGTGTAATGACGGACGGGGGGAATGCGCGTGAATCCGTCGGGGGGACAGCGACCGTGCTCCATCGGATCGTGCGGGGTGCACTCTCTGGAGGGTTGATGGCCGCTGGCTTTACCTTGGTTGTCGCGGTATTGGCCGTGATTTTGCATGGACTGGGAGCGGCGCTCGCCCCGATCCTGCGCATGGTTATGCTGGCATTGAGTGGAGGTCTTATCGTAGGAGGTGTCGCGGTAGCCCTCGGGCTCTTTCACTTTCCCATTAACCGGTGGGCGTCGCTCGAACGTCTGAACGTGGTGACCGGTTCGATCTGGCCGCTGATCATTGCCGGCGTGATGTATGGTATCGCAGCGCTCAGTTGTACGCTTCCGTTGTTTCTTGCGGCCCTAATCCCTGTCTTGGGTGGAGGCTGGACATCGGTAGTTCGACTTATCGCCTCGTTTGGTGGAGGAACTGCAGTTATCTTGGTTGGATTCGGGCTGGCGACGCTCTTTGTGCGTGACGGGTTATTGCGAGCCATTCGAACCGTGGGGCCATGGCTCAATCCGGCTCTCGGTTTGGTCATCGTGGGCGCAGGCGGATATCTGTTATGGTACTGGGTGAGCGGCCCTGGGCACTTTTTAGCTTAAAGAGCCAGAGGGTCCAACGCGTGCAGAACTGGGCCTTATATGGTAATATTGCAATATTACAAAGTTGAGGAGGTAGCTGAGGTGGCTGGCAAGAGTAAAGAAACCTACACCTTGTGGGCAGATTTTTGGAAGGCGCTGAGCCATCCCATCCGCTTACGAATCTTAGAAAATTTGCGAGAAGAAGGCACTCTTAATGTGAGTCAATTGGTCGAGCGCTTGGGCATTGGCCAAGGCCATTTATCGAACCACTTGGCCTGCCTCAAGACGTGTGGATTGGTCCAGACGGAGGCGGAAGGTCGTTTTATCTATTATTCGTTAGCGGATTCCCGTGTCCCTCAGTTGTTAGCACTGGGGGAATCCATTTTTAGCGACCATTGGGCGGGTGTGGCTACATGTGTCGTCGTGGCTCGCCCCGGGTCGGGCTCAGAGGAGACGTTACCAAGGGCGACGGATAGGTCATTGATAGATCGGGTTCCCCGGTAACTTCGAGAGAAGGGGAGGTGTGCAATGATGAGAATAATCGAACCGACAGAATTTTTGCGTTCAGGTCCTGCACGTGAGGGCGGTGATCCGACACGGCGACGAGCAGGAGAAGGCATGGCCATCCCACTGGTGGGCCTGCGCTGTGTTGCGGGGGGCCATTGATTGCAGGATGGATCGTATCGACCGGGGTCGTGGTAGCGTTTGGTGCCTGGTGGACGGAAATCGGCCACTCGTCAGGGAAGCGACCGTCCAGGAGGCCGTGGCAGCAGCCGGCTATCGGGCGGTGGTGATCCATCCATGGCGGTGGTCATCGATTTCATTGGGGAGAATTGGTTTAACTTCATGATCTATGCGAGAAGCTGGGCAGAGATGATCGCGAACTCTCGAGGGGCGATGTTCCGGATCCCCCTGTGTGGACAGACACCCTCTTGGATGCCTGGTGGAGCTCGACGGGAGCCTGCTGTTAAACGATTT
>DAHWKJ010000002.1 GCA_027343695.1 Sulfobacillus sp. | reverse complement strand
GTGTTCTTACTCACATAACGCCACCGCAAGAAAAAAGGTTGCAGTTCGATCCCGTCCCGGATCCTGGTTTTTTGCCATTACGCGAGCCCTCGTTATCCAAGGATCGCGAAGTCTAAGGTTTTCTCGGCCCATGCCCGGTTCTAACGACGGCGCTTTGGCCGCGGGTCCCCTTCAATGAGCCGAAAATCAATGCGCCTCATCCCCAGGTCTACCCGAACGACCTCCACCGTCACCGGATTCCCCAGACGATATTCCCGTCCTGTCCGTTCTCCGTGCAATCGATAATGGATAGAGTCGTACGACCAGTAGTCCTGGGGGAGATCCTCCAACCGCACCAGCCCTTCAATCAGATTGGGAAGCTCCACGAACACGCCAAAGTTGGTCACTCCCGAAATGACCGCCGCATACTGCTCCCCCACCTTGTTGACCATGTATTCGGCTTCTTTCAGTGACACCGAATCCCGCTCCGCTTCCATTGCGTCCCGTTCGCGTGCCGAGGTGTCCTCGCCAAGTGGCCCCACTAAGGCCCTCCAACGGTCCAAAGTCTCCGGTATCACCCGATGTTCCAAGTGCTGTGTCAGCACCCGGTGCACCCATAGGTCTGGATAGCGACGAATGGGCGAAGTGAAATGCGCGTATTCCGGTGCCGCCAGACCAAAGTGTCCGGTATTATTCGGTGCATAGCGGGCCTGCCTCATGGAGCGTAGCAATGCGCTGTTGACGACGCGTTCTTCGGGCAACCCCTTGACCCGGTCAATCAGACCTTGCAAAGATTTAGGGGTGACCGGATCCGGCAAGCGATAGCCTAGGACCCCAATCATTTCGCGAAATTGCACCATTTTGTCTAAGCTCGGTTCATCGTGAATCCGATACAGACCCGGTAATTCCGCGGTGATCAGTTGATGCGCCACCGCCTCATTAGCCAGGAGCATCAGTTCCTCAATGATGGATTCTGCCGTCCCTCGTTGCCGAATCACAATGTCGATCGGGTGGCCGGCATCATCTAAGACAACCTTGGCCTCGGGTAAATCAAAGTCCACCGCCCCCCGCACGATCCGCTTACGTCGCAACACGGCATGAATCTCGTCAAGCTCTTTGAGCCATGGTCCGAGCCGATCGGGATCGGGCCCGCCGGCCAAAATCTCATTGACGCCGTCATAGGTGAGGCGATGTTGGGTCTTAATCACCGAACGGAAAAATTTAGCCGCGACGACGTTTCCCTGTGCATCGACATCCATCACCGCGCTGACGGTCAGACGCGGCACTCGCGGATTGAGACTTGCAATCCCATTCGACAAACGCTCCGGCAACATGGGAATCACCCGATCTACGAGATACACACTGGTCCCACGCCTGCGAGCTTCCAGGTCCAACTGGCTCCCTTCCGGCACGTAAAAACTGACGTCCGCAATATGCACGCCAATCCGGTACCCCTTTGCTAAGCGCTCTAATGAAATCGCGTCATCCAAATCTTTGGCATCACTGCCGTCAATGGTTACAACCCGAATGTTGGTTAAGTCCACCCGATCCTGCCACTGTTCCGGGAGCACCTTGTCTGGTAATGCTTGGGCCTCCGCGATGACCTCGTCCGGGAATTTTTCGGATAACTGGTGTTCTGCCGCGATAATCGAGACATCCACCCCGGGATCCCCGAGACTCCCCAGGATTTCTTGCACTTCTCCCCGAATCGGGCGTTTGGGATCCAGTGGCCATTCCGTAATTTTTACCCGGGCCACATCGCCAGCGTGCCATCGCGCATGTGCGGCCACGGCAATTTCCACCGTAGGACGGCGCGAATCGCGTGGTACCACTTGCCATCCGACGCGATGACGCTCGAGCACGCCGACTACACTGTCGGTAGCACGCTTTACGATATTCATTACGCGCCCGTCAAAGCCTTCCCGAGAAGGTCTGGTCCAGACCAAGACGGTATCGTCGTGGCGAGCCCCAAATAGCCAACGTTCCGGAACAAAGACATCCGCTCCGGGAAAATCGGGGCTGACTACAAACCCAAAGCCCCGCGGATTAATCCGGAGCTGCCCCTCTCGCGTTGCAACGGTCATGCCGTCGCCTTTCGGCGATCGCACCACCCAGCCCTCTTGACGGTATTGACGAAACGTCCGGAACAAGGACTTGTCCTTGGGATGACGTCGCATCAAACGGTTAATGAGTTGGTCCTCTGACAATGGTTCACGATTATATAGTAGGGCAAATATTTCTTCTGACAGCTTGTCCGAAGTGGGTCGATATCCGTTACGTTTCGCCATAGAGTCTGCTCCTAATTCTCCAAGAATCTTCGACATGTCATAAAAACATCGTGCCGATCCACATCCAAAGGAAGAATGTGCCCGGACTCCTCAAACGCCACAATTTGACGCACCGGACTACGTATCTTTTCCGCCCAAAGCCACGCACTTTCGGGAGCCACCGTCTTATCCTGAAACCCCTGGACGATCAGCACAGGGCGGGTCAACCGTGCGATCCGTTGTTGCAGCACCCAATTCCGATAGGCCAAGAGTTGGTGCACCCCCGCTACGGGAATTTGACGATACGAGTACATTTCATCGTGGAACCATGGCTCGTTAGACGCCTTCACCGTACGGACAAAAAACCGCATCCAGGCCGCCAGTATAGCGTACCGGTTATAGAGACGGTATGGTGCTGCTAACGCCACCACTTTCCCTCGCTCCAAATCAGAGGCTAAGTCAAGAGCCATTAGTCCGCCCAAAGAAAGCCCGACGATATGCACGACCGGATGCTGTTGGGCGAGATAGTCAAGCGCGGTTTTGGCGGATAACCGCCAATCGCGCCATCCAGTGCCCATTAAATCTTCGACCGTCGTCCCATGTCCGGCCAGGCGCACCGCATAAACATGAAACCCCCCGTCAGCTAAAAACTGTCCGAGAGGTTTCATCTCTTTTGGAGACCCAGTGAATCCATGGATCAACAAACATCCTTCGGAACCGTCACCGATTTCGAAGCTATCGGCGTAAACCGTTACCGCCACAGATGTGTAAGTAGCAGCGTCACAATCGCGAATACTATCGCCAACACCACCGTGACACGCTCTAGTAGCTCGTCTACTCCGCGCTTCTTGCCACCATAAGATTGTTGGGTACCACCACCGAAAGCTCCTGAGATTCCTGCGCTATACCCCGTTTGAAGCAATATAGCCGCCATCATAGCCACACATAACACGACATCCACCACTACCAAAACCGTAATCACGGGCGTCCCAACCTTTTGTCCATAATGAGCCTATTATAGCGCAAAAATCTATGGAATCCCAGTCGAGCACGATCGAGGGGATGTACCACAAAATTGTGGTCACAGGGAACGCCACTGACGGCACCGTCTTCACTCCCACAACTGCCCGGCCAGAATCGCCTTCGGCTCTTGGGATCGGCCCACTACCTCCCTTTTTCCCTTCAATGGCCAGCCCCAGTGTCGCGGAGCGCCTATCCGGGACGATCGAAGGGTCTGTCAAGGACCCTACGCGCTAGGGTTACCCCCCGCCATCTGCCCTCCCCCGTTCCCAGCATTCATTCCTCATTCCCGATCTGTTCACAACCTGCCCGATGATGCCGATAGAGCACGAATAAAATGCCAAGACTCCCATAGAGGATGACCGTCAAAACCGTGACCAAAATCGGATCGTTGGCGGCTCGAACCCATAACGGTGTTGTGAACGGCCCAACCAGATAACTCCCGTTATGTACGCCGTATTGAATAAACAGAATCGACCACGTCTCAAAAATTTTGGCGACTATGAATCCCAAAACCGCCCCACAGATGCCTCCCCAGACGGCATCGCCTGCTTTTGTCATTGACTTTCCCTCCAGTTCTATTCCCACAAAAACACGCCCCACCGGCATTGGTAATTCAAACCATCAAGCATTAGGGCAGGGGGCTGAATTGATGCCCTCCGGTCTCTTTTCGGGTTCCCAGACGTCGTTCGACTCACTACGTGCTAGAACCTGACGTCTCCTAGGTTTAACCCATATCGTTGGAACCAGTGGGCGATGGCAGCCGCCGACGCTCTGGCGTACTTATGATGCAACCCATGATGCCCGCCGGGATAGAGAATCAGTGTGACCGGTTTGTGATCCTTTTTCATCTGGCCGGCAAACATCTGAACCGTCTGCCAGAGCACTCGTTGATCCGCCGTGCCCTGCAATAGAAGAATGGGCGCTTGTATCGCTTTGGGATCGGGCGATCGCAGGCGGTAAGCCTGGCCTTGAGCATCGCTTCCAAACACCCGAATGAAATTTTGAGCCTCATTCGGGTTCCCAGAGGGCCCTCCCAATTTCGGATGGAGCCGCCAGAATGCGACGGTATCGGTCAACCCCACAAACGGACTCACTGCCACCACCGCCCGCACTTGATGGTCCCACCCGGCCGTCATCAGGGCTAATCCGCCTCCCAATGAATAGCCCCACAGGTAAGTGTCGTGGACTTTCACCTCCCCAAACTCCATCGCGATCTTCATGGCCTCTTGCGTATTGATAAAATCGGTTCGGATGCCGGCTGTGGGTCCGGAACTGCCGCCGTATCCTTGATATTCCGGATAGAGTTCCACCAACCCCTCTGAGGCCAACGATGCCGCATCCGTAGGCGTGTAGCCAAAATTGTCGTGGGGATGGGGGCCCAACACCCATCCCCCGTGCAAATTGACTAATAATGGGTACTGTCCGGCCTGTAATGGTTCGGTGAGAAGTGCTTCTACTTGAACATGATGGCTCCAGTATTCGATCTGGTACATCTTCAGACCAGCTGGCAGATGTAAGGGATAGAGACGACGGTAGCTCGACACCATGCCGTCATGGGGTTTGGTACTCATAAGAATCGTTTTGGGGCTGGCAACAACTCCCCCACATCCTGCTGCAAACCCTAGTGATCCGGCAATCATTCCCACGATGAGGGTTTTCATGATTCGCTTCATTGCAATCACCAAGGTTATGATACCACGTCCTCTCATGGATTCTTGGCTGAGGTCTGTCACACACGACCGCTTCTCTTGTTGGAAGACGGCCGTGTGCGGATGAGTCTTTGCGTGAAGTTGGATTCGCGGGACTCCTTTCCTCGATCCCTACGCTCCCAAAGATTCTCCGGACGGCTCTAACGAGTCGAGGCTAAGGCCTTTCGTCTCGCGTCCTAAGAGTATGACGGCCACCGCTGTAAGAATCAGCACCGCCATAAAAAGATAGAACACCGTCGTCATCCCATAGTGGCTTGCGAAAAGCCATCCCACCACAGTGGGTCCAATGATGCCGCCAACGCGCCCGATCCCCATGGCCCAACCGCTACCGGTTCCCCGCAGCAAGGTCTCATACTGCTCCATCGTGTAGGTGTAGGTCGCCCCCCAAGCCCCTAGGTTGAAAAACGACAACAGGGATCCATACACCAGAAATTGCCAGGTGATGTGCGCGTGGCCGAATAAGGCCGCAAATAGCGCAGCCATCAGGATGTAGACACCTAAGACCCATTTACGGCCCCATCGATCGATGAGCCAGGCTGCCGACAAATATCCCGGAACCTGTACCGCGGTGACAATTAACGTGTACTTTAGGGACTCCACTAAGGTATATCCATGCTCCACCAACACCGACGGAAACCAGAGAAAGATCCCGTAGTAGGCAAAGTTCATCCCGACCCATAACATCCATAACATGACCGTGCGTCGCCTGAGTCTAGCCGAAAACAGCCGTGACACCCCACCCCGGGGAGCGCCCTTTTGGGCGGCTGCAAGATCGCCCATCTCGGTCACACTGGCACCGGTTCGAGTCAGAATAGCCACCGCTTCGTCGGCGCGGCCAGTCCGTGCCAGGTACCGTGGTGACTCCGGTATTCCCCGCCGCAGGTACCAGACATAAAGAGCCGGCACCAGCCCGACTAAAAATCCCGCCCGCCACCCAAAATGCGGGATCAATAAATATGAGACGAGTGCCGCCACAAACCATCCGACTGCCCAAAAACTCTCCAGGAGAATAATACCGCGGCCACGATGACGCCGCGGCAAAAATTCGGTGACCAAGGTGGTGGTTACCGGGAGTTCTCCACCGAGACCTAGACCCACAATAAACCGAAGCAAAATCAGCATCCATAGGGTAATGGCCACCGCCGACAAACCCGTCGCCACGGCATACACCAGCAGGGTCAGCATGAAAATCTGCCGTCTTCCATAGCGGTCTGCCCACATTCCCGACAAGGCGGCGCCAATGGCCATGCCGACCAATCCGATGCTTGCTACGAACCCAATCTCCACGCTGTCCAAATGCCACGCACCGATAAGCGCCGCCAAAATAAACGAAATAATCCCTACGTCCATGGAGTCGAACAGGACCCCGAGTCCACCGACCGAAATGATTCGGTAGTGAAAGCGGGTCAGCCCTCCCCGATCCAAGGTCTCTCCTTGCGCCATAATGTCCCCTCCCCGCGATGATGACCCCATCATATGCGGGGACCGCGGGAAGGTGAGCCGGGAAATCGTGGGCATTATGATGCCCCACGACTGTCTAAAGCTCGGCGTCTTAGACCTGACGTTGAGGCTGGCGGGCTCGTAACCAATCCATGAGCTGTACCACACTATTGGCTAAGAGATCGACGCCGCGTTCTTGAAACAACGAGTATGCCAACGGGCCGGGCGAGCCTCCGAGCATCCCACAAAATAGGCAGGGCGGATCCTCTAAAGAACGATCGGTTTCGTAGCGGGTCGCCGTTTGCCAATCATCTAAGTTGTCCCCCACATAGATTAACAAGCGGGGTGACAACTGCTTAACAATCGCCGCGAGCCCTCGCGGATCGGGTTTCCGATATCCCAGGTCTTCGGTAATCATCGCCGATTCCGGAATAATCCCGTCTAATCCCGCTGCGGCCAGCGCGAACTGGGCTTCCCCTTTATTACGACCCGTATAGAGCGCATAGCGAAACGGGGCCCGGGTCAATAGTTCTGGGGTGACCAAGGATTTTTCGCGGAGCATGAAGCCATGACCACGGATGGTTTCGTTCTTGATGCCGAACACCGTCTGGGTTTGATCCCCTGCGTAAAACTCCTGGCCGAGTCTCGTGATCCGAGCCCGGTCCCAGGACCTCATCACATCCTCCAAATCTCGAGCCTCGATGATGTTTTCTAAGGCTCGGTAGAGACCTGCTAAGCCTCCCCCATATTGTCCCACCCCGCGAGCTAAGGTTGGGATTTCGGGATCTGCCATACGGAGCGCCGTCGCATCGCGGGACCCGATCACACGGGCTTTGACCAAAAAACTGAGCGTAATCCCTTGAGCAAGCGCCCAATCACTGTTAAATCCGCCGGCAGCTTTGAAATACGCGGTCTCTTCAGGCAACACGGCCAGACCGTCGGTGCTAAACCCTACTTCTTGCAAGTATTTCGTTACCGCCTGGCAAATCACCACGGGATAACTTTGGTGGACATCAATCAACACGCCATCCATATCAAAGGCAATGACGTCGGCCACCTCCGCCTGCATCGCAGCCCGCGAAGTGGCAAAGACACCGTCTGACACTTGTCGTAGTTCCAAGTTCACCGACCAAAGGCCCCCCATCCGGCATACCGCAATTGCGCATCTTCGGCTTCAATGATGAGTAGCCGGTTGTACTTGGCCACCCGTTCACTGCGAGCGGGTGCCCCCGTCTTAATTTGCCCGGTGTTCATCCCCACGCTCAAGTCGGCAATCGAGGTGTCTTCGGTTTCGGCAGACCGGTGCGAGACGATACTCCGCCAACCGGCGGACTCCGTCAAACGAATCGCTTCTAACGTCTCACTAACGGTGCCGATTTGGTTTAACTTAATGAGGACCGCATTCGCCGAGTCTTCCTGGATCCCTCTTTGGATCCGCGTCGGATTGGTGACAAAGAGGTCATCCCCAATAATTTGGACCATCCCCCCCAATTCACGATAGAGGTCGCGCCACCCCTCCCAATCATCCTCCGATAACCCGTCTTCCAACGACACAATCGGGTAGCCTTCAATGAGTTCTCGGTAATAATCGATGAGTTGCGAGGTCGTTTTAGTTTCGCCACCCAAGCGATAGCCGTCCGACGTCTTTAACTCATTAGCGGCAATATCTAACGCGAGCGCGATGTCTTCGCCGGGCTTGAGGCCCGCGGCTTCCATCGCTTCGACCAGCAAATCCAGGACCGCCCGGTTATCTTCCAAATCCGGTGCAAACCCTCCTTCGTCGCCCACCGCAGTTCGTAGACCGTGCTGTTGTAACAGCGACTTTAGTGCGTGGTAGGTCTCCGCGGCCATTCGCATGGCTTCCGCAAACGATGTGGCCCCTGCCGGCACCAGCATAAATTCTTGAATGTCCACATTATTATCCGCGTGCGCGCCTCCATTAACCACATTCAACAAGGGTACCGGAAGCCACCGAGCGTTAGCTCCGCCAATATAGCGATATAACGGCAGATGGTGGTGGGCAGCCGCAGCATGGAGCACTGCCAACGAGACGCCAAGACACGCGTTGGCGCCGAGACGGGCCTTTTGGGGATCGCCATCCAAGTCACGGAGTAGTTGGTCGATGCGCCACTGCTCGTCCACTGCCATCCCAATTAAAGAAGGCGCTATCACGTCGTTAATATTCCGACACGCGTGTAAAACCCCCTTCCCGCCATACCGCGACCCTCCGTCTCGTAACTCGATCGCCTCATGGGCTCCGGTCGACGCCCCGGAGGGCACTCTGGCCCAAGCCGTGGTGCCATCCTCTAAAACCACCTTGACGGCCACGGTTGGATTGCCTCGCGAATCCAAAATTTCAAACGCTCTCATACTTCGAATGCCACTTGCCATGATTAGTCCTCCCTACATTCCGTGTAGAAATTTTCTTACCGTAGTAGCGATCTTCCCTGCATTTCCGAAGGCACCGGGATGCCCATGATCTCCAGCACAGTGGGCGCCACATCTTGTAGCCCACCCCCCGTAGCCAAGGTTCGGTCCTGAAGAACGTCGTCTGACGCCACCACGAGGAACGGCACCGGATTTACCGTGTGGTTGGTATTCGGCTCACCGCTGGGGCCTTGCATCGATTCCGCATTGCCGTGATCCGCGACAATGCAGAGCGCCCCGTGATGCTTTTGCACGGCCTCCCCAATCTCGCCGATCATCTGGTCCACTACGCCCACCGCCGTTTTGGTGGCGTCCATGTCCCCCGTATGGCCCACCATATCGCTGTTTGCAAAGTTTAGCAAAATAAAGTCATACGAGTCCTGATCCAACGCGTCAATCACCACATCCCGGATCTTTTCCGCACTCATACCGGGTGCCTTGTCGTACGTGGCAACTTGAGGCGAGGGGATCATAATCCGATCCTCCCCCGGATAGACTTTTTCAACGCCCCCATTGAAGAAGAACGTCACATGCGCATATTTTTCGGTTTCCGCCACATGCAACTGGCGTTGATGATGCTGACTTAACCACTCCGCCAGATTATTGGCCACAGACTCGGGAGCAAAGAGATGGGGCAGCACAAACGCTTCATCATATTGGGTCATGCCCAAAAAATTTGCGATCTGCGGCCATGGGCGCGGGAACGGACGAAAATCCGGGTCCATCAAGGCTCGCGTAATTTGTCGCACCCGATCGGCGCGAAAGTTAAACACTAACACCGAATCGTGGGGATCGATAGTGCCCACCGGCTTTGCAAAGGCATCCACGATGACGGTCGGCACCACAAACTCGTCCCCCACGCCATCCTGATAAGCCTCGACCAGAACTTCTAGCGCACTGTCGGCACGCTTCCCCTGGCCTTGAACCATAGCCCGATAACTCAATTCGGTTCTATCCCACCGGTTATCCCGATCCATCGCGTAGTAGCGTCCGGCCACTGAGGCAACCTTCCCGACCCCAAGCCGGTTTATGGTTGCCGCCAGCCAATCTAATGAGGAGACGGCACTCTTGGGAGGCACGTCCCGGCCATCGAGCCAGAGATGTAACAACACCTCGTCAGGCGGATTTTCAGAGGCCGCCACAATCTCTAAGAGCGCCCCCATGTGGTCTTGGTGACTATGGACCCCGCCGGGCGATAAGAGTCCCATGATGTGCAGCCGGCCCCCTTGGCTGCGTTCCAAAAACTGCTGCAGTGCGGCATTTTGTTCGAGTTCCCGCTCAGCAATCGCCTCGTGTATTCTGACCAGATTCTGGCGGATAATGCGTCCCGCTCCAATGGTTAAATGTCCAACGTTGGAATCGCCCATCTGTTCCGGCATCAAGCCTACGGCCCGCCCATGCGCGGCTACCGTGGTACTCGGAAAATTCTTTGCCAATTGGGTCATATGCGGCGTGTTCGCCTCATTCATGGCATTGTTGGGTCCTGGTGGTGCAATACCCCAACCGTCTAGAACCATTAAGACGACCGGTCGAGTCCCTTGCGATGCGTTGCTCATGGTCCTGTCGCGCCGCCCCTCCGTCTAAAGCTCGTTGGAACGCCGCTCGCTCCCTTCTATTACGCATGAGGCCCGCCTAAGGGGCCTTCATGCGACTATTGCCCCGATTTCATCAAGGGGTCTCGATCCATAATGCGCCGGGCCATTTTGGCCAGGTTCGCGGCATTAAGGGCTGCGCCGCCGATCAATGCCCCGTCCACATCGGGCGTGTCGAGAAAACTTAGGAGGTTCTGGTCGTTCACGCTTCCCCCATAGAGAATGCGGATCTGGTCACGAGCTTCGGATCCTGCGAGGTCCGCAACATCGGCCCGAATGGCCTCCGCCACACGGGCGACCTCTTCGGGGGTAGGCACGAGTCCAGAGCCAATCGCCCACACCGGTTCATAAGCAATGGTGACGCGACGGACATGAGACGGTTCCAGCGTCTCTATGGCTTGGCGAACCTGACGGTGGACTACTTTTAAGGTCTCGCCTTGGCGTCGCTCGTCCTGACTTTCGCCCACGCAGACAATGGGCCCAAGCCCGGCTTCAAGAGCCGCCTCCGTTTTTGTCCTGACGATCTCATCGGTTTCTCCAAAATACTTTCGCCGTTCTGAGTGGCCCACGATCACAAACCGGGCACCCGCTTCTCGCAGTAAGAATCCCGAGGTGCCTCCCGTCAGGGCACCTTCGGTCCCCGGATCCAAATTTTGTGCGCCAATTCCGATGGCTGTCGCTGCCCATTTCTCCGCGAAGGGCCACAAGGCCAGGGCGTTGGGGAAGATCGCTAAATCGAGCGCCTGATCCCAGCCTTTTATGTCACTTAACAAGTGCCACAGTTCTTGGGCATATGCTAAAGATTCTGGTACCGTTTTGTACATTTTCCAATTCGCTGCGAGCCAGGGCCTTCGCATCCGAGTATCTCCGCCTCCCCTTCACGCCGTTTAGTGTAGGTCATTGTATGTACCGAGCGCCGCGACGCCAGGCAAGGTCTTCCCTTCAAGCAATTCTAAGGTCGCTCCTCCGCCCGTCGATACGTGCGTTAATTGATCCATGACGCCGGCACGATGCACCGCGGCGACGGAATCACCGCCTCCCACCACCACCGCCGCCGGCAGTTCAGCCAAGGTTCGGGCCACTTCCATGGTGGCGTGCGAAAACGCGTCCCACTCGAAAACTCCCATCGGCCCATTCCAGAGAATAGTTTGGGCGTCCTGAAGACAATCTTTAATTTGATCGATGCTCTGCGGTCCTAAATCGAGCGCCATCTCGTGGCTTCCCACGGCATCCACCGCCACCACGCGCGCCGGGGCGTCTGCGCGAAACGCTTCGGTTACCACCAAATCGGTGGGAAGAATCACGGGAATGCCCAGTCTTTTCGCGTGGTCGACCAACTCTTTCGCTGTATCTCGAGCGTCCTCTTCAACCTTCGAGATCCCCATCGAAAACCCCTTGGCCGCCAAAAACGTATTAGCCATTCCGCCCCCAATGACGATGCCATCGACCTGCGATAAGAGATGACCCAAGAGCCCGACTTTGTCACTCACCTTGGCGCCCCCCACAATAAGCCAATACGGCTTTCGAGGCGTGTCGAGAATCCTCGCCAAAGTCGACAGTTCGCGGTCTAACAGGTGGCCGGCGTAACTTGGAAGCCGTCGAGGCACGCCCACAATCGAGGCACTCTCCCGATGTGCAGTGCCAAACGCATCGTCTACGTAGAAATCACCCAGTTGAGCCAGTGCCTTGGCAAATTCGGGGTCATTGGCTTGTTCTCCGGGATCAAAGCGCAAGTTTTCTAAAACCAAAACGTGCCCGGGTGATAGGTGTTGAACGGCATCACGTGCTTTGGTTCCGACGATGTCATCGACAAAGTCTACCGGGGCATCCAGGAGCTCTTGGAGACGATTGGCAACCACCCGTAGACTATCGTGCAGGTTAGCCTGACGTGGACGCCCTCGATGACTCATAAGAATCACCCGGGCCTCTTTCGCCACCAATGTCTGGATCGTCTCCAATGCTCCCCGGATCCGGGTATCATCGGTAATCCGCCCGGTATCATGGTCGATCGGGACATTGAAATCGACCCGAACGAGCGCCCTTTGGCCCGCAATGTCGCCTAAGCGGTCTAGCGTCCGGTACGCGGCCATCGGGCTAGACACCCCTTTTCGCGACCAAGCCAGTCAACTCCACAAGCCGATTGGCGTAGCCCCATTCGTTGTCGTACCATGACAAGACCTTCAGCATATTATCCCCCATGGTGAGTGTTTCCAAGCTATCCACAATGCTGGACAAGGGGTTCCCTTTGTAATCCGATGACACCAAGGGTTCTTCCGAGAATCCCAAAATTCCTTTTAGAGGACCCTCCGCGGCTTGTTTCAGGGCCAAATTGGCACTTTCCTTGGATACCGGTTTCGTGGTGGTCACGGTTAAGTCAACAATCGAGACCACTGGTGTCGGTACCCGTAGCGACATCCCGTTTAGCTTTCCCTTAAGTTCCGGCAACACCAGGTGCAATGCCCGCGCCGCGCCAGTGCTGCTGGGAATAATGTTGATCGCGCCAGCCCGCGCGCGCCGTAAGTCTGCATGCGCCAAATCTAAGAGTTTTTGATCGTTCGTGTAGCTATGGATCGTGGTCATCAGTCCGGATTCGATGCCAAAGGTTTCCTGAATCACCTTAGCCACCGGAGCCAGACAATTGGTGGTACAAGAGGCATTGGAAATCACAAAATCGGTCTGCGGATTATAGCGCTGTTCGTTAACCCCGAGCACAATCGTAATATCCTCGTTTTTCGCCGGAGCCGAAATAATTACCCGTTTGGCTCCACCACGCTCGATATGAGCCCGGGCTTTGTTGGCATCCGTGAAGAGACCGGTCGATTCCACCACAATGTCCACCCCAAGATCACGCCAGGGAATGGCTCCCGGATCGCGCTCTGCCACAATGCGCACCGTCTTACCATCCACCACGAGATTATTACCTTGGACCTCCACGGGGTGATCCCACACGCCATAATTCGAATCATATTGGAGGAGATGTCGGTTCGTCTTCGCATCCATCAAGTCATTGATGGCCACAATCTCGAAGTCCTTTTGCTGTTGGGCAATCCGAAAAAATCTTCGACCAATGCTCCCAAACCCGTTAATCCCGATTTTTACCACGTTATGGCCTCCTCATCATAGTCCGCGCATCACATTACGCTACGGCTATTTTACCGAAACATTTCCACATAGAACAACCAGGCACCCTAATCGTTCAAGTCTTTACGTTCCCCGGTCACCATATAAATCACCCATTCTCCTAAATTGGTGGCATGATCCGCCACCCGCTCGATGTAATTTGCCACAAATAAGAGATGCGTCGCCTGCAGCACCGTCTCGGGACGTTCTCGCATCAAGTTTTGCAGGTCATCAAAAATCCTCGCATAGAGGTGGTCTACATCATCGTCGAGCCGAATCATGGTGAGCGCTTCATCGAGGCTTCGATGAATATAGGCATTTAAAGCCAGCCGAACCATGGAACTCGACAACCGTGCCATCTCCGGGATGTCAATTAATGGCTTCACGAATAATTCTTCCCGGAGCCGCAGGGTGACCTTGGCGATGTCAACCGCATGATCCGCCATCCGCTCTAAGTCGGTAATGATTTTAAGAATGGTCGAGACAATGCGGAGGTCGCCGGCGAGCGGTTGTTGCAAGGCGAGCAGGGTTAAGCAGCGCCGCTCAATATCCATTTCCATGGCATCGACGCGATCATCATCGAGGACCACTTGTTCGGCCAGCACCACGTCGCGCCCGGTTAAGGATCGGACCGCGCGACGGATCTGCTCCTCCACCAAGGCCCCCATACGAATCAGTTCTTGGTCCAACTGATCCAATTCGCTGCGAAACGATTGTCGTAACACCCACGGCCTCCTACTCGTATCGTCCGGTTAAAAACTCCTCGGTTTCGGCACATTTTGGTGCAGTAAACATCTCTCGGGTCGGCGCTATCTCGACCAGCAGTCCTTGGCGAAAAAAGGCGGTGACATCAGAAATCCGGGCTGCCTGTTGCAAGTTATGGGTGACCAAGATTAACGTATAGTCCCCACGCAAGGACAAAATGAGCTCTTCAATCTTCGTCGTAGAGAGTGGATCCAAGGCTGCGGTGGGTTCATCCAGCAACAACACCCGGGGCGCGACCGCGAGTGCCCGCGCAATGCATAGCCGTTGTTGCTGACCGCCGGACAAGGACGCCGCCGGCCGCCTCAGTTTACCCCGCACCTCGTCCCAAAGCGCCGCCTTTTTTAAGCTCGACTCGACGATACTGCGGAGCCGGTGGGAAGACCGAATGCCTTGAAGCCGAGGCCCATAAGCCACATTGTCAAACACGCTAAAGGGGAACGCACTGGGTTGTTGAAACACCATCCCGACCGCTCGCCGTAGTGCCACCAAGTCCGTATCCGGGTCCAAGATTCGGATGCCCCCAAGCACCACCTCCCCCTCGTAGCGCACCTCCAAAGACCGATCGACGAGACGGTTTAGCACCCTAAGAAACGTTGATTTCCCGCACCCCGACGGACCGATGAGGGCAAGCACTTGCCCTCCCTCCAGGTCCAGCGAGACGTCCGACAAGGCCACCTGTTCGCCGTAACGAACCGAAAGGTGACGGACTGCTAAATCTGGGGCTTTGCTGTCCATCGGTTTACCCGCGCCCCCTTGACTCAATTTTTAAGACCGATAAAAGGCCACCTACCCACACCAGTGTACACCCCTGCACGCCCTGCCGTTCAAGCGCTTTTGCGGGAGTAATCGCGAGGCTTCAGCCAATGCGCTATTTTTTGGGTTAGGTAGAGCACCAACGCGACGAGACCTAGTAACACCACCCCTGTCGCGGCCGCTTCAGCATTCGCATGAGGGGCCAGTGACTCGGTGCGCAAGTACCAAAGGTGGACCGCCAACGTTTCCCCTGGCATGGACCAGCTCCAATGAACCGCTACATTGATTCCGGCGGTAAAGATTAGCGCCGCCGATTCTCCCAATAGTCTTGCGGTCGATACCCCGAGGCCCGCAATTAAGGCAGGCAGGGCCGAAGGAAACACAATGCGCATGAGGGTTTGTGAGCTCGTGGCGCCGAGGGCCATTGAAGCCTCCCGACTGGTGTCAGGGACACCCGATAACGCCTCAATCCCAATATTCACGACAAATGGCCAATTCATCACGACCAAGGCGACAATTCCAGACCGGATCGACAGTGGCCAGCCGAGTTCCACCACCACCCATTGATAAACCAAGAGGCCGATGACAATGGTCGGCAGGCTCAAAAAGGTAAAACGCACCCGGTCAAACACTTTAAGAAACCCGGGTGCGCCACGGTATTCGACGCGAAAAATGGCTCCGGCGAGGCCGAGGGGAAGGCTAATCAATGCAGCGATCCCCACCATGACGAGGGTATTCAACAATTCGGGACCGATCCCACCGTGTCCCATTTCCGATGGAGGGCTCCATAAGAAGTGCCATGATAGGACGCCGAGACTTTGCCAGACCAAATCTCCGATCATGGCAATAAATAGGGTGAAAACCAGGACCGCCCCGACCAGGGCCAGGCGATGCCAAGTTTGCCCCCTCACAGCGACCACCTCCGCGTTCGCTCCACCAAGACCACCATCCCATACATGGCGACCAACAATAAAAGGGCCATGAAATCCAGGACATAGTGACCGGGAATCCCGGGGGGCAAGAGGCTTATGTCAGTGAGAAGCTGCGTGGTCAAGGTCGCTCCTGGCGACAAGAGTCCATGCGGCAACAATACCCGGCCGCCGATCACCATCTGGACCGCCATCGTCTCTCCTAAGGCGCGTCCCACCGCTAAGATTGAGGCTTCCAGCAAGGGAATCCGTGACACTGAGAGAATCAATCGGCCGAGGGTCTGATCGGGCGTCGCGCCCAGTGCCAAGGATCCTTCCACCCACCGCACCGATACCCGGTCTAAGGCATTGATACTTAAAAGACTGAGGGTAGGAAGAATCATTATCGCCAACACCAATCCGCCGGCCAAAAGACTAAAACCCGGCCGGCCACTAATCCACCGAATACTCGGTACCAAAAGGCTCAGCCCCCACCACCCAAACACCACGGACGGGATGGCAACCAGGCCCGACAAGATCTGTCGAATCATCTGCATCTGCCGTGGCAGTGTCGCGATGACAGTGACCGCCACCGAAAGCGCCAGAGGCAGTGCCACGACAATCGCAATCATGGTCACCACAAGGGATCCCGCGATGAATGGCAGAAGGCCAAACTGGTCGTGCGTCGGCTGATAAATGGTACCCAAAAGACTGGGGTTGAGTCCGTGGTCGATCACAAACTTCACGGTACCCCAGACTAAAATGGCAGCAATGGCAAACCCTAGCATCAGCAGTAAGAGGGCTCCGAGCCATACCACCCGGTAAAGCAAGTGGTCACCGCGCGGTCTACCGGTAACAGGCTTCATCGGGGTATCCCCTGCGCTCGATAAATCCCAAATTCTGCCTTGTAAGGAGACCGGCTCAACATCTCCGCGAGCTGTTTAACCAGCGACGACGCCCCCGGTGCGACATAAAACGTCGGCTGGGTATAATAGGGCCAGGCCGCTAAACGGCTGGTATCAAAAACCTGGTGGTCAATGCCGAGCATGGTGACCCCTCCCATCCCAGGACGCCATTCCACATACCCGATGGCCCCCGGCGTCTCCCGAACCGTTTTCAACACGGCTCCGTTGGATAATTGAATAATAGCATCCGCACTGAGGCCGGGGGCCGGCACGAGACGGTCAAGCATGGCGCGTGCCCCTGAACTCATCGGCCGTGAGACCACAATCACCGGCTTGTCGTGGCCCCCAAGAGTCTGCCAATTGTGAATGCGTCCTTGAAGCACCTGCACCAACTGCGATCGTGACAGGTTTTTGACCCCATCGTCGGAATTTGCGATAAACGCTACCGCCAAACGCCCGGCCGGATACGAATCCAACCGCAAAGCCCGCTTCGGTAGAGGCGCCAGATCCGCCATCCCAATATCCGCCTGGCCTTCCGCTACAGCGAGAATCCCGGCCCAAGATCCTCCGGCCGTCACCGAGACCACCACCCCCGGATGACGACGCTCCCATTCCGGCAAAAACCGTTTGGTCAAGGGGATCAACGAGGTCGCCCCTATAATCGATATCTGATGCATGCCAAGCGGCTTCAGCGTGGTGCCTTGTGCGGGATACGACCAAGGCAGAAGTACTAACCCCCACACCATCGCCCAAATCCATCTCCGTCTCATGGGAACAGGGTTTCCCTGGTTCCATGGCCCTAGTCCTCAAAGCGCGGGAGCCATACCGTAAAACACGATCCTTGTCCCACCTGACTATTTACATCTATGCGACCTTGATGGAGTTCCATGATATGTTTCACGATGGCTAGCCCGAGACCGGTGCCGCCGGATGCGCGGGACCGAGCGCGATCCACCCGGTAAAAGCGTTCGAATACCCGAGAGAGATCGGCCGCCGGGATTCCAATCCCGGTATCTTGGACGGCAATTCCCACTAAATCATCACCCGTTTTTGACACCAACTTAATCGTGATGAGGCCCCCAGCAGGGGTATATTGGACCGCATTGGCCACCAGGTTCAAAAACACTTCGGCTAAGAGTTCTGCATCGCCTGCCACCATGGGCACATAACTCGGCAGTTGATTATCCAAGATCAGTTCGGCCGATTTGGCCCGAGCCGCCAGTTTCACCAGCGTCGAATCGATTAACATAGGAAGGTCCACGGGACCCATCTGCACCGGCAGGGAATGATGCTCCATTCGTGAGAGCGCCAAGAGGTCATCGACCAAATGACTCATCCGCGTCGCTTCTTCATGGATCAATTGAATAAAGCGTTGCGCGGTGTCAGGGTCAGGACTGTCCTGCAACGTCTCGGTAAATCCCCGAATAATGGTCAGCGGCGTCTGAAGTTCATGGCTGACGTTAGCGACAAAGTCTTGGCGCATTCGCTCTACTTGTTTTTGTGACGATACGTTGCGGGCAACCAACACGGCCCCAACTCCGCCCAAAGGTTGGTTTAGGGCGGCAACCGTGACCTCAATCACCTCGTCCAGCACATCATGCGGACTCCAGAGCACGGTCTCAGTCACTCCACTTTGGGTCACGCGATGCACCGCATCATCGATGGCTACGTCACGAATCACTTCTAACAAATGCCGCCCCTGGGCCGGTCGCGTCTCAATGCCTAACAGCTGATAGGCGGCCTCGTTAATCAGGGTAATGGTCAGCCCATGATTCAGGATAATGATCCCATTCGCCATACTAGTCAAAATGGCCTCAAGCCGCTCTTTATCTTGCTCAAGATCTTCGGTACGCTCTTTTAAGACTTCGGCCACCCGATTCATACCATGGGCCAATTGGTCTAACGGATCGGCCTGATCCAGGTAGACCCGGGCTTGCAGGTCTCCTGATCCCCAGCGTTTTACGGTGTCTTGCAATTGCACGATGGATTCCGCCAAAAACGCTTGCTGGGTGCGCATCTGACTCACTAAGCGCAGCGTCCACACCCACGCCAACACCACCAGGATGACAGCCTCTAAGCGGCCATGCGGCAAGGTGGCTAACCAGACCGCAACCGTCAGGGTGCCCGCAATCAAAATGGGTACCAGAAATTGACGTGCTAGAGCGCGTTTCACGATTCGCGAAACCGATAACCCACTCCCCGGACGGTTTCAATGAATCGCGGGGTTTGTAGGTCTTCCATGAGTTTTTCTCGCAAGTGCCGAACATGGACGTCGACGGTGCGTGCATCGCCAAAGAAATCTTGGCCCCACACTCGCATCAGGAGGTCGTCTCGGGTAAAGGCCCGCCCGGGGTTTTTGGCCAGGATATGGAGCAACTCAAATTCTGTAAAGGTCAGATGCAGCGTCTTGCCGTCCAGCGACGCTTCGCGGCGATCGGGGTCCACGGTCAGCCCGGTGCGGTTAATTTGATGGTCGCTCGCGTCATCCTCTCGGCCTCGGCTACGACGCAAGATTGCTTTGACCCGGGCCACCAATTCCCGTGGAGAAAATGGCTTCGTCACGTAGTCGTCGGCGCCGAGCTCCAACCCTAACACGCGGTCCATCTCATCTTTTCGCGCGGTGAGAAGAATAATGGGAATCTCGGTCTCCCGCCGCAATTGGCGACATACGTCTAAACCCGACATGCTGGGCAGCATGACGTCCAAAATCACCAAATCCGGAGATTCTCGGCGGGCCATCTGTACTGCTTGGGCGCCATCGGCCGACACTAAGACGTCAAATCCTTCGCGAGTGAGATTGTATGACACCAATTCCACAATAGCAGCTTCGTCATCTACGACTAATACGCGCTGTCCCATCGTTGTGTGTGTTCGGCTCCTCCCAAATTAGGCGTCGGGCCTGGATCCTTACCGTAAGCACGTTAAGCGCGGTGGCTTCTTCGATGATTTCATACACCACGCGTTGGGTTCCTTCAAGCACCTGGAAAATGTGTCGTGGCGTATTAATCCACACCTCGAGGTCGATGCTGAGTCCCTCTGGAGTCGATTGTACCACGGCTCGCGAGACCCGTGCGATACCGCTCACCCGTCCCGCGCCGTGGCTCGCGATGCTGGCTACCACCGAATCCGCGATATAAAAATTCCCGAGCGATGAGTAGGTGGGTCGAACAATAGATTTTTCGACTTCCATTTGGCGGTGGCGCCCGCGAAAGATAAACCGCAGGGGATCCACCCAATAGCCGGCGAATCCCTTCTTCACCTCCATCGTGGGGGCCGGAATCACGTGCCGTCCTTGTTGTCGTCGAATTTGACGGGCCAATTGACGTTCTTCGGGCGTCGTCACCTCTTCAACCCGTACCCAATTTACCGTCCGGTCACCCAAATTCAAAGCCGTGAGGATGTGCTGCACCATATTCATCGATGTCCCGAGGATCAAGAGATCGTGGGGTGCCACTTTTTCTAAGGCGTTCCGCACCGCCTCGGCGTGGGCTTCATCGGCCAGAATAGCGCGTTTGACCGCGGCCACCCGAGTCGCCTCACGTTTGGCTGAAATGCCCGCCACGATTCTGCCATCGACGATAAGTAATCCATCATCCAAAATGCCATCGGCGTTTTTTTGTTCCGCAACCATGGAAGCGCGATGGCTCTTTCCGGTGCCACTCGGCCCGATCAAGGCGTGAATATTCATAGAGGCCCACCCGCCCGTTCTACCAGATCCCGCACTAAACCGACCCTTGGAGCAATATATTGCCAGTCGATCTGCTCATGTCGCGCGTGGGGCCCGACGCCAACCGCCCCTAACCCATCTAACGTAGGCGTTAAGCGTGCGGTAAAATTCCCGTCGCTGGCTCCACCAACCCGGAGCCCTTCAAGCGGCCAGGTGGTGTGATCGGACCAGGCTTTTTGCGCCCATCGAAACCACTCATGAGAGGCTGGGGTTGACTCCATCGGGGGTCGATTGAATCCCCCTTCATAGTGCACTTGGGTACGGGAGTCAAACGTCGGGGGATGCGCGAGCGTATTCTCAATCCGATGCATTTCGCCCGCGGTTTGAACCCGCACGTCAATCCCAATTATCGCATTGCCAGCTACCACATTACTGCGGGTACCCCCGGATACCACACCAGGATTGATGGTCGTCCCGAGGAGCCGATGCTCCAAGGTTTCCAGCCACATCACCTGTTGGGCCATCTCCCGTATCGCGCTCGCCCCTTTCTCAGGATCAAGCCCCGCATGACTCTCGATGCCGGTCACGCTCGCGGTAAAGTCCCCGACGCCAGCGCGCGCTATTTTGAGTCCCCCCTTAGGCATACCAGATTCCAAGATCAAGGCTAAAGGAGACTCTTTGGCATATTTTTCAATGGTTTCCCGACTGAGGGCGCTCCCAATTTCCTCATCCGGAGTCACCAGCAGCCGAAAGGGCGTGGTCGGTGCAACCCCGCGCAATGCAAAGACGGCGATGGCCAGACCGGCCTTCATATCTAAAATTCCGGGGCCAAAGATCTTTCCGTCTTGGTCTTCGTACC
This sequence comes from Sulfobacillus sp., assembly GCA_027343695.1. Lineage (GTDB taxonomy): Bacteria > Bacillota > Sulfobacillia > Sulfobacillales > Sulfobacillaceae > JAKADJ01. Next base: position 18,699 of record DAHWKJ010000002.1, on the reverse strand, counting down.
ACGGCATGGTCTTTAAGGTTCCCTGGGGCCATACCGTATCGGCATGTCCTAAGAGGAGAGCTCCCCCGGATCCCCGCGACACCTCGAGCAAGGAAAACCCCGCCACTTGATGCCAATCAACATGAATATCGGGTATCGGCAAGAGGTCCTCGAGAAGCCGTTCCATCACGCGGTGAATTCCCGAGGCGTCGCCAGACGGCGATTCGGTGACCACTAAATCATGGATCAGGCTTCGAATTTGAGTGCCTTCCTCCTTATCAAAATCCCAGTCCGGCGACATCCGGGACACCTCCTCTCACACCCCGACTGCGAAGATCCCAGGCTTCGTAATACGTCGTAACTTCTGACAGCCGTTCCAGATTTGGACGCACACCAATCCCCTCCCCGTCGGGGACGGTCAAGGTGCCGTTAGGATTGAGGACAAACGGCTGGTCGATGAGGTCTTCGTCAAAATAACGGTCGCTCGCAGAGGTATCCCCCGGTAATGAAAAATTGGGCAGCGTCGTCAGATGGAGGTTAAAAGCCCGCCCGATTCCCGTTTCCAACATGCCCCCACACCATACCGGAATATGGTGGCGCATTGCCATATCATGCACCGCCTTGGCCGATGCCAGGCCCCCGACGCGCCCGACCTTGATGTTAATGACCCCCGTTGCGCCAAGCCCAATCGCGCGACGCGCATCATCCGCCGAGCGAATCGATTCATCGAGGCATAGAGGGGTCTCAATCGCATGCGCCAACACCGCATGATCCACATAATCGTCTTCGTCGAGCGGTTGTTCAATCATCATCAGGTCAAACTGATCAAATTGGCGCAACCGGTCCAAATCGCGATCGAGCCGGTATGCCGAATTGGCGTCCGCCATGATGCGGACATCGGGGCCCACAGCCTGCCGCAAGGCCTCGAGCGGGATGAGATCGTGTCCCGGTTTAATTTTCACCTTCAGACGCCGATAACCTTCCTCAAGATACCCTTGCGCCACCCGAATCAAGACCTCAGGACTTCTTTGAATACCAATCGAAACGCCAACCGGAATCTCGGTTTTGTTCGGGTCCCCCCCCAGCAACGCCCATAACGGTTGGTGCACCGCGCGCCCCCACCAATCCCAGATGGCCATCTCGATGACGGCCTTGGCCATCCGATTGCCACGAATCGGCAACAAAAGGTTATGAACTTGGCTAGGATCCGTAAGGGTCTGCCCAGTTAGTCGAGGTATCACATGATTCTTTAGGGCATAATACACGGAGGCATGGGTCTCTTCCGAGTAGAGCGGCTCGACATCGGCCACCGATTCGGCATATCCAGTGACGCCATCGGCCGATACCGACACAATCCAACAGGTCTTTTTGGTATCTACCCCAAACGATGTCTCAAATGGAGACTTCAGAGGCATTTCAATAAAGGAAAGACCAACGTGTTCAATTTTCACTCCGATTCGTCCCTTCGCTAGATATCCGCTGCAGCCGGTAACACCATACGCCCCACCGTCCCGGCACCATTTCGACCGCACCAAACCCTTGTGTTAGAAGACGGTCCCACTTTTTTCGGTGGCGTTCCGCCCACGCTCTGGCGCTTTGGGGATTCTCCTTACGGAGTCTACCAATATCATCAGGCACCACAACAAAACGGCTCGCGGACCGTGGCGTCGTGCATCCATTCCATTCCACAAAGAGCCGATGCGTGGCAAATTCCCCATTGATGCGGTCCCCAAGGGATCCGTAAAAATTGGGAAGAAATTCCCGGGCCACGGCCCCTAGGACGTTTAGGTTGAACTGCCCGTTAGGGCGTTGCAGGGGATCAAATGTCCAGCCCACGTAAGCCAAACCCAGAGCGCGGGCATAGCCCAGTTGCTGGTACTTTAATAGCCGACCCACAGCATGGCGTCGAAAAGGCGCCTTGACGGCCACCATATGCGAATGGAGGTACCACTCTTGGTGCCGTCTTCCGATAAAAGCGACCGCCATCCCTACCGGCGCCTCGTGATCTGCGTGCCATGCCAACAGCACTTGACCCCCTTCGAGCGCCATCACCCGTAACACGGATACCGGCACTAAATCGTCCCCGCCCCAGACCTCCCGTTCCAGTCGGTGCACAGCTTCCAACTCATCAATGTCTTCGACCGTGCGAATCGTGATGGGATCCGGGATGCTACTCATTCGGATTGCCCATCGAATTCCAGGTACGGGGAACGTAACAATTGGCTTAGAATCCGGGCGGTTGCTCCCCACACCCGCCCCCAGGCGAACGGATACTGGGGCCTCTCCTCGACCCACTCCTCGACGGCTTCCAAATCCTTTATGCTGACCCAATGCCAGGCCGCGACTTCACTCGAGGCAAGCAGTCGTGGTTTGGGCACGATGTAAAAAAGGTGCGGCTCGATGGTATAGCCCGTGACCGGAATATATACCGGTTCCAAGGCTCCCCGCCACATGTCGAGGGAAAGCCGCACCCCCACTTCTTCCCGGGTCTCGCGCCGAGCGGTATCCCACAAGGTCCGGTCGTGGGCCGCATCAAATCGTCCGCCGGGACACGCAATCTGTCCCGCATGCTCCGTCATCGAACCAGGACGCTCAATCAGCAACACCTCACTCCCTAAAGGAGCGGGTGTCACCAAGACAGCGACCGCGGCTGGCTTGGCCCACGTTCGGAAGTTACTAGAATTGGCGATTGCCATGGAATCCCCCCTTCATCGGGAAGCAGGAATCGGTCTTTTATCCGCGAATAGATATATCTGATGGTATCACATGGAGGTGTCGAATGAGGACAATTACGCCCGATGATCTCTTTGCTTTTCGACTGGCAGGAGACATTCAGGTTTCGCCGACGGCAAGTTTAATCATCTACGTGGAATCGCAGGCCGATCCCGAAACCAATACATATAAGCGCCAATTAATGGCGGTACGACCTGGTCACCCAGCCTTCCCGTTCACGGCGGGTCCAACGGATACCCATCCCGCATTTTCTCCCGATGGTCGATGGGTCGGGTTTCTCTCAGAGCGCAGCGGACAATCTCAAGTATGGCTTTTAGCCACCGAAGGGGGAGAGGCGTATCAACTGACCCACATTGAAGGCGGGGTTCGAGACTTCATTTGGGCACCGGACAGCCAGAGTCTTTTTCTGACCGCAAGCCTCACCAAAGACGGGATTCAACCGGAGACCAAAGCCCGTCCCGAAACCGAAGAACCCCGGATTCGCTTTAACCGCGACGTGAAAGTCATCACGGAACTGGCCCATAAACTGGATGGGACCGGATACTTCACCGACAAACGTCCGCATGTCGTGCATGTACCCTTGGACGCACCGGAATCCGCCCGCCAACTCACATTCGGACCCTATCGTCATAGTGGCCTCGCCATTAACCCCGCAGGGACCCAGCTCCTGATGCAATCCCGATACGGGGACGACTATGACCGGGAGTGGGCCGGTGGTGTACTCTATCTGCTCGATGTTCACAGCGATAAGCGACCCGAGCCGGTTGCTCTAACGAGTCCCGACTTATCTGTTAATCATGCCACGTTTTCCCCAGATGGAACCCATGTGTTGTTTACCGCATCACACCCAGACCAAATGGGCTATGATACCACAAGCCTCTATACCTATGATCTTGAGACCAAATCCACGCGGCCGATTGCCCATGACTGGGACCGACCGCTGACCGACTTATCCCTTTCGGATCTTTCCGGCACCGGGAGCAATCCCCCGCTATTCAGCCCAAATGGCCGGGAATTCTACACCTTAACTTCCCGTAACGGCGCGACCCATCTAGCGCGGATCCATCTCGAGACGGAGGCTGTCACGCTCGTAACGGAAGATGACGCGGTGTATTACAGTTACGATCTCAATAACTCGCGGACGCATGCGGCCTTGATCCGCAGCACACCAATCAATCCGAGCGAAGTCGTATGGCTCGAGCTTAGCTCGGGAGCACTCCAAACCCTATCCAACCCCAACCAGAAACTTTTAGCGCAACTTGAGCTATCAGAGCCCACACGATTTACTACCCATGCCGAGGGCGGCCCGGCGGTGGATGGCTGGGTCATGAAGCCAAGCCACTTCGAATCCGGGAAGCGCTACCCCGCTATCCTAGAAATTCATGGGGGACCCATGATGCTCTATGCGCAAAGCTTCTTTTTCGAATTCCAATGCCTCACCGCTTTAGGCTACGGCGTTATTTACACCAACCCACGTGGGTCTCAGGGGTACGGTACCGAATTTTGCGCCGCGATTCAAAAAGAGTGGGGCAACCTCGATTATCTTGATATCATGGCGGGTTTGGAGACGGCTCTACAGTATGAGCCGTGGATTGACGCCAACCGACTCGGCGTCGCGGGGGGTTCCTATGGTGGCTACATGACCAACTGGATTGTGGGACATACCGACCGTTTCAAAGCTGCGGTTACCATGCGTTCTGTCGTCGATTGGCGCGCCATGGTAGGTACCGGAGATGGGGGTTGGCATTGGATGAAGCGTGCGAATCAGAAGGCTCCCTGGCAGGACGACCAATGGTACCGACAGCAGAGCCCAATTACGTATGTGGAACACATGACGACTCCCCTTCTCATCGAGCACCAAGAAGGCGATCTCCGTTGTCCCATCGAACAAGGTGAGATTCTCTATACCGCGGTCAAGTATCTCAATCGAGCTCCGGTCAAATTTGTGCGCTACCCAGATGAATTTCATGGGATGAGTCGCGATGGAAAACCATGGCATCGCATTCACCGTCTCGAAACCATGACAGATTGGCTGAAGACCTATATTCCGGAATCAGAAGCCTAACCCATGCGTCGCGTTGGAGGATGGATTATTGCGGGAATGGCCATGGTGGTGGCAGTGGTATGGGCCCTCCCCCATCACTCTCCACGGTCCGTCGGCATTCCCGCCATCCTCGCGACGGGTGGAGTCACGCTGAAAGTGGTGCCTCCTGAGACCACCCGAATCACGATTCAAGAGGCCTTGGTCGAAAGCCAAACCGCTCATCACAATATCCTCCTGACTCCCGCGACGACACCCACGGCACAAATGGTCTCGATCAGCCCCGGGCACCAACTAGCCTGGTTGATCACCATGCAACACGTCACGATCCTTCACCTTCGATCCCATCACCGCCAACAGGTTGCGACGGTGGCGGTCTTAATTAACGCCCAGAACGGAACTTGGATGCGTTGGACGCCTATTCACGGATAAAACCCTATCTGGGCCCCACCGGGTTTCTTAAGGCGGGGATCCCAACGCACCAAAAACTGGTACAGGTGATCCACATAGGCAATCGGCTGCACCTTATAGGCTTGGATGTGGTGGGTCCACGGCACCATCCAGAGTGTAACCCTGCGATCTGAAGCCACCAGCCGTCGATATAAGTCCACACTATTGTGGGCCGGAATGATGGTATCGCGAGATCCTGCAATGAGTAGAATGGGGCGCTTCCCTAACTTATGAGCCAAATTTAATGGGCTGGCCCCGTTCAGTCGGACGCCTGTGATTCGGGGTAACATCCAGAGCACCAAGGGAGTAAACGGGTAGTGCGGCAAGTGGGTCCAGACGGATAGGTGGGTATTCAGATATTGCGTGAGATCGGCAAACGGGCTATCAGCGATTACCCCAGCGACCCGAGGGTCTTCCGCTGCCGCCATCAGAGCGGTCGAGGCGCCCATCGAATACCCGAGCAACACAATCGTGGACTGTGGTGCCCATCGCGTGGTGACCGCCTGATCGGCGGCAATGATGTCCTGCTGTTCGAAGACCCCGACTGAAGTCAAATGGCCATCGGAATCCCCAGAGCCTCGAAAGTCAAACATCAAGACGTTCGCTCCCATCTGATGCAAGGCCCGCGCCACCGCCAGTTGTGGGACCGAGTGGCCCACCCGGTTATTGCGATAACCATGCGTCATGATAACGGTGAGGGGACTACCCGATGCCGGAATCCACCACCCTTTGAGGCGCAACCCATCGGCCGGTACGGTAAACGGCACATTGCGATAACCCATCCCCCACCAAGACGGATTGCTGGATAACGGCAGATGATAGGGATGGGCCAGCTTATAACTGACCCAGTAACTGAGGCCCATTAAAGCACCGACCACAATCACCAGGCTAAGGACCCCAACCACCACCATGCGTTTGATCCGAAGTCGCGAGAGATTTTTCGGGTTACTCATAACCGATAGGATACCCCATACCTAGAACGGGCACTCTGAAGTTTATTGGAAGGAGGATACACTTACCCATGTTCTGGATCGTACTATTCGGCTCGCTCGTGGCCCTAGTCATCGTGATTCTCGTCCTTACCTGGGCCTTGCCCCATATTGCTCGCCGCATGCTCTGGGCTCTTTTAACGCGCCCGATGAGCGACACCTTGGCGGAACTCTATGTCTCATTAAAGTCCACTCCGATGATGGACTTCCTCTACTCATCGCTACGGGCTCAAAGCGGCGCGGTGGTGATCCGTCCCATGGGCTCCGCCAAGCCCGTCCATGGATTTGACGATTTGGCCTTAGTACCGGGCCAACTCTCGCGGCATCCGGTGCTAGAAACCGAATCGGTCCACTTGGAAACCGTGCTCGGTAGCCATTGTAAAACTCCCTTGACCTTTTCGATGCCGCTTTTTATTTCGGGGATGGCCTACGGACTCGCCCTCAATCACGCGTCTCGGATTGCGTTGGCTGAGGCCTCGGGGCACACGCAGATACCGCTTAATTCCGGCCAAGGCCCGTTCTTAGCGGCTGAACGTGAACGAGCCTTTCGCTATATTCTCCAGTTTGGCCGTTGGGCGTGGAACCGAGATCCCGAAATATTAAAACAAGCCGACATGATAGAAGTGCAAGTAGGTCAAGGCGCCATGCCAGGCAACGCGGTACTCGCAACCCCCACCGCAGTCGGATCGGATATCCGACGCCTGATGCATCTTAAAGAGGGCCAAGCCCCTATCATTCACGCCGACCTATTTCTCGAGGACCCCACCCATCCGACCCCCTTGTCCGACGTCGTTGCTTATCTGCGCTCGGTCACCGATGGCATCCCGATTGCGCTGAAAATGGGAGCCGGTGACCGACTCGAAGAAGACATCGCAGTCGCCTTAGAGGCTCGGGTCGATGTCATCGTCATTGACGGTACCGAGGGAGCCACGGGCAACGCCCCGATTACACTGTCCGACCATTTTGGGATCCCCTCTTTATATGCCCTGGTCCGAGCCCGTCGTTACCTGGATCAACATGACCCCGAGCATCGAATCGATCTCGTCATCTCCGGAGGTTTTCGGGAACCCGGCGATTTCCTCAAAGCCTACGCGTTGGGGGCACGGGCCGTGGGTCTTGGAACCATCGTCATGTTCGCTTTAGCCCATAAACAAATTACCCAGACAGTCCCAATGCTCCCCCCAACCGATTTAGTATTTTACCGAGCCAAGCCGCAAATTCCGCTTGATGCCCAGCTAGCGGCACAAGGAGTCATCAATTTTCTAACCAGTTGCCGTAAGGAGATGGAAATCGCCATTCGAACGATGGGATATACCAACGTCTTCGATCTGAAGCCGTCCGACCTTTCAGCACTGGACCCGGAAATCGCACGCATTACCGGCGTGCATTATGCCGGGGATTCCCGTCGCTCTTAAGATTCTATGACGGCCAGGGCATCGACCAGGAGCTCACGAAAGCGGAGGGGATCCTGGTCAAAGGGCAGATGCCCCACCTTCGGCATGACCCAGAGTGGGACCTTGGAACCCACCACATCACGAATCGCTGTCACCGAAAATACGGGATCCCGTTCGCCGTGAATCAACACGATAGGACGCCCAGATTGTAAGATTCCTTGAAAAAAATTTTTATCCTCGTAAAAGGACCCCATTCGTGCCATTTCCACGGCTCTCACCCATCCATATCGGAGCCGGCGACGATCGTCCGCTGTTAACCCAGACGGGTTCATGCCTAAGGCAGACACCATCTGGTCTCCAAAATATGAAAAACCCGTGACCCAAATCCCGATCCGATTAAGACAAATGGAGCGTGATGGCACTAAGACATTGGAGGGTGCGACCAGTCCCGCACTAGAGACCAGAATGGCACCCACTATCTGATCGGGATGGCATGAGACGACTTCCCCCACCACCATCCCGCCAAACGAGTGGCCCAAGAGCACCACAGAATCCAGGCCCATGGCCCCCACGAATTCATGGATGGCTTCTACATAATCGTTCAGGGTATGGCGCTGTCTTAAATGTCCGGATGCCCCAAAGCCCGGCAGGTCCAACGCGTACACCGCCCCTTTTAAGGGCCATGAATCCATTAAGGGCTGATACGCGAGGCGTGATGATCCCATTCCGTGAATGAGGATAACGGGCGGGGCGGAGTCATGGGAGGGCCGTACGTTATACGCGAGATGAATCCGCTCGCCCCGGACGCGCACCGCAACCCTATTTGCTGGGTCCCAAGCACTTTTCATGATTTCACCACCAGAATTGCTGGCTATTGCCGGTTGCCGACGTAACCTCATACAGCGCGTGATTGACGACATGGTGACGGGTCACGACCCATACTCCACGCGTATTAGTGTGTCCCATGGTTTGCAACAGCAGTCGTCCTGAAGCGGTCACCCGATATAACCGTACCTCGGTGTGGATGATCGGGTTTCCCCCACCGGCGCGAACCACCGAGACCACCGCTTGGTGCGGTGACACAGGTGCCGCTGCCAGGGACTCCGAGCCCCGTCCCGTCTGAAATGACCAATGGAGGTTAACCGGTCTCACCACACCACTATTAAAGAGCGCCTGTCCCTGAACGATCACGGTGTACACGGTGCCAGGGAATAACGCCCGCTGGGGGACCATCCCGATTTGGTTATCCGACAACGAGTTGACGCCAGGTCGATCGGCGTACACCGGCACCTTATTGCGTCCTAAGAAGAGCCCAAAGCGTACCGTTTTGAGACTTTCGATGGTCGGGAAATCAATGGTAATGGGGTACCCAAAGCGGTGCCCGAAGCCATGCGGCACGGGATCCGGGCTCTCCAGGTCGACCCACGCGATGGGCACCCCGGTCTGCCCCGGACGCGGGTAGGCAATGGCTAAAGGAAGCGAGGGATTATATCCATAGCCAAGGTCCATAACGACGGCTCCGGTATTCCCGGCACTGCTCCCTTCACCACTCGACAGCAAATTCCCCGACAATAACGATAACCGATGAAATACCGTGTCCATCAAGTCTTGGACGACCGCGACCGGAGGTAAAGGGTTGGTCCATTCAATGCCGACCTCTCCATCCAAGACACTCTGCCAACCATAAAGCAAATCCCGATCCCAAGGCGTTCTAGCGCTAAAGTCGACGCGTCGCGGGTTTTCCATGTGAAACGACGGAGCGTTATACCCGTTGACGCTGAGATATCGTGCATGGGCCGTGGCAGCATATGCCAAAGAGGTACTCCAGGTTACCCGCGGTTCATCAAGCAGTGTCCGGTAGGCATTCAACGTGTCCAGGCTCACCCGATCGTTCGCGGTCTCATGAACGGGGGCCAAAGGAACCTTGGGGTGGACGATCGTAATGGTCCAACTCGACTGCGATCGCTTAAAGAGTGGGGTTAAAAAGGTCACATGATAGGTGCCAACCGGGAGTCGAGGGAGCTTCCAGCCCACAAATCCCGTCGTCGTATAGTGGGCTTTTAGGCCTCGGATGGGCCCATGCGGGCCGCTGACCGATAAGGAAAACTGATCCGCTCGAAGATTGGCGGGGGAATCGCCAATGAACTGGATCCCGAGAGTTCGGGGAGACCGCCAGGCCGTATAGGAAGTCGGTATGATCGGGCTGATCTCCCCGTTCGATTCATACCCAAAATTGTCAACCGTCGAATAGGGGCCAAACAAGAACCGGGTAAGATGCACGGGCCAATATCCCGAGATTGGGGCCGTAAGGGTATCCGGAGCGACACCAGAGGTGAGTCCCATGAGCGCTAAAATGGGTGCCAATGACCACAACACTATCCGAACCCAGTTGTTCTTGTTGCCCCACCTGGACGCGATCGGACTCACCCCCCGTAAACCCACTTTTCGGCCCCCTGGCGTCCGAACCCGCTCAATGGGAAATCTACCGATGGCCTAATGCCAGTATGAACCATTATGACAAAATATTCGCGCCAGGCAAGCTCCCTACGGACCGTTGTGGTGGGAATCCGTAGAGAGTACTTCCACGTTATTTTGTTAGACGGCTTGATCCACGATCCGTTTAATCGCGGTTTGCACGTCGTCGGCTATCTTCAAAATTTCGGGCTCTTCGAAAAATTGTTTCATCATGCCGGGATCTAAGGCTGACACATAGGTTTGACCCTGCCTGGCATAGACGTTAATCTTACACGGCAATAAAAGACTGATGTTCACGTTGGCGTCCAACACGGCCGCGGCCGAGGGAGCATGACAGACCTCTAAGATCCGGGTTGGCTCACAGTCAAACCCTTTGCCATTTAAAATGCCTGAAATATCCAGCTGGTTAAGTACTTTAAACCCATTCGATTCCACCGCAGTGCCCAGATCCTCTACCGCCTGTTCCACACTCTTCGTGGTGGTTTTGGTATATCCCAACATGTGACATCCCTCGCTTTCGTATGTTTTAAAGTCTTCCAGACCCGTGCAAGCTTTCGAGCACTTCACGAATTGCCTCATTGCTCATTCCTGTGGCATCCCGACGCAAGGTATCGGCCAAGCCGCATGCCGCGACCACCCGATAGACTTTATCGAGAGCCCCCGACATGGCGGACAACTGGGTGAGGATGGACTTACACTCTTCTTCGCGATCCAACATGGCCTGGATACCCCGAGCTTGGCCTTCGATGCGACGCATCCGGTTTTTAAGGTCCGTAATATCCCAATATTTGCCGATCACGGGCTCCACAGGTTCCTTATCGCCGATAATAATAATCTCCTCCTATGGCCATCATGAAAATAGTCTGCCGGATCTCGAGACCCTCATACCGTTGACATTCCGAAGCCCAAGACTCATTATATACCCCATAGGGTATAATTGAAAGGAGCTATCGTGATGATTTTCCTACCGATTTGGGACGGATCGCATGGCTGCGCGTCTTTTATTGTGGGCGACGACGCGGATGGTCGCGGCATCGTGGTGGACCCGTTGGCAGTGATTGGCGCTGATACCTATATTTTAAATGCCGCCGAGATGGGTCTTAAGATTGTTGACGTCATCGAAACCCATGTCCACGCAGACCATCACTCGATTGCCAGAGAACTCGCGGAAAAAACTGGACTCTTGGTCTCCATGGGACATCGAGCACCGCTGGCGACGGCCTTCAACCCCTTGCATGAGGGCGATCGAATTGACCTCGGCGGGGTCCACGTCACCGTATTGGAAACCCCGGGCCATACCCCGGATAGCATCTCCCTGGTGGTAACCGATACCACCCGCAGTCCCGATCCTTGGTTAGTCCTCAGCGGAGATTCGCTCTTTGTGGGAGATGTGGGCCGTCCGGATCTTGTAGATCCCACGCCCGAACTTACGGAACGGGCCGCGTTGGACCAATTTCACTCCATTCATGACAAAATTCTTAGCCTACCGGACACCACCGAGCTCTATCCTGCGCACTATGGGGCCTCGGCCTGTGGCGGATTGTTTTTAAGTCCGAAGCCGATATCCACCGTCGGCTACGAGAGGCGATGGAATCGCTTTGCCCAGATCACGGACCCCGAAGAGTTTGTGAGCCAATTGTTAAGTCTCTTAAAGCCTCCACCCGTCGACGCGGCTGCGATTCGAAGCCAAAATCTCGGGAATCTCAAAACCCACTAGAAAGGCAGGAATCAAATGTCTACCTCATTCACGGCAACGGAGTTCTTTCAACAGGTACAAAACGGTACCGCCTTGTTACTGGATGTGAATCCCGCCCACGCGTATTCTAAAGCCCATCCAGCGGGAAGCTATAACGTACCCTTTCACCGACAGGGCTGGGGAGAAGAAGTCAAACGTGCCTTGAATGGACAATCGCCTCCGCTGGGCGTGTTTGCGGATAACGCGGTGATTGCGGAGGCCGCTAAGGCCAGCCTGACGGCTGCCGGACTCACGGTACCCTTCACGTTTGAGCGTGGTGTTAAGGGGTGGGAACAGGAAGGACTCCCCTTGGAGCGCGTCAAGGACCTTACCGTTGACGAATTAGCACAAAACCTTGACAATTATGTGGTCGTCGACGTACGGGAACCCTATGAACTTCGATCCGGCATCGTCCCCGGAGCAATTAATATTCCCATGGGACAATTGCAAGGTCGTCTCAACGAACTCGACAAATCTAAGCCCCATGCGATTATCTGCGCATCGGGCAACCGCAGCGCCTCGGCCGCATCCTGGCTATCCCAACAAGGGCTAGAGGTGGCCAATGTGGTCGGGGGCATGTCCCTATGGATGGGCGGTCGACATCCCGTCGATCGTGTCTAACCCAACCAACGTTCATAACATAGTACGGGAGGTGTAAGCAATGGCGTTATTGGACAGCCAAGTCACGACGCAGGTCACCGAATTCTTCGCAGGCTTGCAAGATCCGGTAACTATCCAATGGTATCGTGGACCGGACGCGGACACGGCTCAGACCTTTAAAGATTTAGTCAACGAAGTCGCCGATTTATCGGATCTGATCATGGTTCAAGAGGCTACTCAGGAGCCGGTATTGGAGCCAGGCCACAGTGGTACCGAAACCATCACAGGCCCGATCGGAGAACTTTTAGACAAAGATGGACATCGTACTGGCATTCGTTTTGTCGGGCTCCCCAGTGGCCACGAGTTTGGTACCTTGCTCGAGGCCATTAAGGCCGTATCCACACACACCACAGGTCTCTCCGCAGCTGCCGAAGCTTCGTTGGCGGCGATTCAGAAACCGGTGCATATTCAGGTGTTTACGACCCCTACGTGACCATACTGCCCCCGGGCTGTACGCCTGGCACACAATATGGCACTCGCCTCACCACACATCACGGCGGATATGGTTGATGCAGGAGAGTTTCCGGACCTATCCAACAAGTACAGCGTATACGGTGTTCCAAAATCCATGGTCAATGGGACCTTGGAAGTTACGGGAGCGGTTCCAGAAGCTCAACTTCTACAGCTCGTAATGGACTCCCAAACCGCTTAGAGTAAACCACCGAAAAAGAAGAGAAGGGGCTCGCCCAAAAGGCGGAGCCCCCTTTATTCTTTGGTTCGAAGTAATCCCCTGCATAGACAACAAAAGCCTTAGGCGACCCCACCATAGAACTGATACAATGCGCGTTCCACATAGACCCGCGTCAGTTGTTCCCGATAGGATAGGTCGGGCTCATCGCTCATATTCGCTTCGGTGATCGCCACATCGGCTGCCGCTCGGAAAAGCTCTGGAGTAGGTACTTGCCCCTTCAACGTCCCCTCCGTCTTCTCTGCGCGATAGGCTTTAGGCCCAATCCCAGTCACCGCGACCCGCACGTTCGACAACGGTTCATGCGGCGAAGCATCCCCAGTGATGGCCACGCCGACCACGGGATATCCGGAAGCCGGATGAGGCCGCTTGAGATAGGTGCTCTGCTGTGACTGGAGAGGAATCGGGAATTCGATCGCCGTCAATATTTCCGTAGGCTCTAAGACCGTCAAGAACGGGGCCACCGTGAATTCGTCTAAGTTCACGCGACGCTCGCCACGGGGTCCTACTAACACGAGACGGGCATCCAGGGCTAAGACCGCGGCCGGAATGTCAGCGGCCGGGTCGGCGTGACAGAGACTCCCTCCAATGGTTCCTCGATTACGCACCTGGATGTCTGCAACGGTAGCCGCCACCTGGCTCAGCAGCGGCAGCGAATCCCCCACCGTCGCATCTCGGGTTAAGTCCACATATCGAGTTAACGCGCCAATCCGCACCCAACCCGATTCCAATAGGATCCCCCTTAACTCCGGCACATCCTGCACATCCAATAGCACGGTGGGCGTCGCCAGTTTAAGCTTCATGAGAGGTAACAGACTATGACCCCCGGCGAGGATTTTCACGTCACGGTCTCCATCTCCCGCCAACCACTCCAGTGCGTCATCGAGATCCTGAGCCCGATGGTATTCGAACGGTGCAGTCCGCATTTATATCCCCCCTTGTTGATGAATCGCATTCCAGACCTTGATGGGCGTCAACGGCATCGCAATGTCTCGAATCCCCATCGGGGCTAACGCATCCATGACCGCGTTGACCACCGCCGGCGTTGAGGCAATGGCCCCGGTCTCACCGACACCCTTGACGCCAAGCGGGTTATGAGGGGATGGGGTCACTGTGTGGTCCGTCTCGAACTGTGGGAAGAATCTGGCCTTAGGCATTGCGTAGTCCAGGAAGGATCCCGTGATCAACTGCCCTTGATCGTCAAACTCGGCTCCCTCATATAATGCCTGCCCGATGCCCTGTACCAACCCGCCATGAATTTGCCCTTCCACAATCATCGGGTTGATGATGTTGCCGACGTCATCCACCGCGATATATCGCATCAACTCTACATCGCCGGTGTGAGGATCCACTGAAACCATCGCAACGTGAGCGCCAAACGGGTAGGTGAAGTTCTTGGGATTATAAAACGCGGTCGCTTCCAATGCGGGCTCCATGCCCTCCGGAAGACTCCAGGCTAGGTAGGCGTCTAACGCGACGCTCGCAAAACTCATCCCATGACCAGGAACCCCTGCCACACCAAACTGCCCCGCCTCGAACGTGACGTCTACCTCACTTACTTCCAGTTTATGTGCCGCAATTTTGGTGGCCTTGGCGATGATTTTTTGAGTCGCCATGTGTAGGGCCGCTCCTCCTACGACGGTGGTACGGGATCCATAAGTTCCCCAGCCCATGGCAATTCTTGCCGTGTCTCCATGCACTACCTCAATATCCTCGACAGGCATGCCGAGTTCATGCGAGACAATCTGGGCAAAGGTAGTTTCTTCCCCTTGTCCATGTGGAGAAGCTCCGGTAAAGACGGTGACTTTCCCTGTCGGGTGGACTCGAACCGTGGCGCTTTCCCACAGTCCTCCCTGAAAGCCGACCGCTCCCGCAACCTCCGACGGACCCAACCCACACATTTCAACATAGGTGCTAAACCCAATTCCAATGTACTTCCCTTGCTTCCGTAAAGATTCTTGGTCGCGGCGGAATTGCGGATAGTCCACCATTTCCAATGCCCGTCGCAAGGTGCCCTCATAATTTCCGCTATCGTACTCCAGCCCAAAGGGATTGGTATAGGGAAAGCTTTCATGGGGGATCAGGTTCATCTTGCGGACTTCTACCGGATCCATCTTCAGTTCGCGGGCGTACAAATCCACCATGCGTTCGATGAGGTAGGTGGCCTCCGGGCGTCCTGCCCCGCGATAGGCATCCACCGGCGTGGTGTGAGTCACCACCCCATACACATCGACCGACGCTTGGGGAATCTTGTAAGCGCCATTGAGGATGAGACCAAATAATATGGTCGGCACCCCGGGTGCCGCAGTGGAGAGGTAGGCCCCCAGGTTGGAAAAGGCTTTGACGCGAATGGCTTCAATGCGCCCATCGCGAGTGCCTGCGAGCTCCACCTCTTGCACATGATCCCGACCATGGCTGGTGGCAATAAAATTCTCCTGGCGAGTCTCGGTCCACTTCACAGGGCGTCCCAAGGCACGCGCCGCGTAGGCGACGACCACTTCGTCGGGATAACAGGCAATCTTGCTACCAAAGCCGCCCCCGACGTCGATCGCAACCACGCGCAGTCTGTGCTCGGGAATCCCCAGGATCCCCGACATCAACAGGCGATGAATGTGGGGGTTTTGTGTGGTCGTCCAGACCGTCATTTCCTCGGTCGCAGGGTTATATTGGGCCACTGCAGCCCGCGGTTCCATTGCACTCGGAACCAGGCGCTGTTGGCGAAATTCTTGGCGCACCACGACCTCAGACGCGGCGAATACGTCGTCCAAGTCCGCTCCAACACTCCAATGAAATGCCACATTGTCCGGAATTTCTTGATGCACCAGGGGCTTATCGGATTCTGTAGCCTCTCGTGGATTGACCACGGCCTCCAGTGGCGCATAGGTGACCTGCACCAGATCGGCAGCGTCCGAGGCGGTATAAGGGTCTTCCGCAATGACCACCGCGACCCCATCCCCAACATATCGCACGGTGTCATAGGCCAGTGCTGGGTGCGGCGTCATCTTCATCTCCGCATTCGGTGGAATCCAGGCCGTCGGGATCATCCCCACCGTATCCTTCAAATCAGAGCCGACATAGACCGCTAATACTCCAGGAAGGGCTAACGCAGCTCGGGTATCTATAGCTTTAATTTTGGCATGAGCATGGGGACTTCGCACCATATGGGCGTATACCATGCCTGGCAAGCGAATGTCGTCGGTATATTGGCCCTTGCCACGCACCAGCCGATCGTCCTCATGGCGTTTTACGGGTTGTCCTAAGACGTCCATCATGACTTGTCGTCCTCCTCTCTATCCTACTTCTTCTTCAGGTTGAGGTTCTTGATCCGCCATCAAACCGGCCGCGTGCTGAATCGAACGCACAATGGTCTCGTACCCGGTACACCGGCACAACACCCCATCCAGCCCTTCCCGAATTTCAGATTCCGTCGGATTCGGGTGCTGTTTCAATAGTTGGATCGCGGTCATCATGACGCCCGGTGTGCAAAACCCACACTGTAAGCCGTGTTTTTCTCTAAATGCCTCTTGCATGGGATGCAAAGACCCCTGTTCCAGACCCTCAATGGTCGTGACCGATTGACCCATGCATTGTACAGCCAACACCGTACACGACTTGACCGCTTCCCCGTCAATCAGGACGGTACAAGACCCACACTGCGATGTATCACAACCGACATGGGTTCCCGTCAATTGGAGCTCGTCCCTAAGAAAATGCACCAGTAGGACCCGGGGTTCTATGTCTCGGGAGACAGAGCGCCCATTGACCGTCATGGTGACTTCCATACGATGGTGTTCCACTGTCTTTTTCTCTCCTCTCACCGTAAGATGACAATCTCGGTGTCCGTAACGCACCCTTAAGCCATGTCTCTTTATTCTTTTCGCCATGTCATAGCTGGGATCCTGCTAATATTTTCCCATTTAACAGAATGTTCGATCTGGAATGAATTGGCTTGGCTTAGATCTTAATGGCGAAGGACCATAAAAGGGACTGCAAGCCGTTTTGGCGGCGATAGGTATTTCGTACTCATCAGGGCTTCCCCATCAAAATCCAGACCCTGGGGGATGGACTCCCCTAATTCAACCCTGCCGCCAGGCTGTTCACCGCTTGTTTCAGCCTAGCCACCGGAATTGACCCAAAACTATATTGATGAAAAGCTGCCATTTTACGTTGGAACAATGCCAACAATCGGATCTCTTGAGGGCTAGCCTGGTGACGAGACGCATCGTAAGCAGCGGCATCCACCGCGGACACGACAACGTTCATATTGGAAATGCCGAGGCTCTCAAGCGGCCCGACGGATGCCTGCAGGTATCCGATACCTTCCGCAGTCCAAAAAGTCTTAGGCGCTGGGGCCGGTTCATGGATCGCGTCATCAAACAAAACATAGGCCTGCTGAACATTAGAAATAGCCGTTTGTCGCAGCCTAGTGTTCTGTCCAACGTGGCCCAGAGCAAATCCCCCCAGCCCGACCGCGAGCATTAGAATCGCACTGATCCACCACCGCCGCATCCGACGTTCTTCTTGCATTGCTTGAAGCATGCGTGATCCCCCCAAATTCGTTCTTCGGACGTTCATTCTATTGCATATGATTAGACCTAGCCTCAGTTCTCCTTATTTCTTAGGTGACTACTCTCGCAAGCATTTTTTCATGATGAACCGCTGTGTTCGAGAAGCCCTTTTAGAGGCAACGATCCTCAGAAGTCGGTTAAGAGACTCTATGACCGCCATGGTGATCCATTGGTTTATAAATCCATTCCCCACACACGCCTGCCCCCTGGCCCCTTTTTAAGACACCCGACACTTTATATTCACGATCCCCGAGACTGTCTCCTGCTAGATATTCCCACAACATTTCTATAGTCTTAACATCGCCTGATCGCCGCTATAGAATTTTTGTGTCAGGCACCAGGCAGGAAATATCCCCCATAGTTGTCGAATAGATCGGGCATGAACCTGACGATCACCCCGATTGGGCGTGCCCTATACCTAGCCCGCCAAGAACGACACTTAAAACTCCATACGGTAAGTCGAGAAATTCCCATCGCGACCTTAAACGCCATCGAACGGGGCCGTATGGTCCCCTCGTTGACAACGGCCGACGCCATTACGAAAGGATTAGGCCTCGAGATCGGCACCTTCGATCTCTCCCTGCTCGTAGCCGTGCATAACGCCGAAGAACGTTCCCGCATCGTCGATCGGCTGATTGCGCATCACACCTCCATCCTGACTATTCAATGGGTGCTCCGCACCATGATGCATGATCCCGAGCGATCCCAGAGTCAGCGTAACCATGCGCAATGGCTCCTGGCGCAATGCGAGAGCCAACGGGGTTCATGGCGCCGTGCCACCATCATCTTGGAACACCTTTTGAACAATGCACTCCCACCCCGTGGGACTCTCCGAGTGTTGGTGTTGAGCACCCTCGGCAAAGGCTACTTGCACCAAAATCGGGCGGATCGAGCCTTGAATGCGTTACTGGAAGCCGTATCTCTAAAACCGGATACGGATGCTTGGGAGTCCGCGATGGCCAATCTCGCGCTGGCCTGGTGGAAGCT
>DAHWKJ010000089.1 GCA_027343695.1 Sulfobacillus sp. | reverse complement strand
GGATCTCGAGACTATCGGATAACTTGGTACCCGAATTATCTTCGACTACATGATACGACGTGTGATATTGTTCCGCCGAGTCAAAAAGACTGAAATTTACGATGTTTATGGTTATGGCGGGAGCAAGATCATTAAAATCGAGTCCATGGTGTGACTGGGAAAGGTAGAGCGTAGCCCAGTAAAAAAGTGTACGCTTGGCCATGTTGAATTGGTTAGCAATTTGGACTTCGATATTGATGTGCGTACCGGCTTGCGTTCTTACGTACAGATCCAATCGTGCCCCGCGTTGAGTTTCACTGAGGGGCAACAATTCCGGATTCAGAAATTCTACGTCGGTAATTTCCTGACTTCCGGTCCGTCCGAGCGTGGCATTTAAAAACGCGATCAAAATGCCGCGACTTTTGGGATCCCCAAAAAACCGCTTAAACGCATAATCTACTTTGAGATTCATCAATGGATGCTCCAAAAATATCCCTCCACCAGTCAGTTGCTGTCCGTATGGAGAACTTTCGTTCCTGATGATAAGGATAGTCGAATACCCACACATGGGGTCGATGTATCGTTCGACATCAGACACAATGTGTTCGACAAACTTGAGGCCACTAAGGTCTCCTAGCGAGCCACTCCTATAAAGGAGACGCCGCAGAATCAATACGGGTACGTCGCAGCTTCATAGCGGCGTTTACTAAGATTGGCCCCCAGCGCCGGCGATGGCCGTCGCCGCGGCCCAATGACTAAGTCTCCACGACACGTGGATAGCAGGAAAAACCGTGGCCACTAGCGAAGGAGATAGGACCCTCGTTCGGAAGCGACGGCTTTCAACGTAATACCCTAAGAAATCTCGGGCAACATCACCCATGATGCCCCAGGACGCGAGCACTGAGCCACGCGTCCGAATCGAGAAGACATGCATATTTGACGTCACGATGTGATGAAGCATCGCATAATATGATCGCTTTGAGGTGAATACATTGGACCACTCCGTCACTCCCATCATGGACCACCCAGTCCCTACGGGTTGGCATGCTCCGACTATCTTAAATCAGAGTATTTTCTGGCTCGGATTTCTTATGCTGATAGGACTCATCGGACTTTGTTTTATTGGCCCCCTCCTTTATCCCGCGAGCCCCTATGCAATCCATTTGACGTGGATCGGTCATGGCCCCTCCCCCTCATTGCCGTTGGGCGCCGATGAACTCGGTCGCAACGAATTGGCCCGAATCATGGTGGGAGGTCAGTTGCTGATCGTCGTCGGTGTAACCTCGGCCTTGGTGGCTACTGCGATGGGAACCGTCATCGGACTTGCCGCCGGACTTCTCGGGGGAATGGTCGACCGCGTTCTCACCTGGACCACGGACGTCGTCTTAAGCATTCCACAACTCGTGCCGCTGCTTCTGATCGATGTCCTCTTACGTCCTAGCGCAACCACCATGTTTTATATCGTGGCGGTCACGTCGTGGCCATTGGCCGCACGGCTAGTGCGGGCTGAAGCGCTCCGAACCCGTGAGTTAGAATACGTCACAGCCGCCCGGTCACTAGGAGCCAGCGATATCCGAATCGCACTCCGACATGTACTCCCTAGCCAATGGAGCACCATCTGGGTGAGTTCAACAGCCCAAGTGGGTTCGGCGGTACTGGTCGTGGCAACGGCGAGCTTTCTAGGCTTTGGGCTCCCCCCGCCGTTTCCCAATTGGGCCGGAATGATTGCGGCAAGTACTGCGAATATGTCAGCCGGCTACTGGTGGACCATGGTGTTCCCAGGTCTTGCATTTGTCTTGCTACAACTATCCGTAAACTTCATCGGCGACGCCCTCCGTGAAACACTCTGGGTCCAGACGGCGGCATCCTCATGACCCGGTTCCTATTGCGACGCGTGGCTGAAGCGGTTGGAGCACTGTTTGGGATCATGATCCTCATTTTTGCCCTGCTGCATTTGTACCATGGAAGCCCGGCCGCTGCCATATTGGGAAAGCAGGTCACCCCGCAGCGCATAGCTCACTTAAATGCGCAAATGGGACTCAATCGTCCGGTACCCATTCAATTCTTGTTATGGATGAAGGCCGCACTTTGGAATGGTGCACTCGTTGGAGTTCTGACCCGTTTGCTCCCTCCTACGGTGGAGCTGTTAGGCCTTGGGGTACTGGTAGCCGTCCTTTTGGCGGTAGTCGCCGCGACAGTCCAAGTCCACCATTCTCGAAGCCTTTTAGATCGGGCCATTGGAGTCATTCTCAATACCCTCAGTGCCATCCCTGGATTTTGGCTTGGAAGCTTGCTGGTGTTTGTATTTGCTGTTACGTACCCGATCCTGCCGGCGTCAGGTGTACCGGTCATGCATCACGGACTCGGTACGTGGTTTCGACACGAAATCATGCCGGTCACGACGCTCTCCCTATCCGTCGTGGGGCCCTGGGCACGACATCTGCGAGCATCCCTCGACGAGGCTGGCACGGCCGATTATGTGCGCACCGCCCGTGCCAAGGGTGTAGCGGAATTCAATCTGGTACGGCACCACACCTTTAAGAATTCCCTCCTTCCCCTGATTACCATAATTGGAATGTCGCTCCCCACCATGCTCAACACAGTCATTGCGCTCGAAATTATTTTCGCCATTCGAGGTCTCGGTGTTGCCCTAATTGTCTCATTGAACGGACTATTTTTTGCGCTAGCGACGACTGTATCTTTAGCCTTGGCACTAGTGACAGTACTCGGTAGCCTGTGTGCAGACGTGGCCTACGGGTTAGTAGACCCTCGCATTCAGTACCGCTAGGGACATCGCACCAGTTTCCTGCCGATACTCCTAGTTCACAGAGGATCCGAATCCTCTGTGAACTATTTGCACTCATTTTGTCTGAAGATGCGCGTTGAGGAAGCGTACAACGCGAGGATAAAGCTGTAGCCGATTCTTAAGTTTCACAATCCCGTGACCCTCATCATCAAACAATAAATATTCGACCGGATGGTTTCTCGCCTCTAACTCCCGAACGATTTGCTCCGCTTCCCCCACCGGAACCCGCGGATCGTTTTTGCCATGAATCACCATTAAGGGGGCTTGGATCCGATCCACATGATGGATCGGAGAAATCTCTTGGAAAAACTCGCGGTCTTCTTCTAAGGTGCCATATTCCGGTTCTCTCAGTTTACGTCGGTAAGGTCCCGTGTTTTCCAAGAACGTCTCAAAGTTCGCAATCCCTACCGTGTCGACTCCGGCCGCAAATAAGTCGGGAAAAGTGGTCAGCCCGGCCAGTACCATGAACCCTCCATAGGAGCCTCCCATGAGTGCAACACGACTGGCGTCCAGCATGGATTGGCTGCCAATCCATGCGACCAGGGCAGCCAGATCCTTGACCGAATCCATCCGGAGCCTTTTGTCATCAAGGTGCACGTAGCTCTTGCCATACCCTGCACTACCCCGCACATTGGGAGCCGCGACGGCGAAGCCCGCTTCCAATAGGTACTGGTAGACCGCGTTAAACCCGGGCAATTCTTGCGCTTCCGGTCCACCATGAACCGACACCACGACCGGACACGATTCCGCGGGCTGATGACGAGGCCGATATAACCAAACCGGAATCGACCGGCCATCAAATGAAGGAAAATGGTGGAGTTCAGGTGCCACGAAACGTCCCAGATCCACCCCTCCGGTGGGAGCCCAGGTCACTTGACGAACATCTAAGGTGCTGAGGTTCACAAGATAAATATTGGGGTTAGCCACGGCACTGTGATAGGTCAACACGAGATGCTGACCGTCCGGAGAAAACTCCATTCCGACAATGACCCCCTCATCAAGCCCTTCGAGCGGCATCTCCTGCCTTGAACCGCCACCGAGATAGAGGACCGAGTATCCTTCCTGGTTCACCACGTACGCAACCACCTCACGTTCCCGAGAGGTCGCCAACAGATCGACATCATGGTCGCCCTGCCTCATCCAATGAAGCCCTTCGGAATCCAAGAAGGCTATCCCACTAAACTCCTGATCCTGGTCGGTGAGAGTCAATACCCCGTTCTTCCAGTACCGTGCAGAACCATATTGGGCATCGCCTTGATGCGGCGTAATATGGGTTACCTGTCCCGTCTTCAGATCCAATTCGTAAAGGTCATGGTTCACGTTGGACTGATGATGCGTCAACAAGAGCCGCTGCCCGTCGTGAGCGAAATCAACAGCCCGCCACCAGCCTTTATTTTCTAAAACCAACTGCGCCTGGTCGAACGTGTCGCCGATCTCAAGTATGTAAATATCAAAATCGGTCCCATTCCGTTGATTGGTGGCAACCGCCACTCGTTTCCCGTCGGGTGAAATAGGGCCCAGATCGTATATCGCTCTCGGATTATCCGTGATCTGCATCATGTCTGTACCATCTTGTCTTATCGAATAGAGTTGCTGATTTTCATTGCCCCCCTGATCCATGGCAAATAACACAACATCCCGCCCCGGAATCCCCCGCAACGCCGTCACTCGATTATCAAATTCGGTGAGCAAGGAAGGCCATCCGCCCCTATAATCCATGCTGTAGACTTGGGCCGTCCCGGTCAGGTTCATCAGAAAGGCTATGCGCGAGCCATCTCCAACGAATGTCGGGTTAAACGCTTGTCGAACCTTCAGATATTGCTCAATGGTTGGCTTTTGCACTGTCCGTCCTCCCGTTCTGTGATAAGGCCTCAGCGATCCCCACCATATCGCGCCCGGCCCACGGGCCCTGGGAACCTTTTAAATACACCTCTTGAATGCGGTCCAGTCCCTCGGTTGCCACCGAGAGACTCCGTGCCCATTCTTGGGCCAAACGTAAATCTTTATGTAGCATGCTGATCGAAAACTCTGGGGTATAGTCATGCTGCTCCCAGCGGGTAGCTTTGCCTTTGAGTAATGGGGCTGCTATCGAAGATGCACCGAGTAGCTCTAGAACCGTTTGGCGCGTTAGGCCCACCCGGTCGGTCAATTCCAACGCCTCGGCCACACCATCCACATAAAAAGCTAGCACGGCATTCAGGGCGAGTTTGACGGTAAGCGCCTGCTCAGGAGACCCGATCCTGTTGACTTGCCCAAACTGAGATAAGATAGGGTGGGCCCGCTCCACGTCTTGTGGATCCCCGCCTGCCAACACAAGGAGCTTCCCGTCTTCGGCAGGCTTGAGGCTGCCGGCTACCGGTGCTGCAATAAATTGGGCCTGACGCGACCGAGCCACCGCGGCATATCGGCGGGTGGCCTCTGGCGCCCCGGTCGTCATATCTATCCACAACGCATCGGGAGCCAGCGCCTCATAAAAACCTGCTGTGCCCATGGATTCTACGGCTCGATCATCTTTTAACATGGTTATCACCACGGAACTGTGCGCCACGGCCTCTGTCAAATTGTCCGCGACGCGCCAGCCGTCATCGCGTGCCATCTCGAGTAGAATCGACGGCGTCCGATTCCATATCACAGTCTCATCACGATTCAGACGCCGCACCATTCGCCGTCCCATCTGCCCCATACCCATAAACAAGATACGCACGCGAAGCCCCCCTTTTCACGGTTCCCTGGTTCCTATTTTAATCGATTGCGGCTAATATGAGGAAAAGTCCATTACGAGAATGGGGGCCCCCGTGAACAAAGCCATTGGAACCGCTTGGAAAATCTTACTCGCCCTATATATTGGTTCGTCATTGTACGAAGGTTATTTGGTGATTCCGGGGCTCGGACCCCACTCCGTCTTTAGCCTCATCCAACGGGTTCTCGTCTTTATCCTGCCCGTGGTGGTGCTATATTTAGTGATTCGCGGCGACCGACGACTGTTCATCCCGATTACCTGTCTCACCATCTGGTTGGCGATCGTCGGAATCACCTATTGGACCTTGAGTCCTCACACCCACTATTACTTCTACTATGTGTGGTCTCAAGTCGGTGGATATCTACTCGTACTAAGTTTTTGGTATCTCGCACACTACCCGTCCTGGCTCCGCTGGATCGTCGGGATCGCTGTGCCCCTCTATTTCACCGCCACGATGGTTTTAAGTCTCTGGGAGATTCGCACGGCACACCATCTCTCCCAAAGTCGTGAAAACGGCCTCCATCCAAGTCATATCCCTACAGCATTTTACTTCGACCCCAATAATCTTGGGGCTGCGCTAGCCTTAATGCTTCCCTTCATATTTTTCCTTGGGGTTATGTGGCGTTCACGGTGGGTGTACACGCTATCCGCGGTGTTAGGCGCCGTCGGACTCTATGTGCTATATAAGACCGGGAGTCGAGGCGGAGAGCTCGCACTCCTTATCGACTTATTAGTGCTCCCGTTGGTGCTGAGAGGACGGGCGCGCCGATACGCGTGGGCTGGGGTCGGTGCCTTAGGGTTGGTGCTGGTGGTGTCCGTGATTGGCCTACAAATGGTCCCGCCTACGGCCCATTTGCCCTTTGCTTTAGTTAAATTAAAACACATGGTCGACCTCTTACATTTCAAACCCCATGCCGTCACCGCCACCCAAGGGCCTGGTTCGGTCACCATCCGATTGGCCTTGCTCCATAGTGGGCTAAGAGCCCTTTCCCATCATCCGTTTGGCCTAGGTCCCCGAGGAGCCGAACGCTATTATGCATATTGGGTGCATCACCCGAGCCCTTATAACACCTATGGCGTCATCGACGCCCACAACATGTGGCTCGAAAACGCCATAGACTTTGGCTGGATTGGTCTTTTGCTCTACACGGTGTTCTATGGTTGGCTCCTCCAAGGCCTCTATAAGGTCAGCCAACACGATGACCGTTACGTGCGTTATATCGCCATTGCAGGATTTTCCGCGCTGTCTGGCTTTGTGTTAGGATCCTTGTCGCCGTCCAGTGTGATGATTGGCTTCAACGTCATGTGGGTGGTCTATGGCATGGCGGTGTCAGCCATTAGCCTAGCGCAAATATCCCAACAGGGTCATCGGCTCTATCAAAAGTCGTTTTAGGGCGCCGAGGAACTGGGACGCCATCACCCCATCAGCAATCCGATGATCAAACGTGAGACTAATATGGAGCATCGGATGTTCTTCCCACGTCCCATTAACCAGAACGGCTTCCTGAACCATCGGATACATCCCGATTATCGCCACTTCCGGGTGGTTGATAATCGGCGTGGCGAAGAGCCCTCCTAGCGCGCCGCCGCCCGTTACCGTAATCGTGGATCCGCTCAAGGCATCCGGGCCTAATTTGTGTCCCTTAGCCCGTTCCACCAAATCCGGGAGCGCCCTTGCCAGGTCAAAGAGCCCCATGGATTCGACGTGCCGCAACACCGGAACCACCAATCCTTCGGGCGTATCGACGGCAATTCCCACGTGGACGGCGTCATACTGAAATATTTCTTGCCCATCCCATCGGGCATTGAACATCGGATATTGGGGGACTAAGGCGGCAATCATCTTAGTTAGAATGGGCAAATAAGTAAGATTCGAGAGCCCTTGTTGCAACGCCATCGCCTTCATCGTCTGCCGAAAAGCCACCAGAGCTTTGGCATCCAGTTTCTCGACAACGGTCACATGCGGGATCTGTTGCCAAGATAACGCCATGTGATCGGCAATTTTTTTCCGTAACCCTCGCAGCACAAGAGGATGCCGCGCGTCGGCGGACTCGTGAGGTCGGGGTGTGGCCGGCTGGACCGCTTGGCTCCGAGCCCGCCGCACATCGTCAGGCACTATCCTCCCTCGCGGGCCACTGCCCCGAATGTCTCCGAGATCCAGACCGGCCTCCTTGGCGAGACGGCGGGTAGCAGGTGCCGCCTGCACCGCTGGATGCAAAGCTTCTCGTATCGAGGTTTGGTTCTCGTTGGTCCCGCTTTGGGACACCGGTACAGTCTCAGCATGATGCAGCACTTCTCGAGATGACGCCGTGGGGGGCTTCTCATCATCCTGTCCAATCAGGACCAATGTACTCCCGACCGCGATGGTCTCGCCCTCTTCTCCGAATCGAGCCAAAATTGTCCCCGGTTTGGGGGCGGGCAATTCTACGACCGCTTTATCAGTCTCAACTTCCACTAACGGTTGGTCCAGGACCACCGTATCTCCTACGGAGACCAGCCAACGAATAATTTCTCCTTCTGTGGTTCCTTCTCCTACATCGGGTAGTTTAAATTCAAAGGCCATGTTACCACCTCAGTCCTTTAGGGTTTCCGTAATCACACGAGAGACGCGAGCAGCACTCGGCATATAAAAATCTTCCCAAGCATACGCCGGATACGGCACGTCAAAACCCGTTACTCGTGCCACAGGCGCCTTTAAATGCCAAAAAGCCGTCTCCATAATTAAGGCGGTAATTTCCCCCGCCATGCCCCCTGTACGGGGTGCTTCATGCAAAATCACCGCGCGGCCCGTTTTGGCCACGGAGTGTCCGATGGCTTCTTTATCGAGCGGTGCTAGCGTGCGAAGGTCCAATATTTCAATCGAAACCCCCGCGCTTTGGAACTCATCGGCCACCTTTTCGGCCAAGTTCACCATCGCCCCCCACGCGATGAGGGTCAAATCGGTACCTTCTCGAGCCACCCGTGCCTTCCCAATGGGGACCGTGTAACGGCCTTCAGGTACTTCCATACGGCCCAGGCGATAGCATCGGATAGGCTCCAAAAAGATCACGGGATCAGGATCCTCAATGGCCGCATATAAAAGCCCTTTGGCATCATAAGGTGTGCTCGGGACCACAACCTTCAACCCAGGTGTATGGGTAAGATAGGCCTCCGCCGAGTCGGCATGTTGCTCTGGTGCCCGAATCCCTCCACCGTATGGCATGCGAAGGGTGAGCGGCACCGTCACCTGTCCCAACGATCGAGCCCTGAGTCGCCCGGCATGCGAAAACAATTGATCCAAACCAGGGTATAAAAATCCCATAAACTGCACTTCGGCAATGGGCCTCATCCCCCCCACGGCGAGTCCAATGGCGGTGCCGATGATCCCAGATTCTGCCAACGGAGTATCCATCACCCGCTCGCCACCAAATTTATCGTAAAGTCCTTCTGAAACCCGAAACACGCCTCCATTTTTCCCCACATCTTCACCCATCAAGAGCACCCGTGAGTCTTGAGCAAAGATTTCATGCAAGGCGGTATTGAGCGCCTGCACCATGTTTTGTTCAGCCACTACCGGCCACCCCCTTCAAATTCCTGGAGTTGCTGCACCAATCGCGGCGGCATGGCGGCATAGACATGTTCAAACATTTCTACCGGTTTGACAGGCGGCATGGCCTCGGCGGCTTCGACGGCTTGATTCACCCATGCTTGTGCAGTCTCCCGCACCTTTTCTAAGTCGGCGGGCAAAAGGATCCCCTTTTGGTGCAAGTAGGTGCCCAGGCGCACAATGGGATCGCGGTCGCCACGCCACGACACCACTTCCTCGGCATCACGGTATCGGGTGGGATCGTCCGCAGTTGTGTGCGGACCGAGTCGGTAGGTTAATGCCTCGATCAGGGTCGGGCCTTGTCCCGCTAGGGCGCGTTCGCGTGCCTCTTTCACCACCTGATATACGGCCAGCGCGTCATTCCCATCGACCCGCACTCCCCAAATCCCGTAAGCCTCGGCTTTCTGCGCCAAAGTAGCCGAAGCCGTTTGGCGGGATACCGGGATGGAAATTGCCCATCCGTTGTTCTGGCACAAGAAGATCACCGGCGCTTTAAACACCCCGGCAAAGTTCAATGCCTCATGAAAATCCCCTTCCGAGGTTCCTCCATCCCCAAAATAGGCGATGGCGATGGCCTCTTCGCCCTGCATTCGAGCCGCCATCGCCAACCCCACCGCATGGGGCAAGTGGGTCGAAATGGGAATGGACGAAGGCAGTGCCCGCACATCACCGGCTAGACTTCCAGCCCGGCCCATCGCGAAAAGAATCACGTTTTCAAAAGGGACCCCATGGACATACAACGCCCCATGGTCACGATATGATGGTGCCATCCAATCTTTTTTCGATAGGGCATGGGCCGATGCAATCTCGGTGGCCTCTTGACCTAAGGAAGGGGGGAAGGTTCCCACACGGCCCTGACGTTGTAAATTCAAAGCTTTTTCATCAAAGGTCCGCAATAACACCATATCCTGATAAATTTTTAAAGCGAGTGCATCGGGGACCGTATTGGGTGCACTACTCTCGTCACCCATCACTCGATAGATTGGCCAAGATTCCAAAATCACCGCTCCTTTGAACGAGGATTTTTTTCGGAACGCAGATCGTTTATTCTACAGCGAAGCAAATTACCTCATATTCCCACGTCGCATTCCATGGTACCACTTGGATTGGTATTCGACCATGCACCGTCCAACAGTATGTTATAATGCGGGCGAAAAGAGGCGAAGTACGATGCGAGCTGGTTTAGAGCCCCCCATGTCATCGACGGTATCGACCGTTGTAACCGACGACATGGTCGCCACGCTAGGCGGCAGCAAGATTCATCCAGTCTTAGCCACAATCCGTATGATCGAATGGATGGAGTGGGCCGGGCGCACCCTGATTGTGCCCTATCTCGAAGACGATGAAGATGCCGTAGGATATCGCATCGATGTTGTACACCAACGTCCCACCAGAGTCGGCGAAGAGTTTTTTGCCACCGCCGAGTTGGTTGGAATAGAAGGTAACCGCATCATTACCAAAGTATGGGCTCAAAATCGGCGTGGGACGATTGGGCAAGGCACCTTTATCCAAGTGCTCTTGCCCAAATCCCAGCTTCAGAGCATGATCGACGACCTCTAGGCATAAGCGAATGCCTAGCCAACAAACTGCAAGCAAAGTCCTCCCGGAGCAATCAGCATGTCGCCGTCTAACTCATAGCCGCGAGATTTTAAGTAGGCTTCAAATTCCTGGTAGTGGTCTACCTTGACCGCAATGTGATCGGGTAACCGAGGGGTTGCCCGTTCCCCAATGCCGCCTTGGT
The DNA here is from genome assembly GCA_027343695.1 of Sulfobacillus sp. Lineage (GTDB taxonomy): Bacteria > Bacillota > Sulfobacillia > Sulfobacillales > Sulfobacillaceae > JAKADJ01. The sequence goes on along the minus strand of DAHWKJ010000089.1, from coordinate 15,974 downwards.
CAGCCCCCACTGGGAAGACGGCCAACGTGGTCCCCCCAGGTAAGGCATAAAGCCCGCGAGTCTCAGTTCCTCGCCGAGTCAGACCGAGTACCTCGGTCAAGAATTTCCCCAGTTCAGCGGGGTCTGTCACTCGCACCGCAATATGGTCAACGCCACCAATTTTCGGAGATTCCATTCCCTATCCCTCCTACCTCGATGATTTCCAACCGTAGTGCCCATGGAGATCTCATCCACCTGGACTATCTTACCGGAGATTGTCTTGGTGTAGAGCAGAAATCCACCGCAGGACGAAAAAAAGCGACCCCTCACCGGGATCGCCCGCTGCCGGGTCGGTTATTCCTCTTCGGTGAACCACTCTCGCGTCACGTCAAACCACTCGTCGCGACGCTCGTCTTGTTCGCGGTTGTCGTTCGCTGCATCATTCATGTCGCACACCTCCTGGTTTCTCCGTCGGAATTTCTTCCATTGTGTGCGAAGTCCAGAGGTTCTACCACGTAATGATGGCGAATTGTTGCTAGACTCTGGCGAAACGTCGAGATTCCATGGTGAGTGGCGGACAGTCGTCCTGACTTAACGCGCCAGTGATGGCGAATGGTAGCCATCACCTTATCGGCCCACGAAAGGTCTTGCCCAAGACTTAAAAGCGCCACATTGAGCCCGATCGCGGTGATTTTGCGTAATCCACTAGGGTCTTTCCCATTCAGCCCCATCGCATCTCGTAGTCCATGCGCTACCAAAAGTCTCAATTCATCCTGTTCACGCGATGACTCCATGTTGACACCATAAGCCCACCCCATTTGGATTCCCCAGTTTAAGCAGATCATCGAGAGTCCTGACAGCGTTAACCCAATCCCCAGCGGTCCCAAGGCAGCCCCTGCCAATGCCTCCAGGTATAACCAATGCCTCCAATGTGCCCGGAGTTGACTCACCTTGCTCTCCACGGATGCCGTCGGCATTAATGCCACTTCCGCACAGCGATAGACATCGAACCCCTGCTGTCGATACGCGGTCCAAATTTTCTCGGGATGGGAATATCGCACCATGAGGGCCATCGACCGCCGTCCAACCTGATCTAATGACGTACTGTACCAACCGCATGATTTTCTGCGCAAAATGCCTCTCCTCCTACTGCACGGCTGGTGTACGATATGGCATGATCCCAAAAAGTGTGCTCCGGAGGAGACAGCACACGGGCAGTGATAAAACGGTTAGAATGAACAGTGAGGTGATTGTCATGGGTTTTGGTCCCAAGGCTCCTGATCCGCAAAGTGGAGCCCAAGCCGTGGTAGACGTCGTCACCACGTTGTATCCCGAGCATAGTACCCCGGGCTGTGTTTCCGTGCTGAAAAGTCTTGCGCAAACGCTATTGTCGGCGAAGGCCGCCCTATCTTTTGAGACGATGGCTAAGTTTCTCGACGATCCCGATTGGCGACAAGATATTTTAGCCCGGGTGTCTCACCCAGACCCGCGTTGGGACCAATGGGCTGGGCAATCCATTGTGCCTGATAGCTTGGACCCCGAATTCGCATGGCTCTTACGGGATCGATTAAATACACTCCGGGACGAGCCCTAGGGCCCGACGCACGCATGGATGGACCCTGACCGCTTCTTTAGATCCGACCAATCGCGGATAGCAGTGCATCCAAGTCCTCTTCGGTGTTAAACAGCGCCCACGCAATCCGCATCGCATGCTGCTCAGGAACTGGCTTGACATAGACATGCTTTTGCCACAGGGCTTCAGCAATGTCGGCTCCATGACGAGCACTCACCACCGTCATCAAGGCCGTATTACGCATCATCGGATCGGGCGGCAACAAAGGCGTCAAATCAGGAATCTCCGCGAGGCGGGATCGAGCCTCATCGGCCAATCCTCGCTGATACGTTGCTTGATGAAGAAACCCTTCTTCTTCGTAATAGTCCCAGGTAAGAGCCCATCCAATCACACGCGGCCAACTACGGGTGCCGAATTCTAACGCCGTACCGTGCTGAACATCGGGCACAAACGGAGCGTTGGTCAAGGCGTCGACGTTCATGGTGCCTTCGACGGCCCATGCGGTAAAGAGATCCTGGAGCCGGCCCTTACGCACCCACAGGCCAGCCCAACCAGCCGGCGCCATCATCCATTTGTGTCCACAAAACACATAAAAGTCGGCACCGGTCGCTTGCGGGTCTACGACGATATTACCCAGGGCCTGGGCTCCATCGACCAGGAATCGGCAACGTGGATAGTGCCCAATCTCTTCGGCGATAGCGGACACCGGAAGCTCCCAGCCTGTGACATGGGACACATGGCTCAAAATTACGAGGCGGGTCTTGGGTGTGAGCAGTTCTTCTATCGCCCGCACGATCCCTAATGCATGACCTAAGGGCGCCACTTTGATCCGTAAGCCGAACCGCCGGGCAACCGCCGACACCGCATATAAAACGGCGCCATGCTCTTGATCTGTGGTAATAATTTCGTCGCCAGGCTGAAAGTCGATGCCCCACAGCACATTCAAAATACCCGCACTATTATTTTCGGTAAGCGACACCGTGCCGCCGGGAAAATTTTGCTCTAAGCGATGGGCAAAATGCCGTGCTTCCTCGCGGGCTCCAAGGTAAAACGGCACATGGCCCGGTCCCACTTCGGCCCACTCGAGTTCCTGGGCTGTGGTGGCCGCTAATACCGAGGTGGGCGTCGGGCCAAGCGTCCCCGTATTTAAGTAAGTGTGACTCAGTGCCGCCGGTACTAAGACTTTGAGGTCATGTCCAAACACGGTATAACTCCCCTTGTAGTTTTATTGATGTTCCCGGCACTCGATTCTGTGCTCCCTACGTCAAGGTTAACGTGGTCGCCACGCTACCAGCTCGCGGAGCCCGGAACTCGATGGTGATAACGGTCCCCGGGGTTGCTTTCACGACCCAGGTCGCGTGCCCCCGTTGACTATGAGGCGGCCCGTAGGTGCCCTGGTCGCCATATCCGTCGAGATGCCCAAGTTCTTTCGGTGACGCCCCTTCAATCAGTTCGGCCCCGTCCAAATGCGCTGTCAGGGCCGGTACCCCAAGCTGCCGACCCTTCTCGGTGCTCGACGTGGGTAAGTACCCCTGGTTGATGACCTCCGCCAAAACACGATAGGTGCCGGGCGCGACCGCTTGGGCCGTAACCGAGCCGAGCTTTAACCGTGGTAAGGCTAATCCCAGCCGTTCCAAAAACGCGGACACCCGTTCACACTCCCGCGGCAAAAATCTCGGCGGAGGGTTTTGCACTAAGAACTTCGGATTCAGGCCGCCGATTTCTACCGGTCCCAGGTCGGGGTGTTGAAAGCTCTGCCAGGGAAAGAAGCCATCGGTAATCTCTTCCTGATCCACAAAAGCCAGAATTTTTCGCAGGTCTTCTCGATCTTGTTCCATGGTTAAGGTCATCAAATGAGACACCCCGTGCTCCGCGTACCCTCGTGCTCCCGCAGCACGCGCCAAATCCCAAATCTCAACGGTAAATCCCAACACACCCATATGGTCATACATCCAGTCATCCGCGGCTCCCGGCATCAACACTTTTTCGTGGCCACTGGCAAAAGCCGCATAATTGGAACGGGCAAAATATCCGCTGACCTTTTCGCCGACTTCCGCCATCCGCGTAAATAGTTCACGATCGGTTTCGGAGAGCACCGTGTCCGGCCCGGTCGAGGGCTGACGCAGGATGACACCACCGGAGGTATGGAGCGCGACATACCCGGCGATATTAGGATGCGCCTCCACAAATTTGGCAAGCCCGTAGAGTTCGGGTTCGGAGAGGGGAAAGGGTCCGGCCCCGGACTGCCCACTTTCTCCTGCCCAGCGCACGGGAAAGTTGCGGTTAAAATCCATCCCTTCACGGCGCGATAATTTCATGTGTGCAAACGCGGGCATCTCGCCCGAGTGTACGGTGCGATCGATCCGTCCCTCTACAAAGACGTGATAATAGGCGCCGCCCATTTCTCCAGGTTCCCGAGGACGCATCGCCCGTGAGTCCAATTCGTCGATTGCATAGCCCCCATCCTCACTGGGCACCCGCATCGATAAGATATGACCATTCCCATCCACGTCGGCCGGAATCCACCCATGAGGAGGCGATGAATAGGGATAGAGGCGCGGACTCGAACGCACCCGGCCGGGGGTCGTCATATAGAGTTCCGCCCCATCAACCGCCAATCGAGGCACGACATACACCGTCCGTGTTGTCAGTAAATGGGTCAAGTCAGGACGTTGTCCATAGTTCTTCAGCAGGTGTTGGATAAAGAACATCGCCACCGCATTGCCGGCGACTTCTCCCGCGTGAATATTGGCGTCCACCAGTAATGCAGGCTTATTTAAATCATTCCCGGTTCGTTTGTCTCCCAGAATGACTAGAGGCAGTTGTCGTCCCTCACGGCTGGTGGTGAGCATATCAAGCGTCATGAGTTCCGGAAATTCCTCTTGCCACGCACGTAGGGCATTCCACATCTCATCATAGGTCCAATATTGGGCGGTCATCCCATTCCTCCTCCGCTGCATTTACCTCATTCTTTCTCCCAATGGTCTTGAAATTCCTGCCTCCGGTCAGAAAAGTTGGCGCCACCGGCATATCTTGTTCGTGAGCCCTTGCCACCCCAATCGCAGCCAACCCGAACCCGAATAGGGTGCGAGGCCCCCCGATCCCAGTCTAGAATAGTTGGCAGAGTGCAGTCGCCCATCCAAGATGATAGAATCACAGTAGCGTGTCGGGTTTACGTCCCTCTAGCACTGGTTGGGAATTCGTAAATCGTCGTGACGGACCATCTCTTTGACCTAAATTTTCCCAAGGGAGCATACCACAACATGATACGAATCGGCTGTCATCTTAGTATCGCCAAAGGATTTGAGAAAGCGGTGATGATCGCGCCGGAACTTGGTGCCTCCTGCTTTCAATATTTCACCAAAAACCCACGAGGTTTTCGCGGGGCCAAACAGTTGGATCGGGTGGACGCTGCCCGCGGCGTGGCGAAGATGAAGGAGCTAGATTTGGTCGCTATCGGCCACGCTCCTTATCTCATCAACTTAGCGACTCCCGAAGAGGAACTCTTCACCCTGTCCGTTGACGCGCTGGTCCAAGATTTGGTGATCGCCGAAGCCCGGGGCACCTACGGAGTCGTCGTACACTGCGGAAAGCATAAGGGGCAAGGTGAAGACTACGGGATCGAACGGATGCACCACGCGTTAAAGGCGGTCTTAGAGAAAAATACGACCGAGAACGTGCAAATCCTCATCGAAAACACAGCCGGTCAGGGCTCGGAGGTAGGCTACACCTTGGACCAGTTGCTTGCCATTGTGGAACCCTTCGATCCGAGTCAAGTCGGGATCTGCTTTGACACCCAACACGCATTTGCCGCGGGCCTCCTCGAACCTGGGCACCCCAAGGACTTCCCGGGGTTCCATCATCCAGAATTCATGACTCGCCTTAAAGCCATTCATCTGAACGACAGTAAAATTCCGTATGCGGGAAAGAAAGACCGTCATCAACTGATTGGTCAAGGTGAGATGGGGGCCGAGATGCTCCAGGAGATCCTCAATGATCCCCGGTTGCAAAACGTTCCATTTTACTTGGAAACCCCTGTCGACGACGAACGCCAATACGCAGCAGAAATCGTTGCCTGTCGAAATCTAGTGGGATAGCAGGAACTTCGACTTTCGTGTCGAATTTTTGTCACCGATGGTTGAACACGAGTCATTGGAGGAGTCTAACATTAGCGCCCGCGCCTTAGTGATTTATAACCCGGCCGCCGGGAACGGCAAAGCCGAACGCTTGTATCAGGAGTTAAAGCCCACGCTTGAGGGGCTCGGGATCGCTGTTGAGCGTACCCAACGTCCGGGACACGCCACGGAACTCGCGAGCCGCGTGGCGTCGGACACCGATCTCACTGTGATTTCACTGGGCGGTGACGGAACTCACCACGAGGTGATTAATGGCCTTATGCCTACAGCCGGGCCAATTTTCGCGGTCCTTCCCGCCGGTACCGGCAATGACCTGGTCCGGATGCTGCAGTATCCTCAAGGGGCCGCCGCCATGTTAGACACGGCGTTGCACGGATCCGTCAAAGCCTTTGATATTGGCCAGGCCGGCGAGCACTATTTTTTGACAGTGGCTGGGGTAGGATTTGACGCCGAAGTGGCGGGATGGGTCAATCAGCGCAAGAAGCAGGGTAACGGTACCTGGGTATTCATTCGGGGCATCTTATCTAATCTCTTCGGTTACCGCAGTGCGTCCCTCGAGGTGAAGTTATCCGCGGCCACCCGCAGTGAAAAAACCTTTATGCTGGCCGCCGGTAATACACAATATTACGCCGGCGGAATGAAAATTTGCCCGCATGCGTCTCCCTTCGACGGACGATTTGAGATTATCTGGGTCGAGGCCATCTCACCGTTCGGAGTCCTCCCACTCTTGGCCAAGGTGTTTCGCGGCACCCATGTCAATCATCCCAAAGTCAAAGTGCTGTCCGCTCCGGAGCTTACGGTGACGGGGCCCGATCGGTTGTGGGTCCATGCCGACGGGGAACTCATCGGCCATCTTCCCATCACTATCCGCACGATTCCGCACGGGATTAGAATCCGCACGGGAGGCTAGCAGGACCCAATGGCAACTTGGCCGAAACACCTGGCTCCGTTCCTCTGGGGAGCTGCCACCTCTAGTCATCAAATTGAAGGATTTACGCATAACGACTGGACCCGATGGGAGAAAGCCGGGCATATCGCCGACCACAAAGAGTCGGGGCGTGCGACCGACCACTTCCGGAATCCCGACCCGGATCTTCAATTATTTCAGCAAATGGGCTGGAACGCGTATCGACTGTCATTAGAATGGAGTCGTATTGAGCCTTCGCCCGGAGACATTTCGGCCGCCGCGATTGCGCAATATCGACACATTCTTCATGCCTTGAAACAACTCGGCATGGAGCCTGTGGTGACTTTACATCACTTCACCCTACCGACCTGGTTCGCAGACCGGGGAGGATTTTTCGCACGAGATGCCGAGACTTATTTCTTAAACTATGTATCCCGTGTGGTCACGGAATTCCGTGACCTGGTCTCCCTCTGGGTCACGATTAATGAACCCATGATCTATGCGGTAATGGGCTATGGCCAAGGAATATGGCCGCCTGGTCACTCTAGCCTCATCCAGACGTGGAAAATGGCACACCGTTTGGCCGCCATTCACCGCAAAACCTATGCGCGTATCAAGGCCTTGTCCCCGAATTCGATGGTCGGATTGGCCCATCATCTGGCATTCTTCCAACCATACCACCGGTACTCGTGGAGCGATCACGCACTCACCCGCTTCATTGACTCCGAGTTCAACTGGCGAATTGTCGATGAGGTCAACACCCACCAAGACTTCTTGGGCCTCAATTATTACACCCGGCAATGGATCAAGACCGCTCGGGGCCTTAGCCCGATTTCGGCCAAACCCGGCGCTCCAGTCACGGACATGGGTTGGGAAATCTATCCTGACGGACTTTACCACCTGTTGATGCGGGCCAGTCGTTACCAAAAACCCATTCTCATCACAGAAAATGGCATCGCTACAATGGATGACGCACGACGCCAGCAATTCTTGCTAGATCACCTTGACCGAGTGGCCCGTGCGCAACACGATGGCGCCGAGATCCGCGGCTATTTGCATTGGGCGGCCTTAGACAACTTTGAATGGGCCGAAGGCTATCGTCCTCGATTTGGCCTGATAGCCGTGGACTATGACAGCCTCAAGCGCACCCCAAGAGATAGCGCGCTGCTATATCGCGACATTATCGCGGCAAACCGAACCCACAGCGGGATGATTACCGTACCGAGAGCACCTCAATCACCGGTTTGAGATCCCGAAAACAGAGGAGCCACTCGGATTCATCCAATCGCTGATGGGCATAAAATTCTTGAATCTCGTGCACCGTAATCACGGGCTGCCACCCAATGGCTTGCTCAAACTCTGCGGTGAGGTCTTGCCGTGTCGTGCTCGGCATCGGCTTACGAGCAAGATCGACACGTAAATTGATTAAGGCTTCGATGTCTAAAAACTCCGGACGTGTTGCAACCTGATCCAAAAGTCCCTTGTCTGATAGGATTTTCGTGGCCTCTTCGACATCCACTTTCCCCACCCGCAGCTGACGCTTCAGTTCGTATCCCGCCACACGCACCGGAAACCATTCTTGGGGCCACTGCGCGATCGCCTTCATGACCTGTTGGCGTAGTGCGCTTTCCTCGGTCTCCAACACCTTAATTTGGCGTTTGACCCCGCCCAATCGACCCACCGTTTCGGCCAGATCGCGTCCAATATTAGGTCCCTGCATGGTGTAATCCATCCTCTCCACTTCTCTCTTTCTACATAGATAAGCAGGCGATTACGATTTCATGCCAGGTTGTACATAGCCAGAAGCGTCTTGGTCCATGCTAGGGTACTGGGAAACCCCACATGAGAAAGGATGATTCCATTGGTCCATAAAGTTCTGACGTTTCTCCTATTGCTATTCCCGTGGTTCGGTCACACCGCGCAAAGCAAACCCGCTCCGGTAATCCGCCAAGCCGTAACCACCCACAAGGTCATTGCTCTCACCTTCGACGACGGCCCAAGTCCCAAATGGACCCCAAAAGTGCTCACAGTCCTGAATCAAAACCATGTCAAAGCCACGTTCTTTTTAATTGGTTCCCATGCTACGCGCCAACCACTGCTTGTCCACGAAGAAGTCAAGGATAAGATGGACATTGGCAGCCACGGCGCGAATCATCAGATTTTAAGAAATCAATCCGCTACCGTGGTCCGTCAGGAAGTTGAGACCAATGCTCAAATTTTACAAAGCCTAGGCGTACCTAAGCCGACTCTATATCGGATGCCTGGCGGTGCTTCCGATGCCACCGCCTTAACGGTGCTCGGACAACTGGGTTACCATGTCATTGGATGGTCTATCGATACCCGCGATTGGCGGCATCGCACCACGGCCGAGGCTATGGCAGAAAAAGTCGAGAAAGAGGCAACCCCCGGAGCTATCGTCATATTCCACGATGGTCCGAATGGTTCTGAGGCTACCGTCCAAGCAGTCCAGATGCTTATTCCTGTATTGAAAAAAGAAGGCTATCGATTCGTTACGGTACAGCAACTCCTCCATTTAGAGAAGGCCAAATCGAGGATTTAACCGATCATGCCCTCAGGGCTTTCATAAAGTCGAGGCTCTCGGGTCGTCCGAGAGCCTTCTCCTTCCCCGTGTTACGCCCCCCTTAGTCGCTAGTGAATTCCTCGGGTGAACCCGATAATCACCAACACAATCATCATCACAATGTAAAGCCGCAACCCCCAAAACACCACGCGGATGGTGCCTTTCGGCACAATTTTGACCAATTCCGGTAACGTCTCCGGTTCCTTCGGAGGCATCGCCTTAATATCCTTCCGACTGATCGTCATCATCGGGCCCCCTTTCATAGCCATTTAGGAAACACGACCGAAAAACCGTAAAGCCCGTTTAATAACACCAGAAGTCCCACAATGCTATAGGCGATAAAATTTTGCCAGGGGCGGTTCACATGCGCCCCCATAATGTCTCGATCATTGAGTAAGAGAAGCAAAAACATAAGCGCGGCGGGCATAAAAATTGACGCGATCACTTGTACCGTGAGGTTTAAAAACCCTAACGGAGCGTTTGGAATTAATACCACGCCGGCTGCCAGTAGAGCACTTAATAATCCAGGAAGGTAAAATTTCCATCCGACATACCATGCCAAGTTAATGCTTTTTGGCCACCGAAAGGCCTCACCCATGGCCCACGACGTGCTTGCGGTTAAAGCAATCGCCGCAATGGTTCCAGACTCGACCAGCCCCAGGGCAAAAAGGTCTTGCCCCGTGGGCCCCAACCGCTGACCAACGATCGAGATGATGCGCTCTATATTAAAACTAGACGCCCCCGAGTGCCCAAACGCCAGTGTTCCGGTCAATACGACCAAGGCCACCGCCACCGCCACCATTGCCACGGCGCCCAATGCGGTATCGATTTGTCCATGCCGGATATCGGAGATCGTCATGCCTTTGTCCACGACGGAGGATTGTTGGAAAAACAGCATCCAGGGTGCGATGGTGGTACCAAAATTAGCGAGCACGACGAAGAGAAATGCTGGACCAAACCCTCCCGGGATCGTCCAATGACGGAACGCTCCTGCCACCGCGCCCCAGTGCGGATGGGCCATCAAAACCAGTGGGACAAACACGAGGTTTCCCGCGGCAATCCACAAAGATACCCGCTCCCATGCCCGGTAACGGAGCACCAACAAAATGAGCGCGTCCACCAAAATGCCGCCTAGGGCACTGAGCACAGGCGGCACACCAAACACCGACATCCCCACCGTAATCCCAATAAATTCGGTAATCAGGGTCAGCACATTGGCTATCACTAGGTCGATTAAAGAAAACCAACCCCAAAAGGATCCATACCGTCCCCAAATCATCTCGGCATGGCCACGATGAGTGACAGCGCCGAGACGGACCGTCATTTCTTGTACCGCAAAAGCGATGAAGCCTCCCAATACGATCGCGGGGATGAAAAAGCCAATCCCGTAGACCGCACCGGTTTGCGCGTAAGTAATCACACCGCCGGCATCGTTGTCGGCAATCATAACGAGAATCCCGGGGCCAATTAGAGCCAATAGGAGCAAGATTTTTTTGGTCCACCCTGAAGACTCGCGGAGTCTAGTAATCCGTGCTTGGTCCTCTGCACGGACTTCCGCGTCGTCCAAGACCTGAGCCGTGGCGGCCAGACTTCTCTTAAACATGATATCGGTTCCTCCCCTCGGCCATCCCCAAGGAGAGTCACGCGCACAGCCGTGAACTACTCTCGGGAAAAGCACGCAATAACATTGATCGCATCGGACTGGGTTCTATGGCCTTCCGGGTCTGAAGTCATTCGTGCTCCCCCCTTTTTTGTCACCACGGAAAATCCTCTTGCCACGGCAAGAGGATAGAGCGCTTGAAAAGCGCTTATCCCCCTGGTGGAGCTTCAGCACTACATCACGTGAGAATCCTGTAGATTCAGCCGCTTTGGAAGAAGCCTTAATCCGGCAACCTCTGGTCTACCCTTTTGGCGTCTTTCGACGGTGTAGGGCAGCGGCCTATGTTGATGTAGACGCCTCGCCTAACGAGGATGTATGAACTTTATGTTTTAACTATATTCGCGTCTCACCCCGTATGTCAACGAAAAGCTGTGCACGGTTATAATTTTCCGCGACTAATCAACGTAAACCGCCTAAATCATGTAAAAATGGCCCAAAACAGCACATTTAACATTTTGATAGAAGCGCTTTCTTCGCGGGAGAGCACCCGCCCGGGCATTTCACAGGCAAACGATGATGTGGTTTGTCGATCGGGCTTAGACCGGCTTTTGGTTTTCGATATACTATGTAATGGCAGCATACGCGCCACCTCCTAGGGTCGACACAAATGAGGGGCTGCTCCACAAACTCGGCAATCGACGCTTGACGCGGGACTCCGATCTCACCGGCGGTCAGCAGCAGACTAATAATCTGAAAGGATCTCAATATGGTCAAACCGATGGTGATCGCTATTCTCGCAGTTGCTCTCGTGGTCCTCGGGTATTCAACCCGACAGGCGTGGCTGTGGCGAGTCGAACCCGTGCCCACTCGGCTCACCATCGTCAGGTGGGGCAGCTCTACGCCTCGCCTGACCGACAGCAATCCCGGCCAAGTCGCCGCGCTGTATGAATCATTGGCGGCTAGCAAACCGGATGTCTCAATGGATACGAAGTGTTCTTTTGCCTTATACCGACTGACGTTTTATCGCGGCCGTGTGGCCGATGGGTGGGCCGATCTTGAGATACCGTGTAGCGGAATGAAGGTGGACATTGCAGGGTCTCTGCGCTATGTTCAGGTTCCAGAGTTCAGTTCCCCGGTGTGGGGAGAGCTGGCAACGATTTGGCATTTACCCCAGTCCCGGCTCATAAATTTGGGCATGAGCGGAACACTGCCCGGCGTCCAAAAATATCGTAGACATCCCGGAGCATGATACAATAACTGCCATCGGATTCTTTTCGGGTGGGTTTGAAAGGCTTGGTTTCTGGTTTTTATCTCTTTTAGCAAGGACATCCCACAGAGCTAATGTTCGTATTGGAAATCGAGGTGAAGTAGTCATTGTACCCATTGATGGGTACAATGACTAATCCATCGCCAGGTCCATTAGCGATTTAACCGTGAACCACGGAGATCGTAAAGGATAGGGTCCCCCGCTGCGAAAGATCTTGAAACCATTACGACCGCGCCAACGTTCTTGACTAGGGAAGGTAGGAGGAAACGTAATGCGACGCGCAACAAACCGGAGAATGGCTGCTATGGTGTGGGGTGTGGGAATGACAATCATGGTCGGATTGACCGCTTGTGGAGCCAGCGGTTCTTCAACCCCTTCCACGGTTGCCGTTTCGACTGCAGAATTCCAAGGTTCCGGACTGAAGCCGGGGCTAGTACTCGGCTGGCACACCCGATTGTACCAGCTCGTCGGGACAGTGAACGAAACACAAGTGGGTAAGAAACTCGGCCAAGTGCTCTACCACGGACCTTTAGGAAGATCTTTTGTTCTCTTCGCCTTGCGGGGACAACCCATATCCCGCGTCATAGTATTTGAGACGACGCAAGGCCAGTTCTTCAAAGCGATAGTCACCAGCCGATAGGACATCATGCATCCCTTTTGGATGCCCATAATTATCCAGCTTATTTACTTAGTGGGTGGTCAATTTCACGGATACTGGGCACAGGCGCTCTCATTGACATCGGGAGGGTTTCGTCAAACTTACCCTATCTCTTCCTCTGCCGGGCCAAGACTCAACCTCAACGGCGAAAGACCTTAGCCCAAGAACTGCACGTTAGTGTGCGCACTATCCAACGGGCTCTCCAGGCGTTAGTCGCCCAGAATCTTTTGCGCATCCAACCCCGGGTCCGCAGCAATGGGGGCACCTCCTCCAATCGGTATCTCCTTTCCTGGCAACCCCTGGCACAAGCCGCCCCCACCATCTCCCGTGCGCCTCTCACGCTCACGCCTCCCGCAGAAGCCGATTCCGCCCCAGTGGCAGAGGACCCGAAAATCACGCTAGACACGGTTCTGATGTGGTCTGCGGTGAGTGCCTCCTCGATAAACCGCGGGCTATTACCGTAAGACTGTTGTTACTCCTACGGTCGGACCCATCTATGCCTGTGACACTGTACCCGGAACCGCAAGCCTATGGAAAAGCCCTGGAACAGTATATGGCGAAAATTCGCCGGGCTCCTGAGTTTGCTTGTGATCCCATTTGGGAGCATACGTGTAACTTCATCGCAGCAACGGGATTACTTATCTGGGATAGTTCGTCATCAGCTAACGTTGTAGATATTCCACCCATCGATGGCTCCCTATCCTTATGACATTACGCTAGAACGACTCTGGGCTACGCGTTGGGATTCTTTGTGAGCGTTTTTCCCATCCCGCGCTAGTCCCAATGAACAACCGTAAAAATCTTCTCCCATTTGTTTTGAAAGGCGTGTGCAAAAATCGACGATGCGGTGCCATGACCGCCATGGATAAACAGCATCACAGGATTCTCATAATTTGTACCCGAATGAAGCAGATACTGATCCGCTACATTGATTGAAACGTATTCCTCCATATGAATCCCGCGCTTTATATTACGATTTTTCATGAGTTCGGCTCCTCAGATTACCGTGACGTTATTCAAAATTGCTTTTCGGGCATTCTTGCCGTTCAGAAAGGCATAAGTCAATTTGTCCATTGAGGAACCATCGAAGATTGCTCCTTTAATCCGCGCCCACTTGAAAGAGACATTTCTCAGTACAGCATTTTTGAAGGATGTCTCTGTTAGATATGTCTTGTCGAAAATGGTTCCAATGAGTGCTTGACCATCAAAGCATGCGCCGGACAAACCAGACCCGTCGAATTTTGTGTTCTCCAGAACACAATTCTCAAAGCGTGCATTTCCGAGGCTACACTTATCAAACTTTGTGTTCTGCAAGTTGCAGTTTTTAAAGGTGACATTTTTCAGACCACACATCACAAACGTTGCTCCCGACAGGTTGGCTCCGTCGAACGGTACATCAGTAAGATCGCTGTATTTAAACACACCGTTTCTTAAATCGGCACCCCTTAAGTCCGAACCTTTTAGGCTAGTATAATTGAACCTTCCATTGTGAATTGTTACTTCGCTTAAATCAGCATTTCTAAGACTGCTCATTGAAAAGTCTTTATTCCCTAATTGTTGCAGCTCCTGCGTTCGTTCCACAAGATTTTCAATGGTGTCAGATATGTCTCCTATGGAATCGATGGTCATACGGAATGCGAGCTTATCGTCGTAACCCTGGTCTTTTAAGTCATCAAATTTCTGCTGCAAATCTCCACCCAGTTCCTCTTTGAGTTCTTTCACGGAGTTCAGGTCAGAGTATGGCGCGAAAAGTCCATCTAAATATTTGATCAGTTTATCGTCCATGGCTTAATATCCCCTTTGAAGCTATAGTAATTGGTCAAGTACACGCTTTGCGTACTCCCAGCTTTCCTTGCTCTCGTTGTAAACTTGCCTTCCTCGCTCGGTTATTCCGTAATACTTCCGTCTGCCCCCTTGGGTTTCATTTCCCCAATAAGACGTGATACAGCCGTTAGACTCAAGTCGCTTTAGGCTAGTGTACATTGTTGCTTCCTTGAGTTCGTACTCTCCTCCAGAGTTGGCAGGTATTAGCTTGGTTATTTCGTATCCGTATCGGTCACCGTCAAGCAATAACTTTAATATCATCGTGTCGGTGTGTCCTCTAAGTAAATCTGGGGATAGTTTATTGCCACCCATGCCATCACCCCTCGATGTATATCATATGCAATATTACATCGCCTGTCAAGGTAATATGGTCGGTAAATTAGATTGGGGATGAAAGTGGGGGGCAACGGGTAAATGCCAAATCGTTGCCAGCTCTCCCCACACCGGGGAACTGAACTCTGGAACCTGAACATAGCGCAGAGACCCTGCAATGTCCACCTTCATTCCGCTACACGGTATCTCAAGATCGGCACACCCATCGGCCACACGGTCGCGATAAAACGTCAGTCGGTACAACGCAAAAGAACACTTCGCATCCCTTAGTGGGTGGTCAATTTCACGGATACTTAGCAAAGGCGCTCTCATTGACATCGCGAGGGTTTAGTCAAACTTACCCATGATAGAGAATTGATGTTGAGGATTCGATTGGCCGTTCAGACGACAATAGAGGAGTGCACCCAACAGAAACACCGCAACTGGTGGTCGCCGTGGCACCGATAGGGATCTTTCCACAATTTGAACAATCCTTTTGGTAACGTGCCAAAGATTTGGCACGTTACTACGTATGACACGAGGCAGCCAAGAAAGGACACCGCCCATGACGAAATCAAAATTATTCCCCATCAGTGCTTTCATCCTATTAGGAAGTACCATCGTAGCCGGGGGCGGCATCAATGGGAAGCCGGGAGCGACCCCCGCCACCACTACGGCAGTCTCTGCGAGCTCACGTTCCCCGGCACCACCCGTCGTGGTGAAGAATACGCTGACCTGGATAGCCCATCATAAGCAATTCCTTCGCGGGATGCGCGGCACCACCGCCTTACAAGGCCCGGGCACGCTTCCCGGGCACACCCCGTATTCGGCCACCGTGCAACTTCAACCGGTTATCAATACCTACGGTGTAGCCCTTTGGGAAACAACCAAACCTTGGGGGATTAATCAATTCAATCCGAATCAATTAAGCAAAGCAAATGGTACCCCACGCTACTCGTCGTCTCTCCGCGTCCAATCATCCATTGCTTCGTGGACTGTAACCCAAGGGATCCTCTCATCTCGTCGATTACGAACGGGAACCGTAGAGGCTCTCCCGGGAACGTTTATCAAACCTTTGGGTTCCGGCTTACCACTCCGCTTAGCTGGCATTGACGCAACATTTTATACCCACGGTAC
>DAHWKJ010000031.1 GCA_027343695.1 Sulfobacillus sp. | reverse complement strand
ATTGACGCAGCCTTGGTCATTCATCGTCGCGTACCGGAAGACCCGGCCAACGTGACCTTTGGACGATGTGAATCTGGAATCCGTGGTGCTACCGGCGGAGATTCACATCGATACTCGACTTGGTTCCGGTCAGATCGGGATCGTTCCGTGAGTGGTCACTGGGAAATCTTTACCGGTCGTGCCAACCGAGCGGATTCATAGCAAGCCAGCGCCACTTGGGTGGCCTGGAGCCCATCGTGACCACTGGCCAGAGGGGGAGTGCCGGCGCGGATACACGCGATGAAAGATTCTAGCATCCGTAAGTCGGGGTCGTCGCCCCACCCCAGGTGTTGGGCTTGACCCGCAATTTCTTTGTAGAGAACAAGGTGTTGAGCAAACGCGTCTAAGTGCGTGACCCCTTCGGTGCCGACCACCTCGAGGGTTACGTCGCCCCATGTCGGGAATGACCGCTGAGGTCGGGACCAACTAGGATCTAGGGCAGCGATGACGCCATTTTCAAATTCCAATGTGAGTAGTCCGGTGTCATCGATTCCGATCGGGTGAAACCGGGTATCGATTTCGGCATAGACTTCACGCACTTCACTACCGGTGTACCAACGCATCAGGTCGACAATATGGACGGTATGGTCCATGACCGCACCGCCACCAGCAAGCACTGGGTCGATAAACCAGCCCCCAGGATTCTTGCCGTGGTTGGTGCCGTTCATGAGGAGAATCCGTCCGAGGCGGCCCTGGTCCAACTGCTGCTTTAGCCGTGCTGCCGGGATATTGTAGCGCATGGGGAACGCCATCTGGAGGAGCTTTTTGGCGTCGTGGGCCGCCTGGACCATGCGATGTCCGTCCTCGATGCGGGTCGCAATCGGTTTTTCACACAATACGTGCAGTCCGGCTTGCAAGGCGGCCACGGTCATTTCTGCGTGGCGGGAGTTTTCGCTGGTCACGATGACAGCGTCGAGCGGTTCTTTTAAAGCGTCTTGGTAATCCCGAACATAACGTGCGCCGAAGGTCTCGGCGGCTTGGCGGCCACGCTCGACATCGTCATCGGCCACGACTTTAAGCGTGACTCCGGGAAGGTCCTTGAGAGATCGGGCGTAACTATAGGCATGCATGTGCGCAAAGCTAAAGATTGCGATGTTCATGATTCTCCTCCTGTTCTACCGGGGAGCAGGACCGGTTCACCGGATTGAATTGAGTCTCTAACCGCCAGACTGACGGCTAAGGCATTGTAGCCGTCTTCGGCCGTCACCACCGGGAGCGCATCGTGAGTAATGACCTCGAGAAAGTGGGCCAATTCGGCCTGATAGGGGCTAATTTCAACCGGGCTTTCAGGCACCTCCACGCTGGCATTGCGCTCGGACCCTGATCGCAACAGGGTGTGGATGGGACCCTTGTCGGCGCTATCGAAGTGAATTAAGCCGTCAGCCCCGGCAATTTCAAAGGCATAGGAGAATCCTTTGGGATAGGCCCAGGTACCCTCGACATGGGCAATCGGCCCACTCTTAAACCGCAGACTGGCCAGTACGTGATCGGCCGCCCCAGTGATGTGACCAGCCAGACTCTTCGCGTAGACGCGTTCTACAGGGCCAAAACACCACATCAGAAAGTCAAAGTCGTGAATTAGGAGGTCGGTGGCAAGCGTCCCGCTCTTGGCTGGATCGCCATACCAATCGTGCCAACCCTTTGGGTAACTCCCGCCCCGAAACGTCTTGATGGTGCCAATCTGTCCCAACGTATGGTCGAGCACAAGTTGACGCGCCTTTTGATACACCCTAAAAAAGCGTAGCACGTGTCCCACTAAAATCTGCTTTTTGGCAGCGGCCGCGGCATCGATAATGGCGCGGGCGTCTTTCAGCGAAAGTGCTAAAGGTTTTTCGCAGATGACGTGTTTACCCGCCGCGAGTGCTGCTTCGGCCGCCTCACGGTGGAGATGAGTGGGGAGGCAAATATCGATAATATCCACGTCTACCTCGCGTAACGCGGTATCGAGGTTAGGAAATCCTGACACTCCAATGGATTCACCTAAGGTCTTGAGTAGATTCGGATCGGTATCGACGAGGCCTACCAATTGAGCCTCGGGAATCGCTTGCCACGCTTGGGCATGGACAAAGCCCATGGTCCCTGTGCCTATCACCAGAATCTTCGTAAAGAATCCCTCCCATCCGCTTTACGGAGATTGATGACGCCAGCCGGGGCCCCAAATGGAACGCTTTGGTTCATGCCGCGTGATCCTTCCGTGCGCTTAGCTCCTTCGTTTTACCTTCTTTCGGACTGCTTGGCAAGAGGAAGAAGTCAACGGCGAGCCCATAGAATCCGGGGGCTCCCGTGATTGGGATAACACGAGAACTCTTCCTACCCACCTTAAAAATGGACCCAAAAATCCTCATACTGCATAATCAAAACGAATAGAAGCAGACATGAGAGAGGAGATATGGATAATGGCTGGGGTCATGATCTTCATGGTTTTAATATTTTGGGTTGCGCCTATTTTTGTGGCGGGGTCACTGGGAAGAACCCGGGGGCGATATCTTTTAGGATTCGTTCTCGGGATTGTATTAGGATGGATTGGTGTCATTATCATTGCGGTCCTCGAACCGACGTCAGAAATTCGTCGCGAGATGGATCTACAAAATGGGTTTCCCTGCCCTTTTTGTATGGAACCGGTACGAAACGGTGCGAGTGTATGCCCTCACTGTCGGCGGGACTTGCCCCCACCGCGTAATGCGTAAATCCGGTCGGTGCGGTGTCACAACGGATGGGGGACCGGACTAGTTTACTGGCCTGTCGGGATTTCGGCGGGGATGGGGGTCCAGTTTAGGCCGCCATCCGGGCTCGTTTCGACAAGCTGTGATCGTTTTCCCAAGAACGAGATGGTTAGAGTCAACATGGACCCCCTATGGGTGAGCACGGCATTTTGGGGTTGATGGGGTAAAGGGAGTAGGGCAAACGACCAGGTGCGTCCCCCATCCTCCGTCCGATACACAGCAATTTGGGCGATGGCCATCATGGCCTCAGTAATGATCCCATCTTGTCCATTCCAAAACACCATACTGGGATCCCCGGCACCGCCTAAAAAGGTGCAAGAGGCTGGTGTTGAGCTGCAGCCACTCCATTGTGTATAACGCTCTAATGTCCAGGATTTTCCGGCGTTTTGGGTTTGAAAGAGGTAAAATCCCTCTTGTGCGGTGGCCGGGGCACCACCGACTAAGATCCAGCCGTCGTTTGAGTTAGGGAAGCTCTGTGCATAACTGGGAAGACCGGTGGCTGCTTGTCTTATCAAATCTACCGCATCGGTCACAGTCGCTGTCTTAGGATGCCTCCAGCTCTTGAGAATGGTTGTGGCGAGGGATTGACCTCCGGGTCCCGTTTGGAGATCGAAGCGATAAAATGTCCCACCGGCACTTAACACGCGGTCGATTATCATCGTGCCCCCCGACTGAACGGTCTCTCTCTGGTAGGGCCCGTGATTTTTGGACGCAGAAGTACCAGAAGGGTATCCCTTCATGGGGAGCAGCTGAAAGTAATTGAGGGCCATGGGAGTCGCGCTTAACTGGAGTTGATTCCCATTCCCTTGAAAAGTCCAGGTCGTCACACCATAGGTGGTCGTCCTGGACACCTGGCTCCAATTGGCTGGCAACACGACCGACATCCTGCCGGCATTTACTCGGTGGATAGGGTGAGAAGATGTCGGGCGCGTGGCCGCTTTTTCTTTCGTGGCCTTCGAGTCCCGTGATTGGGCAAGAGATTTAGGGGAGACCACCCACGGTTTAGCGAGCACTCCGCCGCCTATCAATAGGACGCCTATCGTCATGGCAACGATACTCAATCGTAGGCGCATCAATTCCTCCTCCTCCTGCATCGCGTCCCTAGGTCTTGGGGTAGATTTGCTTATGGAACGATAGCGGTCCGGATATGGTTACGGGGGATCCGACTTGACCTCACACCACGGAGGGCCGGAGGCCGAGCTGCCACACAGTCGGGAGCCAATGAAAAAATCCCGTGAAGCAATTTCCGAAGCAGGATCGTGCCCCATGGTGCACCAACTTCGGGTGATATCAAAGGTCACCGCTTACGGTTTTCACCAACGTCTCTTGACTCTCCAATGTGTTGGTCTATGTTATTTGGGTTAAAGCCGAGAGCGTGGTCCCTCCCTTACTCGGTCTCGGACTCGAGGATAGCGAGGGGAAGCGCCGAGAAAATTTTTGCGAGGGGGAGCTGACCGCTCGGTGCTCGCAGAAGCTGTCCCGAGAGTATTTCTCGCCAACGGCGTGGTGCCCCGGCCGGGAGGTTTAAGGTGGTGGTTTGCCAAGGCTCGTCGGGTAACGGGATGCTCCCCGTTCGGGGGGAGAAGGTGAGGCGTGCATAGTGCCGTGGCACTACGACGATGCACCAGTGGGCATCGTGGTGTCGGGCAAATGCTAGCACATGATCCGCTTGGGGGCCCTCTGCCTCGAGACCTTGGTAGATTCCACGCTCAAAGAGCTCGGTGTTCCGCTGACGGACCGCGAGCGCGTGATGGGTGACATAGAGTTTAATGCGGCCATCGTCCCACTGGTGTAGTAATTGCTCCAGCGCCGGGGGATGGGTGAGGAGATCGGTAAGCCAGTGTTGACGCTTAGAGAAATCAACCGGTCTTCGATTGTCGGGATCGGTAAGAGATAGGTCCCATAACTCGGATCCCTGATAGTAATCCGGGACCCCGGGGGCGAAGGTTTTCAAGAGAACTTGAGATAAAGAGCTAAGAGCTCCGTAAAACGATACCGTCCGGATGAAGGGATGCATGGCCGCTTTGATCTCTGGATGGGCGAAGAGCGCCGCCACGAAGCGGTGAAGCGCCTCTTCATAGGCAAGATTGGGGTGCACCCAATCCGAATGGACTTTGGCTTCACGAACTGCCTTTTGCAAGTACGATTGCAGTCGGGCGGCAAAATCTTCAACCGCAGACTGGTCCATGGGATAAGCGCCCACGACAGTCTGGAAGAGGAGATACTCGGTGGCCGGATCCGGCACCCGGAGGGTGCCTACGGTCTCGGCGAAGACGTCGGTCATGGCGTGCCAATTCCGTACGACAGCATCCCATTGTCTCGGAATTTCACTCAAAATCCCAAGACGGGCGCGGACGTCCTCACTCCGCTTCGTATCATGAGTGGAGGTGGCATTGAGCGCATAGGGATGGCGCGCTTGTCGATCGATCAGGGTGGCATGAAAAAGCTTTGGGCTAAGACCCTTGGAATATAAATCACTACCGACTTCATTGAGGCAGGTGAGCCGATGGTAGCGATAAAGCGCGGTGTCTTCGAATCCTTTGGCGTGGACGGGGCCGGTCAGTTGCTGCCAACGCATGGCCCAGTGCCGACGCGCTTTTTGTTGTTTCGGGGTCAGTGTCGGATCATCGGCATGTAACAGCACATGATCGAGCAGGGTCCAGACTGCGGGTGGCAGATGCCCATGATGTGTGCGGGCTTTTTGGAGCGCTTGTTCCAGGATCTGCTGATCCCAGGACGAGATGGGCCCATGGTGGAGATAGGTTCGATAAATGGGCAGGGACACGGTCACTGCCTCGATGGCCGCTCGAAGTTCTGACACCGTGACATCGTGTCCCCACCGATCTTGGGCCGCGATCGGTAACAACTGCCGGACCAAGCGTCCGAGCTCTGACTGAAAGAGGTCGGCAAGTACTTGCTGTTTTTCGTTACCGATGGAGGCTTCCGAGGTCTTAGGAGGCTGCCATGTGGAGTAGAGGGCGGTTAAGGATTCTAAGCCCTCCGGATCCAGCAGGACGGTCATGGCGGCGTTTAAAAAGTCATACCCGGTCGTTCCCGCGACCGGCCACCGGGGCGATAAGGATTCACCGGGTCCCAGAATTTTTTCCACCAGGAGATAATCGTGGGCTGGGGCGTGCTGTAGGCGGGAAAAGAGCTTCTGCAAATACGCATCGGGATCGTATAGGCCGTCAATATGGTCGATCCGTAATCCATACACTGCGGGGTGTTTAGCCCACGCCAGGAGAGTGGCATGGACGTGTTCGAAGACCTCAACCCGTTCAATCGCTACCGCAGGTAAATCGTTGATGTCAAAAAAACGTCGATAATTGCCATCGCTGGCGGCGACCCTAAAATGGACGAGGCGCCAGGGCTGCATGTTTAAAATTTTCTCCACGGCATTCCAGCTATCGGGCTGCCCTGGTGTGCCGTGTAATCGGGTGAGAACGTCTCGAAATGCCCGTTCGGCTTCCGTATGCTGGTTCATCCATCGGTTAAGAAGATCACCGGGACCCAATGGCCCGAAATTTTCCCGACGATCGAGGCGGCGCCACAAGGCATAGAGCGCCCGGCGCTCCGTTGGATGCTTTAAGGATGGGACTACGCGTGCCAAAAGGGGGCGCCAAGATCGGGGCGTGAGCGGAAAATGTCTGTCGTAATATGCTAAAACCAAGCCGGAGTCAGCCCACTCGATCCGCATGGCCCCGGATTCCAGTTCTTCTCCGAAGGGTCGACCTAAAAAAGGCAATACAAGCTGGTGGTGGGCACTCGGGGCATCCCAATCAATGTCAAAAAAATGAGCAAAGGGCGATGCGGGGCCACGTTCTAAAACATCCCACCACCAGCGATTATCCGCATCGGATGCCATATGGTTAGGCACCACGTCAAACAGCACTCCCATGTGATGGGCCTCGAGGCTGTCTAGTAAATGGCTGAGCGCCGCCTCCCCCCCTAATTCGGGATTAATGAGGGCGGGATCGGTGACGTCGTAGCCATGGCCGCTGCCGGTTCGTGCCTTGAAAATCGGAGACAGGTAGAGGGTGTCGATCCCCAATTGCTGAAGGTATGGCACCAAAGCGGCTGCGTCAGGCAGCCGGAAATTCGAATGCAATTGCAATCGGTAGGTGGCACGGGGTGTTGTCATGGGGAGGGCTCCAAGGAAATATTTAAGGCAGGCGCCAACGCATAAAAATGTTGAATCCACTCGGGATTAAGGTCAGCGCCCGAGTCTTCGCGCACCCTACGTTGAGCCAGACGATAGTAAAGGTTCTGGACTGTTCTTAAGTCCAGTTCAAACGGGAAAGTGCCCGCGATACCGAGGGCTTCTTCCAACGCGAGCAACGGCTCGAGGTCACCGAGATGTCGCTGCATGGTGCGGCCCATGTTGGCAAGACCGGTAGCGGCGGTGTAGGCGAGCACCGGGGTGTTGAGAAGATGGGTCCAGTTTTGCGCTTCGGCCAGGATACGACTGATGAGGGCACTGTCCCACCGCGGTTTGCGCAAGGCTTGTTCTAGATCTCGGTTTAAGACCCATTCGATCGACAATGACAACACTTTGGGAATCGGGATATGGTCGTTTTGCAATAGGGTGGCCAAAGGAGCATGGCGTTCGTACATTTGATTGAGGGTCGATTCGGCCTCGGTGAGACTGTGGGATAAGATCTTTTCTAACAGGTTTTGTCGATCATCGGGAAAGAGCTGCCCTAAGCTGTAGATGTTGGGGGCGAATTCTTGGTCGACCAGATGCACGATGGCGGCGAGATCGCCGCGGTCAAAGGCTTGACGAACGGCCTGGGCCAGGGGTGTAAAGGGCTTTTGCGCAAGTCGAGCCCCCACGGTCAGGTGATGGTCGCCAAAGTGTAATACCAGGAATTGGACCGGGAGGACTTCTTCGGTCACTTCGGTGGTCAAGGCGACTCGCCCTAAAAACACACTGGTCGCGCCAGATCGCGCCATCTGGATCTCCTCGGCATGGCTCTTGAAGGAATAGATCTCGGTGGCATCGACATCGGGTTCAAATAGGGTGCGGATCGCCCAATGGGCGCCAACCTTGACGACGTCTGCGACGGCAGGCTGCACCAGCTTTAGGTAGACTTGGGCCCCGTTGGCGTAGGCGGGAAGATTACCCGGCGCCAAGGCCAACGCTTCGATGAACGTTGCTTCCAGATTCATCGAAAAAACGTCCTCGGCCAAGTCTATCGTACGGGCTGCATAGCGAAGAATTTGCACAGATTCCAATCCCGAAATGTCATCGAAGAACCAGCCGCAACTGGTATACATCAAGAGCGCATGGCGCTCTATTTCGAGGAGTTTCCACACCAGAACCCGTTCGGGGTCTGTGAGGGTGCGGCGGGCGTGGATCGTTAAAAATTGCTCGCGCGAGGCGGGTGATGGGTCCAGAAGGGTCGAGATGTAGTCATCTCGTGCCTGCCACGGATCCTGGAGATAGAGAGCGGCCTGTTCTTCAAAGAGCGGGACCAGGGTGTCTCGCAACCCATCTAATGCCGCACGAAGCGGAGCACGCCAGCCTTGCGACCAGCCCCGTTGAGGATCGATTTTGCACCCGCAGTCACTACGCCAGCGCTCGATGCCGTGGGCACAACTCCAGGAGCTATTTTCCACAATTTCTACGGCGGACAGTGGGGGCGTGGAGGCCAGGTACTCGCCGTAGCTGGTGAGGCTGATGTCGGGCTGGCGTTCAATATAATCGAGGGCGTACGCCAAGGCCATGTCGCCAAATCGATGGTGATGTCCGTAAGACTCTCCGTCGGTGGCGATATGCACCAGTTGGGGCCGTGAGGGATCGGTGAGCCCTTCAATCAGCCGATTGGCAAACTTTTCGCCGTCGGATAATAAGCCCTCGAATGCCACGGCGCGTGAACGCGCCCCATCGTAAAAGAAGATCGCCAAGGGTGGGGATCCCGGATCCGCTTGCCATAGGTAGGGCACGGTGGTGTCGATACCGTCCGGAGGGAGGGGGCTCCAGGTATCGTGGTCGAGACTACGGATCCGCGCGGCTTGGTGGGGGGCTAAAATCGTGAACTTTACCCCTTCTTCGGCCAGTACCCGTAAGGTCAGGGAATTGACGGCGGTTTCCGGCAACCACATTCCTTCCGCGGGACGCCCGAATCGATGCTGAAAGTCTTCTAATCCCCACCGCACTTGGGTACGAACGTCACGAAGAGTGGACAACGGGAGGATGATATGACCCCAGGCTTGGGCGATGGCCGAACCGTGGCCGGAAAATCTAGTCAGACTGGTCTCGTCGGCTTCGAGGATGGCTTGATAGACATCAGGTTTTTCGCGTTCCAACCAGGCTAGTAAGGTAGGACCTAGGTTAAAGCTGATGCGAGAAAAGTTGTTGACGATGCGCACGATGTGGCCATCCCCGTTGAGAATACGGGAGGCGGTATTGGGTTCATAACACTCTGCGGCGATGCGGGCGTTCCAGTCGTGATAGGGGGCCGCGCTCGGTTCCCACTCGACGTGATTGAGCCAAGGGTTTTCACGAGGTGGCTGATAAAAGTGACCATGGATACAAATCTGACGCTTGGGCATAACAGTCCTCCTTAAAGATGGTAGATGACGAGGCATCCGTGCGAGGGTACTGCCGAGGGCGTAGGAAGGGGGCGCTCTGGCGTGCCGATGCGTTCGGGTGTCTCTGAATTAATTAGCACACGCGAAGATTCTCCCTGGGAATGTGCGAGAGATTCTGATGAAAAGTTAAGGAGAACCTCGAGGGTTGCCTCTGGCAGTGCCCAAGTAAGCTGAATCATCGGGTGTGGCGCTTCTACCGTTGCGGTGATCCGGGCACCCGACATCAGGCTCGGCGTAAGATACTTGTGGCGCACCGCTAAAAGCATCTGGTACCAGTGTGCCAGTGGAGTGTCACGACGGGTCGAGAGCCGAGCCGATAAAAAGGTGTTCGGATCGGCTGGATCGGGTAGCACCTCTTGAGAAAAAGCCCATTCCTGGGCGCGTCCGTCGCGGACGGCTTGCACCAGTTGCGGATCGTGATGGTCAATGAAATAGGGGAACGGAGCGGATTCCCCATACTCTTCCCCCATGAACAGCAGGGGGATGGCGGGTGAGAGCAGAATCGTGGCCGCAATGAGGCCGAGTTGGCGCTCGCTAAGATACGAGGCGAGCCGGTCTCCTGTCGGGCGATTGCCCACCTGATCATGGTTCTGGCCGTATCCTACTAAATGACCCAAGGAATGGGGCAAAAAGGGCCGGCCATGTCGGCGGTGTCGATAAGAGGAGTACTGTCCCGTGTAGACATATCCCTCAGTTAAGGCCCGGGATAGGTCTTTTAGCGACCCAAAGTCCTCGTAATACACCGTGCGTTCTCCGGTGACGAAGGCATGCAGTGCATGGTGTAAATCGTCATTCCACTGTCCAGAAAACCCAAGACCTTCTTGGTCCCGGGGTAGGATTTCGCGCGGGTCATTGCGGTCACTTTCCGCCACTGTGTAAATCGGTCGGCCGTAGTGTCGTGACAGGGCATCGATGGCCTTTGTGAGTTCGCGCAAAAAGGGTTCGGCGCTGGTGTCAATGATGGCATGAACCGCGTCCAGACGTAGTCCATCTACGTGGTAATCGATGATCCACTGTTGCGCATTTTGCAGGAAAAACTCCCGGACGGCATCACTGTGGGGGCCATCAAAATTAAGTGCCTGACCCCAAGGCGTATGATAATGGGTATTGAAATACGGGCCAAATTGCGTGAGGACACTACCTTCAGGGCCGGTGTGGTTATAGACCACATCCAAAAAGACGGCCATGTGGTGGGCGTGACAGGCGTCAACTAATCGCGCGAAGCCTTCGGGGCCCCCATAGCTGGATTGCGGCGCATAGGGAAAGACCCCGTCATAGCCCCAGTTGCGTTCGCCCGGAAACTGGGCGATGGGCATAATTTCGATGGCCGTGATGCCGAGTTGAGCCAATCGGGGAAGATCGTCGATGACGCCATCAAACCGTCCCCCGTCACTAAAGGTTCCCACGTGGATTTCGTAGAACACCAGGTCCTCCCACCGCCGCCCCTCCCAGTGTGCATCGTGCCAGACAAATTGGTCGGGATCGATAACTACCGAGGGCCCGAAAACCCCCTCGGGTTGCGATCGCGAAGCGGGATCGGGGAACTCTTCATGCGCGTCGAGTCGAAACCGATAGCGGTCTCCAACGCCGAATCCTGGGATCGATCCCGAGAAATAGCCGTGACCTTCATCGGTTAATCGCTCAAAACAATCGCCCGAGGCGAGGTAGCCATGCACCTCTACGGTGGAGGCTTCTGGCGCCCACACCCGAAACGCAGTGGTTCCCTGGCCCAAGTACTGAGCACCAAGTCGTTCTTTTTGGGGGATCATGAATGGCCTCCTGTCGTGGGTGGATTTTGGGGGCGATTGAGCCTCTCCAATAATTGATGGATGGTTGGATCGTCTTTAAGGTCTTCCCAGGACCTTTGCATCTTGCGGCTCCAATTGCTCTCGCTGCCCAATCCCGGTACGTTGATGGGCGACGTTTCCCCGGTAAGGTCTAAAAGATTTACCATCACTAATCGGCTCGGCGATCGTGCCATGCGTTCCAGAATAACGGGAAGCATTTGTCTCGCTTGTGCGTTGGGATCGGATACACCGAGCCAGTCTCGAAGCTGTTGGCGCTGGCTTTCTGAGGCGTCCTGCCAAAACCCAGCCCAGGGCGGCATATCGTGGGTTCCCAGCAAAGACAAGGTATCGTCTGGCGGCGGGGTCGTGGTGGAGGGGAAAATCCAGGTTCCCAAGTAATGATGCTGCCTTATCGCCACATCCACGGGCTTTGGCACTAAACCTAAATTTTCACCCACAATGGTGGTGCCGCTCCGATGAGCTTCTAGGTCAATGATGGCATAAAATTCCTCGGCAGGATACCGCACATACAGGCCGTCTTTAACGCTGAGGGATTCTGGAATCAAGAATCTCCGATAAAATCCCATGACATGGTCAAGGCGCAGGACTTTGGCATAACGTAAGTGATGTCGGAGGCTTTCAATGAAATACTGATAGCCGCTCTGCCGCAGTCGATCGGGATGGAGCGGTTCAAACCCCCAATTTTGCCCGCTAGCAAAAAATGTATCGGGTGGGGCGCCTACCGATACCGAGTGCACAAAGAGATCGCGTTCGCGCCACGCATCATAGCCGTCAGGATGAACCCCAATCGGTAAATCAAGATAGAGTCCGCCACCCACCCTCTGTGCGTGTTCCGAAAAATCCTTCAGGGCACGATCGGCCTGCCACTGCACGAACTCGTGATAACGGATTCGCGAAGACAGCGATGCAAAGTCTTTGCCGACAGCTTCTTGAGGCCAGGTGTTCCACGGGGTGCGTCGTATTTCGGATAGGGCGCGAAATCTTGCGTAGTCATGCACAGCGGGATGTTTAGTGAGCCACTCTTGAAAAGCTTGGGAGCGGTGGCCAGACGCTAGCGGCTCCACGAGGGTCCGAAAGAGAGCCATGCCGCGTCGATAGTCAACCCGAGTCGATTGGCGTAAGTCGGCTAACGCGCGTTGGAATTCTGGGGACCTCGGCGGAGCGTTTCCTGCTTCCCGTAGCAAGCGATCGGGATCCAAATAAAACTCATTCCAGTAGCGTTGGCTAATCGGGCGATAAGGACTCGGGTCATACTGCTCGTCGAGAAACGTGGGCAGGAGGGGTAAGGTTCCGATGAATCCCCCGCCCCGCTGGTGGGTCCAATGCGCCACGCGTTCAAGGTCGGTAAAATTCCCCACACCCCAATTGGACGGTGAAGAAAGGGCATAGAGCGGGAAAAATAATCCCCATTCTGAGGCATCCGGTGTAGGGGCGGCTTGCGGCGCAACAATGATGAGGGTGGTCTGGGTCTGACCGCAATAGTCCCATTGCACGGTGTGGTATCCGACCGCGAGACGAGGGGACTCCCAGTAAAATTGCCGCGTGCCCGAGGCCTCGTCAGAACTCCGTGGGGCACCGGGCAACTCCCCGGGAGAAAAACCGCCCGAGCGTGATCCACCCCACTCGTCGGTGATCACGTACTCGACTTTGGTGCAGTCTTTCGATAACGACCACAAGAGTTTGGCAGATTGGTGGGGACTCGCGACGGCTACCGGCGGGGGCCCTTTTTGGGCACGGATAGCCTGCAGAGCCTTCAGCGTAGCAAAAGCTTCGCTAATCTGGTCCAAAGGGGTTCCCATAGCTCGCAACAACGGCAAGATCTGTTCTGGCGTTGCCCGCTGGCGGAGACCCTCTGCATCACGGTATTGGGTGATGATATGGTGCTGATGGGCTAAGCGATATAGCCAAAACATTTCCGAAGCCAAATATTCCCTGCCTTTCGAACCCCAATCCCCTTAAGTCGTCGATATGCTACGAGGAACTAATGTCCCATAGGTTACCATATTCCGGATCATTTGTGATTTGACTTGATGTTGCCGATCCATGGCTTGCATCTGGCCAGCCATGAGTGATCGCGGTAAAACCCTACCGGAACAAACTGTGACATCGATGAGGAGGCAAGGATTGTCGACGATCGATCAGACATCCAATAGGCATCGACATGGGGAAAGTTTGACGGATGCTCTTTTCTTCAAAGCGGATTCGGGATATGATCGATGGTAATTATCTTCAAGAAATTGTGGGTCTAGTCGCTTCTCAATACCATGTGGCGGCCAACGGACTTGGGTTGGGCCAGAATTGATGGGCCTGTTGGTTCGGATGGACGGGACCTCTTAGCGACGACATCACCGCGTGTCCATTCCGAAAAGGAAGGAGGAATTTTTGCAAGTATCGAGACCTGTGACACCACGTCGTGTGGTGATCAGTCGGGTATATCCTGAGATTGACCGGGGCCGTTATCCCGTTAAACGGGTGGTGGGTGAATCGCTTACGGTCCAAGCCGACATCTTTGCCGATGGGCATGACAGGATTAGTGCGGTATTGGATTGGCGCCAGGGCGACGGAACCTGGCAAGAAGTGCCCATGATCTTTCTAGAGAATGATCGATGGCAGGCAGAAATTTTGGTGCCGACCCCGGGGCGATTTACCTATCGGATCCGCGGATGGGTCGATCCGTATCAAACGTGGCGTGCGCATGTCCACTCCTTTTTAGCGGCGGACTTGGAAATTTCGGCCGTGGTATGGATGGAAGGCATCACGCGGGTATTGGAGGTGGCGGGTTCCGTCCCGTCCCGACGGGTTTCGCGGTTGCTTCGCGAGTGGACCGATCGGTTTGCCGAGCCCAACGACGTGCCGCAGGCATTACGTCAATTGGACACCTTAATGCACGACATCGCGGCCATTCCCCATGCGCCCACCCAGTATCCCGACGGGGAACCCGGCCTGCCCCTCTGGGTCGATCCGGTCGATGCTCAATACACCAGTTGGTATGAACTCTTCCCCCGCTCAGCCGGGTCCCAGCCGGGCTTGCATGGGACGTTGAACGATGTCATCAAACGGTTGCCTTACATTGCCGATATGGGTTTTTCCGTGGTGTATGTGCCCCCGATTCATCCCATTGGGGAGAGCTTTCGGAAAG
Source organism: Sulfobacillus sp. (assembly GCA_027343695.1). Taxonomy (GTDB): domain Bacteria; phylum Bacillota; class Sulfobacillia; order Sulfobacillales; family Sulfobacillaceae; genus JAKADJ01. The sequence continues at coordinate 9,049 of DAHWKJ010000031.1, read as the reverse complement.
GGCGGCGGAATGCCAAGGCGGCCCAGCCGGGAGACCCCGGCAGTCCCTGGGCAATTGGCGGGGACGCAGGGGGGCATATGGCCATCCATCCAGAATTGGGCACGTTCGATGATTTTGATCGGTTAGTCGGGACGGCTCGGGATCTCGGGCTCTCCATTGCTCTGGACCTCGCGTTTCAATGCTCCCCCGATCACCCGTGGGTTCGGGAACATCCCGAATGGTTTCGGATCCGACCCGACGGGAGTATTCAATTTGCGGAGAATCCGCCCAAAAAATATGAAGACATTGTTCCTTTTGATTTTGAGTGTGAATCCTGGCAAAGTCTTTGGGAAGCTCTTTATGGAGTCGTGGAATTTTGGATAGGACACGGCGTGCGTTATTTTCGGGTGGATAATCCGCATACGAAGTCTTTATACTTTTGGGAATGGCTTATCGATCAGGTGAAACAGGAACACCCCGAGGTGGTCTTTTTGGCTGAGGCATTTACGCGCCCCGCGGTGATGCAGCACTTGGCCAAAGTGGGGTTTTCACAATCGTATACCTACTTTACCTGGCGGAATTCCGCCAGTGAACTGCGCCAATATGTCCAAGAGTTGGTGTCCGCCCCCGTGGTGGATTATTTCCGTCCGAGTTTTTGGCCCAATACGCCGGACATTTTGCCCCAATCGCTACAGGAGGGGGGGCAGGCCGGGTTTGTGACGCGGCTTATTCTGGCGGCCACCTTGAGCGCTAGTTATGGGATTTATGGACCGGTATTTGAATTGATGGTGGCGACCCCCGCCATGACACCGGGTGAGGAGTATGAGGACTCGGAAAAATACCGAATCGCTAATTGGGATTGGGAATGTCAGGATAGTTTGGCGCCTTTGATCACCCAGGTGAATCAATTTCGACGCCACCATCCCGCCCTCGCCAATAATCGGTCGATCCGGTTTCATGCGGTAGACAATGACCAACTGCTCGCCTACAGCAAGGCTTCTTTGGAGGGAGACGATGTGGTGCTAATGGTCGTGAACATGGATTATCGCTACCGACAGTCCGGGTTTGTGACCCTGTCACTGCAGGACCTCGGGATCGCACCGGATGAAGACTTTGTGGTGTCGGACGCCTTGACCGGTAGTCGCTATGTGTGGCATGGGCCGAGAAATTACGTGGAGCTCGATCCCCTGAAACAGTCAGCCCACCTGTTTTCGGTGAATCCAAAGTCCTGATTGAGAGCTTTTCAATGGCGTTTTGAGGGAGGCAGATCATGACCACCAAACGACCGCATACGATGGCGGACCCCAATCCGTTGTGGTACAAAGATGCGGTGATTTATGAATTACATGTCCGCACTTTTTACGATAGTAATGGGGACGGTGTGGGAGATTTTAAGGGGCTTGCAGAAAAGCTGGATTATCTCGAGGAACTCGGGATTACTGCGGTGTGGCTGTTGCCGTTTTTCCCGTCACCCCTGCGCGATGACGGGTACGATATCTCCAATTACGTGGATGTGAATCCTATCTATGGAACACTGAAAGATTTTCAGGCTTTTTTAGATCAAGCCCATCAGCGCAATATCCGCGTGATAATTGAGCTGGCCCTGAATCATACCTCGGATCAGCATCCCTGGTTTCAACGAGCGCGTAAAGCGAAGCCGGGTAGTGTGCATCGGGACTACTACGTCTGGAGCGACACCCCCGACAAGTATCGGGAAGCCCGCCTCATATTCCCCGATTATGAGCGGTCCAATTGGACTTGGGATGCGGAAGCCAACGCTTATTACTGGCATCGTTTTTACTCGTCGCAGCCCGATTTAAATTATGACAACCCGCGGGTGCGACGCGAAATCTTAAAAGTCGTGGACTTTTGGCTAGAGATGGGGGTCGATGGTCTGCGGCTCGATGCAGTGCCCTATTTGTATGAACGAGAAGGCACTTCCTCAGAAAACTTGCCGGAAACGCATGAGTTTTTACGGGAATTGAGACGCCACGTCGACGACCACTTTACCGGACGCATGTTGCTCGCCGAAGCCAACCAGTGGCCCGAGGACGCGGTAACCTATTTTGGTCAGGGCGATGAATGCCACATGGCGTTTCACTTCCCGCTCATGCCGCGTCTCTTTATGGCGCTCTATATGGAAGACCAATTTCCAATCGTGGACATATTGGAGCAGACCCCAGAGATTCCCGATACCTGTCAGTGGGCCACCTTTTTGCGCAATCATGATGAACTAACACTCGAAATGGTGACCGATGAAGAACGGGATTACATGTATCGGGTGTATGCCACCGATCCGCAAGCTCGCATCAACTTGGGGATTCGGCGGCGCTTAGCCCCCTTGCTCGGCAATCATCGACGCCGTATCGAATTGCTGCATGCCCTGCTGTTTGCCCTGCCGGGTACCCCGGTGCTCTACTACGGCAATGAGATTGGAATGGGGGACAACATTTATCTGGGGGATCGGGACGGGGTGCGGACCCCATTCCAATGGAGTGGGGATCGTAATGCAGGGTTTTCCAAAGCCAACCCTCAACGCCTCTGTTTACCGGTGGTGGTGGATCCGGAATATCATTATGAGGCCATTAATGTAGAGGCGCAGCGGTCCAATCCCTACTCGCTCTGGAACTGGACCCGTCGCTTGGTGGAATTGCGGCGCCGGACCCAAGCCTTTGGACGCGGCACGCTGGAATTTCTGCACCCGGATAATGGCACCGTGTTGGCCTTTATTCGGCGCTACCAAGAGGAAACGGTATTGGTGTTAGCAAACTTATCTCGCTATGTGCAGTCGGTCTCTTTAGACTTAAGTGCCTTTATGGGGTGGGTGCCGACAGAACTCTTTGGACGTGTCGAATTTCCGGTGATTACGGATACGCCCTACACGTTTTCTTTGGGTCCCCATGGCTTTTACTATTTTTCGCTCGAAGTGGCAGTGCCGAGCGAGCGCCCGGCGGATGTCCACCGGGTGCCCGAACTGACCCTCGCCTCGGGACGCTGGTCGGACTTGGTGTTGACTGACGCACGGGCATCGTTAGAAGCCGTGCTACCCACCTATTTTCAACAGGCACGGTGGTTCGGGGGTAAGGCCCGTCGCATTAAGTTCATACGAATCGTGGACGTCATGCCTGTGCCGGGAGCGGGGGAGCCTCTCTATCTGGTTATTACCCAGGTCGCGTTTAGCGATGGGGGGTTAGATTGGTACGTGATCGGGGCCGGGATGCTTTTGGACGACACCCTCCTGCCAGAACACGTGCTCCAAAGCGGCATGGCGATCGCCCACGTACAAGACACGGAAGGGCACTCGCTCGGCGTACTCTATGATGCCTTGGGTCATGCCGAAATGGCGCGCCGCTTCGGGGACTTCATCGTCGCCGCACGCCGGCCCGGTATGGGCCGGTTACGGGTCCACGCGGTGCCGGCGGAGCGGGCGAAGGTGCCTCAGGGGGCTCCCGTACGCATGCTAACGGCCGACCAAAGTAATACCTCGGCGCGATTGGCGGACCAATGGATGTTAAAGATGTTTCGCCGTTTGGAGCCCGGAATTCATCCCGATTGGGAAATCGGGCGCTATCTGACGGAAACCGGCTGGCCCCACGCTCCCAAAGCCGTAGGCATCGTCGAGTATCGTCCTAAGACCGGGGACCCGATGGTGCTCACCTTCTTGCAACAGTTTGTGGCCAATCAGGGAGATGCCTGGCACTATGTTCAGCAGCACCTGACCGAGATCAAGAGCCCAGGCCAAGACGCGCTACGGGATACCGATCCCCATCCGCTGACGCAAATCCTTTCGGGACCCGGAGGTTTTTGGTCGCAAATGGCCCGCCTGGGATCGCGGCTCGGTGAGTTGCATGGCGTGTTGGCTAAGGGATCGCCGGAACATCCGGAATTTCGGGCCGAAGCGTTTAGCGATCTCGATCGGCGCTCTTTATATCAAACGATGCGGATGCAAGCCCTCCGTTCGCTCAAACTTTTGCGGCGAACGATGGGGACTTTGCCGATGGCCGATCGGGTGCGCGGAGAAGAAGTCTTGGAGCACGAGACCCTGATTTTAGAGGAGCTCCATGCCATTTTAGAAGGACGTCAGTGGGGCCAACGAATCCGCGGTCATGGTGACTTGCATTTGGGGCAAATATTGGTGGCCGATGACGACTTCGTGTTCATCGATTTTGAAGGCGAGCCCGCACGTACCATCACGGAACGGCGGGTCAAGCGCTCGCCGCTCCGTGATGTGGCTGGCTTGATGCGCTCACTGCAGTATGCCATTTCTTCGTTCGCACGGACTCTGCTGCACGAGGAGCCCCCCCAGTGGCTCTGGTGGTGGTACCAGGAGGCGGTGCAAGCGCTGTGGTATGCGTATCAACGCCAAGTCGAGCCGATCCGGTTGTTGCCAGGGGACGAGATCGACTGTCGTCGCCTACTGCGAGCGCACGTGTTAGATAAGGCACTCTACGAGTTGTTTTACGAATTGAACCAACGGCCGGATTGGGCAGGTATTCCATTAGAAGGCATTTTGTCTTTGATGAAGGCGCCCGATTCGCTGGCGGGGGCTTGGGATGACGCGTGGATACACCAAGGGAGATGATCATATTCATCGGCAGCAGATAGGGAGCGAATTTGGACAAGGGAAAGACCTCCGTCTCTTTGAGTTTTTCGGGGCGCACCCGGGACAAGGGCCAGACGGCGAGGGGACGCGGTTTGCGGTGTGGGCGCCCAACGCGTCGGGGGTGTCGGTGATCGGGGATTTTAATGAGTGGCAGGCGGGAGTTCATCGACTAGACCCGGATCCCAACGGCAGCGGCGTATGGCAGTCGGTCATCCCCGGTGTGGGTCCTGGAGAGCGCTATCGATTTGATATCGAGTCGCGCTGGAACGGTTATCGGGTGCAAAAAGCGGATCCCGTCGGATTCTTTCACGAGTCTGCGCCCGGTACGGCATCCATTGTATGGGATTTAGCGTACGCTTGGGGCGACGGCGATTGGATGCAGCGGCGCCATCGGACCGGGCAGTTCGACGCGCCCATGAGCATCTATGAAGTGCACTTAGGGTCTTGGCGACGGGGCGACGGCAATCGACTGCTCTCCTATCGGGAATTGGCTCCGTGGCTAATCCAGCATGTGACCCGACTCGGATTCACGCATGTGGAATTGCTTCCGGTGATGGAACATCCCTTTTATGGGTCGTGGGGATATCAGGTCACGGGATATTTTGCGCCCACCAGCCGGTATGGCACCCCCCAGGATTTCATGTTCCTCATCGACCAACTGCACCAAGCGGGGATTGGGGTGATTTTAGATTGGGTTCCCTCCCATTTCCCCACCGACGCGAATGGCCTCGGATTTTTCGATGGGACCCATCTTTATGAACATGCGGACCCGCGTAAAGGGGTCCATCCTGATTGGAACACCTTTATCTTCAATTACGGTCGTCATGAAGTGCAGAGCTTTCTGACCAGTAACGCCTATTTTTGGCTCACACAATATCACGCCGACGCGCTACGGGTGGATGCGGTCGCCTCGATGCTGTACTTGGATTACTCACGGCAACCGGGTCAATGGATTGCGAACCATCAAGGCGGTCGCGAGAATCTGGAAGCCATTCATTGGCTGCAAGATTTGAACCGCTCGATTTACGGGGCAGTTGAAGGGATCGCGATGATGGCCGAGGAGTCCACGGCATGGCCGGGGGTGACGCGCTCCGTAGACGCCAATGGCTTGGGGTTTGGCTATAAATGGGACATGGGGTGGATGCATGACACGCTTCACTATGTCGGGAAAGATCCCGTGTTTCGTCGCTATCATCACCGGGATCTGACGTTTCGTCCCGCCTACGCCTTCTCGGAAAACTTTGTGTTACCGCTGTCTCACGACGAAGTGGTCCACGGCAAAGGCTCATTATGGGGCAAGACAAGCGGGTCCGAATGGGAAAAGGCGGCTACGTTGCGCCTTCTGCTCGGCTACCAGATGGCCACGCCTGGGAAAAAGCTATTGTTCATGGGTCAGGAATTCGGCCAAGAGCGGGAATGGAATCACGATCAGTCGCTCGATTGGCACCTTCTGAATCAGCCGCTCCACCAAGGGATTATGGACTGGGTGAGAGATTGTAACCATCTCTATCGGGAGACCCCGGCGTTGTTCGAAGGCGATTGTCGGCCCGAAGGCTTTCGTTGGGTCAAACACGAGGATGAACTGTGGTCGGTTCTAGCGTTCTTGCGGCTTAGTCGAACCGGGTCGCCGGTTCTGGCGGTATTTAATTGGACCTCGATTCCGCGCCTAGGATATCAGATGGGAGTACCCGAAGGAGGGCCTTGGGATGAACGCCTCAATAGCGATGCTGCGGTCTATCAGGGAGGCGGCATGGGCAATCTCGGAACCGTTATGGCACTGAGGGAGCCGTACCAAGGATTTCCCTATTCCCTGACGCTCACGCTGCCACCGTTGTCGATGATTGTGCTACAACCTGCAATCGAAGCTTGAGAGGGCCTGCCCTAGGCCTTCGGTTTTCCGATAAAGAGGGGCTCCCTCGAACCATAAGCATGCGGGCTCGGTACGTGGAGGCATGGGGGTGTTTAACGACAGCCCAGATGGCCAGGATGTTTTTAGAAACGACGATATTAGGCTACACCAAAACCCGTCTCGGTATGAGACGGGTCGTCGAACGGTTCGAGTATGCCGACCCGGTGAAAGTCGCGTCTATCGGGGAGTGTCACCGGGGTGTTCTGCCCACCACCACGACGAGAGGCCATAGCGACCACACGGCCCACACCGATCCAAGGGTCGCGAGCGCCAAGATGCCGGCTACGAGATACCCGTTGCTCGGGGAGGCCCGATTCCCTTTAGGGGCCAACGGTGACGCGGGTGAATTGGGGTGCGGGATACCGGGTTCTCTTGGAACTTGGCTTTCTGGGACTTGATAATCTTGCATGGTGCTACCTCCATTTTTTCCCGGGAAATCGGCTTACGATTGGCGAGTGCGGTGTCATTTGAGACCGATCAGGCGAGGCGGCGTCACAGGGTTCTCGGGGAACCCTGTGTGCTTCGGATAAGGCTTGGGCGGAACCCAGTTAGGCTTGCATGGTGTGAGCGAGTTGACCCGACCGAACTGTTCTGGCGGGATCGGACACGATCCGGGATCTTGGGGTTCATTGGTGGTCCGGATCGATGCGTTCGGACACTTTAGTCCCGATGTGCCGCACCGTTCGCGCGCCTTTGGCACGCATCTGGACGATCTTAGTACGGGTAGAGTTGAGAACCCGCTCGGGGGTTTTTGCGGCCTGGTCTAGGGTCTGACCAACCTGGGCACCCAGATTTTCCATGGATTTTTTAGTGCCAGGCGTCTTGTTGGAGGTCGGCGTGGTAACGTCTACAGAGAACTTGTCCTTGCGGTCCATAATGTGTTGCCTCCTGGTTTTTGATGGATGGGTTAGACACACGGACAGTCGTCCAGTGCCTGCAGATTATCGTGGCTGCGGTCTAACCGGGATTCGATGAAACACTAGTGTGGTCGGTCTCGACGATCAGTGGATCGAGGCTCAAACGTTCGGCCCATTCTTCGGGAGCGATTCCTGAAGACGATGTGGTGCTTAATGCATGCGTGTCCTTGGGGGTAGCCTGGGGGTCAGATAGTAATCCCAGGAATTTTCGTCTGGCTCCGACTCGGGATACTTACGGGACGGGTGGACAATGAATTTCGGCGGTTCGGTGGTTCGGTCTTGTCCTGTTCAATGGTAAGGGTGTACGCGTCATTGCGTGGGGATCTTGCATGATGTGCCTCCGTGGCCTGAATCTCAGGTAAACCTCAAACGGTAGAGTCCAAGGTGAGCAAATCATCTCGGATGAGTATCGAACACCCTAAGCTTACCACAAAATGCTAACGTTTAGGGGATTTACGCATATTAATTCGTATTATGAAATCCCCCTTAGTTCGCTGAAATAATGCGTTATATAGATTAATTAGCGAGATTGCACGCAGCGCTGGAGGCAGCTTAACGCATAAATATACGATATATCCTACTCCTGGGATTTGGTCTCGGCTACGGGCTCCGGATTAGCAGTGTCGGGTTCCTTGCGCTGCCTTTTAAGCGGGCGGACGTGGTCGTAAATTCTAAACGATACCCCGAGTAAGGCCCCTAACAACGTACTACCCAGCACAATGAGTGAGACGGATACCGCGGGTATCGTCCAGAAAAAGATGTGTAATCGGAGGCCTTGGCGATTTTGTAAGGCCAAAACCGCCACTAATAAGGCGATTCCTAAATATATGGTCAGACGACGCATGGGCGATTCCTCGTTTCTTTCGATTTTACCTGGCCGCAACAGCGGTGATGGGTCAATCCCGATTGGGCTTCTTTCGCGACTCAGCCGCAGTGCGAGTGGGTCTTGGTGCGCATCGCTTAGGCATAGGGATCGTTATATCGTGCGAGATTGGCCACAATTATCATGCGTCACGTCCCTCTCGATTATCCGAGTCTCTGCACTCCCGCCTGGATGGAATCACCCAGATTGTGCTCAATGGTCTTACGGGTCATCGGGTGTAGTCGCTATGTGCCGCGTAGATCCGGCCCGCGGTCGCGTACGGTTCCGATCGCGACCCGATGCTGGTCGGTGTGGTCGGGCCCTACGCACCGGCTGAATAGATACGCTTCGCCCTGAGGCGTAATTTCCCAGTAGCCGCGCACGACTTTAGTGACCAATTGATGCTCTTCGGCTCGTAATAGCGTATGCGTCACGGTATTGTGCCAACGCGCGATGTGGGGTCTTTGCAGGAGTTCTTGGTCCCGGTGGTTTAGCATGGGACGAACCAAGGGCTCCATGGCCAGCAACAGGTCTTTACGCTTCATGGGCGCGTGGTGGGACAGGGTATCGAGGACGGGGCACAAAAAGGCGCGCATCGGGGTTTGCAGGTGCGGCTTAATCCGCTCGTACCATTCGCGCCGAAATTGACCAGCTTCATGCATGGGATCTTCGGCGCTGCCATGCTCATCGTGGTGGGCACGCACCCAATTCAGCATGGCATCTTGCGTGTTTTGTAATGTGCTCCGCAAGGTATCCAGGGTTTTGGTTTCTCCAAACAA
>DAHWKJ010000015.1 GCA_027343695.1 Sulfobacillus sp. | reverse complement strand
CCTTATAGCGTGCGCATTCTAAACGTGATGGTAGGAGAGAACGATATATTGCCCAATCTTGACGATCAGATACCCGTGCGCATCAGGACCGCGCCTCCGCATCTATCGTTTTATGGGGGTCACCACAATCAGATTCGTGTTCCGCCAGAAACCTAAGTCCCAAGAGATTGCCCTTGGTATGGCTTGTCTTCACCCCATAGCCGACAATTCGTGGGTATCCGAAATTCATGAACGGGAACGGCACGACCACATCTCCCGCTACAAACCTTTCCATGCCTCATCCTCGTCTGAGGTCAGCCACGCGACCGCCAGTGTCGCTTCGGAGAGCCTGGCCGTGTCCGGCACGACATGCCGCAAGAGAAGGGATTGCACGAAGTCGGCGACCGCCTCCACCAAGTCGTCGGGGAGGTCCTGGAGGACCAACCACGGGACTTCGCAAGTCTTTGACTTTGACGATGTCATCAACGCGCCCCCTTGGGTTTTAGGTCTAAAAACCCACTTCCCGTCGCGGGCTCCGCACCAAGTAGAACCATTCCACGTTCAAGCGCTCACCGCCGGACGACGCCACGCCGGGAAGGCCTCCGACCTTGACGGAAGACAGGTGTCCTGCCTTCCAAATCACGGTCTCAGGTATCGCGCCCGGGTAAACTTGGGCACGGGCTTCACGCCACAGAACAACGCGGCAGTCGACGCAAAAACTCATGGGGCATACGCCCACCTCCTCGAATCTATGCTGGCACCGACTCGTGAGAAAAGTCAATCGGGGCAATCCATGCCCGTCGTGTCCTATGGGACGGGTTCTAGGATGCGGACCGAGCGTAGCTGATAACCGGCTTATACTTAACGATACGAATAATGTTATCCGGCCCTTTAGTGCACCAGGGACTACCTGCTCCCGATCAATCATCCAATCCGGATTTGCCTACATGACGACAGCCCCGCGGCGGGCAACGCTCACTCCCAAAATTTCAACGGCCGTAGTTCGAGAGCTACCGAGAAGTCGCGGTCTTATCAACCGAGAATGCCAATCTTGTTCACAAACTCCTTGGGAGTGAGCACGTGAATTCGCTGGTCGCGGAGGTAGGCCTGCACCTCCTCCGCCTCCCACAAATCCGCATCCCCACTGACCAACAACTGGGCCTGGCCCCTTTCCGCCGTCTCGATCACCACATTGTCATCGGGATCCCGGCATACACAGACCGTGTGATGGATAGGGACAAAGACGGCATGTCTCCTCAGAAGTTCCTGTAGGGCCTGAACGTCTTCAGCCGTCACGCCGTATTTCCGCACGATCTTGGGCCGTCGGAGAACTTCCACCAGCTCTTCCAACAGGGGCTCACTGGTGACAACGGTAAACCGCAAATCTCGATAGGCGTCCAGCACTCGCGCCGGCATTCCGTTCCGGTTAATCAATCCCGAAATCCAGACGTTGGTATCAATGACCGCGTTCATCGTCGTCGGGTTCTCACGTCGTGTCTCGCCTCGCGGATGTCGCGCTCAATTTCGTCGGGATCGATGGCGGGAGACACGCGGCTACGCACCCGCTCGATGAGGGCCGTCATATCGCTTTGCCACATCACATCGTTTTCTAATCGACTGCGCAAGAACTGGTCCACCGCTTGCCGAACAAAATCGGCCACCGGCTTATTCTCTTCGGCAGCCAGATGTTTGAGGAGTCGTAACTGGTCCTCGTCCAGATAAATGTTGGTCCGCTGCATGCCATCCTCCTTGCTATGTGGGCCATAGTGCCAACGACTCATGGCTCTCCCATCAGTCTATGTATTCATTATACATCGTGATGTATGTCCGCATACTTCGAACCTGTGAAATACACCCGAGAAGTTTGCCACGACTCGCTCATTGACGCATCAGAATTCTTGGTAGCAAATCTGGAATTTCTTGCCGTTACAATCGCTCGGAGCGTCTCTACTGTCACTGGAATTTGCTGCGGTCTTTCGGCTCCGCACTCTCTTGGTGACGGCTCGTGGTGACGGGCGGAATAAACTGGCGATTTTTGGGTATTTTGAAGGTAAAAGAAAATGGCCTCCGATCCTCGGAAGCCTTTCGGGGATTAGCTTTGGCGGGAGTATGTGGGAATCGAACCCGCCGTCGACCTCTGAGGCCGACCATTGGATTTGAAGTCCAAGAAGTCGCCGTTTTTTGGGTCATAAAGTGTCTCAATCTGTGACTCTCAATGGTCCCGAAAACCGCTGTTCATGCTGGTTTCCAGTTTATCAGTGTCATGGAATGTCAGGTCTCGTCGTAGCAAGTTCGGAGGCGTTTTGGGAGTCTTCTGCGGCCCATCTGCGGCCCGTTTCCAAAAACGTGGCGTCCATCTGCTCGGCGGCGTCGTGCTGCATGTTCCGCAAAACATGCCCGTAAATCTGCAACGTAATCGAAATGCTCGCGTGACCCAACCGCTCGGACACGACTTTTACCGGGACGCCCGCGATCAACCAGGCGGTGGCCATGGCATGGCGCAGATCATGCAAACGTATAGTCCTTCCCATGCCAGCCCGGTCTCGAAGCCGCCGCCAGAGCGCACTGACATTGGTGGGCCAGAACATGTTGCCCCGCTCACTCGGAAAAACCCACCCCTCCCGATTCCACTCCGATCCAAAGAACTCGCGTTCCAACTGTTGGCGCTCACGATGTTCGTCCAAGATATTCAGCAAGTATGGCGAGAGGGCAATGGTTCGGCGGCCCTTGGCCGTTTTGGTGTCGTGGACCGTCAGTAGCATGTTGAATTCAGCCGCCGTCCGCTGAATTAGGGCGGTACGCTGACCACGGTCGATGTCCGTCCATTTCAAGGCAATGGCTTCGCCCCGCCGACATCCAGTCAACGCGACAAACCACCAGAGTCCCTTCAATCGATCCGTCTCGGCGGCGGCCAGTAAATCTTGCGATTCCTCGACGGTCGGTGGCACAAATTCGGGGGACACCACACGAGGCGGTTTCACGCGGTCGGTGGGATTAAAGGGGATCAACCCCGAGTTTACTGCCTCATCGAGCGCACTATGCGCGACGACATGCGTATGGTGAACCGTACTGGTGGCTTTGCCAGCTTTGAGCATGTCCGCATACAACCCCCGGAAGTCTCCCGGCGTTAGGGATTTGAGGGGCCTTGAGCCCATCGTCGCCAACAACGGCGCCGCATACCGCTGATAGGTCAACAGGGTCGTATCCCGAACCCGTCCAGCCGCCGTGGTATCAAGCCATTTCTTAAAGAACGAAGCAAACGTCTCGGCGCTCGGCGGCTTCCGGTTGGGATCTTCTCGGTACTTGGCCGCTTCGGTTTCGGCCCACTGTTTCGCTTCGCGTTTGGTGTCGAAGGTCTGGGTCAGTTCGTGCCGCTTCCCTGTGTCGGAGTCGTAGCGCACCACCCGGCCTTTCCAACGGCCCGAGGGCAGGCGTCGGGGTTCGACAGCGTAGGGGTCTTTCACACGGTTGGGCATGGGGTTCTCATCACCATACCAAGGGTTCGCGATGGGCGGGGGGAAGTCCTGCTTTTTTGTGATCACAAAATGGTCCCTAACCCCCGCCCGGCGCGGTCGCTGCGCAGCGCGTCGGCGCCCAAGCGGATCCAAATGGGCACGCCCCGCTTGGGCGGAAGCCGTTGCGGGGCGAACCAGTCATTGGGCTAACGCTGCAACCAGCGTGAGAGTCCGATGTCCCCGAGTCCCCGTTAACCTCCCGATTGGATCGGAGAACCCGCAGCCGCTTGGGCTTGCGCCGCCCACGAGAAGCCATCCTGAACGAGGTAGTTCTCGATGGCTAATGTGGGGGCACCGGCTATGGCCTGGACAGTCACACCCTGTGGGATGCTCACGGTGTTATTGATCCATGTCGGGATGATGCCGAGTTTTTGGGGGTATGAGGATTTTGTGATGGATCAACGGGTTTTGCGCTTGAATGCCATCAGAACGGTTCGATGTTGATTGGACCCACTTTTCTAGATGCGGCAAACCGATCAGAACGGGTGGGTCCGAAGGCATCTCTTACTGTACTAACGCCCCCGAAACTCCCTGATCAGCCTCATGAAAAGTTGCGCCGTGAAACAAAATTCCCTGCAAGAAAGACCGCGGCTCCGTCCTTGGTTTTTTCCTGATGGCCGGCCCCATCCAAGTTGCCGCTTTTAACTGCGCGAAGATATGTGTGGTTAATCGTGTTGTTAATACACGTTCCTTGTGTAATAATACGTATCAAGCAGTGTAGCTAATCCATACTATGGAGAAACGGAGGTAGGAAGTGAGGTGCCCACGATGACAACCACACGGTCAGATGTCCTGAAATTCGTGAAAGATCATGTGCTGAACATCTCAGACTTAACTCGAACGAGTAAGCTCGCCGAGATTCTGGAATTGTACGCGGACAAAACGAATGATGAATTGTTCGTCGTTCAAAATACCCGAAACAAAAATGGCCGGGCCGTGATTGCCAACCTGGAGTTTTTCGAGGAATTGTTGAACTATAAAGAGGCCGTGGACGAGGCCATCGACCAGACGATGGACCAGATAGCGCTGGAGCGCAAAGACGAACCGGCCGACATTTCCTTGGCCCAGGTGATTGCCGAACTCGGTTTGGACGCGAACCGGATCGCTCACTTAAGCGACGTCGTTGAGGACGAGTGATGCCGAGCGTCGAAGACACCGTGAACGCCATCCTGGCGTCATTGAACGTCGAGATACGCTTTAGTCAACAAGCCCTAGCGGACTTAACCGGATACAAAAAGGAACAGCAGGAGACAATCCTCGCCCTGATTCTGGCCCGGGCGAAGAACGGCCCCCTCATCAGACCCAACGGCATTGGCGAGCCGTTACATGGTGAGTTACACGGGTTCACGAAAATCAAACCCAAACACTTGGGTCTTCGGGTGATCTATCGCCCCATACAGAAGACCCAAATCATCATGGAAATTATCGCCATTGGCCCAAGAGACCACGATAAAGTCTATGCCATCGCGGCCAAACGCTTAACCGGTTTTCGTCGCGAAATGTCTGAACGTAACCAGACCGGCAGCACTCACAACAATATCTAAACTCGTTTGGTGTGGGACCCAACGTGAGCTGGATACATGTACCGCTCCGGGACTGTTACTCTGAATCCCCTTAGGGGCACTAACTCCCCCAATAGCAGACCATTAGCCATGTAAAGGACCATTTCGCCAATAATAATATTGGGAAGCACTTCACTTAATAGGTCGGGCCATAAACAGAGCGGTTTCCGTCGCCGCATCCGTACCCTGATAGAGCGTAGCGTCGACCCCACAAATCTGAAATCCAAGCGCACGATAGGCCGCAATGGCTGCAACATTCACAGTGGTGACCTCTAACCAAACAAGTTCGGCTCCCAATTGCTGCCCAGCCTCCGCAGCATGGCGGAGTAGATTTCGGGCGATGCCCTGCCGCCGAAAGGCGGAATCCACGTAGAGGTACCCAACGATGCATCGGTTGTTCCAACCTTCCACACGGACAGCCACGAAACCGACGATCCGTCCGGTCGTCTCAGCCACCCATCCCTGATCCCATAGACGGTCCGGACTCGCCACTCGGACAGGTCGTAGGTTTTCGTGAACGGTGGCGCTTGCTCAAGACGCCAGGCAATACCGTGATCCGCCACCGATACCGCATAGACGCTGTTGCCTTCGAACGAGGTGTTCGGTTGGTCGAGCATTGCTCCATCAGCAGGCAGACGCAGCGGTCGATAAGAATACCCGGTCACCCTGTCGCCCTCCATTCCCAGGTGCTTCCTGTCTCACCTCGCCGAGACTCCATGACGGTTAATACTCGTTATCCATCCCAAAGCCCTCCGGGACTTACGCCCCCGAGAGTTCCTTAAGCGGTTCCCGGATCCGTTCAGCCGCGATGAAGAACCCATGGTTTATCATCAGGGTGGTGGAGTAAGAGCCGTCCATCAAGCGCAACCATCGCAGCTCGCCCACTTCCAGGCACCAGCTGGTTATCATCTGGCAAAGACCGCCCCAAAAACTGTGCAGTACGATGAGAGCCAATGACTCGCACGCAAGGCTCTGTGCAATTGGTCTTTCAACGGGCACCGTCCATCTTGGTTCCGTCGCCGTTGAGACATTAGATATGGATAGCGGCTAAAGAACCTGTCCTTTGTGTTTCACGTAGGAATCTATTATGGGTCTGTCAGGCGGGTTAATGTTCGTGGGAATGCTTTTGGGAAGGAACCATCGTAAGTCCAAAGTCTCGTCTGGATCGAGCTTTACTGTCCCCGTAAATTCGGTCGTGGTAAAAACCACGGCTGCCCCATACACTTGGTCACCATTCGGATACTCGTAAAATGCGTCTTTTCCCGAATTCACGTACAACAATTCGAGTTTGCCTACCTCTAATCCCGTCTCTTCCCGCACTTCGCGTCTGGCGGTGTCTTCGAAACTCTCCCCGAGGTCCATCGAACCCCCAGGTATTCCCCAACATTCATTATCCGTTCGCTGTTGCAGAAGTATTTGACCATCCGAGTTAACAATGACGACACCTGCAGCAGGCATTATCAGCGGTCTCGACCCGACAACCTTTCGTAAGTCCATGATATATCCAGACATGAAGTCCCCTCCAATTAAGCCTTCTACACCAAGCCTCTTGCAGGACAGTCCCATCATAACAATCTTGTGAAAACCAAGATAACGTTAGGGACGAAACGACTCAATCATGTGCCGCACGCTTAGTGCAGTTACGCCCGCAAATTGCTCTTGATCAGCAAGGTTAAGCCTTGTGGGCCGCGGCTCCCCAACCATCAAGCCCCCTGGTAAACACACGGACGTGCAAGTTGACCCAATGGGCGACGTGGCCATGCCGTCTACGTTTGGCTCTCGGGATTGCCAATGCCACACAGCTTCCACATGCAGGTCGGAGACCACTGTAAATAATGGTTTCAAGGGGAGAGTCGTGACTGTATTCAGTGCCACGCGAACGGCCATTTAACACCGTGTCTCCGGTTGATCTCGCATCATTCCGGGTTGCTGCCCCGTCGCGTCAAATCGGTGCGGCGTTGATTCAGATACCAATTGGACACGGCGTTGGTGTCAATCTCGGCGCGCATCCGGCAGGCATGCTCAGACACGGTTTCGTGAATGACCAAGCCGGAGGGGTCGATCAACATGGATGGGCACCGTTGCACCGGATGGGCCACGTTTACAGCGGCGATCCAACGCTGGTTCTCGGCGGCCCGGCTGATGAGGTGACTTCTCCACACCGGCCGATGCAATTCATCGTCGATGAGGTGGGTCATATACACGAAAAGTTCTGCATTGGCTTCCGACAACACGCGCCATTGACCCGGGAATCGCAGTTCCCGACATAACTGCACCGCGACCCGCAGAACCCCCTGGGGAAGCTTGAGATGAAAGATGGGCAAGCTATCTCCGGGTATTAGATGGCCCCGTTCATGGGTCGCCAAGTTGGCCTTGTTGTACACCTCCCGTTCTCCGGTCGGCGCGAGGTAATAGGCTTGGTTCCGCCATCCCTGCTCGTCCTCCCCGACAGGCGCCAACAAACACGTGAAGATTCCTTTCACCCGCGACCGCATGCAACGTCTTCAGCCCGTCACTCACCTGGTTTTGGTCGATTCCTGCAAGAAATGTGATGTCATCAGAATACCCCGACAGCGATGCCTCGGGAAACACCACCACGTCGTGGGCGTTGCAGGGTTCCAAGAGTTCCACCATCCGATGCAGGTTCTCCGCCACGTCGAAGGTCATGGGAAAGGGCGCACAGACGATCGATGCCCTCATAAGGGTCCCTCCTCGTTCTCATTACGTCAAAGTCATGTTGGCAAATTAATCTTGCATTTGCGTGATGGCCATGCGAGAACCACGGCCCCTGTAGAGGATGACTCGTAAGATCCTCCCGTAGATGCGTTCATGGTTCGCATTCATCCAAAGAATACCATGAGCTATTTCTGTTGTTGTAAAACAAGCGCTGAGCAAGGGGTTTCGGGCCAGACGAATTTGACTTTCCCCCAATTGTTTACGAAAACATGCGGGTTTCTCGCGGGCGCGGCGGGGCTTGATGAAAATTCCCCCCCAATCGTTGGGCGTGGGGATTGGACCGACCTACACAGCACCGGCATCCAATGTCGGGTACAGATAGCCGTGGTAGACCATTGGGTGCTGGATGGATGGCGGAATGCACGGACGGAAATGGCCTGCCCATGCTTCGCGGAAGTACTCGGGCACGGTCGTTTGGGATGACGAGTCATCCCGTGCCGGCCCTTTGCCCAAAATTTCGGCCTTTGCACCCGATTCTCCAACGCTCGGCCGGACTCAAGAAAAATTCGGCGGGTAAAGGAATCTGCCGGATCGATGGCGAACGCTAAGGGAGACGTTTCACTACCGAGGAGGAACACGCATGGCAAAAATTCCGCAATTAGCATTTTTTTCTTGGGAGCAGGTCGAACCCTTGGGGGACCTCGAACGGCTGCAACTCGTCTTCGACGCGCTGCCGGATGAGTCGCTAATGCAGTGTTTAGAACGAGACCGCGGCAAGGGTCGCAATGATTATCCCATCCGTGCGATGTGGAATTCCTTGCTCGCGGGTATCGTCTTTCAGCATCCGACGATCGAGACCTTGCGCCGCGAACTCTTACGCAACGGCCAACTGCGCCACCTATGTGGGTTTCGCCCCGCCGTGGTTCCACCCCCCTCGGTCTATACGCGATTTTTGCAGCGCCTTCTCCCATACGAAGCCCAACTCGATCAGATGTTTGATGCCCTCGTCGAAGCCCTACGACAGTCTTTGCCGTCTTTCGCGGAGCAACTGGCCATGGATGGCAAAGCCATCCCCTCGTTTGCCCCACACGCCAACAAAAATACGAC